>NZ_JAQOTI010000022.1:0-86932 GCF_028401915.1 Delftia sp. DT-2
TGCGCCTTCCAGCGGGCCGTCACGTCCACGGCGCTGCCCGCGAAGCCCACGAGCCGGCCGTCGCGCAGCAGGGGGACGACGGCGATGTCGCAGAGTATTTCCCGGTGGCCCGGCAGCTGGAACATGGCCTGGCAGTTGCGCAGGGCCAGCTTGGCCTGTGGGTCGAGCAGGGCATGGATCTGCGGCCTGCAGGCTTCGCGCGCGATGCCTTCCAGCGGCTGCCCCAGCGCCTCGACGCTGGGCTGCCCGGTCCATTGCTCCCAGCGTGCGTTCACGAAGGTCAGCCGGCCCTCGCTGTCGGTGCGAAAGATCAGCTCCTGCACGCTGCGCATGAGCACGGCCATCTCATGCTCGCTGCGCGCCAGGCGCGCCTGGGCCTTTTCCATGGACTGTTGGGACGACTTCTGGACCCTGCGGGTCTTGAGCACCGACCCGCTCAGGCCCAGCACCAGGGCAAGAAGCGCAAGGCCGGCAACGAAGAAGGCGAATGCCTTGTCGCGCCAGCGCGCGACCACCTCCGAGTAGGGCTCCTCCACCACCAGCAGCAGAGGCCAGTTGCGCACAGTGCGAAAGGACACGACCTCATGGGAGCCGAGCATGCCGGCGCCGACGTAGGAGCCGAATTCGCTGTGCGGCAGCCATTGCCGGAACAGCGGTGTCTGCAGCACGGCGGTCGCCTGCACGCCGGTGCCCGCATTCGTGCTGGCCAGCGCCTGGCCGTCGTAGCTCAGCAGCATGGCCTCGTAGCTGAGGGACTCCAGCGTGGACTGGTAGAAGTTGGCCACGGCATCAGGATTGATCAGGGCCACCAGCACGGCCGGTGCGCCGTTGTCGCGCTTGAATGCGAGGATCTGGGGCAGGTAGCGGACGCCCCGCGGTGTCGCATGCGGGGCCGCTGCCAGGGAGGAGAGGCTGCGGCCGGTGACCAGGCGTCCCAGCTGGACCTTGCCCGGGACCGGAGCCGATGCCCTGTCAGGCAGCAGCTTGTGCAGCTCGATCTGCAGGCCGGCCTCGCCCGCTTGCGTGCTCGCCAGGATGCGTCCTTTGCCATCGAGCAGCGCCATGCTGCGCAGAACCGGCAACTGGCCGACCACTTGCGCCAAGGCCGCCTCGCGCGCTGCGCCGGGGCTGTCGGCGGACAGGATGACCGGGTTGTTGGCCAGGCTTGCCAGGGCGACCTCGCCGGTCTCGAAGGTCTTGTTCGTCTGATCCTGCAGCACACGGGCCAGCAACGCCGCCTGGGCCTTGCTCTGCTCGGCCTCGGCATGCAGCTGGCTCCAGACGAACAGCACCAGCCCGGCAAGCACGCACAGGGCAAAGGTCAGCACCAATGCCTTGAGGTGGGCGCTGCGCCTGGCTCCCAGAAAATGATGCGTGCCGGCTCGGCCAGACATGATGAAGGCGCTCCATCGGAGGGTTCAAGGCGCGACGATGGCGCTCAGCCCGTGGTTGCGCGCTGCCCGGGCCAGGCGGCCGTCTCGCCGGATGTCGGAGACGAACTGGTCCAGGCGCGCCAGCCACTGGGCGTCGGCAGGACTGGTTGCATAGCCGTAGGGAAGCACGTGGAACGGCTTGGGCGGTGCGATCAACCGGGCCCAGTCGGAGCTGTCGAGCAGCCGGCGGCTGTAGGGGTAGTCGGTCATGAACACATCCACGCGCCCTGCCATGAGCTCCTTCTCGCGGGTCTGGGGCGGCTCGATGGACACGATCTGCGCATGCTTGAGCGTCTCGCGCATCACGGGCTCCATGAAGGTGCCGCGCTGCACGGCGACCTGCACGCCGGGCTGGTCGATGTCCGCCCAGGACTGCACGGCCTGATTGCTCTTGGTCGTGACGCCGTAGATGTCGCTGCTCAGATAGGGCTGAGTGAAGCGCAGCTGCTTTTGCCGCTGGGGGAGTATGCCCACGGCGAACATGGCGACATCGCAGCGCGACTCCAGCAGGTCAGGTATCAGCCTGGGAAAGGAGGAATCCACATACTGCAGCCGTACGCCCAGCTCCCTGGCCAGCTCCGCCGACAGCTCTGCATCCACGCCCGTCAGCCGGCCCGTGCGCGGGTCGCGGAAGGTGATGCCGTAGTAGTCGGGCCATATGCACACACGCAGGGCGCCCGTGGATGCAATCCGCTCCAGCACCTCGCCAGCTGCGGCAGAGCCGGACCATGGCACCAGACACAGCAGCAATCCGGCAACGGCTGCCAGGCGGGCCAGCACGCGCCTTGGGGACGGTGCGCCGAAACATGTCGATGATGGATGCATGGCGGGCTTTCAGGGTGTGTCGATCAGATCGGTGAAGGACGGGGACTGCCGGGTCAGCGCCAGGCGCAGCGCATCCAGCTCTTCGATGTTGTCCATGAACGCGTCGACGATGCCGGGATCCAGGGCCTTGCCCCGTTCCGCCGCGATCATCTCCAGGGCCCGTGCTCGCCCGAACGCCGGCCGGTACACCCGGTCCATGGTGAGCGCGTCGAAGATATCGACGATGGAGGTGATGCGCGCCGACAGCGGGATGTCCTCGCCTGCCAATCCCTGCGGGTAGCCCTTGCCGTCGAAGCGTTCGTGGTGGCTGGCGGCGATTTCGGCCGCCATCTGGAACACCGGGATGCGCGACTGGCCCAGCAGATGCGCGCCGATCTCGGCATGCCGGTTCATGACCAGGCGCTCCTGCGCATCCAGCGGGCCCTCCTTCTTGAGGATGGTGTCCGGAATGCCGACCTTGCCTATGTCATGCATCGGGGCCGCCTTGCGCAGCAGGCTGGCGAATTCGATGCGGCAGCCCAGGCGCAGGGCCAGGGCCTCCGACAGGTAGCCGATGCGGACGATGTGCGAGCCGGTGTCGTCGTCCTTGAACTCGGCGGCCATGGCCAGGCGCAGCAGGGTCTCGTGGTGCGCACGTGTCACTTCCTTGAGCAGATCGTTGCGCTCGCGGTACATGCGGCCGAAGTCCTGGATGAGCTGCTCCATCTGCTCCACGGCCGCAGGATCGAAACGTCGCGATGGCTCCCGGGGGGAGGCGGTCTGGTACTGGGCCATCAGTCGATCCTCTCGAGCTTTTCGATCGTCTCCAGCAGCTTCAGGGTGCTGAAGGGCTTGACCAGGTATTCGTCGGCTCCGGCCAGCAGGCCCGCCTTGCGGTCCTCGGCGCTGCCCCGGGCCGTCAGCAGGATGACCTGCGTATGCAGCAGCTCGTAGGAGCGCTTGATGCGGCTGCACACCTCCAGGCCGTCGAGCGTGCCCGGCATCATGATGTCGAGCAGGACGATGTCGGGCCTGAGCCTCTCGGCCATCGCCCAGGCCTCGTCGCCATCGCAAGCCTCTATGACGTCAAAGTCGCTGAATTCCAGTGTCATGCGCAGCAGCTTGCGGATGTCGGCATGGTCCTCGGCGATCAGTATCTTTTGCATGGGGAGATCTTTCATGCCGCAACAAAGGTGTGGGCCGGCATGTGAATCATAAATATCAATTCAATCAAATTTTATTGAATTTATCTATCAAATCTGTTGCCAGGCCTGCACGCCCGTGGGCGCCGTATGCTGCCGCCCGCAGCGGGGCGGGTTCCGGCCCCAGGCCGGGAACAGGTCTTTTGCCCCTGTGCGGGAGCCGGCAGCCCCGCCTTTATGTGGCCCGTTCCCAGGCCGGGTCTTTCCACAGGGCATCGAGGTCGGTGAAGCCCCATTTCGCGGGGTCTTCCCGACTGGCTATCTTCTCCTGGCACCCGGGCCGGGCCAGGTCCACGGTCTCCGGTGCCATCCGCATGCCGCTGGCCGTGGAATAGAACACCTTGACCTGCGGACAGGTCAGGGACTGGCGGCCAGGGTCGATGACCACCCCCAGCCTGCCCGTGGTCAGCCGCACCAGGGAGCCCACCGGATAGATGCCTATGCTTTTGACGAAGGCCTGGAAAACGGTCTTGTCGAAGTGGCCGGCACTCCATTCGGCCATCTTGTGCACCGCCTCCGCAGGATCCCAGCCGCGCTTGTAGGGGCGGTCCGAGGTGATGGCGTCGTAGACATCGCAGACCGCGCCCATCTTCGCGAACAGGCTGATGTCCTCGCCGCGCAGCCTGTGGGGATAGCCCGTGCCATCCACCTTCTCGTGGTGGTGGAGGCACACGTCCAGCACGACCGGGTCATCGACGCCGCCGGCCTTGAGCAACTCCAGGCCTCGCGCCGGATGCTCACGCATCTCGTCAAACTCCTGGTCCGTCAGACGCCCGGGTTTGTTCAGGATGGAGGTGGCAATGGCCATCTTGCCGATATCGTGCAGCAGCCCCGCATAGCCTGCCTGGCGCACCTGGTGCGGTGGCAGGTCGAGTTGGCGTGCCAGCACGATCATCAGGGCGCAGACCGCCACCGAGTGCATGTAGGTGTAGTCGTCGCTGGTCTTGAGCCTGGCGATGCTGACCATGGCGCTGGGATTGCGGATGATCGAATCGGACACCTCGGCGACCACGGAGCGGGCCTCGTCCTGGTTGATCTCCCTGCCCATGCGCACCTCGCGGAACATGGCGGTGATAGCCTGCCTGGACTGGTGGCAGATGCGGGCGGCCCGCTTCACCTCCTCCTCGAAGGCAACGGGCCGCAGCTCGCACTCCAGCTCGGCCAGTTGCGAGATCTCGGACAGTTGGGCGTCGATCACGGTGTCCACCTGCTCGCGGGTGAAAGACGGCCCGCCTTGCGCAACATCCAGGCCCTTGGCGGTATCGATCCACACTTCCTGGATGGGGGACTGCAGGATCCTCGCCAGGTCGGCAGGGTCTTCCAGCTTGAAGCGGCTGCGCCAGAATGGGTGTTCCATCCAGCTGCCGCAAAAGCTCTCCAAAAACATGCCCAGCCGCAGCTGCCGCACACTGATGCGCTTGATCATGAACAAGGGCCCCGCAACGGTTCACATGGATACGTCATCTTGCCGCCATTTCCTTGCTTCTGTACGGATCCAGGTCAGAAGGCCGCCCATTCCTCTTCCTTGACCTGCGGCTGCGCACGGGCAGGCGACAGGCGTGGCGGCCTGCAGGGCTGCGCTTGCCTGGGTGCCATGGCCTGGGCGGTCGCGGCGCGCGGCCCGCCAGGCTGGCTTGCGCCATGCTCGGGATGCATCTTGAAGGTGGAGACGATCTGCGCCAGGGCGGCGGCCTGCTGCTCCAGGCTGCCTGCAGCGGCCGAGCTTTGCTCGACCAGCGCCGCGTTTTGCTGCGTCATCTGGTCGAGTTGGCTCACCGCCTCGCCGACCTGACGGATGCCCACCGCCTGCTCGGCCGATGCGCTGGAGATCTCGCTGATCATGGTGTCCACGCTGCGCACCTGCTCCACGATGCGGTCCATCTGCTCGCCGGCCCGGGTCGCCACCTCGGTGCCCTGCTCGACCTTTTGCAGGTTGGCGCCGATCAGCTCCTTGATCTCCTTGGCCGCCGTGCCCGAGCGCTGGGCCAGCGCGCGCACCTCGCTGGCGACCACCGCGAAGCCCCGGCCCTGCTCGCCGGCCCGCGCGGCCTCCACGGCTGCGTTGAGCGCCAGGATGTTGGTCTGGAAGGCAATGGCGTCGATGACGTTCGTGATCTCGGCAATCTTGCGCGAGGCCTCCGAGATGTCCTGCATGGTATGCACCACCAGGGCCACGGACTTGCCCCCCTCGACAGCGGAGGCCGAGGCGGCCGAGGCCACCTTGTTGGCCTGCTGGGCCGTGTCTGCATTCGTGCGCACCGTGGCCGTGAGTTCCTCCATCGAGGCAGCCGTTTCCTCAAGGTTGCTGGCCTGCTGCTCGGTGCGCTGGCTCAGGTCCAGGCTGCCGGAGGCGATCTCGCTCGATCCCGTCGCAATGCTGTCGCTGCTGAGGCGAATGCTTGCCATGATCTCGCGAAGCTTGCCGTTCATGTCGCGCATCGCGCCCAGCAGCCGGGCGGGCTCATCCCGGCCCTGCACCACGATGCTGGCCGTGAGGTCGCCCCGCGCCACGGTGTCCGCCACCGAGACCGCCATGTGCAGGGGCTCGGTGATCGAGCGCGTGATGGCCCATGCCAGCACGGCGCCCAGGGACACCGCCAGCGTGGCCAGCCCGCCGAGCAGGTACAGCGCCAGGTGGTAGTCCTTCTCGGCCTGCTCGGTGGCCTTGCGCCCGCCCTCCTGGTTCAGCGCGATGTCCTGGCCCACGACGTCCATGAAATCGGTGAAGACCTGGGTCGCAGATCCCGTGGCTTGGCCACGCGCCTGGGCCGACTGCTCCGGCCCGGCCTTGGACAGCTCCAGCACCTTCCTATCCTCCAGCACGACGGCGTCCCAAATTACGCGCATCTTGTCGTACAGCTTCTTTTCCTCAGGGGAGGAAATGAGCTTTTCGTAGGTGGAGAACTCCGACTCAAGGGCTTTCTCGGCCTTAGCCAGCGCCTCTTCCTGAGCCTGCTTGCCCGGTACAGACTCCTCAATCACATGGCGAAGGGTGGCGCGGCGGGCTTCATTGGCCGTGGCCCGGATCGAGGCCAGCACATTAGTGGAAGGCAGCCAGTTGGTGCCCAGGTCGTTGGCATTGAACTGGACCCGGGCGATCTGCAGGGAGCCGATGGCCGCAACCGTGCTCAACAAGAGCAAAAGCAGGGTAAAGGCAACGATGAGCCTTGTGCGGATGGACAGAAGTCGGAGGAACATGGGGTCTCCTGGGGGGCGGTTGGAAGGAGCTTCGATCAATATGATGTAAATGATTGTTTCTTTGGCTTAAACGCATCTTAAGAAATCAGATTTATCAATTTAAAACTGTGTGGCCTTGCCCCCGAGATCCGGTTCCGCGGAACCGCCACGCAGTCCTCTCCCTCTTGACTGACCAATCGCCACAGACCTTTGGAGCCAGGCGAAGCCTTCCGCCTGACGTGCACGACGGAGCATCAGCGACCAAAGTTGTAAAAGTCGGTTGTGCTTGTTGTCGCGCTCTGCTAAATTTTATCAAATTCATCAAATAAATTTGATTGGAGTGATAAAATGCCGCATGCACTGAAGACCGAAACCACCAGGCAATGGCTCTCCTTCCGCGTGGACGATGAGGAGTTCGGCATCGACCTGCTGCAAGTGCAGGAGATCCGGTCCTACGAGTCGCCCATGCGCATTGCCAACGGCCCTGCCTACTTCAACGGCGTGCTGGAACTGCGCGGAGAGGTCATTCCCGTCATCGATCTGCGGCTCAGGCTGGGGCTTGCGCCCAAGCCATATGACGCCTGCACCGTGACCATCATGCTGCGCCTGCCTGGCGGAGTGACGGGCATGGTGGTGGAGGGGGTCACCGACGTGGTGACGCTCATGCCGCAGGACCTGCGCGCCGTGCCCGCCATGGGCGTGGGCCTGGTCAATGACTGCCTGCTGGCCATGGGCGTGCTCGATGAGCGCTCGCTGTTGCTGATCGATGCCGACAAGCTCCTGGCGACGGCCACGGCAGCCCTGCCGGACTGCGCTGCTAGCTGAGCCATGTGCTCCGGCACGCCCCGGTCTTCCGCTCGTACACCGCAAATTTTCATATCGCCCGCAGACCTGGAGGCGGAGAAAGGCGCTCTCACCTCAGCACACACCGACGTCAAGGCCTGGCTGACCGAGCTCCAGGCACAGCAGCTGGTGCAGGCCGTGTCGATCTTCCAGCTGGGAGGCCATGCGGCACAGCTTTCCTCAACCCCGCCGCTCCCGCAACCGACGGTGCGGGCGCGCAAGCCGGCACCCGCGACAGCGGCACTCCCCGCACGCCAGGCTGCCCGCGCCGTGCAGCCCGTGCAGACCGTGCACAAGCAAGCGCAGGAGCAGGACGACTGGGTGTCGTTCTGATCAACCTCCCCCTTGCGTGCCGCCTTTGCGTGCGGCCCTGGCACTCGTCAGACCGCATCGCGGCACACCGGGATACGGGGCCACGGCCATGCAGGGGCTGCCAGGGGACGCAAGGCCCAAGTCCCAGGGCCCGCGCAAGTTCTGATATTTTCAACGCTGTTCCTGCGCAGGCAGCCCCCGGCTTTCGACACCCCCATTTCATGATTTCAAACCTCATTCCGTTGAACCCACAGCAACTGGACGCCGCCATCGTCGATCTCGACGGCACCATGGTCAACACCCTGGGCGACTTCGCCGAAGCCCTCAACCGCATGCTGGCGGACCTGCAACTGCCGGCCATCGCCCCGCAGGCCATCGAGAACATGGTGGGCAAGGGCTCGGAGCACCTGATCCGCTCGGTGCTGGCCCATGTGGGCGCGGCCGATGTGGATGCCATCTACGGCCAGGCCTGGCAGCGCTACGAGCACCACTACCTGCAGCTCAACGGCCAGTTCGCCGAGGTCTATCCGGGCGTGCTCGAAGGCCTGCAGGCCCTGCGCGCGCGCGGCCTGCGGCTGGCCTGCCTGACCAACAAGCCGCTGTCCTTCGCCCGGCCGCTGCTGGAACAAAAAGGCCTGGCACCGCTGTTCGAGCAGGTCTTCGGCGGCGATTCCTTCGAGCGCAAGAAGCCCGACCCGCTGCCCCTGCTCAAGACCTGCGAGGCCCTGGGCACCTCCCCGGCACGCACGCTGATGCTGGGCGACTCCAGCAACGACGCCCAGGCCGCGCGCGCCGCGGGCTGCCCCGTGGTGCTGGTGAGCTACGGCTACAACCACGGCCAGCCCGTGCGCCAGGTCGATGCCGATGGCTTCGTCGATGCGCTGACCGAACTGGCCTGAGACGCGCAGCCTCCAAATTTGTTGGAAAAAGAATGGGGTTTGGCGATGGTTAACGCACTTTGACGGTGCGATTTATGTTTTTGCTAGAGTCGTCTGCTTTGCCATCCTGGCCGCGATCCGGCCACAGACAAGGAGGAAGCACGCGACATGCACGGACTGCACCTGACCGCCGATCTCTACCAATGCCAGGGCGACGAGCGCCATATGCTCGACGCCGATGCCATCGCCGCCCTGTGCCGCGCACAGACCGCGCAGGCCGGCCTGACCCTGGTGGAGGACCGCTGGGTCAAGTTCCCTGACTACCAGGGGCAGCCCGGCGGCGTCACCGGCACCGTGCTGCTGGCCGAATCGCACCTGGCCATACACACCTGGCCCGAGACCGGCTGCGTCACCGTCGATGTCTACGTCTGCAACTTCTCCGCCGACAACTCGGGCAAGGCCCGCGCGCTGATGGAGGGCGTGATCGCCGCCTACGCGCCGGGCCGCGTGGTGCGCCAGCATCTGATGCGCGGCGACATCGGTCCCGGCGCCCAGGCCACGGCGGCGGCCGATGAGGGCGATTGGGCGCTGGAGGCGCTCACGCCCCATGCGCGCTTTGGCTGGCGCGCCACGCGGCGCGAAACCGTGCAGACGCCCCATCAGGAACTGGAGCTGCTGCACACGCCGCAGTTCGGCAAGGTGCTGCGACTGGATGGCCGATTCATGACCTCCGAAGGCGAGGAATTCTTCTACCACGAGGCCCTGGTCCACCCCGCGGCCCTGGCCCACCCGGCGCCGCGCAAGGCGCTGATCCTGGGCGGCGGCGATGGCGGCGCAGCCGAGGAACTGCTCAAGCACCCGTCCATGGAGCAAGTGGTGGTGGCCGAGCTGGACGAGGCCGTGGTCCAGGCCGCGCGCACGCACCTGCAGCAGGTGCACCGGGGCGTGTTCGATGACCCGCGCCTGCAGCTGCGCATAGGCGACGGCATGGCCATGGTGGAGCACACCGAAGAACGCTTCGACCTCGCCCTGATGGACCTCACCGACCCCGACACGCCTGCCAGCGCGCTGTACTCCGACCAGGCCCTGGCGCGCATGAAGCGCGTGCTGGCGCCGGGCGGCGCCCTGGTGCTGCACCTGGGCAGCCCCGTCTTCCATGGCGGGCAGGTGGCGCGGCTGGTGGCCAGCCTGCGCGAGCGCTTTGCCATCGTGCGCTGCTACGGCCTGTACATCCCCCTGTACGGCGCCTACTGGGGCCTGGCCGTGGCCTCCGACACGCTGGATGCGGCGGCGCTGCCCCCCGCCCAGCTGCGCCAGCGCCTGGCCGAGCGCCGCCTGCCCGACCTGCGCTACTACAACGCCGAAGTGCACCCCGCACTGTTCGCGTTGCCCAACTACTACCGCGATCTGGTGCAGCCCGCGCCCCTGGCGGCGCTGCCCCCGCGCGCGGTCCGCGTCGCCTGAGCCCAGCCCGTTCTGGCAACGGGCCGCGCCCGGCAGGGCAAATTTGACACAGTGCTGCAATCTGGTGGCAAGTCTGCTGTAATGAAAAACGGCGGGAAGGCCCGTGCGCCCGCCATTTTTCCGGCTTCCTGGTAAGTATTTCCGGGATATTGCGTGCTTGCAAAAACCATATCAACAGATAAAGCGCCAGACGCCCTGTATCAAAATGACTGCTTCCCTTTCAAAAACAAGAATATCCGCGTCCAAATACCATGATGATTCCTTGCTGCGGCTTTGGAATTGGGCTTTGTTGGCAGGGCTGGTATTGAGCTTTCCCCTGAGCTTTGTATTGCCGCAAAGCCTGAGCTGGGAAAATGGATTCCTGGAGAATATCCAGGCCGTGACCCTGCTGCTGGGCATGGTGGCGGCCCTGGTTGCGGCGCGGCAGCAAAAGGGCTCCCTTGCAGCGCCCCTTTGGTGGATCGCCTCCCTGTTCTGGCTGGCCTTTCTGGGGCGTGAACTGGCCTGGGGCGCAGCTTTCCTGCCCAGCCTGGAGGCTGGCAAGTGGGGGCCGGTGATCAGCTCCCAGGTGCTGTGGTACCGGCCCGCCGTCAAATGGGTGGTGGGCGCCATGCTGCTGCTGTGCTGCTATTGGTTTGTGCGCCACGGTGTCTGGAACAAGGTCATCAAGCGCCTGGTGCGCGAGAAGGCGCTGCCGATATTCAGCCTGGCGATATTTGTCGCGGCCATGGTGATATCCACCAATGCGGAAGGTCATGGTTTCATTGTCCTGCAGCAATGGTTTGATTATCAGGTGATCGTGCTGGAGGAGCTGGTGGAGACCTTTGGCTATATGGCACTGTGGCTGGCACAGTGGGCGCTGGTCAGGTATGTTGCTGGCTGGCAGGAAGATATTTGAGCCAATATTGATCAAACCGGCCGCCTGCATATTCCCGGTGTAATGGGGCAGATTCAGGGGCCGGTAAGTCGCCAGTAAGACGCAATCGGGGAGCATGGCCGTTTTCCCCGCAGGTTTGCCGCTCTCGCGGCGGACCGACGGAGCCTGAAACGACAGAACGTGCCATCGCAATGCAAGCCTCCATCTACCAGGACGTGATAGGTATCCAGGCGGCGGGCCAGGCGTATTCCCTGGGTTCGCGCTTCCAAGAATGCAGCCAGCACCGTGCCGTGCGGCTGGAGACGATCTTCGAGCTGGTCATCCTCAAGTTCCGCGAGGACCTGCTGCAGGCGCTGGCCGAGGAGCCTCCAGGCCCCGCACGCCACCTGCGCGCCTATATCCGCTGCGTCTGCGAGCATGCCCTGTCCCGCCAGCGCGGCCAGAAGACGGCCGCACAGTTGCTGACCCGCGCAAGATTCCAGAACATATGGTTTGATTTCGTGGACGCGGCCTGCGCCGACGATCTGGTGTCCGAGGACATTGCCCTGCAATGCCGCGCCATGGTCGAGGACCTGTGGGTCATCCATGTGCTGGTCGAGCCCATGGCGCCCCAGCGCATCACCGGGATCAGGGAGCATTTGCTGTCCCTGTGCGGCAACGACGGAAACCATGAATCGCATCGCATTAATTGAGGACCATGCCAGGCTGGCCACGCTGGTCAGCCGCTCGCTGGCCAACTCCGGCATAGAGACCGATGTCTTCCACCAGATCTCCACGGCCTGGCTGGCCCTGCAGGACATCGACTACGGCGTCATCGTCATCGACCGCGGCCTGCCCGATGGCGACGGCCTGCAACTGGTGCAGCGCCTGCGCGCCGCAGGCCGCTCCACGCCCTGCCTGATGCTCACGGCCCGCGACGCGCTCAGCGACCGCGTGGGCGGCCTGGAGGCCGGTGCCGACGACTACCTGACCAAGCCCTTTCCCATGGAAGAACTGATCGCCCGCGTGCGCGCCCTGCTGCGCCGCCCGGCCCTGGTGCAGGAGCTGGCGCCGCAGCTGGGCGACATCAGCATCAGCCCGCAGCAGGCCTGCATGCACTGCGCGGGCTCGGCCATCGCGCTGCCGCCGGCGGAGCTGCAGATCATGCTCAGCCTGGTGCGCAAGGCCGGCGCCACGGTGCGCCGCTCCACGCTGGAGGCGGCGGCCTGGGGCATGAGCAGCGTGGTCACGCCCAACGCCCTCGATGTGGCCCTGCACCGGCTGCGCCGCAAGCTGGCCGCGGCCGGCTCGTGCATGGAAATCGTCAACATCCGGGGTCAGGGCTATGCGCTTCGCGAACCTTTGCTGGCCCGGTAGCCTGCGCTCGCGGCTGCTGGCCGTCTATGGGTTGAGCATGGTGTTCAGCGCGCTGCTGGTGGGCGCGCTGGTGATCCTCGTCGCCAAGCCTTTCGACAGCTATGCGCTGCAGCGCGGCATGGGGCATGCGGCCGAGAAGCTGGCCGAGTGGGTGAGTTTCGATGCCAAGGGCGTGCCCCAGGGGTTCAGCGAGCGTGAACTCAAGGCCTGGATGCTGACCAGCCTGGGCGAGGAAATGCAGCTGCGCATCACCGACGCCCGCGGCCGCGTGGTTTTCGCCCCCAACGGCGAAATGCAGCCGCTGACGCAGACCGGCCAGGGCTTCGACCCCGAGCTCAAGGCCTTTGCCTACGAGCGCGGCGGCGTGGTCATGCGCGCGGGCACGGCCACGCTGGTCCACGACGGCACGACGTGGCACGTGCAGATAGCCGTCAGCGACCGCATGGTGGACTGGCTGCGCGAATCGGTGGGCCTGCCCGCGCTGTGGCGCGGCATGGTGGCCATCGGCGTGGTCTTCCTGGTCGTGTTCCTGTTCTCCACGCACCGCACGCTGCAGCGCATGCTCAGGCCGCTGGGCGTGGCCGCGCAGGATGCGCAGCGCATCACCCCGCAGACGCTGGGCACGCGCCTGCAGCCCAAGGATCTGCCGCGCGAGTTCGCTCCCCTGGTCGAGGCCTTCAACCATGTGCTGGACCGGCTGCAGGCCGGCTTCAGGAACCAGCAGGAATTCCTGTCCATGGCCGCGCATGAGCTCAAGACGCCTCTGGCCCTGATGCGCGTGCAGATCGAGCTGGAGCCCGAGGACCGGCGCAGCCCCGAGCTGCTCAAGGACGTGGACCACATGGCGCGCCAGGTCCAGCAGCTGCTGCACCTGGCCGAGGTCTGCGAACACCAGCGCTACCGCATGGAAGACATTGCGCCGGCCGACATCATTGGCGAGGTCTGCGACTTCATGGCCCGCGCCTCCGAAAAATGCGGCGTGCACATCCACTGCGAGGTCAAGGACGATGCCCTTGCCTGGCGTGCCGACCGGGGCGCGCTCTTCGTGCTGCTCAAGAACCTGATCGAGAACGCCGTGCAGCACAGCCCGCAGGGCGCCACCGTCACCGTGAAGGCCTGCGGCCTGGGCTTTTCGGTGCTGGACCAGGGCCGTGGCGTGCCGCCCGAGGACCTGCCGCGCATCTTCGAGCGCTTTTGGCGCAGCAGCGAGCGGCGCGACCTGGGTGCGGGCCTGGGCCTGCCCATCTGCCTGGAGATTGCGCGCGCCCATGGCTGGACGCTCACGGCCCTGCCCGGTGCCACGGGGCTGGAGATCCAGGCGCGCTTTGCCGGGCCGGTGCAGGAGCCCGCGCAGCCGTTCAACCGCCCAGCAATGCCTTCTTGAGTTGCTCGTCGGCCGGGTGCGGGCCCAGCCAGATGCCCAGCAGCGCCTGGAAGAACTCGGGCTCCTGGAAGGGCGCGCCCTGGGCCTGGCCCTTGACGAAGACCTGGGCGCCCTGGCCCGGCACCCAGTCCACCGAGAAGTTCTCGCCCGGCAGCAGCTTCTTGTGCTGCGTGAAGATGTCGCTCATGCGCAGCACGCCGGGCACCAGGCGCGAGAAGCGGGCGCGCTCCATGTTGTCCTCGATGCCGCGTGCGAACAGCTTGCCCAGCTCGGCCGAATCGATCTCGCGCAGCATGGTCACGCTCACGCGCTTGGGGCCGGGCAGGGCCGCGATCTCCTGCAGGCTGGCGGCCGGCTTTTCCAGGTACAGGCCCGCCGTGTAGACCTTGAAGATGGCCTTGTAGCGAATGCCCGCGCCATTGAGCTGCAGCGTCTGGCCGCCCACCCCCGCCTGGGCGGGATAGGCCACGCCCGCGACGGTGCGCGCAGGCTCCTGGGCTGTGGCGGCCAGCGGCATCGCCAGCGCCATGGCCAGGGCGGCTGTCTTCATCCAGCGGGGCAAGGCGGTCATGGTGTCTCCTGCGCGGGGGCTGTGGCCCGGTTGCGGTTTGTTACGTCCGGGCGACATGTTGTGGGGATCGGGTGGGGGTGGCAACAGGGTTTTCGCGGGCCGATGGAGGGTGGCTATCATCCTGCTCGGTCCGCTGTTCTTGTCGTGGGTGTATGCCCACGTTCCTGCGGTTATGGACGGGATGGGGCTACCCGCAAGGGCGTCCGCACGTCGCAATGCGTGTTCTTAACATCCCGTCCACCTGTCTGTGCGTTGCACCGCTGATTCTGTTTGCAAGCCCCTGTCGGGGCGTTTCTTTTCGAGGCCGGGTTTCGGCCCGGCGGCCGACTCACTTTCTTGTCTCGCTACAAGAAAGTGAGCAAAGAAAAGCGCCCGAATGTCCGCGTCCCCTTCGCTGCGCTGCGGGGCAACCTGCGCCGTGGCGGTTGCGGGGTTCGCCGTGAAACTCACTTCGCGCTGCGCGCTACGTTCAAACAATCACGGCGAGTCAGATGACGAAGCAGTCCTGTCCTTCGGCAGGACTGCAACCCCGCAACCACCACGGCGCAGGCGCTGACATACGGGGAGTTTGCCCGGGCCTTCGCTGCGCTCGGCCTGGGGCTTCGGGGCGCTTGCCGTCTTGAAAGCCTCTATCATTGCGGCGGCCCCCTGTTCAGGGGCTGGTGCGTAAGAACACTTGACTGTTGAGCGGTGCGGCCTCGCCGTTAAGGAGGCCTTGTCACGTCTGAATTGTCGGATCGTGGGTGCATGCCCACGTCCCTGCGGTTACGGGCGGGATGGGGCTACCCGCAAGGGCGTCCGCACGGCTCAGCACGTGTTCTTAACATCCCGTCCACCTGTTTGTGCGTAAGAACACAGACGGGTGGTTCCCGTCTCGCTGAGGAGTAAATCATGTACGTCATGTACGGCACTTCTTTTTCTGCCTTCCCCTCCACCCATCAAGCGCCCCACGCTGGCGCGTCTGCCGTGGGAGGGGTTGCGCCATGAGTACCGCTTCCCCAACCCTGACCCAGCCCACGCCGCAACAGTTGAGCCATGCCGTGACCGAGATCGGCCGGCTGACGCTGCAAGGCAGCAGCGAGGTGTACTCGCTGGGCCAGCTGGCGCTGGCCTGGCTGGAGCGGCCCGAGGGCCATCGCAATCTGGAGGTGGTGGCCAATGCGCTGCAGGCCATTTGCGGGGCTGCGCAGCGGATGGAGGAACTGGTTGAGGACGAGGTGAGCTACGTGCATTGCCTGCAGGAGGATCCGGCGTATCTGCGGCGGATGGCTGCGGCTTCTGCGGCGTTTGAGCGCTGATTCTCTTTGCAAGCCCTGTCGGGCCTTCGCTTCGCTTGGCCCGGCGTTTCAGCCCAGGACGTTCTTCAGCAGCGTCTTTTCCTGCTCCGTGAGGGCGGCTATGCATTCGTCGCCCAGGGCTTGCAGCAGCCGGGTGCTGTCGGCGTTGGCGATGTCCAGGCCCAGGCGCTTTTGCTGGGCTGCGGGCTGCGTGAAGTTCAGGCGCAGGTAGCTGCTGGTGCCCAGTTCCTGGCGGGCCGCCTTGACGGCCTGGACCTCCTGGGCGGCCATGACCAGGTCCAGCAGGGGCTTGACCAGGGTCAGCCCGCGTCGGGGCATGGCCACGGGGTCCTGGCCCTGCTGGGGGTTGGCGGTGCCTACGCTGATCATCACGATGTCGGCGGCCGGCCCCCACAACTGGCGTGCGGCCTGCAGGGCCAGCAGGTCGGGCGCGTTGGCGGCGAGTCCGCCGTCCACGAAGACATGGCCTGCTGCGGCGTGCGCGGGAAAGTAGGTGGGGGCGGCCGATGAGGCCAGCATGGCGTCCATCAGCGTCAGGCCCAGCCGGTCCCTGTCGGGCAGGGCGCCGCTGGCCAGCACGTGCAGCTGCGATGAATTCCAGTTCACGGCGGGCAGCAGCAGCGGCACCTGCAGTTGCCCCAGGGCGGACTGCTCCGCTTGCGGCATGGCCTCCTTGATCGCTGCGCGCAGCGGGGCGCTGTCATAGAGCGCCTTGCCCATGGCCTGGCGCAGGCCGGGCAGCCATTTGGAGGGAAAGATGGCGGGGCCGTGGTCCAGTAGCAGTTGCTTGATGCGCGCGGGCTGGCAGCCGCTGGCCAGGGCGGTGGCGATGATGGCGCCGATGGAGGTGCCGGCGAACAGGTCCACTTTCTCCAGCAGGTCGCCGTTGCCGAATTCGCGGTGGATGCGTTCCAGCACATGGGCGCTGAAGAGGCCGCGATAGCCGCCGCCCGAAAGGCTCAGGACGACCCGGCGCCGGCGCAGGCCCTGGCGCACCGCGCTGGACAGGGGCGGTACGTCGAAGTCCATCACAGCGCGTGCACGGCAACGCCCCGGGCGGCGGCCTGCGTCAGGTAGAGGTTGGCGGGCTCGGTGTAGCAGACCTTGAGCAGGTCGGCCGTGGCGATGAGCAGCCGCAGGTCCTGCGCCAGCGGCGCCGTGCCCTGCGGGCCCTGGCTGTCCAGCGGCGCGAAGTTGCGCCATTCGATGAAGCGCTCCAGCACCTTGTTGTCCACGCTGGTCAGCATGGAAGCGCCTTCGGCCCGCAGGTTGGCATACAGCGCATCGAGCAGGGAGAACCATTCGTTGCGGTCGCGCAGGTCGTGGAATGCCTCGGCCACGGCTGCCTTGGCGATGGCCATGGACAGGTCGCTGACGATGCAGTCCAGCGGCCGGATGGTGGAGAACCACTGCAGGGTTGCGGGTTCCTGGTTCGCCATCCACAGCAGGCAGCGGGGACCCAGCAGGTAGCGGCTCATGGCGCGCGCCGGGCGGGTACGTCGATATCGCCGCGCGCCCCGGACATCTGCGCAGCGGACAGATCCACGGCCTGGCGCGGCAGCGGCAGGGACCGGCAGATGTCGGCCACCGTGCGGGGGGCGCGTTCGTTGGCGGACAGGGCCACCATGTGCTCCTCGCTGACGATCACGTAGCGCTTGCGGCCCTGGGAGATGAGGGCCACCCCGTCGTGATCGGCCTGTTTGAGCACCGCGCCGTACTGCGCCTTGAAGACCGAGATCGGCATGGGTGTGGTGTTGCGCGGCATGGCCGAGCCGACCTGGTGGCTCAGGTCCCGCAGGGCGCGGTTCAGCGGGTCGCGCTCGCCCTCGGGCAAGGCAGCGTCGGTGCGGGCGGAGAAATGGGACGGCATGGTCGACCTTTCTGGTCAGGTTGTGCTGTCATTGTTGGTCAGGCTGACCAGGGTGTCAATTGTGGCCATGGCAGGCCCCTGCGGCGCCCCCGCAATGCGCCGGCCCGCACTTGTACCCCGCCGCGTCTGCGCTACACTTGCCCGCTATGTTCATTCATCGCATGTTCATTGCAGGTTGTGGAGACCGGGGAGCCTGGCCCTGGCGCAAGCCTGTCCAACTGAACAGCTGAAGCACCCGGGGCGCGACCCGGCGTGCACCCGAGGCCCTACGGGCCAATCGAATGAATCGGCGCAATCCATGCGCAGCCCGCACCCACATCAGGTCTGCCAGCGCCACGCAATCCGGAGTCTTTCCCCGTGATCACCGAACTCGAATTCAAGAGCCTTGCTGCGCAGGGCTACAACCGCATCCCTCTGATGGTCGAGGCGTTTGCGGATCTCGAAACCCCCCTGTCCCTCTACCTCAAGCTGGCCCATGCGGGCGGTGACGGCAAGCACAGCTTTTTGCTGGAGTCCGTGGTGGGCGGCGAGCGCTTCGGGCGCTACAGCTTCATCGGCCTGCCTGCACGCACGCTGCTGCGCGCCAGCGGCTTCGGCGATGCGGCATGCACCGAGGTGGTGACCGATGGCCAGGTGGTTGAGACGGCCAAGGGCAATCCGCTGGAATTCATCGCTGCCTACCAAAAGCGCTTCAAGGTGGCGCTGCGCCCGGGGCTGCCGCGTTTTTGCGGCGGGCTGGCCGGCTACTTCGGCTACGACGCCGTGCGCTATATCGAGAAGAAGCTGGAAGATTCCTGCCCGCCCGATACGCTCAACTGCCCCGACATCCTGCTGCTGCAGTGCGAGGAAGTGGCGGTGATCGACAACCTGTCGGGCAAGCTGTACCTGATCGTCTATGCCAACCCCGGCGAGAGCGAGGCCTATACGCGCGCCAAGAAGCGGCTGCGGCAGTTGAAGGATTTGCTGCGCTACTCGGTCAGCGCGCCGCAGATCAAGGCCGGCGAGAGCCATCCGGCCCAGCGCAGCTTTGCCAAGGAAGACTACCTGGCGGCCGTGGAGAAGGCCAAGGAGCTGATCGCCGCGGGCGACTTCATGCAGGTGCAGGTGGGCCAGCGCATCCACAAGCGCTTCACGGCCAGCCCCTTGAGCCTGTACCGCGCGCTGCGATCGCTCAATCCCAGCCCCTACATGTACTACTACCACCTGGGCGATTTCCATGTGGTGGGCGCCAGCCCCGAGATCCTGGTGCGCCAGGAGAACACGGACGAGGGCCAGAAGGTCACCATCCGCCCGCTGGCCGGCACGCGCCCGCGCGGCGCCACGCCCGAGGCCGACAAGGCCACCGAAAAGGAACTGGTGGCCGACCCCAAGGAACGCGCCGAGCACGTGATGCTGATCGACCTGGCGCGCAACGACATCGGCCGCATCGCCAAGACGGGCAGCGTGAAGGTGACCGAGGCCTTTGCCGTGGAACGCTACAGCCACGTGATGCACATCGTCAGCAACGTGGAGGGCATTCTGCGCGACGGCATGGACAACATGGATGTGTTCAAGGCCACCTTCCCGGCCGGCACGCTGACGGGCGCGCCCAAGGTGCATGCCATGGAGATCATCGACCAGCTGGAGCCGACCAAGCGCGGCATCTACGGCGGCGCCTGCGGCTACCTGAGCTTTGCGGGCGACATGGACCTGGCCATTGCCATCCGCACGGGCGTGATCAAGGACGGCACGCTCTACGTGCAGGCCGCCGCCGGCGTGGTGGCCGATTCCGTGCCCGAGATGGAATGGAAAGAGACCGAGCACAAGGCGCGCGCACTGATGCGCGCGGCCGAGCTGGTGGAGGAAGGACTGGAATGAGCACGGACCGCGCCAAGCAGGCCATCGACCTGGTGCAGCACTGCACCGACATGCTGGATGTGCGCCGCAATGTGGATGCGCTGGACGATGTGCTGGTGCCGCTGCTGGTCACGCGCATGGGCTACATGCAGCAGGCCGCGCGCATCAAGGCCGATGCGGCCCAGGTGCGCGACGAGGGCCGCATCGAGGCCATCGTGCGCCGCGTGCGCGAGCGCACGGCCGCCGAGGGCGGCCAGCCCGACATGATGGAGGCGGTGTACCGCCACCTCATGGAGGAATGCATTGCCTACGAGCACCGCGAGTTCGCGCGGCTGCGCGAAGGCGGTGCGCAGGACGATCGTTCCTAGGGCCTGTTTACACTCATGCGGGGATCGCGTTGCCCGGCAGCCAGCGCAGCGCATGGCGCGCCGCCACCCATTCCTCGTTGGTGGGCTCCACGCCCACGGTGACGGCGCTGCCGGTGGCCGAGATCACGGCCGCATCGCGCGCATTGGCCTCGGCGTCCAGCCGCAGGCCCAGAAAGCCCAGGCCCTCGCACACGCGCCGCCGTATCTCGGCGCTGTGCTCGCCCACGCCTGCGGTGAACACCAGCAGGTCCAGGCCGCCCAGCACGGCGACCAGGGCGCCGATCTCGCGCACGATGCGCCGCACGTAAAGCGCCAGCGCGTCGCGGGCACGCTCGGCCCGGGCATCGGCGCCTGATTCCAGCGGCAGCAGCACGCGCGGCTCGGACGAGGTGCCCGAGACGCCCAGCAGGCCGGACTCGTGGTACAGGATGCGGCCCACTTCCTGCAGGCTGAGCTTTTCGATTTCCATCAGGTAGATCACGGCGCCGGGGTCCAGCGCGCCGGTGCGCGTGCCCATCATCAGGCCGTCCAGCGCAGAGAAGCCCATGGTCGTGGCCACGCTTTGCAGGCCCTGCATGGCGCACAGGCTGGCGCCGCTGCCCAGGTGGGCCACCAGGGTGCGCCCGCGCGCCAGGTCGCCATGGCGCTCGGGCAGGGCGGTGGCCATGTATTCGTAGGACAGGCCGTGGAAGCCGTAGCGGCGCAGCCCGCGTTCCCAGGCCGCATGCGGCAGGGGCAGCAGTTGCTCGACCTTGGGCAGCGTGTGGTGGAAGGCGGTGTCGAAGCAGGCCACCTGCACCAGTTCGGGCCGCTCTCGCAGCAGGATGTCCATGGCCTCCAGCGCAAAGGGCTGGTGCAGCGGCGCCAGCGGGATGAAGGCCTTGAGGTCGGCCAGCACGCCGGCATCGACGCGCACGGGCTCGAAGTAGCGGCTGCCGCCGTGCACCACGCGGTGGGCGATGGCGGCCACGCGGGCGCCGTCCAGCTGCGCCAGGCGCGCGGTGATGCGCTCGCGGATCAGCTGCAGCGCGGCGCGGTAGGGGTGGGCTGTGTCCAGGGTGATGGCAAAGGGCGGCACGCCGCTCTCGCCGAAGTCGGGCGCGGGCCCGCCTATGCCCTGGACCTTGCCGTTCCACAGCGGCTTGCGCGGCAGCGGGCGCTGGGCACCGTCGAAGACGGCGAACTTGATGCTGGACGAGCCGCAGTTGAGCACCACGACCAGTTCGCGGGCGGGGGAGGATGCGGTGTGGGCAGGGATCATGGCGGCGAGTTCCGGTAGCGGTGGGCCAGCAGCAGAGCGATGGCGCAGGAGGCGATGCGCGAGGCGCGGCTGTCGGCGCGGCTGGTCAGGATCACGGGCACCTTGGCGCCCATGACGATGCCGGCGCTGGCCGCCTCGCCCATGTACATGAGCTGCTTGGCCAGCATGTTGCCGCTTTCCAGGTCGGGCACGACCAGGATATCGGCCTGGCCCGCCACGGGCGAAGCTATGCCCTTGGTGCGCGCGGCGGCCATGGACACGGCGTTGTCGAAGGCCAGCGGCCCGTCGAGCACGCCGCCCGCGATCTGGCCCCGGTCGGCCATCTTGCACAGCGCGGCGGCGTCCAGCGTGGCCGGCATGTGCGGGCTCACGGTCTCCACGGCGGCCAGGATGGCGACCTTGGGCTCGGGCACGCCGATGGCATGGGCCAGGGCGATGGCATTGCGCACGATGTCGGCCTTTTGCTGCAGGTCGGGCGCGAGGTTGATGGCCGCATCGGTGACGATGAAGGGGCGCGGGTAGTGCGGCGTCTGCAGCACGAAGCAGTGGCTCACGCGGCGCTTGGTGCGCAGGCCGGCGGCGGCGGCCACCACCTCGGCCATGAGCTCGTCGGTGTGCAGGCTGCCTTTCATGATGGCCTCGACCTCGCCGCAGGCGGCCAGCTCGGCGCCGCGCGTGGCGGCGGCATGGCTGTGCGGCACGTCCTCGATGCGCAGGCCGCCCAGGTCCAGCCCATGCTCGGCCGCCACGGCCTCCAGCCGCGCACGCGGGGCCACCAGCACGGGGTCGATCAGGCCTTCGCGGCGCGCGTCCATCGCGGCCGAGAGGCTGGGCTCGTCGCAGGGATGGACCACGGCCACGCGGATGGGCGGCAGGCCGGCCACATGGGCCAGCAGGCGCTGCAGGCCGTCGCGTCCACCGGCCTCCAGCCGGATCTCGGGCAGGCTGGTGCGCTGGCGCTCGATGTGGCGGGCCGGCGCATGCACGGTGGCCTGGCCCTCGATCACGGCGGCGCCATGCTGGTTGGTGCAGGCCACGGCCAGCGTGACCTGGCGCTGCTCGGCCTGCTTGGCCAGCACCTCCACGCGCACGGTCAGCCGGTCGCCTGCGGCCAGCGGCGCCAGAAAGCGCAGCGTCTGGCCGACCAGGGTGGTGCCGGGGCCGGGCAGGCGCGTGCCCAGCACCGAGGCCAGCAGCATGCCGCCCCACATGCCGTGGGCGATCAGGGCGGTGTCGTCATCGTCGGCGCCGGCAACCGTGCCAGCACCGGCAGCGGCACCGGCACCAGCGCCGTCGGCCACGGCCGCGCCCGACAGGGCGGCAAACAGGCGCAGGTCCTGGGTGCTCAGCGTGCGTTCCAGGCTGGCGCTGTCGCCCACGTCCAGCTCGTCGAAGCTGTGGTTGCGCAGCAGGGCCAGGTCTTCGGGCGGCAGGGCCGCATCGGAGGCAGGGGAGAGGTTCATCGCTTCTTTCGGGTACCTGTGTGCGCGCGGCTGGCCGGTGCGCGCGGGGTGGGCCTGGCGGCCGGGGCTTCGGGTGGGGCCGCTTCCTGGGGGGCCTCCCTGGCCTGCGCCACCTCCAGCGCCTGCACGAAATGCGCCATGGCCTGCAGCAGGCGCTGGTGCTCGGCATCGCTGAGATTGCCGCCCTGGTTGGCCAGCTCGTCCACCGTGGTCATGCCCCAGCGGATGTCGGCCGCCGGCGAGGCGGCCAGCAACTGGGTGATGGCGGCCATGGCGGCGTCGGGCTCGCGCTGCATCAGCAGGGCCTGGCGGCGCACGATGCGGCGGAACTGCGCCATGTCGGGCGGCACGCCGCCCAGGTGGTCCTGCAGCAGCCGCCAGGCGTGGCGGAAGTGGCGCTCATCGGCCTCGCCACGGGCGCGCAGCACGTGGAACAGGGCGCGGATGACGGCCTCGTACAGCCCGCCCTGGGCCACGCTTTCGTGCAGCCGCGCCAGCTCCTGGCACATGTACTGGCAGTGCTCGGGCGATTCGCCCGGGTGCGGGCGCGGCGGGCCGTCGTCCTGGCGGCTTTGGCCGGCCAGGGCCTGCACCAGGGGCGAGCCATAGATGGCGTGGAACAGCCGCGCCTGCATGGCGTCGCGCTGGTCGCGGTAGGTGTCCAGCATATGCACCACGGCCTGCGACATGGCCTGCTGCGCCTTCAGGAAGGGGTTGTCGGGCTCGACGGGGTGGCGGTCCTCGCGCGCCTGCTCGGCGGCCTGGGCCACGGCAGGGGCCAGCGGGTGGGAGTCCGACCAGTATTCATAGCCCACGCGCAGCGGATGCATGGCCTGCAGCCAGCGCGCCGACAACGGCGTGGACAGGGCCTGCACCCAGGGCTGCACGGTGTTGCGGTACAGGGCGAGGTTGATTTCGGAGACGCGGGCGGCGGCGGCAAAGTGGCGCTCGCTTTCGGGGTCGGGCCGGACGATGTCGCGCACCTCGGCCAGGTCGCTGCGGCGGATCTTCATCAGGTAGGCCGCGTCGGTCAGCTCCTGCGGCGGCACGCCGGCCGGGCGGTCGGCGATCTCGGCGCGGTAGATGCCGGCGGGCAGCAGGTCGATGATGTCGATGTGCGCCGCGAACTCGCGGTGCTCCTTGCGGCCCACGGCGCCCGAGACAAAGATGCCCAGGTGGCCGATGCTGTCGTGCGTGGCGAAGACGATGGTCTGGTCGTGGGCGGCGATGTCCTCGTCATCACGGTACAGGTCGGTGATCCAGCCCAGGGCCTGGCCCGGCGGCGTGATGTTGTCGCCATGCGAGCAGAACACCACGATGGGCGAGCGGATGTTGCGCAGGTCGATGCGCACGCCGTCCGAGGTCGTCAGCTCGGCCGTGGCCAGCCGGTTGCCGATGAACAGGTTGTCCACGATGTACTGCATCTCGCGGCCTTCGAGGAAGACATGGCCGCCCCAGTACTTCTCGAAGCCCAGGTAGCGCGGCCCCTCGGTGTCCACGTCGGCATAGACCTGGTACTGCTTTTCCCACAGCGTGTTGGCGGGGTTGAGGTTCTCGAAGTTCTGCACCAGCCAGGCGCCGTCGAAGCGGCCCGCACCCAGGTCGCTGGTCAGTGCCGTCACCCAGCTGCCGCCCATGAGGCCGCCGCCGTAGCGCATGGGGTTGTCGCCGGCCCAGTACGACAGCGGCGCGCCGGCCACGATGATGGGCCCGAACAGCTCGGGCCAGACGGCGGCCGTCATGAGGATCTGCCAGCCGGCCTGGCAGTTGCCGATGACGGCGGGCTTGCCCCGGCTCTCGGGGTGAAGCTCGGCGACCTTGCGCACGAATTCGGCCTCGGCGCGCATCACGTCCTCGACGGTCTGGCCGGGCACGGGGTCGGGCAGGAAGCCCACGAAGTAGCAGGGATGGCCGGCCTTGAGGGCGGCGCCGATCTCGCTGTCGGGCTTGAAGCCGCCGATGCCCGGGCCGTGGCCCGCGCGCGGATCGACGACGATGAAGGGGCGCTTGGCCGGGTCGATGACCGTGCCCTCCATGGGCGCGATGCGTGCCAGCCCGTAGTTGACGGGACGCGGCAGCTCCAGGCCG
Source organism: Delftia sp. DT-2 (assembly GCF_028401915.1). Lineage (NCBI taxonomy): Bacteria > Pseudomonadati > Pseudomonadota > Betaproteobacteria > Burkholderiales > Comamonadaceae > Delftia > Delftia sp. DT-2. Next base: position 24,486 of record NZ_JAQOTI010000022.1, read on the forward strand.
GACATCACGATCTCGGCCTGGAAGCTCAGCACATTGGGCACTTCCTCGGCCAGGTGGGCGCGGTACTGGTTGCCGCGCTGGCGCCGGATGTCGGCATACAGCAGCGTGCGCTGCCAGGCATCGGTGGCGTACTGTGCAGCTGCCTGGGGCAGCTTCAGCGGATCGCCCCACAGTGCCCCCACGTCCACGGTGCCGTGGCTATCGAGGTGCTCGTTCATCTGGCCCACTCCTTTAACGGGCATGTCCTGCCCCCTGCTTGCAGATTGCGTGTGAATGGCCGCCAAACGGCCCCGCGCCTGCGGGACCGTGCGGCTTGTGTCAGCCCCTGGGCTCTTCAGCCGTGGGCGGCAGCGTCCCGGGCCGTTTCGGCGGCAGCCGCTGCAATGGGCTGCTGCGCCGCATGGTCGGGCGGGGTGACGGATGGGGTCACGGACTGGGCCATGGACTGCACGGCCGAGGTCCAGCGCGCCAGCAGGTCGCTCCAGGGCACGGCAGTGTCGGCCGCGCCCTGGGCGCCGCCGCTCAGCGTGGCTGCCACCTGCTGCTGCCAGTCGTGCACGGCCTGCTGCACGCCCTGGGCCAGGGTCATCTGGCTGGCCATGGCGGTCTGGGCCAGGGCCTGGGCATGGCCCATGCGCAGGTGGGCGTGGCGCCAGAAGGCTTGGGCGGGCAGGGTGGCCAGCTCCTGCCAGCTGCTGGTCTGCTGCACGCCCTCGATCTCGTTGCCGGTCTCGGCGATGCGCTCGGGGCCGTTGCGTGCGGCATGCTCCAGCCATTGCTGGCCGCTTTCCTGCAGCAGCCGGCTCAGGTGCAGCTGCAGTTCGAGCTGGGCCTTGAGCAGATGGAGGGGAATGGTCTGTGCGCTCATATGGAACTCCTTGCTGGTTGACGTGGAAAGATGCCTTGGTGGCGGAACGAAACTCAGGCCATCTGGCCGATGGTCTTGCGAAAGCGGGCGAGCGTGAGGGCGAACAGCACGGAGCCGATGGCGGCCAGTGCGAGAAAGGGCTTCCAGACCACGTCCAGCCCCGCTCCGCGGTAGAGGATGGCCTGCGACAGCTCGACAAAGTGGGTGGTCGGCGCGGCCAGCATGATGGTCTGCACCAGCTGCGGCATGCTTTCGCGCGGCGTCATGGCGCCCGACAGCAGCTGCAGCGGCAGCAGCACGAGCACCAGCAGCATGCCGAACTGTGGCATGTTGCGCGCCAGTGTGGCAAGGAAGATCCCCAGCGACGTTGTGGCGAACAGGCACAGCGCGGCCCCTGCCAGGAACAGCGGCTGAGAGCCTTCGATGGGAACGCCCAGGGCGCCGCGCACCACGAGGTTGAGCGAGGCAAAGGCGGTGACCAGCACGACCAGTCCCATGGACCATATCTTGGCCAGCATGATCTCGGTCGGTGTCACCGGCATGACCAGCAGGTGCTCCACCGTGCCGTGCTCGCGCTCGCGGATCAGCGCCGCGCCCGTGAGGATGATGGACAGCATGGTCACGTTGTTGATGATCTGCATCAGCCCGCCGAACCAGACCTTGTCCAGCGCGGGATTGAAGCGCGCGCGCACCACCAGGTCCACGGGCAGGGCGGTGGCGCCCCGAAAGCGCCGCACGAACTCGCTGACCTCGGCCGAGACGATCTGCTGCACATAGCTGTTGCCCGTGAAGGCCTGGCTCATGCGCGTGGCGTCCACGTTCAGCTGCAGCTCGGGCGCGCGGCCCGCCAGCACGTCGCGCTGGAAGTTGGGCGGGATGTTGAGCACGAAGGTGTAGGTGCCCGAGTCCATGCCCGGGTCCATCTGCGTGCGGTCGATCATGGCCGGCGGCGCGAACTGCGGCGGATAGAAGGCGCCCGCGATGCGCTGCGACAGCGGCGAGCCGTCCTCGTCCACGATGGCGATGGGCGCGTTGTGCAGGCTCTCGGGCATGGCCGTGGCCGCCGTGTAGATGGAGACCGTGAACACATAGGCGATGAGCACCAGCAGCACGGGGTCGCGCCACAGGCTCCACAGCTCCTTGACGCCCAGCCGGTAGATGTTGGAGAAAAGGCGGGTGCGCATGTCAGCTCTCCTGCTTTCTGGTCAGCGCAATTGCCAGGCCCAGGATCGCCGGCACGGACAGCAGCAGCGGCCCGAACGAGCCGGCCAGCTCCCGAAATCCCAGCGCCTTGCTGAACACGCCGCGGCTGATGGCGATCATGTGGCTGGCCGGATAGACCTCGCCGATGGCGCGGCCCACGCCCTCCAGCGAGGACACGGGGTCGACCAGGCCTGCGAACTGCGTGGTGGGGATCAGCGTGCCGATCAGCACCAGGAACATTGAGGCGATCTGGCTGCGCGTCAGCGTGGAGGCCAGCAGGCCGAAGCCCGTGGAGGCGCCGCTGAAGATCAGCGCCGCCAGGGCCAGCGTGGCAAAGCTGCCCGTCACGGGCACGCCGAACAGGGTGACGGCCATCAGGCACATCAGCAGGAAGTTCAGCATGGCCAGCACCACATAGGGCAGTTGCTTGCCCAGCAGGAATTCGGTGCGCGTGACCGGCGTGACGTAGAGGTTGGTGATGGAGCCGCTTTCCTTCTCGCGCACCACGGCCAGCGCCGTCAGCATGGCCGGCAAAAGCAGCAGCAGCAGGGGCATGACGGCCGGCACCATGGCCGGCAGGCTGCGCACGTCGGGGTTGTAGCGAAAGCGCGTCTGGATGTCGATGAGGCCGGCCGGCGCCACGCCCAGGCGCTCGCGCGCCTGCTCGGTCAGCCAGTGCTGGTGGATGCCCTGCAGGTAGCCGCGCACGGTCTCGGCGCGCGTGGGCATGGCGCCGTCGAACCAGGCGCCCACCTGCACGGAGCCGCCGCGCAGCACATCGCGCGCAAAGCCCGGGGGGATCTCGATGGCCAGGGTCAGCTCGCCGCTGCGCATGCGGCGGTCCAGTGCGTCGTAGTCGGTCAGCGGCGGCTGCTCGATGAAGTAGCGCGAGCCCGACAGGCTCATCGCATAGCTGCGGCTGATGGTGGTCTGGTCGCGGTCCAGCACGGCAAAGCGCAGGTCCTCCACGTCCAGGCTGATGCCGTAGCCCATCACGAACATCAGGATCAGCGAGCCCACCAGGGCCAGCGTGGCGCGCACCGGGTCGCGTTGCAGCTCCAGCGCTTCGCGCCAGACATAGCTGAGCATGCGCTGGGCGCTGAAATGGCGGCGGCGCGCAGTGTGCGTTTCCACGGCAGCGGGGGCGGCAGGCGCGGCCGGTTCCTCGGCGGCCGGGGCCTCGCCGCCACCGGCCTCGACCAGGTAGCCGATGAAGGCTTCCTCCAGCGTGGCCGCGCCGCGCTTGGCCACCAGGCGCGCGGGCGTGTCGCTGTCCAGCACCTTGCCCGCATGCATCATGGACATGCGGTCGCAGCGCTCGGCCTCGTTCATGAAGTGGGTGGAGATGAAGATGGTCACGCGGTCGCGCCGCGACAGCTCCACCAGCAGGCGCCAGAAGCCGTCGCGCGCCACGGGGTCCACGCCCGAGGTGGGCTCGTCCAGGATGAGCAGCTCGGGCTTGTGCACCATGGCCACGGCCAGCGACAGGCGCTGGCGCATGCCCAGCGGCAGGGCGGCCGGCAGGCTGAGCTGCGCGGCCTGCAGGTCGAAGCGCTGCAGCATCTCGGCCACGCGCGCGGGAATGTCCGCCTCGGGCACGCCGAACAGGCGCGCGTGCAGCACCAGGTTCTGGTGCACGGTCAGCTCGCCGTACAGCGAGAACGCCTGGGTCATGTAGCCCACGCGGCGGCGCGTGTCGATGTCGCGCGGGTCCACAGGCTGGCCGAACAGCCAGGCCTGGCCCTCGCTGGCCGGCAGCAGGCCGGTCAGCATCTTCATGGTGGTGCTCTTGCCGCAGCCGTTGGAGCCCAGGAAGCCGAAGATCTCGCCGCGGCGGATGCGGAAGGACACATGGTCCACGGCGACGAAGTCGCCAAAGCGCATGGTCAGGTCCCTGGCCTCGATGGCGATGTCGTCCTCGCCGCCCTCGGGCAGGGGGGCGATGGTCACGGGCGCATGGCCGCGCTTTTTCTCTTCGGGCAGCAGGGCGATGAAGGCCTCTTCCAGCGAGCGGCTGGCCGTGCGCTGCAGCAACTCGGCCGGCGTGCCCGTGGCCAGCACGCGGCCCTCGTCCATGGCCACCAGCCAGTCGAAGCGCTGGGCCTCGTCCATGTAGGCCGTGGCCACCAGCACGCTCATGCCGGGGCGCTGGCGGCGGATGCGCGCGATCAGGTCCCAGAACTGGGCGCGCGCCAGCGGGTCCACGCCCGTGGTGGGCTCGTCAAGAATGAGCAGGTCGGGGTCGTGGATCAGCGCGCAGCACAGGCCCAGCTTCTGCTTCATGCCGCCCGACAGCTTGCCGGCCGGCCGCTCCAGGAATTTGCGCAGGCCCGTGGCCTGGGTGAGGTCGTCGATGCGCCGGCGCCGCTCGGCCGCGTCATGGCCGAACAGGCGCGCGAAGAACTGCAGGTTCTCCTCCACCGACAGCGTGGGATAGAGGTTGCGCCCCAGGCCCTGCGGCATGTAGGCCACGCGCGGGCAGACGGCCTCGCGGTGCCGGCGCTGGGCCATGTCGCCGCCCAGCACCTCGACGCTGCCTTCCTGGATCTTGCGTGCCCCGGAGATCAGCGCCATGAGGCTGGACTTGCCCACGCCGTCCGGCCCGATCAGGCCGACCATGCGGCCTTCGGGAATGTCCAGGTCGATGCCCGCCAGCGCCTCGACCTGGCCATAGCGCTGGTGCACGCCCTTCAGGCGCACGACCCAGCCGCTGGCGTGGGGCGTCGTGCTCTCGCTCATTGCGCGGGCTGGGCTGGCAGCTTGATGGCCAGGTTGGCGGGCCACTCATGGCTGGCATCGGTGCGCAGCCAGGCCATGCCGGGCACGCCGGTCTTGACCTGTTCCAGATGGCGGCGCAGCAGCTCCGGCGGGATCTGGGCGCGCACGCGGAACATCAGCTTCTGGCGCTCGCTGGCGGTCTCCACGGTCTTGGGCGTGAACTGGGCCTGGCTGGCGACGAAGGAGACGCGGGCCGGGATCACGTACTCGGGCGCGGCGTCCAGCACCAGGCGCACCTCGCTGCCCAGGGCGATGCGCCCGGCGGCGGTCTCGGGCACGAAGAAGGTCATGTAGACATCGGACAGGTCCAGCAGGTTGAGCACGCGCCCGCCTGCGCCCAGCACCTCGCCGGGCTGGGCCACGCGCAGCTGCACGCGGCCGTCGCGCGGGGCCTTGAGCACGCCGTCGTCGATGTCGGCCTGCACGCGCGCCACCGTGGCTGTGGCGGCCTGCACCTGGGAGCGCACGCCCACCACCTGGGCCTCGGCCGCCTTCACGGCGGCCTGGGCAGCGGCGGCCTGTGCGCGCGTGGCGGCCAGCGCAGCCTCGCTGCCGCGCACGCGGGCGCGGTCGTCATCGAGCTCCTGCACCGAAGAGGCACCCTCGCGCGCCAGCGTTTCCGAGCGCTTGAAGCGGCGTTGCGCGGCGTCCACCTCGGTCTCGCGCTGCACGATCAGGGCCTGGGCGGCGGCCAGGTCGCTGCGGCGCAGGGTGACCTGGGCCTCGGCCGCGGCCACGCTGTGCTCGGCCTGCTGGCGCATGGCGTCGGCTTCCTGGCGCTGGGCGCGCAGGGTGTCGATCTGCATGCGCGCCACGGGCTGGCCGGCCTGCACGAAGTCGCCCTCGCGCACCAGGATTTCCTCCACGCGGCCGGGCAGCTTGGTGGAGATGTCGATCTCGGTGGCCTCGACCCGGCCATTGCTGCCGACGAAGCCCTCGCCCGGGCCCTTGGGCGTGAAGGTCTTCCAGGCCCACCAGGCCACGAGGGCCAGGACCGCCACGGCGGCGATCGGCACGATCTTGTTCTTCAGAGAGGTGTTCTTGTCCATGGGCGGGTCCGGATGCTTCAGGAATTCGGGGGATCGGCAGGCGTGGCCGGCACGGTGGCGGGCAGCGCGGCAGGTTCCGCCCCGCTGCCGCCGCCCAGGGCGGCATACAGGCCCACCTGGCTGGACAGCAGGGCGCGCCGCGCCTGCACCAGTTGCTGGCGTGCGGCCAGCAGGTCGCGCTGGGCGTCCAGCACCTCCAGGTAGGCGGCCGAGCCGTTGTCGTAGCGCAGCTGCGCCAGCCGCGCGCGCTCGGCCTGGGCCTGCACGGCGGTGCGCTGCACGGTGATCTGTTCGGACAGCCAGCGGCGCGCGGCCAGGCCGTCGGCCACCTCGCGGAAGGCGGTCTGTATGGCTTTCTCGTACTGGGCCACGGCCATGTCGCTGCGGATCTCGCCCAGCTCCAGGTTGGCGCGGCGCCGGCCGCCGTCGAAGATGGGCAGGGACACCGTGGGCACGAAGGCCCAGGCGCGGCTGCCGCCGTCGAACAGGCCGTCGAGTTCGGCGCTGGCCGTGCCCCAGCGGGCCGTGAGCGCAATGCGCGGGAAGAAGGCGGCGCGCGCCGCGCCGATCTGGGCCCGGGCCGCGCGCAGCTGGTGCTCGGCGGCGGCAATGTCGGGCCGCGCCGTGAGCAGTTCCGAGGGCAGGCCCGGCCGCAGCTCGGCCAGCACCAGGGCGTCGTCAAAGGGTGCGGCGGCGGGCAGCGGGCCCGGGTGGGCGCCGACCAGCTGGGCCAGGGCATGCAGCTGCTGCGCGCGTGCCAGCTCCAGCTGGGCCAGCAGGGCCTGCGCCTGGGTCAGCAGGGTCTGGACCTGGGCCAGCTGCAGGCGCGAGCTGGCGCCCACGGCCTCGCGGCGCGTGAAGATGCGAAAGGATTCCTGGCGCGTGGCCAGCGTCTCGCGCGCAATGGCCACGCGCTCGTCCAGCTCGCGCAGGCCCAGGTAGCCGTCGGCCACCTGGGCGATCAGCGCGGTCTGCACCGCGTGGCGGCCCGCATCGCTGGCCAGCCAGGTCTGCAGGGCCGCGTCCTTGAGGCTGCGCACGCGGCCCCACAGGTCCAGCTCCCAGCTGCTGAAGCCGACCTCGGCGCGGTACTCGCCGCTGACCACGGAGCGGCCCGAGAGGTTGAGGTCGCCAGGCACGCGCGCCCGTGCGGCCTGGCCGCCCACGCCAATGGCCGGGAACAGCTCGGAGCGCTGGATCTGGAAGGCCGCGCGCGCCTCTTCGGCGCGCAGCGCGGCCACGCGCAGGTCGCGGTTGTGCTCCAGCGCGGTGGCGATCAGCTGGCGCAGCACGGGGTCGGTGAAGTACTCGCGCCAGGGCAGGCCGGCGGCGGCGACACCCTGGGCGCCCGCCTGCAGATGGGCAGGCCAGGCCTCGGGCGTGGGCAGGGGCGGCGGCTCGTGCGGCGGCGCCAGGGAGGCACATCCCGCCAGTGCGGCGGCCAGTGCGGCTGCCAGCGCGGCGGCGGCGGTTCGGGGCAATGGGAGGGTCATCTGCAGTGCTGCGGGGTGCCGGTGCGGCAGCCGCTAGTTGAGGATGTGGTGGCCGCCATCGACATACAGCGTGCAGCCCGTGATGGCGCGCGCCCCGTCCGAGGCCAGGAAGGCGCACAGCGGCCCCACGTCGTCGGGCTGCAGTTCGCCGGCAATGGGCGAGCGGCGCACGCTGTCGGCCACGAGTTCATCGAACGCGGCAATGCCCGAGGCCGCGCGCGTGGCGATGGGCCCGGGCGAGACGGCATTGACGCGGATGCGCGAGGGGCCGAGCTCGGCCGCCAGGTAGCGCGTGGTGGACTCCAGCGCGGCCTTGACCGGGCCCATGATTCCGTAGTGCGGCATGACCTCGCTGGCGCCCAGGTAGCTCAGCGTCATGAGGCTGCCGCCGCTGGCGGCCATCAGCGGCTCGGCCAGGTGCGCCATGCGGATGAAGGAGTGGCAGGAGATGTCCATGGCCAGCGCAAAGCCCTCGCGGGAGCTGTCCACCACGCGGCCCTGCAGGTCCTTGCGCGGGGCGTAGGCCACGGCGTGCAGCACGAAGTCCAGCCGGCCCCAGCGCACGGCGGCGGCATCGAACAGCGCGCGCATCTGCTCGTCGTCGCCCACGTCCAGCGGCATGCGCAGCTCGGCACCGATCTCGTCGAGCAGGGGCTCCACATGCGCCCGGGCCTTGTCGTTCTGCCAGGTCGCGCCGATCTCGGCGCCCGCCGCATGCATGGCCCGGGCACAGGCCCAGGCAATGCTGTCGCGGTTGGCGATGCCGACGATCAGGCCTTTTTTGCCAGCCAATAGCGTCATCTCGAATGCTCCAGATCAGAAGGTCTGCCGGGAAACAGGCCGCCTTGGGGCGGCTTCGTCAGGAATCACGGGGCATGGCGCGGCATTGCCGACATATGCGCCACGGCGAATGTTTGTATTTCCTGTGACTACGAAGCTTTTGATAGCTTGTTTTGATGCATGCAAATCAAAGGTTTGCATGCCAATATCGTCTCCTGGTCTTTTTCATTCTATCTATGTTGCACTGCAGCGACCGATTTTGGCGATGCCGTTTCGTTATATCGATGCAGTTCACTCCATAGTCTTGACTCAGGTCAAAGAGGGCTGCCTCACGGGGAGAATGCCGCTTGCCGCCGGTTGCTGTGCCCAGTAGAGCAATGGTGTCTTTTTGCGCCAACAGCCGAGCATTCTCTGTATTGGCCGGATTTCAATGAATACAAGGTATTCACACCATATTGGTGCATGGGAGGTAAAGAAAACCGGAAATCTGCCGATGGTCCGTGGACAGAGAAAATCCCCGGCCTGCAAAGGCCCGGGCCGCCATTCAGTCGGGACAAGACCGAAGGAAGATGTTCAATCCATGACCAGCATTTCATCCACCGGCGCCAGCTTTGCCGCCAGCGCAGCGGGCATGCGGCCCACGGTGTCCGTGAGGTCGTCAGCGACCACGGCAGCTGCTGCACCCGCCGACCCGGGCACGCAGGTCACGCTGGGCCAGTCCGCAGGGTCCAGCGTCATCTATGCCAAACCGCAGCCCGTGGAATTGGGGCAGTTCAGGCTGACCCGGGCCTGGGCCTCGCAAGACAGGGACGACATCAGCACCCTGATGGCGCGCAACCTGGGCCTGGGCCCGTCGGCCAGCCTGGCCGACCGCTGGCGCGGCCTGGGCGGCGCCCTGCTGTCGCGCTTTGCGGCCACGCCGTCGGACTACCAGCAGACGGTTGCGGAGTACCAGGCGCCCACGGCGGCCGACTCCGTCGCAGGCAGCGCGGATGCACAGGCCCTGGACAAGTCCGCACTGAGCGATGTGTCCGTGGGCGCTGCCACCGTGAGCCTGAAGATCCGCACGCAATCGGGCCTGACCGTGGAGCTGCGGATTGCCACGAACGACGGCAGCGAAGCGGGCAGCAGCAGCGGGCTGCGGGTCGAGGTCAAGAGTTCCGGCGCCTTGAGCCAGGCCGAGAGCGCGGCCATTGCCCAGCTGGCCGACGGGCTGGACGAAGCGCTGGAAGGCCTGGGAAAGCCGGGCAAGCCCCAGCTGGAACTGGGCAAGCTGATGGACTTCGACCGCAGCGTGCTGTCCGGCCTGGACCTGGACATCAAGAACCCCAAGCCTTCGCAGCCCCTGTCCTCGTTCAGCCTGCATGTGGGCGCCGATGGCCGATCGGTGGCGATGAAGGGCGCGGCCGGCGAGCTGGCCGTCAACCTGGAGTCCGATGCCCCCGTGGGCGCCAGCGCTTCGCAGCGCCAGTCCGCGCTGGACCAGCATCTGAAGCGCTTTGATGCCGCCGCGCAGCGCGGCCGTGCGGATGCGGCGCTGGTGGACATGTTCAAGAGTGCCTTCAGTCAGCTGCACAACGCGCAGGCGCCGGCCGCGCCGGGCGCCATCGTCGCGCTCTCCGGGCTGGAGCGTTCCGTGCAGTCCCTGCAAAGCGGCCTGGCCGATTTCCAGGCCAGCTTCAGCGGTGATTTCGAGAACACCAATGAATTCGGCGCCGTGACCGAAATCGGCCGCGCCGAGTACCAGGTGGGCCAGAAGACCACCCGGCAGTCCCGCGGCAGGGAGGGCGAGTCGATCGCCCAGGTGGTGACCGAGTCCCTGAACGCCGAGTCCAAAAAGGCGCGCAACCGCAGCATGCTGGATTTGCAGTCGGGCAACTATGACCTGACCAAGGTGCAGGACAGCCGCACCATCACCACGCTGATCGAGACAGCCGGCAAGCAGGTCACCGGCGCGCTGCGCAAGACGCAGGAGCGCCAGATGCAGACGTGGGACCAGCTGGTGGAGCACCGCACCCAGCAGCACCGCGAAACGCCCGGTGGGCGCAGCTTCACTGAGCAACTCGCGTTGAGGTAGTCGCGGCGCGGGCCGGGCCGCGTGTCGTCGTTGTGTCACAAAACTTCCGTATAAGAAGTTTTTTTGAACAGAACATGACAACGGCCCGCGCGTTCATGACCGAATTTCATCTTGCCGTCATCCAGGGCGGAGCCTCTCAATGAACGCGCGCCGTGCTTTGGCGGCGGGGCTGGCGGCGCTGCTGCTGGCGGCCGTGGGCGGCGGCATCTGGTACTCGCGCACGGCCCTGGTGCAGGACCGCCAGGCGCAGCGGGCGCAGCAGCAGGCCGTGACGGCGCGCGGCCTGATCGGCTCCGAGAAGGAAGCCTTCTTCCAGGACGAGCGCGTGCGCGACGTGCTGGCGCGCCACGGCGTGACGGTGACGGTGCAAAAGGCCGGCTCGCGCAGCATTGCCAACAGCTACGACCCCAAGCAGTACGACTTCGGCTTTCCCTCGGGGGCGCCGGCTGCAGCCCAGCTCAAGGCGGCGGCCAGGGCCGGCACGGTCTACACGCCGTTCTACACGCCCATCGTGTTCGCCAGCTGGCGGCCCATTGCCGAGATCCTGATCGCCAACGGCGTTGCGCAAAAGCAGGGCGACTTCCATTACGTGACCGATCTTCCCGCCCTGCTGGCCATGGCCGGCAAGGGCACGCGCTGGCGTGACCTGAAGGCCTCCGGCGCCTTTGCCACCGGCAAGGCCGTGCTGCCCGCCAGCACCGATGTGCGCAGCTCCAACAGCGCGGCCATGTACCTGGCGCTGGCCAGCTATGTGCTCAACGGCCAGCAGGTGGTGCAAAGCCCGGCCGACCTGGAGCGCGTGATGCCCCAGGTGGCGCCGCTGTTTTTGCGCCAGGGCTTCCAGGAAAGCTCGTCGGCCGGGCCGTTCGAGGACTACCTGGCCCTGGGCATGGGCAAGGCGCCGCTGCTGGTGGCCTATGAATCGCAGCTGGTGGAGTTCCTGCTGCGCCACCCGCAGCGCAGGAGCGGCGAGATGGTGATGCTCTACCCGCAGCCCACGCTGTATTCCAAGCATGTGCTCGTGCCCTACACGCCGGCAGGCGAGCGCGTGGGCCAGTTGCTCGAATCCGACCCGCAGCTGCGCGCATTGGCGCAGGAATACGGCTTTCGCACCGGCGGCGACACGCACGGCCCCGAGCGCTGGGCCGGGCAGGGCGTGCAGGCGCCCGCGCAGCTGGTGGATGTGATCGAACCGCCCAGCCAGGAGTGGCTGGAGCGAATGATCGTGGACATGGAGCAGCGCTTCAAATGACCGAACGTTCCAGGAGCAACCGATGAGCAACACCCCCCAGACCACCACGGCCAGCGCCGCCGTGGCCGTGCCTGCACAGGAGCAGGATTTCGTGCTGGAGCCGCCTGCGCCCGCCCTGCCCGTGCCCATCGAGTCGGCCAGCGGCAAGGTCCGCCTCAAGGCCGAGGAAGTGCAGCAGCTGGACGCGCAGGTGGCGCAGTTCATCGACGACATCACCGCCAACGACAGCCAGTCGCCCGCCTTCAAGGGCGCGGTCGAGCGCATCCACGGCATGGGCAACAAGGAGGTGCAGGCCGCTGCGGCCGTCTCCAACCGCATGCTGGAGCGCCCCGTCAAGACGCTGAACAACGGCCTGTTCGACCAGGGCAGCCAGATCGGCCAGGGCCTGATCGACCTGCGCCGCCAGGTGGAGGCGCTGGACCCCTCGCACCAGGATGACCTGTTCAAGCCGCGCAAGCTGCTGGGCCTGATCCCCATGGGCAACAGGCTGGTGGACTACTTCGACAAGTTCCAGTCCAGCCAGAGCCACCTGAACGCCATCATCGACAGCCTCAAGCGCGGCAAGGACGAGCTGCTGCGCGACAACGCCGCCATCGAGCAGGAAAAGGCCAACCTGTGGGGCCTGATGGAGCGGCTGGAAAAATACATCCACATCGGCAAGAAGCTGGACGCGGCGCTGGAGGCCAAGGCGGCGCAGCTGGAAGCCAGCGACCCGGAAAAGACGCGCGTGGTGCGCGAGGACATGCTGTTCTACGCACGCCAGAAGGTCACCGACCTGCTCACCCAGATGGCGGTGAACGTGCAGGGCTACCTGGCGCTGGACCTGGTGCGCAAGAACAACCTCGAACTGGCCAAGGGCGTGGACCGCGCGACCACCACCACGGTCTCTGCCCTGCGCACGGCCGTCATCGTGGCGCAGGCGCTGGCCAACCAGAAGCTGGTGCTGGACCAGATCACGGCGCTGAACACCACCACGGGCAACCTGATCGCCGGCACCAGCGAGCTGCTGCGCGAGCAAAGCGGGAAGATCCACGAGCAGGCGGCCGGCAGCACCATCGACATCGCCAGGCTGCAGCAGGCCTTCGGCAACATCTACCAGACCATGGACGCCATGGCCGACTTCAAGGTCAAGGCCCTGGCCTCCATGCAGACCACGGTGGACACGCTGTCGCAGGAGGTGGACAAGTCACGCGCCTATCTTGAAAAGAGCCGCCGCGAGGACGTGCGCGAGGCGCTGCAGGCGCCCGCCGGCGAGGTGGTGCTGTGAGCATGTTCCGGCGCCTGGCGGCCTGGTGGCTGCTGGGCCTTGCGCTGGTCCTGGCCGGCTGCGGCAAGTCGCCCGAACCCGCGCCGCAGGCCGCCGCAAAGGCCGATGCGCCCGCCGGTCCCCAGGGTGCATTCACCGTGCTGGCCGGCTCCGAGCTCAAGGACGTGGCGCCCGCGCTGGAGCAGGCCGCCACGGCGGCGGGCGTGCCGCTCAAGCTCAGCTATGCGGGCACGCTGGAGATGGTCGAGCGCATCAATGCGGGCGAGCAGTACGACGCCATCCTGCCGCCCAATGGCGCCTATCCCGCGCTGGCGCTGGCGAACAAGCCGCTGGCGCGCGAAAAGCTTTTCTACTCGCGCGTGGCCCTGGGCGTGAAGGCCCCCGTGCTGCAAAAGCTGGGCTGGGACAAGGCCCCGCCCACCTGGGCCGACATCGCACGCGCTGCCGCCCAGGGCCGGCTGCGCTACGGCATGACCAATCCGGCCAGTTCCAACACCGGCATGAGCGCACTGTTCGCCGTGGCCTCGGCCGTGGCCGGCAAGACCGAGGACCTGGACGCCAGGGAGGTCAACGCGAAGGTGCTCAAGGACTTCCTGTCGGGCCAGAAGCTCACCGCCGGCAGCTCCGGCTGGCTGGCCGAGGCCTTCGAGCGCGAGCCCGGCGCCGTCGATGCGCTGGTCAACTACGAGGCCGTGATCCTGCGCCTGAACGAGAAGCTGCCCGCCGCCGACCGCCTGACCCTGGTCTACCCGCGCGACGGCGTGATCTCGGCCGACTATCCGCTGATGCTGCTCAGCGCTGCGCGGCGCGCAGACTATGACCGGCTGGTCGCCCAGTTCAAGGCCCCCGCCTTCCAGGGCCAGCCGCTGCGCCAGGCCCAGCTGCGCCCCGCCAGCCCCGAGGCGCAGGCCAGCCCGGCGCTGCCCACGGCGCCCGTGGTGGAGCTGAGCTTTCCGAACCGGCTGGAGGTGATCGATGCCGTGCTCTCGGCCTACCAGAGCGATCTGCGCCGTCCGGCCACCAGCATCTTCGTGCTGGACGTGAGCGGCTCCATGAAGGGTGCACGGCTGGCGCAGATGAAGGAGGCGCTCAAGCTGCTGTCCGGCGCCGAGGCCTCGGCCGCCAGCCAGCGCTACGCCGCCTTCCAGGCGCGCGAGCGCGTGCTGCTGATTCCGTTCTCGGGTCTGGTCGGCCAGCCCGCGCGCGTGCAGTTCGCGGCGGGCGACCTGCAGGCCGCAAGCGCCCGGGTGCTGGCCTATGCCGACAGCCTGGTGGCCGACGGCGGCACGGCCATCTACGACGCGCTCACGCTGGCCCAGCAGCAGGCACGCCAGGAACTGCGGGCCGATCCCGAGCGCTTCGTCAGCATCGTGCTGCTGACCGATGGCGCCAATACGGCCGGCCGCGACTGGGCCGCATTCGAGCGCGAGCAGCGCATGGCGCGCGACGGCGGCGCGCCGCTGGTGCGGGTCTTTCCCATCATCTTTGGCGAGGCGCAGTCCGGCGAAATGCAGGCCCTGGCCGCGCTGACCGGCGGGCGCGCCTTCGATGCGCGCAACACCGGCAAGAGCGGACTGCCGCTGGTGTTCAAGGAAATCCGGGGCTACCAGTGACAGCGCCGCCAGCGATCGGACCCGCCTGATGCGCCGCCTGCAGCTTTTCTTCTACGGCAACGGCAACCTCGCCGGCCTGGCGCTGGCCCTGCTGGGGCCGGTGCTGCTGTTTGCCGGCGTGATCGGCGCCGGCTGGGGCTGGATCACCCTGGGCCTGTACGTCGCGGGCCTGCTGCTGGGTTGGGCCCTGCAGCCCGCGGGCGCCAGCTTCGAGCGGGCGCTGCAGCAGCACTGGAGCGCCGAGGACATCCGCGAACGCATCGACGAGCTGGTGCAAAAGGCCCGCCCGATGCTCACGCCCGAGATGCAAAAGCACCTGGACAGCGTGCGCGGCTCGGTGCACGAGGTGCTGCCCTCGCTGGCCGAAGCCGGCCCGGTCTTCAACGACGGCCTGTTCACCGTGCGCGAGACGGTGCTGCAGTACCTGCCGGCCACGCTGTCGCACTATGCGGCGCTGCCGCCGCTGTTCCGTGTCACCCAGCCCGTGCAGGACGGCAAGACGCCCAGGCAGCTGTTGACCGAGCAGCTGGCGCTGCTGGCCGGGCAGATGCAGCAGGTGGTGGCCCATGTGGCGGCCAGCGACGCGCAGGCGCTGCTGGCCAATGGCCGCTTCTTGAAGCAGAAGTTCGACCAGCCGGATTTCCTGAAGTGAGGCGCCTGCAGGGTCGTCCCGCCACGCTGCGCGGACCCTGTGTTAGCATGCTTCGCCATGCAGCCTGCTGCATTCCCGTCTTCCAGACACCTGAACTCTCGATCCAAGACAGCCATGAACGGTACGCCCGTTTCGATCATCGTTGCACAGTGGTGGCGCTTCCAATAAGGAAGCGGCACGTCGTCGCGGTTGCGTACCGCACCTTGCCGCCGTGACGGCAGCAAGGCTCACTCAGCAGATGGCTCCCCGGCACGGCGGCTCCCAGAACCCAGGAGATTGCCCAGATGCCCTCAGATTCCCCCTTCCAGACCCAGGCAGCATTGCGCGCATGCCCGCGCCAGCCTTCGCTGCGGCATGCCCGCGCCACCCGTTTTTCCCTTTGAGACCCAGGAGCCGGTATGACCAGACTGCTGATGATCGACAACTACGACAGCTTCACTTACAACATCGTCCAGTACTTCGGCGAGCTGGGTGCCGATGTCACCGTGGTGCGCAATGACGAGGCCACGCTGGACGAGGTGATCGCCCTGGTCGAGCGCGAGAAGATCGACCGCCTGGTGATCTCGCCCGGCCCCTGCTCGCCGGCCGAAGCCGGCATTTCCGTGGCCGCCATCCAGCACTTCGCGGGCCGCCTGCCCATCCTGGGCGTGTGCCTGGGCCACCAGAGCATTGGCGCGGCCTTCGGCGGCGACATCGTGCGCGCGGGCCAGCAGATGCATGGCAAGACCAGCGTCATCACCACCGACCGCAAGGGCGTGTTCGCCGACCTGCCCGAGCAGTTCACGGTCAATCGCTACCACTCGCTGGCCATCGCGCGCTCCAGCCTGCCCGAATGCCTGGAGATCACGGCCACCAGCGAGGACGGCGAGATCCAGGGCGTGCGCCACACCAGCCTGGCCATCGAGGGCGTGCAATTCCACCCCGAGAGCATCCTCACCGAGCATGGCCATGCCATGCTCAAGAATTTCCTGGAACAGAAGGCCTGAGCAGGCCGGCACCCAACCGAGACACCGCAATGACCCAGATCACCCCCCAGGAAGCGCTGCAGCGCACCATCGAGCACCGCGAAATCTTCCACGACGAGATGCTGCACCTGATGCGCCTGATCATGCGCGGCGAGCTGTCGCCCGTGATGACGGCGGCCATCGTCACCGGCCTGCGCGTGAAGAAGGAGACCATCGGCGAGATCACGGCCGCGGCCGAGGTCATGCGCGAGTTCTCCAACAAGGTCCATGTGGAGGACAAGCGCCACCTGGTGGACATCGTGGGCACGGGCGGCGACGGCGCCAACACCTTCAACATCTCCACCTGCTCCATCTTCGTGATCGCGGCGGCGGGCGGCAAGGTCAGCAAGCACGGCGGGCGCAGCGTCAGCAGCAAGAGCGGCAGCGCCGACGCCATGGAGGCGCTGGGCGTCAACATCCAGCTCAGCCCCGAGCAGATCGCGCGCAGCATCGCCGACGTGGGCATCGGCTTCATGTTCGCGCCCAACCACCACCCGGCCATGAAGAACGTGGCGCCCGTGCGCAAGGAGCTGGGCGTGCGCACCATCTTCAACATCCTGGGCCCGCTGACCAATCCGGCCAGCGCGCCCAACATCCTCATGGGCGTGTTCCACGAGGACCTGGTCGGCATCCAGGTGCGCGCGCTGCAGCGCCTGGGCGCCGAGCACGCCATCGTGGTCTATGGCCGCGACGGCCTGGACGAGATCAGCCTGGGCGCGGGCACCCTGGTGGGCGAGCTCAAGGACGGCGTGGTGCGCGAGTACGAGATCCATCCCGAGGACTTCGGCCTGCGCATGGTGGGCACGCGCGCCTTCAAGGTGGACAATCCCGAGGAATCCAAGGCCATGCTGCTGGGCGTGCTCCATGGCGAAAAGAGTGCCGCGCGCGACATCGTCTGCCTGAACGCGGGTGCTGCCCTGTATGCGGCCAACGTGGCCTCCAGCATCGAGGACGGCATGGCCCGCGCCCAGGCGGCGCTGGACAGCGGCGCGGCCCTGGCCAAGCTCAACGAACTCGTGGCCTACACGGCCCGGCTGACGGCCTGAGCCGCGCAGCCCCCATCGACCACCGAATACAAGAAACCAAGGAAAGCAACGTGTCCGACATCCTCCAGCAAATCTGCGACGTGAAAGTGCAGGAAGTGGCCGCCGCCCAGAAGCGCATGCCCTTCGCGGACATGCGCCGCGACGCCGAAAGCCGCGTGCTCACGCGCGACTTCGTGGGCGCGCTGCGCGCCAAGATCGCCGCCGGCCAGGCCGGCGTGATCGCCGAGATCAAGAAGGCCAGCCCCAGCAAGGGCGTGATCCGCGAGGACTTCATCCCCGCCGACATCGCGCAAAGCTATGCCGATGGCGACGGCAAGGGCGTCAGCGCCGCCTGCCTCTCGGTGCTGACCGACAAGCAGTTCTTCCAGGGCAGCGTGGACTATCTCAAGCAGGCGCGCGCCAGCTGCCACCTGCCCGTGCTGCGCAAGGACTTCATGGTCGATCCCTACCAGATCTACGAATCGCGGGCCATGGGCGCCGACTGCGTGCTGCTGATCGCCGCCTGCCTGGACGACGCGCAGATGGCCGAGATGGAACAGATCGCCCACAGCCTGGACATGGCCGTGCTGGTCGAGGTGCACGACGGCGCCGAGCTGGACCGCGCCCTGCGCCTCAAGACCCCGCTGGTGGGCATCAACAACCGCAACCTGCGCAGCTTCGAGGTCCGCATCCAGACCACGCTGGACCTGCAAAAGAACGTGCCGGCCGACCGCCTGCTGGTCACCGAGTCGGGCATCGGCAGCCGCGAGGACGTCAAGGCCATGCGCGATGCCGGCATCCACGGCTTCCTGGTGGGCGAGGCCTTCATGCGCGCCAAGGAGCCGGGGGAGGCGCTGGCCAAGCTGTTTGCCTAAGACGCGTCGTTGTGCGGGCCGGCCGGTGAATCCGGGGTCCGCACGATGCGCACCACCCCGAGCTTGAGCCCCAGCATGGCCAAGATGCGGTTCATGGTCTGCACGCTGCCTTCGCTGCGCTCCTGCTCGATGTCCTGCAGCGTTCTATAGGAAACGCCGCAAAGCTTGGCCATCTCGGCCGTGGTCAGCCGCATGGTCTTCTTCAGATGCCGCACGGCCTGCGGCAAAGACCATTCGGGGTGGGCCAGCACATCGTCAATGGCCTGCCTGCGCAGCTCCAGCTGCTGGGCAATGGGAATGGGGGTGAAACGCTTGTCCATGGTCTTCAGCGCAGCGCAGCGCAGCGAGCTCCTGCGCACGTGCCAGGAGGGCGGGACGCAGGTGGCCGAGAACCTCGGGCTCCAGCCCTAGCGCCAGACCGTCTGCGGCGATGCGCTCCAGCGCGGGAATCATGGCCTTGAGGCCTTTCACCAGTGGATCGCGCTGCAACGGCTCCGACTGCGTGCCCCGGCGTTTTCGAGGGAGCTGCGCGGCCAGCGCACAGACGCTATCCAGCACACGGCCCCAATCGGGCCGGCCGCCCTGTTCATCCCGCCAGCGGATGCGTCGGGCAATGCCGTCCGGGTGGAGATACATGGGCGCAAAGTCGTACAGGGGCGTGAGCGCGATGCGGCCATCGAAACCGCGCTGCACGGCGGTGTTGCGCGCGTGGTTGTCCTTGTTGCCCAGGGCCAGGTTGGCAATGTCGCGTTTGATGTATTCGAGCACTTCCTGGTGCAGTTGTAGTGTGCAGTTCGCGGTCATTTGCACGAATTTCTAGGTAAAGCATCAGGCTGACTCAAGGTTTTTCGTATGTTTTTCCGTGTAACCACTGTCTGTCTTTGGGGCGCCATTGGAAGCGGACGTACCTCCCCGCCGCAGGCAAAGGTATGCTTGCCGTGATCCAACAGGCATGGCGCTTGCGCCCATGCATTTCAGCTGTACTTTTTTGAGGGAGGCTGCTGCCTCGGCATGTGGCGGCGGTGCCCCCATCCGCCATGGCCCTTCAAGACGACGCAATCGCCCCGGCGCAAGCCGACCAACTCCAATCCTCCGATCCCGCCGACTGGCCCGTTGCGCCCGACTGGCAGCCCCTGGTCGAGGACTTCTTCGCGGGTGCCACGGGCCAGCAGCTGCTGACCTTCCTGCACCAGCGCCTGGAAGCTGGCGCGGTGATCTTTCCGCCCCAGCCGCTGCGCGCGCTGGAGCTGACACCGCCCGATGAGGTGCGCGTGGTCATCCTGGGGCAGGACCCCTACCACGGCCGGGGGCAGGCCGAAGGCCTGTCGTTCTCGGTGGCGCCGGGCGTGCGCATGCCGCCCTCGCTGCAGAACATCTTCAAGGAGATGCAGCGTGACCTGGGCGTGCCCTTCCCGCCGTTCCCCAACCCGGGCGGCAGCCTGGTCAAGTGGGCCAGGAACGGCGTGCTGCTGCTCAACACCTGTCTCACGGTGGAGGAAGGCCAGGCGGCCAGCCACTCGGGCAAGGGATGGGAGCTGCTGACCGATGCGGTGATCCGACACATCGCCCAGGGCACGCGCCCCGTGGTCTTCATGCTCTGGGGCAGCCATGCGCAGTCCAAGCGCGCCTTCATTCCGGCCGACCGGGGCCATCTGGTGCTGACCAGCAACCATCCCTCGCCGCTGTCGGCGCTGCGCCCGCCCGTGCCCTTCATCGGCAACGGGCACTTCGGCAAGGCGCGCGACTTCCGCGCCCAGCACGGCTACTGAGCGGCCCGCTCGGGGCGTGGCTCCACGATGGGGAACACGCTGTCGAAGCGGTCCAGCATGGACATGAGCGCCATCACCTTGGAGGCGTCGCCCTCGATGCGCAGCTGGCCGCTCTTGATGGCCTCGGCCATCGTGGTCTCCTGGCCTGCAATGGCGTCCAGCGTGGCGCGCGTCAGGCGCAGGCTCGCGTGGGCGGCGGGCGCAAGGCCCGGGCTCTGGGTGAGGGCGCTGTTCTCCAGGTTCAGGCTGCGCTGCTCGCCGGTGTCGGTGAAGGTCCAGTTGAGCACGATGCGCTGGCCTGCGGCCTTGCCCGCGTCCAGCCGCACGCCCAGGTAGTCGAAGAACATCTCCAGCGGCAGGCTGCGCACCAGGTCGCGCGCGGTGCTGCCGGGCCTGGGCAGCTGGGGCACGCCCTGGCGCAGCTCCGCCGCGCCCTGCAGGAAGGCGTTGCGGGCCGTGGCCGATTCCATCTGGTAGCCCAGCTGTTCATAGGCATTGGCCGCCAGGCGGCGCGCGGCCTGGTTGGCTGGGTCGGCAAAGACCAGTTGCGAGGCGATCTGCGCCACCCAGCGGTATTCGCCGCGTTCGTAGTCGGCTTGCGCACGGCGCAGCACGGCGTCGGCGCCCCCCATGTATTCCACGGTCTTGCGTGCGGCGGGCACGGGCGGCAGCGCCTCCAGCTGGGCCGGGTTGCCTTCGTAGTAGCCCAGGTAGTGCTGGTAGATGGCGCGTATGTTGTGGCGCAGGTGGCCGTAGAAGGCATGTGTGGCGCCGTCGCGGGCCAGGGATTCGGGCATCTTCAGCATCTCGGCGATCTCCGAGCCCACGTAGCCGTGGTTCATGAGGCGCACGGTCTGGTCGTGCAGGTATTTGTAGGTGTCGCGCTGGCCGGCCAGCATGCGCTGCAGCCGGGGCTGGCCCCAGACCGGCCAGTGGTGCTGGGCGATCAGGATCTGTGCCTGGCCGCCATAGGCGTGCAGGGCGTCGTTCAGGTGGCGGGACCAGCCCAGCGCGTCACGCACCTGGGCGCCGCGCAGCGGCAGCAGGTTGTGCTGGGTGTGCACGGCGATCTCGGCCATGTTCAGCACCTTGAGCTGGGGGTAGTACATGATCATCTCGGCCGGCGCCTCGGCCCCGGGCGTGAGCGTGAACTCGATGTCCACGCCGTCGATGCGCAGGGTCTCGCGCGGCTTGTCGATCACGCGCGTGGGCGCGATCAGCCCCATGGTGCCGGGCGCACCCGCCTTGCCCAGCCCTGCGTCCACCTGTCCCCTGGCATCGCGCGGCAGCAGCATGCCGAACTGGTAGAGCGCGCGCCGGCCCATGGCGTGGCCGGCGATGACGTTCTCGCCCACGGCCTCGGCCATGAAGCCAGCGGGCGCGATGACCTGCACGCGGCCCGCATCCACCTCTTCCTGGCGCACCACGCCGCGCACGCCGCCGAAATGGTCCACATGGCTGTGCGAGTAGACGACGGCCACCACCGGCTTGCGCGGTCGGTGCTGGTAGTACAGGTCCATGGCGGCCTGGGCGGTCTCGGTGTACATCAGCGGATCGACCACGATCAGGCCGGTCTCGCCCTCGATGATGCTCATGTTCGACAGGTCCAGGCCGCGCACCTGGTAGAGCCTGTCGGTCACCTGGAACAGGCCGCTGACGCGGTTGCGCTGGGCCTGGCGCCACAGCGCGGGGTGCACGGTGTCGGGCGCCTGGTCCTGCTCCAGGAAGGCATAGGACTGCATGCTCCAGATGGGACGGCCCTGGGCATTGCGCACGACCAGGGTGTCGGCCGGTGCGATCAGGCCGCGCCGGGCGTCCCCCATGGCCTGCGCATCGTCCAGCGGCTGCTGCGCCAAGGCCGCCTGCTGGGCCGCGCGCGTGGCGGCGCTGGCCGGCTGGGGCCTGGCCATGTCGGAGACGGGCAGGCTGCCGTGGGCGCAGGCGCCCAGCAAAGCGGCTGTGGCCAGGCTGGCCAGCAAGCGGGAAGGGCGCGCCAGCGCGCGGGGCAGGGGGTGTGAGGCTTGCATGGAAAGGTCTCCTGGCATGTTCGGTGTCAGCGGCGAAAATACGCAGGCCCGCCGGCTGTGTCTGTCAGCCACCCGACATCCCTTTCCATGCAAGCTTCCCTCGCCTCTTCCTACCTACCCACGCTGCGCGCCGGCCGCTGGTTCAGCGCATTGGCGCCGCAGTTTGCCGATTTGCTGCTGGCCCTGGCCCAGCCGCGCAGCCTGGAGACGGGCGAGGCCCTGTTCCTGCGCGGCGATGCGCTGGAGGGCGGTTTGTTCGCCGTGGTCCGCGGCAGCATCGGTTTCTCCGGTGTGGGTGGGCAGAGCGAGCAGGCGCGCGAGGCCCTGCTCACGCGCATGGGACCGGCCACCTGGTTTGGCGAGATCGCGCTGTTCGACGGCTCGCCGCGCACCCACGATGCCCACGCCATGGAGCCCAGCGTGGTGCTGCAGGTACCACGCCAGCCGCTGCTGGACTGGCTGCAGCAGCACCCCGCGCACTGGCATGACCTGGGCGTGCTGATGTCGGGGCGCATGCGGGCGGCCTTTGCGGCGCTGGAGGACCTGGCCCTGCTGCCCGCACCCCAGCGGCTGGCGCGCCGCCTGGTGGCCATGGCGCGCGGCTACGGCGAGCGGCTGGACGATGTGCCGGCCCGGCCGCGCCTGGATATCACGCAGGAGCAGCTGGCGCGCATGCTGTCGATCTCGCGCCAGACCACCAACGTGCTGCTGCAGGGCCTGCAGGCGCGGGGCCTCATCCGTGTGCAGCGCGGCGAGATCGAGATCCTGCAATGGCAGGCGCTGTGCGCCGAGCGGTTCTGAGAAGGCCCGGTTGTGAGAGGGTCCATCAAGGCGGCGCTACGCGCTGCAGGCCGCCTGCTTCAGACCACCAGCACGCCTTCCACGTCCTGCACCTTGCGCCGCGCCAGCGCGAGATTGGCCTTGGTCTTGTCGAGCACCAGGTACAGGAACAGGCCCTCGTGGTGGGTGGAGGGGCGCAGGATGTGGTACTGCTTGCTCAGCGTGATGAGGATGTCCTCGATGGTGTCTTCCAGGCCCAGCGAGCGCATGGTCTTGAGCTTGGCGCGCACCAGTTCGGTGTTGCCGGCGGCAGCCAGCTCCAGGTCCACGCCCGATCCGTCCTGCCCCAGGATCATGCCGCTGTTGTAGTCCACCAGTGCAGCGCACATGGCGCCGTCGCAGCGCATCAGTTCATCCATGGTTTGCTTGATATTGGCCATTGTTTTCCTAACTCCCTTGTGTTGCGAAAATGTTCTGCACCTTCGCGGTGCCTTCTTGCCGGATGCATGTGAGCAGCCTTTGCCTGCCTTTGCCATCACGCTTGTTCCAGCGTCCGCACGGCCTCGCGCGAGACATAGAGAACCTGGTCCAGAACGGCCTCGCGCGAGGCCACCACGCTGATGACCAGCGTCAGGCCCGGGCGCTGTGCCTGCAGCATGACGATGAAGCCCTCGGCCGCCTCGACCACCACGTTGGCGCAATGCCCGAGCTGGTTCTCCTCGCCGGCGATCATGCCCAGCGCCGCCATCGAGCTGGCCATGGCCGACAGCCGCGCCGTGCTGCCCTGGCCTTGCGCACGGGCGGCCACCTCGAAGCCGTCCTCGGTGCTGACCACGCAGCCACGCACGCCGTGCAACCTGCTCATCAGCGACTGCACCGCCGCCTGGGCTGCAGCCTTCAAGGCAGCGTCATTCTTCATGGGACTTCTCCTGGGCAAGGGCTTCGATCTGCAGCAGCAACAGCTCGATCAGGGCCACCACCTGCTGGGGGTTGCGCACATCGGCCGGCACCACGGGGCACAGCAGGCCGCGCGATTGCAGGTGCACGGCAAAGCTGTCCAGATCAGGCGCTGTGTACTCCTGCATGCGGCATACCGCCACCACGCATGCCGTGCTGCGCAAGACATCGGACAGGCCCTGGACATAGATATCCAGGTCGGCCAGCGGATCGGAGCGGCTGTTGTCGATCAGCAAGATCACGCCCAGCGCGCCGCGCGAGAGGATGCGCCACATGAAGTCAAAGCGCTCCTGCCCGGGCGTGCCGTAGAGGTACAGCTTCTCGCCGTTGTCCAGGGTCAGCTCGCCATAGTCCATGCCGGCCGTCGTCAGCGCCTTGTCCAGGGTGTCATCGGTGTTGCGCACGTCGGTGCTCACGGGGGCGATCTCGCTGACGCAGCGGATGGCCGTGGTCTTGCCTGCGCCTGCAGGGCCGGAAATCAGGATCTTGAGTTCGCTCATGGGCGCGCTCCTGCAAACCGGGCCAGGCGAAGGCGTATGCGTTCGAGCACGCCCCTGTCCGGCGCAGGGTTGCCGGGGTGCGGTGCGGCGGGCGGGCGGGCCGAGGCCCAGCGCAGCAGGCCGGCGGCGTCCAGCTCGTTCAGAAAACCGGCGCAGATCTCGGGCGACAGGCCCGAGCGCTGGCACAGGGTCTGCATCGTCGTGGGCTGGCCTGTCAGCAAGGTGGCCAGGCGGATATGGTGGGATCTCGTCAGCAGTTGCGGCGACGGCCAGCGCCGCAGCTGCAGCAGCATCAGCTGATGCTGCGTGTGCAGGCCGCTGGCGTGTGCCTTGGCGCTGGCCGGTTTGCCGTGCACCGACAGGATGCGTGCGCCCATGGTGTTGAGGCATTCCTCCAGCGCCTCGGCGCGCAGGGGCATGCCCAGGTGGCCACCCGCAGGGAAGGCTCCCCTCGGTGGCCCTCCCACGCGCAGCGTCAGCGCGGGCGGGGCGGCAGGCGCTTGGGCCAGTTCGCCATGCACCACCGTCATGTCCGCCTGGGATTCGCGCCACGTCCAGCGATGCCGTGTGCGGTGATTCACCATCAGCACATAGGAGCGGAACAGCTTGGCGTCGCGGTCCGGCAGGCCATGCAGCATGAAGGTCAGCTCGGTTCGCTCATCCATGCTGTGCCTCCCGCTGCAATTGCCGCCTGCGCCCTCCGGTCTGGTTCGTGTACATGCCTTGCCTCTTCTTTGTAGGTCCGGCGATGGCCGGGTTGTCCATGAATTCATTCAGGAACGGGAGTCCAGGAATCCCGCAAGGGGAAGCCCGACGACAGAGCTGCGGATGATAGGAATGGCGCCGGCGGCTGGCTGTCCGGTCGCGCTGGAGAATCAGAATCGGCTGGGTCAGAATCAGAGTTGTCCTATCCGATTCGTGCCCAATCCGCTCCCAGCCTGAGCGGATCGAGCAAGGGCAATGGATGAATCGCGGGTCTGCAGGGCCGTAAAAATCGGAGCTTTCCGAGTTTTGTCCCTGCATCCCTGGTCGGACTGTGGTCTCTTTTCTGGCCCGCCTTGTGTGGGTGGTGCCTGGCGGGCGCTGCCCGCTGCCCGCCGTGTCCTCCGGTTACCAGGGACCGGGCAACCGCAGCTGCAGCATCTCCAGGAAGGACTGCGCCGCATGCGGCAGCGTGCGGCCGGCCAGGGTCTGCACCTCGATGTCGCGCAGGTCCATGCCCCGGTCGCTGAGCGCCACGGCCACCAGCGCGCCCGTGGCCACCATGTGGCGCGCGGCGATCTCGCTGGCCACGGCCACGGCGGCGCCCTGGGCTGCAAAGTTCAGCAGGGTCTTGCCGTGGTTGCTCTCCATCACGGGCATCAGCATCAGGCCCTGGCGGCTGCAGGCGGCGTCCAGCAGCTGGCGCACGGCCGTGTCGGCCGGCGTGAGCGCCAGCGGATGGCGCACCAATTGGGCCAGCGACAGGCGCCGCGCCTGCGCCAGCGCATGGCCGGGGGCGACCAGGGCCACCAGCGGCGCGGCCACGCGGCAGGCCACGGCAATGCCTTTTTCGGGCGCGCGGCTGAAGCACAGGCCGATGTCTGCCGTGCCGCTGCGCACGGCCTCGGGCACGGCGGGCGTGGGCAGCACCATGACCTCGAAGACGATGCCGGCGTGCTCGCGCTGGAAGGCCGCGCACAGGCGCGGCAGGAACTCGTTGGCAAAGGCGTCGGAGCTTGCGATGCGCACGCGGCCGCTGCGCAGCCCCTGCAGGGCCTCGATCTCGCCCAGCGCGCGCTCGGCATCCAGGCCGGCGCGGCGCACATGGTCGGCCAGGATCTCGCCGGCCGCATTGAGCACCATGCCGCGCGGGTGGCGTTCGAACAGCGGCGTGCCCAGCAGCCCCTCCAGCGCCGCGATCTGGCGGCTGATGGCCGAGGCCGCCACATGCAGCCGCGCCGATGCCTCGGTCAGCGATCCGCATTGCGCCACTTCATGGAAGTAGCGCAGCGCGGTGTCCTGCAGGAGAAGGTGGCGGGCGTCGGGCATGTCGCCCCGATTGTCATCAATTTGCCGCAGAGGCAACGCAGGTTTGCAAATTTGCTGATGGCGGCAAAGGGGCGAGGGTTCTACGATGGCCTGTTGCGGCGTTGCAGGGAGCAGCGGCTGCAGCTGTCCAACCCTCTGACCAGGAGTGTGCCCATGAAGGCATTGCCCAGCGTTTTACTTCCACGCCGCACCCTCGTGGCTGCGGCCTGTGCCCTGGCTGGCGCCATGGCCCTGCCCGCCGTGGCACAGGGCCAGGCGTCCGGGCCCTCGCACCCGGTGCGCCTGGTCGTGCCCTTTCCGGCCAGCGGCGCCACCGACCTCGTGGCGCGCGTGGTGGCGCAGCGCATGTCCCAGGACCTGGGCCAGCAGCTGGTCATCGACAACCGCCCCGGCGCGGGCGGCACCATCGGCACGGGCGAGGCCGCCAAGGCCTCGCCGGACGGCTACACGCTGCTGTTCACCACCAGCAGCACGCATGCCATCTCGCCGCATCTGATGACCCGTCTGGCCTACAAGGCCGACAAGGATTTCACGCCCATTGCCGAGATCGGCGGTGCGGCCAGCATCCTGCTGGTCACGCCCTCGCTGCCCGTGCGCAACGTGCAGGAGCTGATCGCCTATGCCAAGGCCCATCCGGGCGCCCTCAACTACGCCAGCAGTGGCAACGGCACCATCGTCCACCTGAACGCGGCGGCCTTCGCGGCGCGCGCGGGCCTGCAACTGACCCATGTGCCCTACAAGGGCACGGCCCAGTCCATCACCGACCTGTCCGCAGGCCAGGTGCACCTGCTGTTCGACTCCATTCCCACCGGCATGCCCCATGTGGCCAGCGGCCGCCTGCGCGCCCTGGCCGTGACCGGCGACAAGCGCAGCGCGCTGGCGCCCGACCTGCCCACGGTGGCCGAGTCCGGCCTGCCTGGCTATTCTTCCGTCACCTGGTTCGGCGTCTATGGCCCGGCCGGCATGAAGCCCGAGCTGGTGGCGCGGATCAATCAGGCCTTCAACAAGGCCATCCAGAATCCCGAGGTGGTGGCCAGCCTGGCCAGGCAGGGCGTGGAGGCCGCATCGCCCCGCACGCCCGCGCAGTTCGCTGCCATGGTGCAGGCCGACAGCGCGCGCTGGGCGCAGGTCATCAAAGACAACAAAATCACATTGGATTGAGTGAAGCACCCCCTGAGCGGCTTTGCCGCTTCCCCCTCTCCTGCGGGAGGGGGACGACGCCCTTGCTGCGGGGTGGCGCGGCCGGCGTAGGCCCTTGCTTGGCGTCCCTGAGCTGGGCCGTGCCTGCGGTTCCTCAAGCTATCGGTGGCGCGTTGGCGCTATGGAAATTGATATGACAAGCACTGTTACGGACTGGACACTTCCCTACGCCTCGCACCGCTCTTCGGTGCTGGGCCGCAACATGGTCTCCACCTCGCAGCCGCTGGCCGCGCAGGCCGGCCTGTCCATGCTGCTGGCCGGCGGCAATGCGGTGGATGCGGCCATTGCCACGGCCATGGCGCTGACCGTGGTCGAGCCCACGGGCTGCGGCCTGGGCAGCGATGCCTTCTGCATCCTGTGGGACGGCAAGGAATTGCACGGCCTCAATGCCTCGGGCCGCTCGCCCGAAGCCTGGACGCCCGAGTACTTCGCCGCGCTGGGCGGCATCCCCGAGAAGGGCTGGAACGCTGTCACCGTGCCCGGCGCCGTCTCGGCCTGGGTGGAGCTGTCGCGCCGCTTCGGCAAGCTGCCGTTCGAGCAACTGGCCCAGCCCGCCATCCGCTATGCGCGCGACGGCTTTGCGGTCTCGCCCACCATCGCCACGCTGTGGGCGCTGGGCGGCGCCAAGCTCGGCGACCAGCCCGGTTTTGCCGAGTGCTTCCTGCCCGATGGCAAGGCCCCCAAGGCGGGCGAGGTGTTCCGCAGCGAAGCCCATGCGCGCACGCTGGAGGAGATCGCCGCCACCAAGGGCGAGTCCTTCTACCGTGGCGCACTGGCGCGCTCGATGGCCGAGCACGCCAAGGCCTGCGGCGGCGCCATGACCGAGGCCGACCTGGCCGCCCACCAGGCCGACTGGGTCGGCACGGTGTCGCAGACCTTTGGCGATTCGGTGATCCACGAGATCCCGCCCAACGGCCAGGGCATTGCCGCGCTGATGGCGCTGGGCATGCTGGATGCACTGGGCGTGGGCGCCGAGCCGCTGGACGGAGTGGAGTCCGTGCACCTGCAGGTCGAGGCCATGAAGCTGGCCCTGGCCGACCTGCACGAATACAACGCCGACGGCGACCACATGCGCGTCGAATCCGCCCATCTGCTGGACGCCGGCTACCTGCGCGAACGCGCGGCGCTCATTGACCGCGAGCGCGCCAGCGCGCCCACCTACGGCGCACCGCGCCCCGGCGGCACGGTCTACCTGGCGGCGGCCGATGCCAGCGGCATGATGGTCTCGTTCATCCAGTCCAACTACATGGGCTTCGGCTCGGGCGTGGTCGTGCCGGGCACCGGCATCAGCCTGCAAAACCGCGGCCACGGCTTCACCACGCAAGCCGGCCATGCCAACGAGGTCGCGCCACGCAAGCGCCCCTCGCACACCATCATCCCGGCCTTTGCGATGAACGCCGACGGCACGCCCCAGATGGCCTTCGGCGTGATGGGCGGCCCCATGCAGAGCCAGGGCCACCTGCAGATGGCCCTGCGCGTGCTGCGCTACGGCCAGAACCCCCAGGCCGCCGCCGACGCACCGCGCTGGCGCGTGACGGGCGGCAAGGGCGTGGCCGTGGAACCCGCCTTCGACGCCGAGGTCGTCGCCGCCCTGCGCGCACGCGGCCACGAAGTCACGATCGAGCAAGGCCATGGCGTCTTCGCCTTCGGCGGCGCGCAGCTGGTGCTGCGCGACGGCGACCACTACATCGGCGGATCGGACCCGCGCAAGGATGGGGGCGTGGTGGCGTTCTGAGCGGGGGCTGTGTTCTGCAGCCTCACCCCCAGCGCAACACCCAATCCGCCCGCCCCCGCGTTGCCGCAATGCGGCGCGCATTGGACTCGTCCACCTGTGCCACCCAGTCGCGTGCGGCCTGGGGGCTGCGGCCGTGGAGTTCGTGGCGGCGGGTCAGGCGTTCGATGCGAAGGCGGTCGTCCATGTCCACGTACCAGACCTCGTCCAGCAGCGCGCGCACGGCATGCCAGTGTGTGCCCGGCGCATCCTGTTCCTCCATCAGCAGGTAGTTGCCTTCGGTGATGACCAGGGGCACGCCGGGCGCGATGGCGATGGCGCCTGCAATGGACTCCTCGATGGCGCGCCGGAATTCGGGGGCGTAGACCGTTTCACCGGCCACGGGCGCGCGCAGGCGGCGCAGCAGGGCCATGTAGCCGGCCGAGTCGAAGGTGTCGGGCGCGCCCTTGCGCTGCGCGCGGCCCAGGCGCTGCAGCGCGGACTGCGCCAGGTGGAAGCCGTCCATGGGCACGGCCGCCGCCAGTGGGCCCAGCGCCTGCAGCAGGGCGGTGCAGACCGTGCTCTTGCCTGCGCCGGGCGGGCCAGCCAGGCCCAGCAGGCGTCGGGGGCCGGAGCGTGCCAGCGCAAATGCACGCGCCAGGGCTTCGGGCGGCAGGATGGCCGTCATGCGCGTGCCTGCTGCGCGCTGGCCAGCCCGTCGGCCATGAAGCCGCGTGCGTGCAGGGCCAGGTCCATGCCGTCTTCCCACATCGGGCGCCAGATGGCCAGCGCGTTCGACAGCTGCTCGTTGACGATGGCCGACGAGAAGCTCTCGAAGGTGACGGTGCCCTGGTAGTCGATCTGCGCGAGGGCACCGAAGAACTGCGCGAAGTCGATGTGGCCCGCGCCCAGGTAGCCGCGGTGGTTCTCGCCGATGTGCACATAGCCCAGCCGCTGTCCGCAGGCCAGCACGGGGGCGGCAAGGTCGGCTTCCTCGATGTTCATGTGGTAGGTGTCCAGGTGCACGCAGACATGGGGTTGGCCGACTTCGTCGATGAACTCCAGCGCTTGCGTGGCCGTGTTCAGCAGATTGCTTTCGTAGCGGTTGACCACCTCCAGGCCCAGCGTGACGCCGCGCTCGCCCGCGAAGTCGGCAATGCGCCGCACGGCCTCGATCGCGTTGCGCCGGCCCCGTGGCGAACAGGGGTGGCCGTATTTCGCCATGGCGCCGTAGAGGATGCCGCCGAAATAGCGTCCGCCCAGGCGCGCCGTGATGTCCACGCCCTCTTGCAGCAGCGCCAGGCCGCGCGCGACCACGGCGGGGTCTTCGCTGGAGACATCGGCCTCGAAGGTCAGGCCCCGCGAGCAGCCCACGCCCAGGCCATGCTCCTGCAGCAGATCTCGCGTGAGCGCCAGGTCCATGAGCCGGGGGCCGTGCAGGGACAGCTCGACCAGGTCGTAACCGGCCTGGCGCGTCTGCTCGATCACATGGCGGGTGGAGGCCGGCGACAGGTCGCCGGCCCAGACAAGGGCGTGGATGCCGAGGGGGTTCATAGGGGCTCCGGTTGGACGCTGCGAGAGCGTGAAGGGGAGGGTTCGGCGGGTGCCCGGGCACGGCCCCGCCAGCGCGCCAGCAGGTGGCGCGCGGCCACGGCGGCGATCATGGTGGCGCCCCACAGGGCCTGCGTGAGCTGGGCATTGGCGCCCAGCAGGTTCACCCCGCTGGACAGCACCTGCAGGACGAGCAGGGCGACGAACAGCCCCGACACCCGGCCGAAGCCGCCCATGGGATCGGTGCCGCCCAGGATGGCCGCAAGCACCGTGACCAGCAGGTAGGACTGGGCGTAGCCCGCGCTGGCCGAGTTGAAGCGCGCCATCATCAGCACCGCCGCGATCCAGCACAGCAGCGTGGACAGGGTGTAGACGCCGATCAGCACGCGGCGCGTGTCGATGCCCGCATGGCGCGTGGCCTCGGCATTGGAGCCGACCATGCAGATGGCCAGCCCGTGGCGTGTGCTGCCCAGGTACAGGCCCACCAGCAGGCACACGGCCGCGAAGATCCAGAACGGCAGCGGCAGGACCAGCCACTGGGCGGAGCCCAGGGCCTGGAAGGCCTCGGGAAAGCCTGCAATGGGCTTGCCGCGCGTGAGCCAGACGCACAGGCCGTTGATCAGCGACATGGTGCCCAGCGTGACGAGGATGGGATGGGCGTTGACGCGCGCCACCAGCCAGCCGCTGGCCAGCCCCACCAGCAGGCTGGCGAGGGCGCCCACGGTCAGTGCTGCGGCGATGAGCAGGCCCTCATGGCCCGACAGGTCCAGGCCCAGCGCCGACAGGCCTCCCACCAGCACCCAGGCCATGGCCAGGCCCGCCATGTTGGCGCTGGCGACCACGGCCAGGTTGATGCCGCCACTGATCAGCGGCAGCATCTGTGCCAGTGCCAGCAGGCCCAGCTCGGGGATCTGCAGCAGCACCGATTGCAGCGTGCCCAGGGTGGCGAAGCTGCCGGGCAGCAGCAGCGTGAACACGGCGCACAGCAGTGCCAGCAGCGCGATCAGGCCCAGCGGTGCGCCAGTGCTGCGGTTCATGGCGCGGCCCCCGCCAAGGGCGCTGCAGGAGTGGCGTCAGCGCTGCGCTGCCGGGTTCTTCGCTGCGTGCGCCGCAGTCCCGTTGCGGCGGCGCAGGCCAGCACCACGGCGCCCAGCAGCACCTGGAAGAAATACGGCGACACGCCCATCAGGTTCAGCCCGTTGCGCAGCACGGCCAGAAGCAGCACGCCCATCAGCACGCCGCCCACGCTGCCCGTGCCGCCGAACAGGCTGGCGCCGCCCAGCACGGCGGCTGCGAGCACGAACAGCTCCGTGCCGACCAGGGCGTTGGGCACCGACTCGCCCACGCGGTGCGCCTGCACCAGGCCTGCGATGGCCGCCATCATGCCGAGCCAGCCATAGGCCACGCCCTGGATGGCGCCCAGGCCGATGCCCATGCGGTGGGCGGCCTCGGGGTTGCCGCCGAAGGCGTACAGGCGCCGTCCCAGCGCGCTGCGGCCCAGCAGCAGCGCGGTCAGCAGGGCGGCTGTGCCGGCCACGGCGATGGGCAGGGTCAGGCGCACGGGGTCTGCGCCGTCGGCGCTTGCGAAGCGGGCCAGCACCACGGAGTCGCTCCACCACGACGGCAGGTCGTAGATGGACCGGCCGCCCGTGCCATGCATCAGCAGCGCGAAGTACAGGTTCAGCGTGGAGATGGTGATGATGATGGAGGTGGCGCGCAGGCGGTGGATGAGCAGGGCGTTGAATGCGCCCAGCGCCAGTCCCGTGGCCAGGCCCAGCGCGATGCTGGCCGCCGGTGTCCAGCCCAGGCGTGTGGCCGCGAGGGCCGCAAGGTACTGCGCCACCGTGGCCGTGGCGGCAAACGAGATGTCGATGCCGCCCGCGACCAGCACCACCAGCAGGCCCACGGCCATGATGGCGGTGACCGATGCGCCCTCGGCCACGTCCATCCAGTTGCCCAGCGTCCAGAAGCCCGGCGCCAGGGCGCCGAACAGCAGGGCCATGGCGGCAATGGCCAGGCCCAGCCGGGCGACGGGGTGGTGCAGCAGCGCGTGTGCGTGTTCAGGCATGGACGGCTTCCTCGATCTGGCTTTCGGAATGCGCCCCTGGCAGGAACTCGCCGACGATGCGCCCGCCGCGCATGTGCAGCACGCGGTCGCAGTGGGCATGGACCTCGGCCACCTCGTCCGAGATGACGATCACCGCCATGCCCTGCGCGGCGAGCCCGTGCACGATCTCGAAGATGCCCTGGCGGTTGCCGATGTCCACGCCCACGGTGGGCGAGTCGAGGATCAGCAGGCGTGGCGCGGTCGCCAGCCAGCGGGCCAGCACCACGCGCTGGGCATTGCCGCCGGACAGCTGGTGCACGGGTGCGTCCAGCGCGGGCAGGCGCATGTGCAGGCGGTCGCGCCACTGGGCTGCGGTGGCGGCGCGGCGGCGGGCGGGCAGCCAGCCTAGCGGGCCGGACAGGCGCGGCAGCATGGCCAGCACCAGGTTGTCCTGCACGGACTGGCGCAGGTTCAGGCCGATGGACTGGCGGTCCTCCGGCACATAGGCAATGCCCGCCGCCATGGCGTCGCGGTTGCTGCGCAGCGCCAGCGTGCCGCCGCCCAGGCGGATGCTGCCGCGGTCGGGCCGGCGCATGCCGAACAGGCCCAGGGCCAGCTCGGTGCGGCCTGCGCCCAGCAGCCCGGTCAGGCCCAGGATCTCGCCCGCGCGCACATCGAAGCTCACGTCCTCGTAGTCGCCGTCGCGGCCCAGGCCGCGCACTTCCAGCAGCGCGGGCGCGGCGGACATGTCGCGCGCATGCAGTCGCTCATCCACTTCCTGCCCGGTCATCAGCGTGGCCAGTTGCCGGCCCGACAGTTGCGCGGCGGGCCAGGTGCCCAGCTTGCGCCCGTCGCGCAGCACGGTGACGCGGTCGGCGATCTCCATGACCTCGTCCAGCTTGTGGCTCACGAAGACGATGGCCATGCCATCGGCCTGGAGCCGGCGCACCACGGCCAGCAGCGCATCGACCTCGGCACGCGTGAGCGAGGCCGTGGGCTCATCCATGAACAGCAGCCTGGCCCGGGCCGCCATGCCCCGGCAGATGGCCACAAGCTGGCGGCCCGCAATGGGCAGGTCGCCCACCCGCGCATCCAGCGGCAGCGCAATGCCCAGGCGCCGCAACACGGCCTGGGCCGCCTCGCGCTGGCGCCTGCGGCGCACGGGCGCCCACCAGCGGCCCATGGCCTGGTCGAAGGCGATGTTCTCGGCCACGCTCAGGTTGGGAAACAGCGACAGGTCCTGGTAGATCACCTGGATGCCCAGGGACTTGGCCAGCGCCGGGTCCAGCCGCTGCACCGTCTGTCCGCCGATGTCGATGCGCGCGCCCGGCTGCGGCGCGTGCACGCCGCTGAGCACCTTGATCGCCGTGCTCTTGCCGCTGCCGTTGCTGCCCATCAGGCAGTGCACCTCGCCGGGCATCACGTCCCAGTCCAGCGCATGCAGCGCGGTGGCGTCGCCAAAGCGCACGGTGACCGCCTGCATCCGGACCAGTGCCGTTGTGGTGGCATCCATGGCAGGGCCCGGCTCACAGGCCCAGGCCGACCAGCCGGTCTATGGTCTGCCGGTTGATCGGCTCCAGCTTCTGGCCCTGGATGTTGCGGCGCTCGCGGTCCACCTGCACCTTGCCCAGGCCCGGTATCTCCATGCCGTCCCTGGGCTCGCGGCCGTCGATCAGCATCTTGCCCACATGCACGATCACCTCGCCGGCCAGCGCGAGGTTCCAGATGAAGCCCTCGCGGATCACGCCGTCGCGCACCAGCTTCGCCCCCTGGCCCGGCGAGAACGAGCCCACCACGGCAATGCGCTCGGCTTTGCGCGCATCGGCCACCGCGCGGCCCGCGCCAATGGGGCCCTGGCTGCCGAAGGCCAGAAAGCCCTTGAGGTCGGGATGGGCGCGCATCAGGTCCTGGGCGCTACGGTAGGAGTCGTCCAGGCTCTCGGCCACGCCGAAGCGCTCGGACACCAGCTGCATCTTCGGCCACTGTTTTTTCTGGTGGGCGATGGCCGCATCGGCCCAGGCGTTGTGCAGCGGCACGGTCAGCGAGCCCACGAAGACCACGTACTTGCCTTCGCCACCCATGGCCTTGCCCAGGCTGTCCATGTGGCGCTCGCCAAATCCCGCGACGCTGCTCAGCTCGATGTTCCAGTCGGCGCCCTTCTGGTCGGGCGACTCGTGCGTGAGCACCTTGATGCCTGCGCTGCGCGCACGCCGGAACACGGGCTCCAGCGCCCTGGCGTCATTGGGCACCACGGCGATGACCTTGCTGCGGCGCGCGATCAGGTCCTCGACCGCGCGCACCTGCTGGGCGGCATCGGCCTCGGTGGGGCCGACCATGCCGCTGGAGATGCCCAGCTCGCGGCCTGCCTTGCGGATGCCGGTCTCCATGGCGTTGAACCACGGAATGCCCCCGACCTTGGCCACCACCGACACATCCTCGGCGCTGGCCGCACCTGCCAGTGCCGCCAGGGTGCAGGCCAACAGTGCCCTCGAGAACCGGCTGAATCCATGGAACATGGCGCTCCTCCCTCTGTTTTGCACAATCGATTGCGCAAACTATAGACAGATGGACTTCCATTGCCGATGCGGGATTTCCCGGGCCGCTGCTGCGTGCCGGTGTCGGTCCGCCCGAATCGCTGTCGCAGCGGCTACGATGGCCGCCGAGCGCTCCCGTCCCAACCCCTGCAGAGCACCGTGAACCGCCCCCGAACCTCCACCATCTACGACCTGGCCGAACTGGCCGGCACCTCGGCCTCGACGGTCAGCGCCATCCTCAACGGCAGCTGGCAGTCGCGGCGCATCAGCGAGGAGACCGCGCGCCGCGTGCAGCAGCTCGCCCAGGAACACAGCTTTGCCGTGAACCGCCAGGCCAGCGGCCTGCGCCGCCAGCGCTCGGGGCTGATCGGCATGGTGATTCCCACGCACGAGGACCGCTTCTTCGGCGCGCTGTCCCAGGCCTTCGAGCGCCTGGCCCACGCGCGCGGCCTGTGCCCGCTGGTGGTCAGCACGCTGCGCGACGGCGCGCTGGAGGTGGAGACCGTGCGCTCGCTGATCGCCTTTCGCGTGGAGCACCTCATCGTCACGGGCGCCACCCGGCCCGACGCCATCAGCGCCGAATGCCGCCAGGCCGGCGTGCGCCATGTCAACGTGGATCTGCCGGGGAAGAAGGCGCCCTCCGTCACCAGCGACAACCGCTGGGGTGCGGCCGAACTCACGCGCCTGCTGCTGGCGCGCTCCAGGCCCCCGGCAGGTGCGCCGCAGGACGCCATCTGCTTTCTGGGCGGCGTCCGCAAGGAGTACGCCACCGAGCAGCGCCTGGCCGGCTTTCGCGAAGCCCTGGCGCCCCACACGCCGGTGGCGGACGAGCACATCGTCTGCTGCGGCTACGACCCCGAAGCGGCCCGCCTTGCCATGGCCGCGCTCTACCAGCGCCTGGGCGGCCTGCCGCGCGCGCTGCTGTTCTCATCGGGCATCACGCTGCAAGGCGCCATCCGTTTCCTGCGCGCACTGCCCGATGCGGAACTGGCGCAATGCAGCTTTGGCAGCTACGACTGGGACCCCTATGCCGAATGCCTGCGCTTTCCGGTGCACATGGTGCGCCAGAACGTCGAAGGCCTGATGGCCGAGGCCTTCCGCGCCATCGACGGCGAAGGCCTGCGCGCGGGGCAGGTGGTGCAGGTGCGGCCGCAGTTGGTGGAGTGGGGGCGGTGAGTCGCTTTGTGAGAGGCGCTTGCCTGGAATCCTGGGAAAGCCCGCGTGGCGCTTTCAGCCATAAAGGTGGAACTGGTTGTTGTCGCGGCTGAGCAGTTGCATCAGCTTCGGGTGTATGAACAGCTTCTCTTTGCCAAACGGCATTTCGCGCAGCACGCCCAGGGCGACCAGGTCGTGCAGGTAGCGCGAGGCGGCCTGGCGCTGGGCAATGCCTTTGTCCACCAGGTTGCCGATGCGGCAATACGGCTGCTCAAAGATCACATCCACCAGCTCGCGGGTGTAGATCTTGGGTAGGTGGGTGCGCACGTGTTCGGTGGTGTGTTCAGCGAGCGCTCGGATGGCGGCGATCTTGCCGGTGGTCCATTTGGACGTCTCGGCCACGGCCTGCAGCATGAAGAGCAGCCAGGGTTCCCAGGCCTGGTCCCGAGTGACGCTGAGCAGCAGGCGGTAGTAGTCGGCCTTGTGCGCGATCACATGGCGGCTAAGGTACAGGATGGGCAGATTCAATAGCTCTTCCTGGATGAGGTAGAGGATGTTGAGCACGCGGCCGGTGCGGCCATTGCCGTCGGTGAACGGGTGGATGGCTTCGAACTGGTAGTGACCAACAGCCATGCGGATCAAAGGGTCCAGTTCGGGCTGGTTGTGCAGAAAGCGTTCCCAATTGGCTAGCATCCCGCGCAAGCGGGCCTCTCCTTCTGGCGGGGTGTAAATCACCTCACCAGTGCGGTCATTGGCGAGCTGGGTGCCCGGGGTGCCGCGAATGTCCATGTCCACACCTTTGAGAGTGCGGCACACGTCCACGGCGGTGGTAGTGCACAGCGGGCGCGCTCTGAGCGATTGAAAGCCCTCATGCAGTGCAGTGCGGTAGCGCAGGGCTTCTTTGGTGGCGGGGTCGGCGTTGTCCTGGCCCTGCGCGTACTGAAACAGCTGGTCGGTCGTGGTGACGATGTTCTCGATTTCCGAGCTGTCCTTGGCTTCAAGCAGCGGGATGGTGTTGATCAACATTGCCTGGTTGGGAATGAGTTCGGCCGCTTGCTTGAGTTCGGCCAGCGCGGCGCGGGCCTCAATGCAGGCTTTGAGAACGACCCTGCTTTCCAGCTCGTACGCTGGGGGAAGCGCGGGCAAGTGGTTGTGGGGGTGCTCGGGATGCCAGGCGGGAACGTCGTCATTCATGGTGCCAAAAGTCTGTTTTGTCGACAGATGGGCAGGTTATGTCGTCCCCGACGACACGTCAATGAATCATGTTCTCATTTCGTCGAAATGAAGACGTATATGCGGTTCACGTCACTTCCAACGACATGAATGGGGTATGTCGCTGTTTTTGCCCTGCGCGCTCACGGATTGCCGCTGCGGGCTGGCCGCAGCAGTTCCCATGGCTCCACTTCCAGGGCCCTTGCCAGCATTTCCACTTCGGTGAGCTTGGCGGAGCCGGCCTTGCCTTCATCGCCCTGCACCCACCAACCCCGGCATCACCGTGAAATCCACCTGCGCCTGCGCCAGTTGCTGCATGGCCGGGATCAGGGCGCGGGCGTCGCCGCGCCGCCATTGGAAGGCGTAGTGCAGGGGAGCGAGGGCGGCCTTGGGGTGGGCACCCCCGACGGCGCGCAGGCCCAGGGCGGCGATCCAGCCGGTGGGCAGGAAGCCCACGCCCAGGCCGGCGCGCAGCATGCCGGCCACGGCGCCCCAGCTGTTGCACAGGATGCGCTCGCGCACGCTGGCGCGCTGGGCGAGCAGCCAGTCGTCCAGCAGGCGCGTGGTGCCGGCCTGCGGGGGCAGGGTGACCAGCGCATGGCGCTGCAGCAGGGCCGTGGCGCCCAGGCGGCCCGCGCCTGCCAGGCCGGGGGCCACGGCCCAGGCAAAGCGTGCGGCGCCCACGGGGCGGGACAGCAGGCTGCTGCGCGAGGAGCGGCCCGCGATGATGGCAAAGTCCAGCTCGCCGTCGTCCAGGCGCTGCTCCAGCACGCCGCCCACATCCACATGGGGCTCCAGCACCAGTTGCGGATGGGCCTGGCGCGCGGCGGCCACGAAGGCCGGCAGCCAGGTCAGCGCCGACAGGTCGCCCACGCCGAAGCGGCAATGCCCGGCCAGCGCCTCGCGCGTGTCCAGGGCCTGGCCCAGCGCGGCCATGGCGTTGAGCACCTCCAGCGCGGCGGGCAGCAGGCGCTGGCCGGCGTCGGTGAGCACGGCGCGGTGGCCGCTGCGGTCGAACAGCGGCTGGCCCAGCGCGGACTCCAGTTCCGTGATGCGCTTGGACAGCGAGGACACGGACAGGTGCACGCGCTGCGCGGCCGTGGCGAAGTTGCTGCAGGTGGCGGCCCACCAGAAGGCTTCGAGCTGCTTGACCGAGGGTGTGGACATGGGTTTGTCATTGGCAAAAAGCGAACAAGTGCATTCTAAATAATCCACTTTCATTCAATGGATGCGCGGCCTACAGTGGCGCCGGTTCCTGAACATTCCGAGGTCCGCACCATGGCCGCCATCGCTTCCTCCTCTGCCTCTGCCTCTGCCTCCACGCCTTCGGCATCCGCCCTGCCGGCGCCGCGCGCCCCGGCCGTGCTGCGCCGCATGCTGTCGCTGCATGATTTCGAGGAGGCCGCGCGCCGCAGGCTGCCCCGGCCCATCTTCGGCTACATCGCCGGGGCGGCAGAGGACAACGCCTCGCTGCGCGACAACCGCGAGGTGTTCGGCGAATGGGGCCTGACCACGCGCGTGCTGGCCGATGTGTCGCAGCGCTCGCAGGCCGTGGAGCTGTTCGGCGAGCGCTATGCCAGCCCCTTCGGCATTGCGCCCATGGGCATCAATGCGCTGTCCACCTACCGGGGTGATCTGGTGCTGGCACGCGCGGCCCAGCGCGCGGGCATTGTGTCGGTGATGAGCGGCACTTCGCTGATCCCCATGGAGGAGGTGGCGCGCGAGAGCCCGGCCACCTGGTTCCAGGCCTATATCCCCGGGGACCAGGCCCGCATCGATGCGCTGATCGACCGCGTGGAGCGCGCAGGCTTTCGCACCCTGGTGGTGACAGTGGACATACCGATCTCCGCCAACCGCGAGAACAACATCCGCACCGGCTTTTCCACGCCGCTCAAGCCCAGCCTGCGCCTGGCCTGGGACGGCATGGTGCGCCCGGGCTGGGTGGCGGGCACCTTCCTGCGCACGCTGCTGCGCCACGGCATGCCGCATTTCGAGAACTCGTTTGCCACGCGCGGTGCGCCCATCATGTCGTCCAGCGTGATGCGCGATTTTTCGGCACGCGACCACCTGAGCTGGCACCACATCGAGGCCATCCGCCGCCGCTGGAAGGGGCCGCTGGTCATCAAGGGCGTGCTCAGCGTGGAGGACGCGCTGCAGGCGCGGCGCGTGGGGGCCGACGGCATCGTGCTGTCCAACCATGGCGGGCGCCAGCTCGACGGCGCGGTGTCGGCCATGCGCATTCTTGAGGACGTGGTGGCGGCCCTGGGGCCGGACTATCCCGTGCTGATCGACGGGGGCTTCAGGCGCGGCTCCGATGTGCTCAAGGCCGTGGCGCTGGGCGCGCGCATGGTGCTGGTGGGCCGGCCCTTCAACTATGCCGCCGCCGTGGGCGGCGAGGCCGGCGTGCTGCACGCCATCGGCCTGCTGCGCGACGAGGTGGACCGCAACCTGGCCATGCTGGGCGCCTCCTCCTGCGGCGCGCTGGACCGCTCGCACATCGTGCGCCGCGCATCGGCCTGACAGAAACCTCCACCGTCCGTTCAAAACACAGCCATTCCCAGGAGACATCCCATGAACCACTTCATTTCACGCCGCAGCCTGTGCGCCCTGCTGCTGGCCGCAGGCGCCGCACCGGGCGCCATGGCGGCCGATGCCGGCGCCTATCCCACGCGCCCGGTGCGCCTGATCGTGCCGTTTGCGGCCGGCGGCACCACCGACATCGTGGCGCGCGCGATCGCGCCGCGCATGGCAGAGGCCCTGGGCCAGCCGCTGGTGGTGGACAACAAGGGCGGCGGCGGAGGCGCCATCGGCGCGCACGAGGCCGCGCGCGCCCAGCCCGACGGCTACACGCTGGGCGTGGCCACCGTGTCCACCACGGCCACCAATGCGGCTATCAACCCGCGCCTGCCCTACAACCCGCTCACCGATTTCACGCCCATCACCAACATTGCGGCCACGCCCAATGTGCTGGCCGTGCATCCGGGCTTCAAGGCGCAGAGCTTTGCGGCCTTCGTGGAGGAGGTGAAGAAGAACCCCGGCAAGCATGCCTACGGCACGGCGGGCACGGGCTCCATAGGCCACATGCTGATGGAGCTGATGTCCAGCCGCTCGGGGCTGTCGCTCACGCATGTGCCCTACCGGGGCTCGGGCCCGGCGCTCAACGATGCGGTGGCGGGCCAGGTGCCCATCGTCTTCGACAACCTGCCCTCGGCCCTGCCCTTCATCAAGGCGGGCCGGCTCACCGCGCTGGCGGTGGCCGCGCCCGAGCGCCTGGCCCAGCTGCCCCAGGTGCCCACCTTCAAGGAGCTGGGGCTGGAGCCGGTCAACCGCAGCGCCTTCTATGGCATCTACGGCCCCAAGGGGCTGTCGCCCGAGATCGTGGCGCGCCTGCATGCGGCCGCCCAGCGCGCGCTGGCCAGCCCCGAGGTGCGCCGCCAGATCGAGGACACGGGCTCGCGCGTGATCGGCAACCGCCCCGAGGAGTTCGCGCGCGAGATCGCGGCCGAGAACGCCCTGTACCGCAAGATCGCCACGGAGCGGCGCATCGTGGCGGATTGAGCGCCAGCCGGGGCGGGAATGGGGGATGGGGGCCGGGGCTGCGAAAGAATTTTCACCCACGCTGTCACAACGCGCACGCCCCGCGCGTCTTGAAGGTATGGGCCAGCCATTCCGGCCGGCTGCTACATCCCTCAAGGAGTGTTTTCCATGACCGCTTCGTCTTCCGTTGCCACCGGCGCCCGTCCTCTTGCCGCCCCCACGCCGCGCCTGAACTTCCAGGCCGTGGCCCCCGAGCTGTACAAGGCCCAGGCCGGCATCAACGCGCTGCTGAACGAGTCCAGCCTGGGCATCCAGCTGCTGGAGCTGGTGTTCCTGCGCGTCTCGCAGATCAACGGCTGCGCCTTCTGCGTGGACATGCACACGCGCGAACTGCTGTCCCGGGGCGAGGACCTGCAGCGCATCAACAGCATCGTCACCTGGCCCGAGGTGGATTTCTACGACGGGCGCGAGCGCGCCGCCCTGAACTGGGCCGAGCGCTGCACGCGCCTGAGCCAGGCCCATCCCGAGCAGCAGGACTTCGAGGCGCTGCGCCCGCATTTCAGCGAGCGCGAGATGGTGGAGCTGAC
Source organism: Delftia sp. DT-2 (assembly GCF_028401915.1). NCBI lineage: Bacteria > Pseudomonadati > Pseudomonadota > Betaproteobacteria > Burkholderiales > Comamonadaceae > Delftia > Delftia sp. DT-2. The sequence continues at coordinate 66,020 of NZ_JAQOTI010000022.1, forward strand.
CTATGCCATCGGCAGCATCAATGTCTGGAACCGCCTGTGCGCGGGCTTTGCAGCGCCCGTGGCACGCAAGCCGATCAAGCTCTGAACGGGCGCAAGCCGCTCACTCCGCCGTGAGCTTTCGCTCCTTGACCAGCCTGCCCCACTGCTCGTATTCCTTCTTCATGAAGGCCGCGAACTCGGCGCGCGTGGTGGGCTGGGGGGTGAGGCCGTGCTTGTTCAGCGCGTCCTTGACGCCGGGGTCATTGAGTACCTTGACGATCTCGGTGTTCCAGCGGTCCAGCATCGGCTTGGGCGTCTTGCCCGGTGCCACGAAGGCATACCAGTTCAGTGCCTCGAAGCCGGGATAGCCGGCTTCGGCCACCGTGGGGATGTCGGGCATGTACGCCGGGCGCGTGAGGCCCGTGGTGGCCAGCGGGATCAGCTTGCCGGCCTCGATGTGGGGCAGGGCCGTGGGCGGCGCTGCGAAGTAGCTGGTCACGCGCTCGCCCAGCAGGTCCTGCAGCGCGGGCGCGCCGCCCTTGTAGGGCACGTGCACCATGTCGATGCCCGCGCGCTGGTTGAACAGCTCGCCTGCCAGGTGGGAGGCCGAGCCCGCGCCCGTCGAGGCGTAGTCCACCGTGCCCGGGTTCTTCCTGGCCTTGGCCACGAACTCGGCCAGGGTCTTCACGCCCGCGCCCTTGTGCACCACCAGCACGTTGGGAAAGTTCACGCCGCCCGAGATGGGCGCCAGGTCCTTGAAGGGGTCGTAGGGCAGCTTCATCAGGTGCGGCGCAATGGTCAGCGGCCCCACCGAGCCGAACAGCAGCACCGAGCCGTCGGCCGCCGCATTGGCCACCTGCTGGTGGGCGATGTTGCCGCCCGCGCCGCCCTTGTTCTCCACCACCACGCTCTGGCCGATGTTCTCGCCCAGCTTCTTGGCGATCAGGCGCGCGGCCGCATCTGCGGCGCCGCCGGCGGCGAAGCCCACGACCAGGGACACGGGCTTTTTGGGAGGAAAGTCCTGGGCCTGCGCGCTGGCGGCCAGTGCGAGCAGGGAGGCGGCCAGGGCGGTGGCGTGCAGGAAGTTGCGCTTGTTCATCATGGGGTTGTCTCCGTCATTGGCTGGGAATCGGGGCGGATGCGGCTAGTCGGCGCCCAGCCCGATGGGGCTGGGCTGGCGCTTTTCGGTGTTGTGGCGCAGCAGGGATGCCGTGCGGAACACGCCGTGCGCGAACTTGCCGTAGGGCAGGGTGGCGAACAGGGCGATCACCGCGCCCAGGTGCAGGCACAGCAGCAGGGCCAGGGCCGGCGTGCCGCGGCCCAGCCACAGCGCCATGCCGCTGGCCGCGACCAGGAACAGCAGGGCGATGAAGCCCAGGTCCATGGGTTTCTGGCGCGCGTCGCCATGCAGCGGGTGGCGCCTGCGGTTCAGGCGCCACAGGCCTGCGGTGCCCAGCATGAGGCTGGTGCCGCCCACGGCGCCCAGCAGCTTGGGCAGGCTGGGGAATTCGTAGGGCGCGGCCCAGCCGAACACGTAGTGGTAGACCGTGGCCAGCGCCGTGGCCGCAAAGCACAGCATGAATCCGTAGAAGGTCAGGTGGTGAAAGCGCCTGCGGCTCAGGGTGTAGGCATCGTCCTCGTTGTGGCAGCCCTCGCCGTGGCCGCCGTCCAGGTATTTGAGGCGCAGCACGTCGTGCGCGGCCTCGGCCGCCGCTGGCGTGCCCACGTCCACGCCGCCGGTGGCGGGCTTGACGTCCTTCCAGAAGCGGCGCACGCCCATGGCCAGCGCCAGCACCACGAACAGGAACACGGGCGCGAAGATGCCCACCAGCAGGTTGTGCGGGAACAGGTTGTAGAAGTTGGCGCCCAGGTCGGCGCCCCACAGCCGGCCCGGGCCGCCCTGCAGGGCCACGGCCAGCAACAGGAACAGCGACAGGCCTGCGGCCAGGGCCAGCGACAGCGTGAGCCCGTTCCTCTGGTACAGGCGCCCCAGGGCGGGCGGCCAGGCGTAGTCGGCATAGGTCTGGCCGCGCACCTCGGCCATGGCCTTGGGGATGTTGATGGCGAATTCATGCGGCGGCGCGTACTGGCAGGCATGCAGGCAGGCGCCGCAGTTGTGGCACAGGTTGGCCAGGTAGTGCACATCGGCCTTGCCGAACTCCAGGCGCCGCGTCATTGCCGGGAAGACCGCGCAAAAGCCTTCGCAGTAGCGGCAGGCGTTGCAGATCTGCAGGGCACGCGCCACCTCGCCTTCGGCGGCCGTTTCGGTGGAGACCGGCAGGATGGGAATGACCCGGCCGGCGGCCAGGTCCTGGGCTTCTTGGGCCAGGGCGTTCAGGGTCTGCATCTCGGTCAAGCCTTCTCTGTCACTGCGCCGCGCACGGCGGGTTGTCCGGCGGCGGCAAGGGCTGCGTTGCGGCCCGCGATGCGGCCGAACGCCGTGCCGATGGACATGCCCACGCCGGCCGTATAGCCCTTGCCCAGCACGTTGCCGGCCATCATTTCGCCGGCCACGAACAGGTTGGTGCTGGGCTGGCCGGCAAAGCGCACGGCCGCCGTGTCGTCGGTCTCCAGGCCCAGGTAGGTGAAGGTCACGCCGGGGCGCAGCTGGTAGCCGTAGAAGGGCGCCGTGTCGATGGGGCGGGCCCAGTGGGTCTTGGCGGGGGCCAGGCCCTCGGTATGGCAGTCGTCCAGCGCCGTGTGGTCGAAGTGGCCGACGCGGCAGGCGCCGTTGTATGCATCCAGGGTCTGCATGAAGCGGTCCTCGTCCAGGCCCAGCTTGCGTGCCAGCTCGGGCAGGGAGTCGGCGCGCACGCCCGGGAAGACCGGCGGCATGAAGCGGCCTATGGCCTTGGCGTCGATCACGGACCAGGCGGTCTGGCCCGGCTGCTGGGCCACCAGGCGGCCCCAGATGGCATAGCGCTTGGGCCAGAAGTCCTCGCCCTCGTCGTAGAAGCGCTCGGCCTCGCGGTTGACCACCACGCCCAGCGAGACGCAGTCGATGCGCGTGCAGATGCCGCCGTCGTACAGCGGCGCGCGCGCGTCGATGGCCACCATGTGGGCCTGGGTGGGGTCGCCGATGCGGTCGGCGCCATGGTCTTCGAGCAGGTGGCGCAGCAGCACGCCGCGGTTGAAGGCCGTGCCGCGGATCAGGAAGTTGTCGGACGGCCATTCGCCGCGCGCGTTCTGCCCCCAGGCCTCGCGCAGCCACTCGCGGTTGGACTCGAAGCCGCCCGCCGCCAGCACGCAGGTCTTTGCGGTGATGCGCTGCGCGCCCACCCAGGCGGCCTTGAACTCGCCGCCCTCGATCTCCAGCCGGTCCACGGGCGACGCGTAGCGCACCTGCACGCCCAGCCGTTCGGCGCTGCGGTAGTAGGCATTGACCAGGGCCTTGCCGCCGCCCATGAAGAAGGCATTGGTGCGCGCCACGTGCAGGGCGCCCGACAGCGGCGGCTGGAAATGCACGCCGTGGCGGCGCATCCAGTCGCGGCAGGTGGAGGAGGCGCGGATCACCATGCGCGCCAGGTGCTCGTTGGTGATGCCGCCCGTGACCTTGAGCAGGTCCTGCCAGAACTCCTCCTCGGGGTAGGACTCGACCAGCACGTCCTGGGGCGCGTCGTGCATGCAGCGCAGGTTGCGCGTGTGGCCGGAATTGCCGCCGCGCCAGTCGCGCGGCGCCGCCTCCAGCAGCAGCACGCTGCGGCCTGCCTCGCGCGCCATCAGGGCCGCGCACAGGGCGGCATTGCCGCCGCCTATGACCAGGACATCGGGGTCCATGGAGTTCTCCTTGCATTCGCCATCGTGGGGATTGCGAATGTAGGGAGAACGCCGCGCGACGGGCAGGGGCCCGCCGGCATGGGGGTATCAGTCTTCGTGATGGATGAGGGCCGTGCCGGCCCAGGCGCCGCCGCGCAGCAGCTGGCGCACGCAGTCGATCAGCACCACGCGCGCGGCCAGGGCGGCGGGCGACAGCTCATCCTCGGACAGGCTGCACAGCAGGTTGGTGCGCAGGGCATCTTTGTCCGTGATACGCGACCACTCGAAGCGCTGCGCGGCATCGGCATAGCGGCCCATGGAGGCCCAGGGCTGCACCGTGCTGCCCAGGCCCGCATCCACGGCCGCCATGACCATGGACAGCGAATCCACCTCCAGCACCAGATGCGGCGTGAAGCGCGCCTGCGAGAAGGCCGTGTCCAGCGTGCTGCGCAGGCCGTGCAGGCCCGTGGGCAGGATCAGCGATTCGCCGGCCAGGTCGGCCAGCGCCATCTGCGGCGGCAGCGGCTCGGGGTGGCGGCCGCGCGCGCGGATCAGGAACAGTTCCTCCTCGATCAGCGGGTGCACCTGCCAGCGCCGCCCGCCTGCGCGGGCCTGACCGCCGTGCAGGCGGGCGTCGAACAGCACGGCCATGTCCAGCGCGCGCGCATTGAGCATGTCGGTCAGGTGGCCGGACATGCCCTCCACCATGTGCAGGCGCACATCGGGGTAGCGCGCGCGCATGGCCTGCATCATGGGCAGGCCCAGCATGGCCGAGGTGGTGGGCGCCAGGCCCACGCTGACCGAGCCCGACAGCCGCGCCTGCTGCGCGCTGCGCACGGCCTGCTCGGCATGGCGCAGCGTGAGCTGGGCCTCGCGGAAGAAGGCCACGCCCGCCTCGGTGGGCACCACGCCGCGCGGCGTGCGCTGCAGCAGCCGGGTGGACAGCTCGCTTTCCAGACGGCTGACCTGCTGGCTCAGCGCGGACTGGACCATGTCCAGGTCCAGGGCGGCGCGGCTCATGGAGCCCAGTTCGACGATGCGGACGAAGTAGCGGAGTTGTCTCAGTTCCATGGGGGCGGCGCTTGTGGTGTGCAGCGCCGATTGTCGGTGCAGGCCGGGGCTTGGCCTCAGATGCCGCGCGGCAGCAGGGTCGCCAGGGCCTCGCCTATCGAGCGCGCAATCAGCTTCTGGCGCTCGCCGGGCATGCGCTCCAGCGTGGAGGCCACGCTGACGGCGGCCACGGGCTCGCCTTCGGCATTGCGCACCGCCATGCCCACGGCCAGCACGCCGCGCGTGGCGTGGTTGCCGATGACGGACCAGCCGCGCTGGCGCGTGGCCTTCACCAGCAGGGCCATGCGCTCGGGCGTCATGCCGCCGTACTGCTCCAGCACGGGCGCGTTGGCTGCCATCGCGGCCTGCACCTCGGCATCGGGCAGGGCGGCCAGCAGGGCCAGGCCCGCCGCTCCCACGCCCAGCGGCTGGCGCGTGCCCACCTGGATCACCAGGATCTGCACCGGATGCGTGCCCACATGGCGGGCGATGCAGTGCGATGCCGCGCCTTCGCGCACGATGGCAAAGGCCGCGTCCGCGCAGCCCGCGCTCACGCGCTCCAGCACGGGCTGCAGCCGCACGGCCATGTTGGGCTGGCCCGCGCTGGCGGCCGTGGCCGCCAGCCGGTGGCCGGCCGCATAGGCGAAGCGCCCCCTGTGCGCCACATAGCCGCTGTCCACCAGGGTGGACAGCAGGCGGTACACCGTGGCGCGCTCCAGCCCCGTGGCGCGGCACAGGTCGGCGACGCGCAGGCCTTCGCGGCCAGCGGCCAGCACGGCGTCCAGCACCTGCAGGCCACGGCGCAGGGTGCGGCTGCCGGCATCGTCGGCGGAGACTGGAATGTCCGCTGGCCGGACGTTTGGATTGGTGCTGCGCGAAGGCATGGAAAAGAATTTCCCGGTGATTGCAGGCAGGGCAGAAAAGGGCCTGCGTGCAGCGCGCAGTGTGCCGCAGGCCGTCGAAAGCCCACACAGGCAGACATCAGCAGACATCAGCGGACATCAGAACGATCACCTGGAGACAAGACATGACAACCCCTGCCCGTTTCAATCCGTGGGCACGCCGGCGCCTGCTGGCCTGTTCCTTCACCTGCGCACTGGCCGGCATGGCCGCCGCGACCGTCGCGACCGTGGCGTTGGCGCCCGCGCCCGTGCTGGCGCAGCCGGCGGCCTGGCCTGCCCGGCCCGTGCGGCTCGTGGTGGGCTATGCGGCCGGTGGCGCCACCGACGTGATCGCACGCCTGGTGGCCGCCCGGATGGGCGAGCAGCTGGGCCAGAGCGTGGTGGTGGACAACCGCACGGGCGCCAACAGCAATGTGGGCGCCGAGGCCGTGGCGCGGGCGCCTGCGGACGGCTACACGCTGTATGTCTACACCATTGCCAACACCATCAATGCCTCGCTCTACCCCCGGCTCGGCTATGACCCGGTCAAGGACTTCGAGCCCATCGGCCTGATCGCCAAGATTCCCAACATCCTCGTGGTCAACCCGCGCCTGCCCATACAGAACGTGGCCGACTATGTGCGCCACGCCCGGCAGAGTGCGCAGGGCATCAGCTTCGCCTCGTCGGGCAGCGGCTCGTCGATCCACCTGTCGGGCGAGATGTTCCGGCAGCTGTCGGGCCTGCGCATGCTGCACGTGCCCTACCGCGGCAGCGCACCGGCCATCACCGACCTGCTGGGCGGGCAGGTGGATTCCATGTTCGACAACGCGCCCTCGGCCCTGCCCCACGTGCAGGCCGGCAAGCTGCGCGCGATCGCCATCACCAGCGCCCGGCGCTCGGCGCTGCTGCCCGATGTGCCCACGCTGGCGGAGTCGGGCTATGCGGGCTTCGACGTGCAGTCGTGGTTCGGCCTGGCCGCCCCTGCGGGCACGCCGCCCGCCGTGATCGAGCGGCTGAACCATGCCCTGAACACCGCCCTGGCCGCACCCGAGCTGCGCCAGCGCCTGGGCGAGATGGCCGCCACGCCCGAGCCCGGCACCCCGGCGCAGATGCGCAGCTTTGCGGCGTCGGAGATCAAGCGCTGGCGCGAGGTGGTCAAGGCCTCGGGCGCCACGGCGCAGTAATTCGATACCCGTTCGACACAACGGCCCCACAAGGAGACACCCCCATGCAACCCATTGATTTTTTCTGGCGCGCGGCCGAGCGCTGGCCGCAGCGCATCGCCATCGACGCACCGGGCGGCTGCATCCGCTATGACGCGCTGGCCCGCAAGGTGGCCGCGCTGGCGGCCGGCCTGCAGGCGCTGGAGCCCGCCGTGCAAAGCCGCGTGGGCATCTGCGCGGGCAACAGCGCAGACCATATCGCCGCCCTGCTGGCGGTGATGGCCAGCGGCAAGGTCTGGGTGCCGCTCAATCCCAAGAGCACGCAGTCCGAGGTGCGCCGCATCATCGATGCCACCGAGCCTTCCATCGTGCTGTGCGATGCCGGCGGCGCTGCACTGGTGCAAGGGGCGCCGGGCATCCACCTGGTGCTGGGCGAGGGCACGGCGGCCCTGGAGCAGGCGCAGGCCGGTGCTTTGCCTGTGATGCCCGACCTGCCCGCCGATGCCATCCAGGCCATCAAGTTCACGGGCGGCACCACGGGCCTGCCCAAGGGCGTGATGCAGCCCTGCCGCGCCTGGATGGCCGGCATTGCCAACCAGATCCAGGCCTGGGGGTTCGATGAGCATGACCGCTACGTCATGGCCGCGCCCATCACGCATGGCACGTCCACCTATCTGCTGCCCATCCTGGCGCAGGGCGGCTGCCATGTGCTGCTCGACGGTGCGGGTGCCGAGGCCGTGCGCAGCGCCTTTGCCCTGCGCGGCGGCACCGTGTGCTTCATGCCGCCCACCCTGATCTACATGCTGATGGCGCTGCCGGGCGCCAGCCGTGCGGACTTCCCCGGCCTGCGCCGCCTCATCTACGGCGGCGCCGCCATGCCGCCCGAGAAAATCCGCCAGGTGCGCGCCTTCTTCGGCCCCGTGCTGGCCACCACCTATGGCCAGACCGAGGCGCCGCAGATCCTCACGGCCATGCGGCCCGAGGACTTCGAGGACGAAGGCCTGTGGACCTCCGTGGGCCGGACCACCTGGTTCAGCGACCTGGCCATCATGGCGCCCGACGGCCGCCTGCTGCCCCGGGGCGAGGTGGGCGAGGTCGTGGCGCGCGGCGATCTGCTGATGAGCGGCTACTGGCGCCTGCCCGGCAAGACGGCCGAGACCCTGGTGAACGGCTGGCTGCACACGGGGGACCGGGGCCTGATCGATGCGCAGGGCTACCTGCACCTCAAGGACCGCCTGAAGGACTTGGTCATCACGGGCGGCTTCAACGTCTATCCCGTGGATGTGGAAAACGCCCTGGGCCAGCATCCGGCCGTGCATGAGTGCGTGGTCTTCGGCATCCCCGACGACCATTGGGGCGAGGCCGTGCAGGCCGCCGTGCAATTGCGCGCCGAACTGCGCCCCGACCAGCGCCCGGACGAGGCCGAACTGATCGCCTTCGTGCGCCAGCGCCTGGGCCCCGTGCAGACACCCAAGCGCATCCACTTTCACGCCAGCCTGCCGCGCTCGCCCGTGGGCAAGCTGCTCAAGACGGCCGTGCGCGAGCTTGCGCTGGCACCCCGCTGATCCCGCACACCATCACAAGGAGACCCTGGCCATGGCAACCCCCCAACCCCCCGTCACCCGCCTGTGCACCCACACCCTCACCAGCCTGCATTACCGCGATGCCGACCTGGTCGAGGACCTGATGGGCAAGAAGACCTTCACCGAGGTGATGCTGATGCAGATCCTGGGCCGAACGCCGCGCCCCGTGGACCTGCGCATCGCCGATGTGGTGCTCATCGTGCTCATGGAGCATGGCCTCACGCCCAGCGCCATCGCCACGCGCCTCATCTACATGAGCGCGCCCGAGAACCTGCAGGGCGCCGTCTCGGCCGGCCTGCTGGCCGTGGGCAGCTCCTTCGTGGGCACCATGGAGAACTGCGCCGCGCTGCTCGACCGCATCGCCGCCGCCGCCGACCCAGAGGCCGAGGCCCGCGCCATCGCCCGGCACCACAAGGCGTTGAAAAGACCCGTGCCCGGCTTCGGCCACCACCTGCACAAGCCCGTGGACCCGCGCGCCTACAAGCTGCTGGACATGGGCCGTGCCGAACCCGAACTGGCGGGCAGCAGAATCCGCGCGCTCGAAACCCTGTCCGCCGCCGTGGACGCCGCAGCGGGCCGGCCCATCACCATCAATGCCACGGGGGCCGTGGCCGCCCTGCTGGGCGAGATCGGCGTGCCCACGCCCGTGATGCGCGGCTTTGCCGTCATCTCGCGGGCGGCCGGGCTGGTGGCGCATGTGGTGGAGGAGCAGCAAAGCCCGTCGGGCCGGTTCATCTGGGAAACGGTGGAGGAAGCCATCCCCTTCGCGGGGCATGCAGTTTCCGCGAACGCTGCGTGAAGCAATGACCGATGGACCACCGCGCGCCATGCCGCGAGCATGGAGTCCATGCAACAAACCCATGGACTGTCCAGCGCCCTCGACGGCCTGCGCGTGGTGGACCTGTCCCGCATCCTGGCGGGACCCTGGTGCACCCAGAACCTTGCCGACCTGGGCGCATCGGTGCTCAAGATCGAGCGTCCCGGCACGGGCGACGACACGCGCGCCTGGGGCCCGCCCTTCGTGCAGGCCCCCGGTGGCGAGGCCGTGTCGGCCTACTTTCTGTCCTGCAACCGCGGCAAGCAGTCGGTGGCGCTGGACTTCACCGAGCCGGCCTCGCATGCCTGGCTGCTGCGCCAGATCCGCGATGCCGACGTGCTGGTGGAAAACTACAAGGCCGGCGCGCTGGCACGCCACGGGCTGGACTACGCGGCGCTGGCCGCCATCAACCCCGGGCTGATCTACCTGTCGATCACGGGCTTCGGCCAGAGCGGCCCGTTTGCGCACAAGCCCGGCTACGACTATGTGTTCCAGGGGCTGGGCGGCCTCATGGGCTACACGGGCGTGGCCGATGGCGAGGAGGGCGCGGGCCCGCTGCGCACGGGCGTGGCCGTGGTGGACCTGATGACGGGCATGTATGCCACCAGCGCCGTGCTGGCGGCCGTGGTGCAGCGCCAGCGCACGGGGCGCGGCCAGCACATCGACCTGGCGCTGCTGGACGTGGCCGTGGCCATGAATGCCAACCAGGCGGCCAACTACCTGGTCAGCGGCGAGAACCCGCGCCGCACGGGCAACGCCCATCCCAATTGCGCGCCGTATGAGGTGTTTGCCTGCGAAGACGGCCATTTCATCCTGGCCATCGGCAATGACGGGCAGTTCGCCGCCCTGTGCTCCGTGCTGGGCACGGACTGGCACCTGGACGCGCGCTTTGCCACCAATGCCGCGCGCCTGACCGGCATGGCGCAGCTGCGCCCGCTGCTGCGCGCGGCGCTGGGCCGCTGGCCGCTGCAGGCCCTGACCGATGCGCTGGACACCGCCCAGGTGCCCTGGGGCTGCATCAACACCATGGAGCAGGTCTTCGCCCATCCGCAGGTGCGGCACCGCCAGATGCTGCAGACGGTGGAGCACCCGCAGCTGGGCACGCTGAAGCTGGTGCGCAACCCCATGGCGCCGGCCGGCGGCGGCGCCCAGGTGCCGCCGCCGCCCGTGCTCGGTGCGGCGCCGCAGGACCTCTGAATCCCTAGACATCGACAAGCCAAGAAGGAGACAAGGATGACGAAACGCATGAAAGCACTGAAGGCCGCCGTGGCAGCCGCCGCGCTAGCGGGGATGCCGCTGGCATATGCAACCGGGGCAGCGGGGGCACCGGGGGCCGGAAGCTATCCCGAGCGGCCCGTACGCCTGGTCGTGCCCTATGCGGTGGGCGGCGCCACCGATGTGATCGCGCGCGTGGCGGCCCGCTATCTGGGCGAGACGCTGGGCCAGCCCGTGGTGGTGGAAAACCGCCCCGGCGCGGGCGGCAGCACGGGTTCGGCCTATGCGGCCAAGCAGCCGGCCGACGGCTACACCCTGGTGATGATGGTGGAGAGCTCGCATGCGGTGAACCCCAACGTCTACGCCAAGCCCGCGTATGACCCGGTGAAGGACTTCACGCCCATCACCAACATCGCCAACGTGCCGGGCGTGATGGTGGTCAGCGCAGGCTCGGCCTACAAGAGCGCCAGGGACGTCAGCGACGCGGCGCGCGCCGCGCCGGGCAAGCTCAACTACGGCTCCTCGGGCAATGGCGGGCTCAGCCACCTGAGCGGTGCGCTGTTCGGCAGCACCACGGGTACCACCCTCACCCATGTGCCCTACAAGGGCCTGGGGCCGGCGCTCAACGACCTGATGGCGGGGCAGCTCGATGTGGTGTTCGACAACATGCCGTCCTCGGGCGCGCTGATCGCGGGCGGCCAGCTGCGTGCGCTGGCCGTGTCCAGCCCCGTGCGCCTTCCGGCCCTGCCGGGCGTGCCCACCTATGCCGAGGCCGGGCTCAAGCCCATGAACGACATGTCCTGGTACGGCCTGGGCGCGCCTGCCAGGCTCGATCCCGCCATTCTTGCCAGGCTCAGCGAAGCCATGCGCAAGACCTTGCAAAAGCCCGAGCTGATCAAGACCATCGAGCAGCAGGGTGCCGTCGTGGACTTCCAGGAGCCTGCGCAGTTCAGGCAGACGGTGGAGCGCTCCAACCGGGCCTGGTCCCAGCTGATCCGCGACATCGGATTCGAGAAACTTTGAGGAGATCTGCCGTGCATGCACAAGTGACCTTTCCCACCCCGCAGACCGCCGTGCTCACCATCACCGGCGGCGGGCCGCTGAACATCCTGGGCACGCCCGTGATCCGCGCGCTGACCGCGCAATTGGCCGAGCTGGCCGAGCGCCCCGATCTGCACTGCCTGGTGCTGCGCGGATCGGGCACGCGCGCCTTCGTGGCGGGGGCCGACATCCGCGAGATGGCGTCGCTCAACGCCGCCTCGGCACGCGCCTTCATCAGCGGGCTGCGCGACCTGTGCAACGCGGTGCGGCATTTTCCCGTGCCCGTGATCGCCAGGCTGCAGGGCCATACGCTGGGCGGCGGGCTGGAGCTGGCCATGGCGGCCGACCTGCGCATCGCGGCCGATGATGCCGTGGTGGGCATGCCCGAGGTCAAGGTCGGCATTCCCTCGGTGATCCACGCGGCCATGATGCCCGCGCAGATCGGCGGCACGCGCGCCAGCTGGCTGCTGCTCACGGGCGAGAACATCGGTGCCCTGCAGGCCGAGCGCTGGGGCCTGCTCAACGAATGCGTGCCCGGCGACCAGCTCGATGCGCGCATCGCGCAGATTGCCGAGGGGCTGGGCGGGATCGGCATCGAGGCGCTGCGCCAGCAAAAGCGCCTGCTGCGCCGCTGGGAAGGCATGGGCGTGGACTCGGCCATCACCGACAGCGTGGCCGAGTTCGGCGCGGCCTTCAACACGGGCGAGCCGCAGCACCACATGAATGCCTTCCTGGAGCGCAAGCAGGCCAAGGCCCAGGCCCAGCACTGAACCCAGGCCGGGCCGGGCTAGGCCTTGTCGGCCAGCCCTTTCAGAAAGCTGCGCAGCCGCTGCGCGGTGGGCGTCAGCGGCCGTTCGCTGGAGCGCACCAGCTGCAGCGGGCGCCGTGCCCAGGTTTCCTCCAGCGGCAGGCAGGCCACCGCATGCGCGGTGCCGAGCCTGCGGTAGATGCTGTGCGGAATGATGGCCAGGCCCACGCCCTGCGAGACCAGCCGCACGATGGAGGTGAAATCGTCCACGTGGATGCGGCAGCGCAGCGGCCGGCCATGGCGCTTGGCCAGCTCGCGCAGAAAGGCGTAGTTGCTGCTGGTCAGCGCCATGCCCACGAAGGCATGGGACAGGGTGTCGAAGAACCGGCAGGAAGGGCCTTCGCCGTCGTCTGGCCTCTCGCCCGGCTGGGGCACCAGCGGATGGCAGGGCGGGGCGATCACCACCAGGCGGTCCAGCGCAAAGGTCTCGCAGGCCACGGCGCCCGCCATGGGCTCGCCCGCGTAGACGCCCAGGTCGGCCTCGCCCTCGGCCACGCTGGCGGCAATCGTCTCGCTGGTCTGCTCCACCAGGGTGAGGTTCACCTCGGGAAAGGCGGTCAGGAACTCGCCGATGTGCGGGCCGATGAAGCCGTGCAGCGAGGAGCTGTTGGCCGCCAGCGTCACCTTGCCCTGCAGGCTGCTGCCCAGCAGGGCGGCCTCGGCCTCCATGCCGTCGATGGCGGCGAACACGCCGCGCGCATGCTCGAGCATGGCGTGGCCTTCCTCGGTCAGCCGCATGCCCTTGTGCTCGCGCGTGAACAGCTGGCAGCCCAGGGCCTGCTCCAGATTGCGCAGGCGCTGGCTGGCGGCCGAGGGCGTCAGGTGCCGCGCCTGGCTGGCACGCGAGAGATTGCCGGCCTGGGCGATGGCCATGAACAGCTTGAGATCGGTCAGGTCGTAGCGCATGCGGGCGTTTCCTAGGGGGCAAGAGGGCCATTATTCCTGCTGGCGCAGGGCTGCAAAGCCCGTGGCGCGCAGCCTTTGAAGGGCGCTGGGATAATCGCTGCCATGACTAAACACCGCGTCGTGGTGGGCCTGTCGGGCGGTGTGGACTCCGCTGTCACGGCCCATCTCCTCAAGCAACAGGGCCATGAAGTGGTCGGCATCTTCATGAAGAACTGGGAAGATGACGACGACAGCGAATACTGCTCGTCCAATGTCGATTTCGTCGATGCCGCCGCCGTGGCCGACGTGGTCGGCATCGAGATCGAGCATGTGAACTTCGCCTCCGAGTACAAGGACCGCGTCTTCGCCGAGTTCCTGCGCGAGTACCAGGCCGGCCGCACGCCCAATCCCGACGTGCTGTGCAATGCCGAGATCAAGTTCAAGGCCTTCCTGGACCACGCCATGCGCCTGGGCGCCGAGAAGATCGCCACGGGCCACTACGCCCGCGTGCGCCAGAACCCCGGCACGCAGCTGTTCGAGCTGCTCAAGGGGCTGGACCCGGCCAAGGACCAGAGCTACTTCCTGCACCGCCTCAACCAGGCCCAGCTGTCCAGGTCCATGTTCCCCGTGGGCGAGCTGAAGAAGACCGAGGTGCGCCGCATTGCCGAGGAGATCGGCCTGCCCAACGCGAAGAAGAAGGACTCCACGGGCATCTGCTTCATCGGAGAGCGGCCGTTCCGCGACTTCCTGAACCGCTACATCAGCAAGGAGCCCGGCAACATCCTCGACGACCGCAACCGCAAGCTGGGCAAGCATGTGGGCCTGTCGTTCTACACGCTGGGCCAGCGCTCGGGCCTGGGCATCGGCGGCGTCAAGGAAAAGGGCGCGCCGCGCGGCGGCGGCGACCATGATCCCTGGTTCGTGGCGCGCAAGGAACTGGACACCAACACGCTGCGCGTGGTGCAGGGCCATGACCATCCCTGGCTGCTGTCGCAGTCGCTGCTGGCCGACCAGGTCAGCTGGGTGGCCGGCCACGCGCCTGCCGAGGGCAAGGCCTACGGCTCCAAGACGCGCTACCGCCAGCCCGACTCGCCGGCCCTGATCTCGGGCGCCACGCCCGAAGGCTTCCGGCTGGATTTCCCCGAGCCGCAATGGGCCGTCACGCCCGGCCAGTCGGCCGTGCTCTACGACGGCGACGTGTGCCTGGGCGGCGGCATCATCGCGGCGGTGGATCCGCAGTGATGCAGCACTGACGCGGCACTGATGCCGGGCAGGATGCGGCCCGGCGCGTTTTGCTATCGTCACGGGGGGCGGCACAACCGCCCCTTTTTCTTTTTCCTTTTGTTCTTCACGACAGCACCACAGGAGACCCCATGGCTTCATCGATTCTTGCGCGCCGGCATTTTCTGGGAGCGGCCCTGGGCGCCGTGGCCACGGCCGGATGCAACGGCGAGGTGTCCTGGGGCGATCCCATCGATCCGCCCGTGACGGACCGCGTCAAGCGTGCGCTCGATCAACTCGATGGCCAGGTGCGCGCGCAGATGCGGCGCACGGGCGTGCCCGGCGTGGCCGTGGCGGTGGTGCATGAGGGGCGCCTGGTCTATGCCCAGGGCATGGGCGTGCGCCGTCTGGGCTCGTCGCTGGCCGTGGATGCGGACACGGTGTTCCAGCTCGCCTCCGTCTCCAAGTCCGTGGGCGCCACCGTGGTGGCGCAGCAGGTGGGCCAGCGCCGCGTGTCCTGGGACACGCGCGTGCAGCAGGGCCTGCCCTGGTGGACGCTGGAGGACGCCGACGCGGCCCAGCGCATCACCGTGGGCGACATGTATGCCCACCGCTCGGGCCTGCCCGGCCAGGCCGGCGATGCGCTGGAGGAGCTGGGCTACAGCCAGCGCCAGATCCTGGAGCGCCTGCGCTACCTGCCGCTGCGGCCCGTGGGCACCCAGTACGCCTACAGCAACTTCGGCCTGACCACGGGTGCCGAGGCGGTGGCCGCCATCGCGGGCCAGTCCTGGGCGGCGCTGTCGCAGCAGGC
This sequence comes from Delftia sp. DT-2, assembly GCF_028401915.1. Lineage (NCBI taxonomy): Bacteria > Pseudomonadati > Pseudomonadota > Betaproteobacteria > Burkholderiales > Comamonadaceae > Delftia > Delftia sp. DT-2. The sequence goes on from NZ_JAQOTI010000022.1 coordinate 81,230, forward strand.
CGTCTACGGCCCGCTGGGCATGACGCAGACCAGCTCGCTGTTTGCCGATTTCGAGGCGCGCGCCAACCGCGCGGCCGGCCACCTGCGCGTCAATGGCGTGTGGCAGACGGGGCCGGTGCGCCGGCCCGATGCGCAGTCGGCCGCCGGCGGCGTCAGCTCCACGGTGCGCGACATGGCGCGCTGGATGACCATGCTGCTGGACGAGGGCCGCTTCGAGGGCCGCCAGGTGGTCGATGCGCAGGCGCTGCGCACGGCGCTGTCGCCGCAGATGCTGCAGTCGCCGGCCGGCAACGGCGAGCCTGCGCGCTACTACGGCTTCGGCTTCAACGTGGGCGTGTCCGAGGCGGGGCGCACCACCTACAGCCACTCGGGCGCCTTCGGCACGGGCAGCGCGACCAGCTTCACCGTCATGCCCGAGCTCAAGCTGGGCATCGTGGTGCTGACCAACGGCATGCCCATCGGCGTGCCCGAGATCGTGGTCTCGCAGTTCCTGGACCAGGTCGAATGGGGCCGCCAGCGCCAGGACTGGGAGAGCATCTGGACCAAGCGGCTGGCGCCCATCATGCAGCCGCATGGCGAGCTGGCAGGCAAGACCCGGCCCCCTTTCCCGCGCCCGCCCCGGCCGCTGGGCGCCTATGTGGGCAGCTACGCCAACCGCTTCTACGGGCCGGCCCAGGTCAGCCTGCAGACGGGCGGCGGGGGGCTGCAGGTCAGCCTGGGTTCGCAGCGCATGCTGCTCAGCCACTGGGATGGCGAGGTCTTCAGCTTCGTGCCCGAGGGCGATTCGCCGGGCAGCCTGTCCAAGGCCACGTTCGACGGCAACCAGCTCACGCTGGAGTATTTCGACGATGTGCTGACGCCGGCCGGCGTCAGTGCGGGGATAGGGCGCTTTTCGCGCTGATTTTCGCGCTGAGGGTGGCCTGCTCCGTGCCTTCGTGCAGGTGATCGCCGGGCACGGGCAGCCAGGCGGCCAGCACGGTGGCGCCATGTCCAGATGGCCGCCCAGGCGCTGCAGGCGCGCCTGCATGCTGCGCAGGCCCACGCCCATGCCGGCCTGCTGCACGGCGGCCACGTCAAAGCCTGCTCCGTCGTCGGTGATGCGCAGCATCAGCCAATGCGGCTCGGGCCACTGCAGCTGCACCTGCACGCACTGGGCGCGGCTGTGCTTGATCACATTGGCCAGCGCTTCCTCCAGCACGCGCGTCAGCGCCAGGCACTGCAGCGCACCGGGCGGCTGCGGCCAGGCGGCCGGCACCTGCCAGTCGGACTGCATGTCCAGCGCGTCGAACAGGCTGGCAAAGCGGTGGCGCAGCGGCGCGATCCACGCCTGGGGCGTGTCCGGCACGGTGACGGAGACGCTGGTGCCGCTGTCGATCATCTGGCGCAGGTCGTCGCGCAGCAGCTTGAGCACGGACAGGAACTGGCGGTTGTGCATGGGGGTGCCGGCCTGCTCCTCCATGGCGATGGAGCGGACCAGGGAGCCGCCCAGGCTGTCGTGCAGGTCGTGCGCCAGCTGCATCCGTTCCTGCAGCCGCGAGTGGCTGAGCGCCAGCGCATGCTCGCGCGCCAGCGTGCCGCCGAGCTCGTCGCAGGCACGCGCCACGCTGTCGCTCAGCTCCTGGTTGAACTGTTCGATGCGGCGCATGCCCGTGCACGCGTATCCACACGCTGTTGGTGCCCGCATGCAGGGCGGATTCGGGCAGCAGCCAAAAGCGCGGCATGTTCCAGCTGCGCGACAGGGGCTCGACCAGGTGCCGGTCGCGCCACAGCAGGTCGCCGTTCACGAAGACCTCGCCGGCCATGACCATGGAGTGCAGGGCCAGCGCCACGGGATCTGCGGCGGCGGTGGCAGAAGCGGCAGGGGGGTGAGCGCAGCCGCGCTGCCAGTCGATGCGGTACCAGACGGCGCCGCTGTAGCCGGGCCAGCGGTCCAGCCAGTGGTCGGGCAGGGTCACGTTGTGCCAGTCGCGTACCGCGCTGGCGATGGGCGGCGGTCCCTGGCCTGCGGCCTTGGCGGACTGGATGGACAGGATCTGCGGCAGGCAGGCCTGGGCCAGGGCGCAGGGACTGCACAGGAGGACCGCCAGGCCCAGTGCCAGGCACCGCACCGGGCCGAACCACCGGCGCCACCCGCCCATGGCCGTCAGCCCAGCAATCCGCGCACGCGTGCCGTGTTGACGGCGCGCGTGCGCGAGGACACGGCCAGCTTGCGGTAGATGTGCTTGATGTGGCATTCCACCGTGTAGCGCGACAGGTGCAGCTGCTCGGCGATCTCGCGGTTGGTCAGGCCATCGGCCACCAGGCGCAGGATCTGGCTTTCGCGCGCGCTCAGCGTGGACTCGGTGCCGCTGCTCTCCGGCGTGGCGGGTGCCGCGCCCTGCAGCTCGGCGATCACGCGGCGCGCGATGAAGGGGTCGATGGGGGCGCCGCCGCGCAGCACGCTGCGGATGGACAGCGACACTTCCAGGTCGTCGCGTTCCTTGAGCACATAGCCGGTGGCGCCTGCGCGCAGCGCCGCGAGGATGGCATCCTCCGTGCTCCAGGCCGAGATCACCAGGATGCCCACGGCCGGATCTGCGCTGCGCATCTCGGCGATCAGGTCGATGCCGCTGCCGTCGGGCAGGCCCAGGTCCACCAGGGCCAGGGCCACGGGCTCGGCCAGGCAGGCGCGGGCCTGGGCCAGGGAGCCGGCGAACAGCAGGGCATCGGGCGTGTAGCCCAGCTGGCCCAGCACGGACTGCAGCCGCTGGCGGATCAGCGGCTCGTCCTCCACCACCAGCACCGGGGCCGGAAGCGTGGACTCTGGGACAAGCAGGTGGGCGGGCATGGAAAAGGCGTGCGCAGCGGCGGGCGTAAAAAGGGGCAGGATGGCCGCCCGACTGTGGGCGAAGCCCGCATCTTTGCATATCCCTGAAAACTGGTAATCGCGGGGGCGCGCGCCGCTGCGCCGTCCATAATTCCGGCCCGGGCCGCACGGGCGGACCCTGGCAACGACACCTACCGAAAGGACGCCGCCGCATGGCACGCGTACGTGACCCTGCTGGCTACGATGGCCAGCGTGAAATGATCCTCTCCCACGCCGCCCAGCTGTTCGCGCAGCGCGGCTATGCGGGCACCTCCATGAACGAGGTGGCTGCGGCCTGCGGCGTCTCCAAGGCCACGCTCTACCACTATGTGCTCGACAAGCACGACCTGGCCGTGCGCATTGCCGAAGAGCATGTGCTGCGCCTCGAAGCCCTGGTCAACGACACCCTGCAGGCCCATGCCGATCCCGAGCAGCGCCTGCATGCGCTGATCCGCGGCTTTGGCCAGGAGTACGCCCAGGCCCAGAATGCCCACCGCGTGCTGACCGAGGACGTGCGCTTCCTGCGCGAGGAAGACCAGCAGCGCATCCTGGACGTGGAGCGCCGCGTGGTCGCCGCCTTTGCGCAGACCATTGCCCAGGTGCGCGGAGAACCTGCCGACAGCGCCCTGGGCAAGCCCCTGGCCATGCTGCTGTTCGGCATGATCAACTGGACCTTCACCTGGCTCAAGCCGGGCGGCACGCTGGACCATGACGCCATAGGCACCATGGTGTCCCAGCTGTTCTTCGGCGGCGTGCGCGCGGTCAGCGTGCCGGACGGCAAGAAGCCGCGCAAGGCCCGCCAGGCCTAGGCTCGGCCCGGCCCCTCACCACCTGCGCTGCACGACCACGAAGCGGTCGGCCACGAAGGCCAGCGTGGTGTAGCTGGCATTGGCCGCGGGATTGCCGCCCGTGGCATGGAAGTCCGAGAAGCCTGCCGACTGGTTGACCATCACGCCCTGCGTGAGGTTGATGGACAGGGCCACGCGCGAGCGCAGCGCCGAGGCCGCCACGGCATCGACGAAGGCCGCATCCGTGGAGTACAGGCCCAGGGTCATCGCGCCATGCGCGCGCACGCTGCGCTCGGCCAGCTCGCGCGCGGCCTGGGCCGAGGGCACGGCCACCAGGTAGGAGACCGGGCCGAAGCATTCGCGCTCGTAGATGGCAGCGTCCGCCACGTCCAGCGCGCGCAGCGCGGGCGTGCGCACCTCGGCCTGCGGGTACTCGGGATGGGTGAGCTTTTGCGAGGCGCGCACGGCGCGGCCCACGGTGGCGGCCTGTTCCACGCGCTCCACGGTCTGCGCAGAGCCTATGGCGCCCAGCACGGTGAAGGCCACCTTGGGATCGGCCAGCAACTGGTCGATGGCGGCGGCCAGATCGGCGCCGACCTGCTCGAAGCTCTTGTGGCCCTGGTCAGTCTCTATGCCGCCGGCCGGAACCAGCAGGTTCTGCGTGGTGGTGCACATCTGGCCGCTGTACAGCGACAGTGACAGGGCCAGATTGCGCAGCATGCCTGCGTAGGCATCGGTGGACTCGATCACCACCAGGTTCACGCCGGCCATCTCGGCATACAGGCGTGCCTGCGAAGCGTTGGACTGCAGCCACTGGCCGAAGGCATTGCCGCCCGTGAAGTCGATGGAGGCCACGGCCGCGTGCGTGGCCAGGGCCTGGGTCAATTCGGGCTTGTCGCTCACGGCCAGGGTCACGAGGTTGGGGTCCAGGCCCTGCTCGGTCAGCACATCGCGCAACACGCTCACGGTGAGCGCGGCCGGCAGCACGGCGTTGGGGTGGGGCTTGACGATCACGGGGTTGCCCGTGGCCAGCGCGGCGAACAGGCCCGGGTAGGTGTTCCAGGTCGGGAAGGTGGCGCAGCCGATGACCAGGGCCACGCCACGCCCCACGATCTCGAAGCGCTTGTGCAGCACGGCGGGCGCATGCTTGCCCTGGGGCTTTTCCCAGACGGCCTCGGCAGGCACGTCGGCCATGGCCTTCCAGGCCACGGCAATGGCTTCCAGGGCGCGGTCCTGGGCATGGGGGCCGCCGGCCTGGAAGGCCATCATCGCGCCCTGGCCCGTGGTCAGCATCACGGCATGCGCGATCTCGAAGCTGCGCTGGTGGATGCGCGTCAGCGCCTCCAGCAGCACGCCGGTGCGGCCCTGGGGTCCCAGCGCCTGCCATGCGGGCTCGGCCGCCTGGGCGGCATCCACCAGCGCCTGGGCATCGCACTCGGGGTAGCGGATGTCCAGGGCCACGCCATAGGGCGATTGCTCGGTGGCCACGCGGGCGCGTTCACCGGGCTGGCGCAGCGGATAGTCCTTGCCGAACAGCGCCTGCACGGCGGCGTGGCCCTGGGCCTGGGCGGTCTCGCCATACACCTTGGGCGAAGGCGCTTCGGGAAAGGGCGACCAGTGGCCCCGGCGGGACAGGGCCTGCAGCGCGTCGTCGAGCAGGGGGCGGTGGCGTTCGTAGAGGGCGTGGGCGGGCATGGGATGTCTCCTGGGTTGGAATGTGGCGTCGCTATCAGGGTTAGTACCGGACAACAAGCCTTGTTGCTCAAGAAAGCTGCATCTTATAATCCTACCGTCCGGTCGGTCAATTATTCTGAACCCCTTGCCTCACGACGCCAGAACCCCGATGAACAAAGACCTGCGCCCCGCCCCCGGCGACCTCGACCCCATCGAAACCGCCAGCCGCGACGAGATCGCCTCGTTGCAGCTGCAGCGCCTGCGCTGGTCGCTGCAGCATGCCTACGACAACGTGCCGCACTACCGCCGCGCTTTCGATGAGAAGGGCGTGCACCCCTCCGATCTGCGCACGCTGTCCGACCTGGCCCGCTTTCCCTTCACCACCAAGAAGGACCT
>NZ_JAQOTI010000023.1:0-84567 GCF_028401915.1 Delftia sp. DT-2
CTAGTCGCCTGGGCGGCCAAGCTGGACCCCTGGGGCAATGTGCTGCAGGAGTACAACCCGCAAGGCATCCACCAGGCGATCCGGCTGCCGGGGCAGCACCATGACAGGGAAACGGGGCTGTATTACAACCGGCATCGGTATTACGATCCGGTGGTGGGGAGTTATGTGAATCAGGATCCGATTGGGTTGGCAGGTGGGGTCAATAAGAATATTTATGTCAAAAATCCAAACAAAGGCATAGATCCACTAGGTTTGATGGAAGAGATGAGTCATATATGGAATATCGGGCCATGGGATGCTCTTAGTACAAGATCTGATAATAAAGATGCCCTGTCTACAGCTCAGAGAAAATTTCCAAGAAATGAGTTGCACAATGGAAAGGGCGATGCATTCCGTCATTGTTATTGGTCTTGCATTATGAGCTTAAGGATGGGGGTAGACCAGGCGAAATCTGTTGGCGATACTCACGAGGAGTATGGAACAAAAGCAGGTCAAGCAAAAAAGGAGGAAATAATGGATTTGCACAACAATCAAAAAGGCAGAAATTGCTCGCTATCTTCAAAAACAAAAAATGACTGTGAAAATAAATGCCAAGATAGTCTTGATGATGGCAGTCTATGGTTTATAGATAAAGATTCTGGCGCGCTCACCACAAGCCAAGATTGGCAAATTCCATGAAAATTAAATTAACAGCAATTATTATTATTTCAATAATATTGAGTTGGTATTTCTTTAAAAAAGATGATTTTAGTTATTATATAAATAGAGATTACGATTTTGTTTGCATATTTCCGCCATATGCGCCCAAATTATTTATTATTGAGGATTTGAAGAAATATTCAAATAATATAAAAGATAATATGAAATATAAAGAATCAATGGATGACGGAATTTTTACTTATTTCTTTATAAAAAATAAAGAAATAATTTCTTCTGGTGAAGAAATGGTGATAAATAATTCGATGGGTAAATATGGGTGTTTTGGTAAATAAAATATTACCATGATTTAATATTCCGTGGGATAAAGACTAGTGCCAAGTGGCATAGATTTTTCTTGGCTAATGCACTCATGCAGTTAAGCGAGACTTTTGATATTGCACCTATGCAAAGGTGGGTGTGCACGTCGATCTATAACATTTCAGCAGGCCGGTAACAGCGCTATCCACCACTACCACTGCCATTGCGGCCACTCGGGCACACCAATAGCCCTGACGGACCGGCGAGGGCCAGCCAAGCTGTATCCCTGGAGCAATGCGCTGCAGTAATACAACCCGCAGGGCATCCACAAGGCGATGCGGCTGCTGGGGGCACGCTTAAGACGCCGCCGTTGCTCGTTCAAATAGAACAAGGTATTGATTGTGGTAGATTATTCCCTTATCAAAAATATTGCTTTTGGCATAAAAAAATATGTAGAAAAACAGGAGATTCTACATCTTTCTTTCATGAGAACCCATAGTGATCTTGTGAAGCTATCAAATATAGAATTTCTTCCTCGCAGCGGATTTGTTTTTAATGAGGAGATGAATAAGTGGGAATTTAAAAAGCATGGATGTGGTTATGAGTTCTCTCATGAAGGTGCGGTTATTGATATAAATGATTATTTCCTGTCGAATGGAGATTTTTTTAGCGCAAATAGATTATTCTTCTATTTTGAATCGATTGGATTTAATTTCAAAAACCAATATGCTGATGATGCAATTAAATCAGCCTTGATTTATTTGGAATCTACAGGAGAGATCGTGAAGGTGCTGCCGACGGGGTATTATAAGTTACTTTCATCTTAATGCTGTCATTAATTTAATTGTTAATCTAGTTAATAAAGGGGATAAAATCTTATTGATTTTATAAAATGCATAACAAGCTCCAGGGCTACTCACAATCGGCGGGTAACAGGATAGGAAGATATTGAGATGCCTCGCTTGAAATATCCTGAAATGAGAATGGAATTGCTCGGATATTTGAGGAAACTCAAGGATTTGAAGTATCAGATGAAAGCCTGGGTGAATCAGGACTTTCCTGCAGACGTTCAATACGACCATCTTGATTTGGCCATACATTTCATTTTTGACGATACGGATCTTGGCAGTGATGCTCGTATGGCGATCGGTGAAATTCTTCTCGATGGGCAGGAGGCATCACTGATGGGGCAGTTGGTGGATGCCATCAATGCCGTCTTTGAGGCGTACGGCACGGACATGCCGGAAAGCTTCTACATGCAAGTTGGCGAATGGACGAGAGTGGAGGCCTGTGCCGAAAGGGCGTTCGATTGTCTGGAGGGGAGCAACGCCGCTGGCTGCCCCGAGCCGCTGGATTGACACGGGCATGCCAGACGACTAGCCGGGGAAAGACCATGGCTGATCGTGATGTCCAGTCGATGGTAAAGAGTACCGTAGCGTTGCCAGGTTCGTGGAACAACAAGATGTTTTCCACTGGTAGCCCGCCCCCAAAACCTGCCAGACAATCCATAAAAACCAAGGCACCGTTCCATGACAACTTCAACCCCCCTTCCCGAACCCGAATTGAGAGCCTTCGCAGCGGCGGCGGCCGAGCAGCAGCGATGCGCGGACTGCGCTGTGCTGTGGAGGCCGGGCTGGGAGTCCTTGTCGGGTGCGGACAAGACTTCGCATCTGCAGCAGGTTGGTGCGCTGGACACGCCGGAGACGCGGGAACTGCTCGATGAATATCACCCACAGGGCACGAACCAGTGGTCGCCGGATGCTCCCATCGCCCTGGGCTGGCACCCGTACAACCGCTGCACGCTCTGGCGCTGCCACCATTGCAATGCCGCCTTTCTGCGCTACACGGAGTACGGCGGCTACTACCAGGACGATCGCATCCGGCCGCTGCTGGCGCATCTGATCGTCACGCCCGAGCAGGGCCGCGTCTGAGCGGCGCTGCTCGGCCGGCTCAGGTCCAGTCGAAGGTGAACAGCGCCGTGCGGCTTTCCGGCTCGTAGAACAGCAGGATGCTGTCCGCGCCCGTGGCGCACCAGTTGTAGCCGGCCACGTTGGCCACGTGGAAGAAGGGCTTGCCGTCGCGCGTGATGCGGATGCCGTCGTCTTCCAGTTCATCGCCCATGCCGGCGTTCTCCGCCTCGTCCAGCTGGAAGGCCGGGGGAATGGGCGGGTGGCTGGTCCAGTTGCCGTACCAGATGCCGCCGCCCAGGCTGTCCAGGTAGTCCTGCTCCACGGGCTCGCCCTTGCCGTAGCGCGAGTAGCTGGCCAGTCGGCCATGCTGGGCGTAGTAGGCACTGGCCTTGGCGTGGCTGGCCAGCATTTCGTCGGTGTGCTCGCAGGCGTAGGCGTCCTTGGTGAACTGGCCGCCATGCTGCGGCGCGCGCTGGAAGAAGCCTTCGTTGCCCAGGAAGCGGTAGCGGTTGTCGGGCGTCAGTTCCAGCGCAAACCAGTTGGGGGCGGTGAAGGCGTTGTGGTGGGCTTCGGTCTCATCGCCTATGCAGCCCTCGAAGGGCTCGACGGGGCACAGCATGTGGACCACGGTGCCGGCCAGTTCGGGCCGCACCAGGCCCAGGTCGATGGAGATCAACGGCAGCAGGTGCTCTGCCAGCCAGGGCTGGTCGGCCACAAAGATGTCGGCGGCGGCGGGGAAGGGGGTGAGGCCCGGCTTCAGTTCGCGGACTTCGGTTGGCTGGGACAAGAGGGGCTCCTTGGCGGATAGAGGGGGTTGGGAATGCGGGGGGCGCTGCGGGCCGGGTGTCAGGTGATCTCGAAGATGTCCTGGTCCGATGCGGCTGCGCTCTCGTGATAGATGTCGTACAGGTACTGGGCCAGTTCGGCGTGGGTCACGTCGGCGGGGATGGCCAGCAGGGCAGGGGCACGCTTGCCGTCCGCGCCCACGTTGAAGCAGCGCCAGTGGGCGTCTGCCCGTTCGATGGCGATGATGCGGCCAAAGACATTGAAGCGGTATTTTTCCAAGCGGGTGTCTCCTGGTGAGCGGGCATCGTAACGGGAGCCGGTGGCATATCCGTGTTCTCCCCATGTCCGTGGTGGCGGTTTGTCCATATATTTCAAACCTAAACTATTCAGGCCTAAAGTGATTGGGCACTGTTGCTGAACCTGGGGCGCCTGCCGCCCTGCGAGAAAAGGGTTTGCGGTATGAAGATCGTCTGTATCGGTGGAGGTCCCGCCGGCCTGTACTTCGGCCTGCTGATGAAGCTGCAGGACCCCGCCAACGAGGTCACGGTGGTGGAGCGCAACCGGCCCTACGACACCTTTGGCTGGGGCGTGGTGTTCTCGGACGCCACCATGGACAACCTGCGCGAGGCCGATCCGGTGTCGGCCCGCACCATTGGTGACGCCTTCAACCACTGGGACGATATCGACATCCACTTCAAGGGCCGAAGCCTGCGCAGCAGCGGCCATGGCTTCATCGGCATAGGCCGCAAGAAGCTGCTCAACATCCTGCAGGCGCGCTGCGAGGACGTGGGCGTGAAGCTGGTGTTCGAGAACTTCGTGCAGGACGACCAGGCGATGGCGCGCGAGTACGACGCAGACCTGGTCATCGCCTCGGACGGCATCAACAGCCAGGTGCGCACGCGCTATGCCGATACCTTTCGGCCCGATATCGACCAGCGCCGCTGCCGCTTCGTGTGGCTGGGCACGACCAAGGTGTTCGATGCCTTCACCTTCGCCTTCGTGCAGACCGAGCACGGCTGGTTCCAGGCCCATGCCTACCGCTATGAAGACGGCATGTCCACCTTCATCGTGGAGACGCCCGAGGAGACCTGGCAGGCCGCCGGCATAGAGCAGATGAGCCAGGAAGAGGGCATTGCCTATTGCGAAAAACTGTTCGCCCCCTGGCTGGACGGCCATGCCCTGGTCAGCAATGCCACGCACCTGCGCGGCTCGGCCATCTGGATCCGCTTTCCGCGCGTGATCTGCAATACCTGGGTGCACTGGAATGCGCTGGACACGCTGCGCGGCCCGCGCAGCGTGCCCGTGGTGCTGATGGGCGATGCGGCGCACACGGCGCATTTCTCGATTGGCTCGGGCACCAAGCTGGCGCTGGAGGATGCGATCGAGCTGGCGCGCAGCCTGCGGTCTGCGGGGGGCATCGAGGCCGGCCTGCGCCACTACGAGGAGGTGCGCAGCGTGGAGGTGCTCAAGATCCAGAACGCGGCGCGCAATTCCACGGAATGGTTCGAGAACGTGGAGCGCTATGCGGGCCTGGAGCCGGAGCAGTTCGCCTATTCGCTGCTGACGCGCTCGCAGCGCATCTCGCACGAGAACCTGCGCCTGCGCGATGCCGCCTGGCTGCAGGGCTTCGAGCGCTGGATTGCCGAGCATGCGGGCGAGACCGTGCCCGAAGGCCGCCGCCCGCCCATGCCCATGCTCACGCCCTACCAGGCGCGCGGCCTGCGGCTGAAGAACCGCATCGTGGTCTCGCCCATGGCCATGTATTCCTGCACCGACGGCGTGCCTGGCGACTTCCACCTGGTGCACCTGGGCGCGCGCGCCATGGGCGGCGCGGGCCTGGTGATGGTGGAGATGACCTGCACCTCGCCCGACGCGCGCATCACGCCCGGCTGCCCCGGGCTGTGGAACGACGAGCAGGCGCAGGCCTTTGGGCGCATCGTTGATTTTGTGCACGCGCAGGGCGGGGCGCACATTGGTATGCAGCTGGGGCATGCGGGCCGCAAGGGTTCCACCCAACTGGGCTGGCAGCAGATCGACCATCCGCTGGAGCAGGGCAACTGGCCGCTGCTGTCGGCATCGGCCCTGCCCTATATCGAGGGACTCTCGCAAGTGCCCGCCGCCATGACCCGCGCCGACATGGATCGCGTGCGCGAGGACTTCGTGGCCGCCACGCGGCGCGCCGCGGCAGCGGGCTTTGACTGGCTGGAGCTGCACTGCGCCCACGGCTATCTGCTGTCCAGCTTCATCTCGCCGCTGACCAACCGGCGCGATGACGAATATGGCGGCAGCCTGGACAACCGCCTGCGCTTTCCGCTGGAGGTGTTCGAGGCGGTGCGCGCAGCCTGGCCGCAGGACCGGCCCATGTCGGTGCGCATCTCGGCCCATGACTGGGTGGAGGGCGGCATCACGCCCGACGATGCGGTGGAGATCGCACGCCGCTTCAAGGCGGCGGGCGCCGACATGATCGATTGCTCCTCGGGCCAGGTCAGCCCCGACCAGAAGCCGGTGTACGGCCGCATGTACCAGACGCCGTTTGCTGACCGTGTTCGCAACGAGGCCGGCATACCGACCATTGCCGTGGGCGCCATCTTCGAGGCCGACCATGCCAACGCCATCATCGCCTCGGGCCGGGCCGACCTGTGCGCGCTGGCGCGTCCGCACCTGGCCGATGCCGCCTGGACGCTGCGCGAGGCCGCACGCCTGGGCGCCCACGATGTGGACTGGCCGAACCAGTACCAGCCCGGCAAGCGCCAGTTGGAAACCAACTTCGAACGCGCCGCCGCCATGGCGCAGTTGGATCTCAAATGACCCCAAATTCACGACCCCTGGAAGGGCGCCATGCCCTGGTGACGGGCGGGGCGCGCGGCATAGGCCTGGCCTGCGCGCGGGCGCTGCTGGCGCGCGGCGCGCGGGTCACGCTGCTGGGACGCGATGGTGCGGCGCTGGAGGCTGCCGTGCGCGAGCTGGGCGGCGCGGCCCAGACAGCACAGATGGTGCAGTCCGTGCAGGCGGATATTGCCGACGAGGCCTCGGTGCGCCAGGCCTTCGCGCAGGCCGAGGCGGCCTTCGGCCCCGTGCAGGTCCTGGTCAACAACGCGGGCCAGGCCAGCAGCCAGAAGTTCGAGCGCACCGACGCCGCACTGTGGCAGGCGATGCTGGCCGTCAACCTCACGGGCACCTTCCACTGCATGCAGGCCGCGCTGCCGGGCATGCTGGCTGCGCGCTGGGGCCGCATCATCAATGTGGCCAGCACGGCAGGGCTGATCGGCTATGCCTATGTCAGCGCCTATTGCGCGGCCAAGCATGGCGTGATCGGCCTCACGCGCTCGCTGGCGCTGGAGACGGCGGGCAAGGGCGTGACGGTGAACGCGGTCTGCCCCGGCTATACCGAGACCGACATCGTGCGCGGCGCCGTGGCCAACATCGTGGACAAGACCGGCATGACGGCGGATGAGGCCCGCGCCAGGCTGGCCGAACGCAACCCGCAGGGCCGCCTGGTCCAGCCCGAGGAAGTGGCCGAGACCGTGGCCTGGCTGGCCCTGCCGGCATCGGCCTCGGTCAACGGCCAGTCCATTGCCGTCGATGGCGGCGAGGTGATGACCGGCTGAACCCGGTCCACTCCCCCCGTTTTCTGAATTCTTGATGGAGACACCATGAGCACCCAGCCCGAAGAACACAGCATGAAGCACCACAAGCGCCCCCTGGCCGGCTACGAGGCCAGGACCTTTGTGTGGCAGGTATCGGCCGACGGCAAGATCGGCACCATCACCCTGAACCGGCCCGAGCGCAAGAACCCGCTGACCTTCGGCTCCTACGCCGAGCTGCGCGACCTGTTCCGCGCCCTGGTCTATGCCACCGACATCAAGGCCGTGGTGGTCACGGGCGCGGGCGGCAATTTCTGCTCAGGCGGCGATGTGCACGAGATCATCGGCCCGCTCACCAAGATGAGCATGCCCGAGCTGCTGGACTTCACGCGCATGACGGGCGACCTGATCAAGGCCATGCGCGCCTGCCCGCAGCCCATCGTGGCGGCCGTGGACGGCATCTGCGCGGGCGCGGGCGCCATGGTCGCGCTGGCGGCCGACATGCGCCTGGGCACGCCGGCCGCGCGCACGGCGTTTCTCTTCACCCGCGTAGGCCTGGCCGGTGCCGACATGGGCGCCTGCACGCTGCTGCCGCGCATGATCGGCCAGGGCCGCGCCTCCGAGCTGCTGTACACGGGCCGCGCCATGACGGCCGAGGAGGGCGCTGCCTGGGGCTTCTTCAATGCATTGCACAGCCCCGAGCAGATCGGCGAAGCCGCCCATGCGCTGGCCGCCCAGCTGGCCGCCGGCCCCACCTTTGCCCATGGCGTGACCAAGAAGCTGCTGCACCAGGAATGGAACATGGGTGTGGACGAGGCCATCGAGGCCGAAGCCGAGGCCCAGGCCATCTGCATGCAGACGCGCGACTTCCACCGCGCCTACGAGGCCTTCGTGGCCAAGCAAAAGCCCGTCTTCGAAGGAAACTGAAAATGCGTGATTCCTCCTGGCTGGACTGGCCTTTCTTCGATGACGCCCACCGCACGCTGGCGCATGAGGCCGATGCCTGGTGCGCCCAATCCCTGGGCGATGTGGACCACCACGATGCCGATGCAGCCTGCCGCCAACTGGTGAAGGCCCTGGGCCAGGCCGGCTGGCTGCGCTATGCCGTGCCGTCCGGCCCCGGCGGCGCCTGGGGCGGGGCCTTGCCCGAGGTGGACTCGCGTGCGGTCTGCATCCTGCGCGAGACCCTGGCCCGCCATGAAGGCCTGGCCGACTTCGCCTTTGCCATGCAGGGGCTGGGCAGCGGTGCGATATCGCTCATGGGGTCGGACGCGCTGCGCCAGCGCTACCTGCCACGCGTGGCGCGTGGCGAGGCCATTGCGGCGTTTGCGCTGTCCGAGCCCGATGCCGGCTCCGACGTGGCCGCCATGGCCTGCGAGGCGCGGCTCGAAGGCGACCACTATGTGCTCAACGGTGCCAAGACCTGGATCTCCAACGGCGGCATTGCCGACTTCTACTGCGTGTTCGCCCGCACGGGCGAGGCGCCGGGGGCGCGCGGCATCAGCGCCTTCGTGGTCGATGCGGACACGCCGGGTTTCTCCATTGGCGAGCGCATCGAGCTGATCGCGCCGCACCCGCTGGCCACCATCCGTTTCGACAACTGCCGCATACCCGTGTCGCAGCGCCTGGGCGAGCCGGGGCAGGGCTTCAAGCTGGCCATGATGACGCTGGACATCTTCCGCGCCTCGGTGGCCGCCGCCGCACTGGGCTTTGCGCGCCGCGCGCTGGACGAAGGCCTGGCACGCGCCAAGTCACGCCGCATGTTCGGGCAGACCCTGGGCGACCTGCAACTGACCCAGGCCGCGCTGGGCGACATGGACACGGCCATCGACGCATCGGCCCTGCTGACCTACCGGGCCGCCTGGATGCGCGATGTGAAGAAGACGCGCACCACGCGCGAGGCGGCCATGGCCAAGATGACGGCCACTGAATCGGCCCAGGCCGTGATCGACCGCGCGCTGCAGATGTTCGGTGGGGCGGGCGTGGTCTCGGGCATGCCGGTGGAGACGCTGTACCGCGAGATCCGCGCGCTGCGCATCTACGAGGGCGCGACCGAGGTGCAGAAACTCATCATCGCGCGCGAGCTGCTCAAGGCCTGAGCGGCAGGCTGCCCATTCAACGCAAAGCCAGGGAACATCGCATGCAAGCCTCCGCCCACATCGATACTTTCGCCCGGGACAACCTGCCGCCGCCCGACCAATGGCCCGAGTTCCTGCTCGACGGCCCGGACGTGGCCTATCCCGAACGCCTGAACTGCGCGGCCGAACTGGTCGATGCCATGGTGGCGCGCGGCCATGGCGACCGCGTGGCCCTGCGCTGGAGGCAGGGCGCCGACCAGGCCGCCATGACCTATGCCGAACTGCAGGCGCTGACCAACCGCATCGCCCATGTGCTGGTGGAAGACCTGCAGCTGGTGCCCGGCAACCGGCTGCTGCTGCGCGGCCCCAACAACGCCATGATGGCCGCTTCCTGGCTGGCCGCCATCAAGGCCGGGCTGGTGACGGTGCCCACCATGCCGCTGCTGCGTGCCAAGGAGCTGCAGCAGATCATCGCCAAGGCCCGGGTGCAGGCCGTGCTGTGCGATGTGCGCCTCAAGGACGAGGTGCAGCTGTGCCTGCAGCCCGGCCATGAACACCATTGCCCGGACCTTTCGCGCGTGCTGTATTTCAACGATGGCGCAGCCGACGCGCTGGACGCCCTGGCCGCAGCCAAGCCCGACACCTTTGCCTGCTGCGACACGGCGGCCGACGATGTCTGCCTCATCGCCTTCACCAGCGGCACCACGGGCGCGCCCAAGGGCTGCATGCATTTCCACCGCGACGTGCTGGCCATGTGCGACCTGTTTCCGCGCCATGTGATCCGGCCGGGTCCGGACGACATCTTCTGCGGCACGCCGCCACTGGCCTTCACCTTTGGCCTGGGCGGGCTGCTGTGCTTTCCGCTGCGCGTGGGCGCCAGCACCGTGCTGGCCGAAAAGCTCACGCCCGAAGGGCTGCTGCAGCTGGTGCAGGATTTCCGCGCCACCATCGTCTTCACCGCACCCACCTTCTACCGGCAGATGGCGGCGCAGGCAGCGCGCTTCGACCTGTCGTCACTCAGGAAAAGTGTCTCGGCCGGCGAGGCCCTGCCGGACGCCACGCGCCAGCTGTGGAAGCAGGCCACGGGCATCGAGATGATCGACGGCATCGGCGGCACCGAGCTCATCCACGTCTTCGTGTCCAGCCCGCCCGAGGAGGTGCGTGCGGGCGCCATCGGCAAGGTCGTGCCCGGCTATGTGGCCCAGGTGGTGGACGACGACATGCAGCCCGTGCCCGACGGCACGCCCGGCCGCCTGGCCATCAAGGGGCCGACCGGCTGCCGGTATCTTGCCGACGAGCGCCAGAAGCGCTTTGTGCAAAACGGCTGGAACCTGCCCGGCGACACCTTTGTGCGTGATGCCGACGGCTATCTGTTCTACCAGGCGCGCAATGACGACATGATCATCTCGGCCGGCTACAACATCGCCGGCCCCGAGGTGGAGGACGCACTGCTGCGCCACGAGGCCGTGGCCGAATGCGGCGTGATAGGCGCGGCAGACGACGAGCGCGGCCAGGTGGTCAAGGCCTTTGTGGTGCTCAAGCCCGGCTTTGCGGCCGGCGACGACATGGCCGCCACGCTGCAGGCCTTCGTCAAGGCCAGCATTGCGCCCTACAAGTACCCGCGCGCCATTGTCTTCGTGCCGGCCCTGCCGCGCACCGAGACCGGCAAGCTGCAGCGCTTCGTGCTGCGCAAGATGCCGTGAGCGCGCGCCATGGCCTCCGCCTTCGTCAGCCAGGTGCAGGTGCTGTTTCGCCATTGCGATCCGGCCGGCATCGTCTTTTACCCGCGCTATTTCGAAATGGTCAACGACCTGGTGGAGGAATGGTTCGACAGGGGAATGGGCCTGCCATTCCACACCCTGCATGTACAGCGCCAGGTGGGCACGCCCACGGTGTCGGTGCAATGCGATTTCACGGCGCCCAGCCGCTGGCACGACACGCTGCGCCAGGTATTGGAGGTGCGCCGCATCGGCGGGGCGTCGTTCCAGTTCGATGTGCGTTTCGAGGGGCCGGACGGCCAGCGACGGCTGTCTGCGCGCATGACCATCGTCACCATGGATTTGCGCAGCATGAAGGCCACGCCACTGCCGGCCGATCTGCGCGAGCGCCTGCAGGCCTATCTGGTGCCGCAGGACGGTTTTACGGATTCAACGAGAACAGGATGAAGCAATGAAGACTCTGCAACCCCCGGACTGGCTGGCGCCACGAGGCTATGCCAATGGCATCCTAACCGAAATGACGGTCGGCTCCCGGCTGGTGTTTGTCGGCGGGCAGATTGGCTGGAACGGCCAGCAGCAATTCGAGACGGACGACTTTGCCGGACAGGTGCGGCAGGCGCTGGCCAATATCGTCGCCATCCTCGCCGAAGGCGGCGCCAGGCCCGAGCACATCGTGCGCATGACCTGGTATGTGACCGACAAGCAGGAATACGTGGCGGCCTATCCGGCCATTGGAAAGCACTACCGCGAACTGATCGGGCGGCATTTCCCCGCCATGACGGCGGTGGAGGTGGCGGATCTGGTGGAAGACCGGGCCAAGGTGGAGATCGAGGTCACGGCGGTGGTGCCTGCATGACGCACCTCTGAGCATGTGCCCGCGCATGTGCGCCGCCGTGCGGGCGGGCCCATGCGCGGCAGGGACTCACTTGATTTCGAACAGGGTGCGGTCCTTGCCCAGGATCCAGTTCGGCGGCTTGCCGCGGCCGGTCCAGGTCTTGCCGGACTCGGGGTCCTGGTACTTGGCGGGGGCGCTCTTCTTGCCATCGGGCTTCCAGGGGAAGACCTGCTGTGCCGTAAAGCCAAACTCCCGGACCAGTTCCTGCACCGATGCCAGAGCCGCTTTGGACTCCAGCTTGCGGGCCTCGTCGATTTGCTGGTCGAGCAGTTTTTTCTGGGCAATCAGCTCTTGGTATGTAGTCATCTTGATAGAAGAATTTCTAAGTGCGGCTATTTGTCGAAAACTGCGCAGCAAGAACAACGACCCGGAACTCTTTACGCAATGGTCAAGGTTGGTGCATGTGCAGTGGGGGATGAAGATATCACCGTAAGTATAAATACTGATGATGTGAGCGTTCTATGGGGTGTAGACAGCTTCTTCTCATGCCTGGGCATATTCCGAGGCGATCCGCATTATATCCAGCAACATCTTGATAACCGCCACTTTACAAAAGCTGTTGCGTCTTTGTTACATTTGCAGAGCATTGTGGTTGGCGCTTCCTCCTCTGGAGAGGGCGTGCTGGCATGCTTTTGCAGGGCAGCCGCGACGAGGTGATCGTACAAGTTCCCATTTCAGAACCGGTTGCGGGTGCTGATTTTGTTTCATCAATCGATTTTATTTATCGATTTATAAAATAAATTACATGTGATTCGATTCTGCTATTTAATCTTGCGATTAACACGCGTTGTTTCATTTGTCTTGTCGATTGGCTGGATAGATTTTTTGTATTGCGAGGATTGAATTCCTGGCCGTGGTTTGAAATATCTTCCGCCGATATCGCGGAAAATGCATGAGCCGTTGATTGCCAGGCCATTGCAGTCCCGGGAATGCCTTTGGGGCTGATTCTTCAGGCGCAGTTTCGCGGCCCGGCCATGCCCGCCAGGCAGCGGGCGCGTACCGAACGCTTGATTGGCGTGCCACCAACAGCCTGTTAGCATCGCCGCACTACAACGATCCACACCCTGGCAGACATGGCAAGAAGGCAGACCAGCGCCCACGACGGCAACGAGACCCGCGAGACCCTTCTCAAGCTGGCCGCCCGCACCTTCGGTGAGCAGGGCTACTCTGCCACCACCATGCGCAACATTGCCGAGCAGTCCGGGATAGAGGCCGCCAGCATCTACTACCACTTCGCCTCCAAGGAGGAACTGGTGGACGAGGTCATGGAGCAGGGCGGCAACCGCATCATCAGCCAGCAGCAGGAGCGCCTTGCCGCGCTGGGCGCCGACGCCACGGCCGAGCAGCGTTTCCGCGCAGCCGTGCTGGGCCAGATGGCGGGCCTGATCAAGCATGGGGACTTCGCCCTGGCCCACGGCCGCCTGCTGGGCCAGTTGCCCGACAAGGTGCGCGAACGCCAGATCAAGCGCCGCGAGCGCCACCAGAAATTCTGGAGCGGCCTGCTCGAAGACCTGCGCGCCGAAGGCCGCCTGCGGGCCGATGCCGACATCCACCTGGCGCGCATCATGATCCTGGGCAGCATCAACTCCATACAGTCCTGGTTCAACCCCCGCAAGGGCTCGCTGGAGAAGGTGGCGGACCAGATCTGCGACATGTTCTTCCGGGGCGTGGGGCCCGCAGATCAATAGGCACAATGCGGGAAATCGCCAGTCGGCTGTCACATGCCTGTGCCATATTGCCGCGCTGTCTCCGGGCCCGTGCTGAAAATGCCGGCGGATAGTTAACGATATTGAATTGTCAATAGTAAGATCGCCGTCTTATGCGCCTGCTTGTTTTGCGCCTGCTATTGCTGGCCGTGTTCTTCAACACGGCCATTGGCATGCCCCTGCACGGCGCAACGCATATCCGGCAGGCGGCGGCAGCGCCCGGCCAGGCGTTTGCCGGCCTGAACGGCTGCGAGGACAAGGCGCCGGCCGGTGAAAAGGCGGAAGCCGCGGAAGCCGTCTGCGTCTGGTGCATGGGCCATGCACCGCATGCGGCGGCCTGGCTGCCGCACTTCGGCCTGCCGCTGGCCGTGGCCGCACCGCCTGAGAGGGTGCCGCCGCGCACCGTGGGCGGCGCTATCCCCTCGCAGAACCGCTGGGCCTTTGCATCGCGCGACCCGCCGCGCTGAATCCGCAAGCACTTTTCTCCTTCTCTGCCGCCGGCACCCGTTGGTGCTGGCGGCATGTCCGTGTTTGCGCGCGCCGGCTTCTGATGCCGGCGGCATGCGCCCGTGCCCGTTTTCATCATGACTGCCTTCTCCATCCTCGCGAAGCCGCTCCCCGGCCTTCGCCCGCTGCCGCTTGCTCTGAGCGCTGCCGCTTTCTTCTCCACGCCCGTGCTGGCCCAGGGCCAGGAACAACCTGCGGCATCCGTGCCGTCAGCGCCGTCGCCCCAGGAGCAGACCCTGCTGCCTGCCGTGGAAGTCGTGGGCCGCACGGCCTCGGGCGCCTATCACACCGATGAGGCGGCAGGCGCCAAGACCGACCTGCCGCTGCGCGAGCTGCCGCAGTCGGTGCGCGTGATCACGCGCCAGGCCATGGACGACCTGGGAGCCACCAAGCTCGACGATGTGCTGGACTATGTGGGCGGCGTCTCGCGCCAGAACAACTTTGGCGGCCTGTGGGACAACATCGTCATTCGCGGCCTGCCCGGCGATCAGAACGTGGGCATGGCCACCTTGTTCAACGGCTTTTCCTCGGGGCGCGGCTTCAACGCGCCGCGTGATCTGGCCGGCGTGGAGCGCATCGAGTTCCTCAAGGGCACGGCCGCTGCGCTCTATGGCAGCAGCGAGCCGGGCGGCACGCTGAACGTCGTCTCCAAGCGTCCGCTGTGGACGCCTTCGCATTCCGTGGAAGCCTATGCGGGCAGCTACGGGCTGCGGCGCGGCGCGCTCGACAGCACGGGACCGATTGGCGAGAACTTTGCCTACCGGCTCAACATCGCCGTGGAGGACCGCGACAGCTTCCGCGACTTCGTGGGCGCCAGCCGCCAGGTGATTGCGCCGGCCTTCACCTGGAAGCTGGGGCGCGATACGGTGCTGGAGTACTCGGGCGAGCTGCTGCGCCACAAGACGCCGCTGGACCGTGGCGTGGTGGCCGTGGGCGACCGCCTGGGCGCCATCTCGCGCAGCCGCTTCCTGGGCGACCCGCGCGACGGCGATGTGACGGTGGAAAACCGCACGCACCAGTTCATCCTCTCGCATGAGTGGAGCGCGCAGTGGCGCAGCCGCCTGGGTCTGTCCTACCGCGAGACCTCGATCAACGGCTTTTCCACCGAACCCCATGCGCTGCTGGCCAATGGCGACCTGACGCGCCAGCGGCGTTTCCGCGACTACCAGTCCGACGATATCGCCGTGCAGGCCGAGCTGCAGGGTACGGTGAAAACGGGCACCGTCGAACACGAGCTGCTGCTGGGCCTGGAGAGCTTTCGCTTCGACATGGATACGGTGATGCTGCGCGCCAACCCCACGGCGGCCAATCCCTATGCCATCAATATCTACAACCCCGTCTATGGAGGCACGCAGCCCGTGCCCACGGCCAATACCGATACCTTCGAGCGCCAGCGCAACACGGCCTTCTACCTGCAGGACGCCATCAAGCTCTCGCCCCAGTGGCGCGTGGTGGCCGGCCTGCGCATGGACCGCTATGACCAGTCGCTGCACAACCGCCGCACGGGCGCGACCACGCAGCAGGACCCGACCTCGACCTCTCCGCGCCTGGGCCTGAGCTGGCTGCCGCTGCCGCAATGGACCTTCTATGCCAACGTGGGCCGCTCGTTCCGGCCCAACGTGGGCGTCGATGTGGCCGGCGCGGGCTTCAGTCCCGAATCCGGCCGCTCCATGGAGCTGGGCGCCAAGTGGGAAAGCGCCGACCGGCGCATGGGTGCCACGGCCGCGCTGTTCGACATCCGCAAGCGCAACGTGCTGACGGCCGACCCGGGCAACGCCGGCTACTCGGTCTCGGCCGGCGAGATCCGCAGCCGGGGGCTGGAGTTCGACTTTGCCGGCCAGGTCACGCAGCGT
Source organism: Delftia sp. DT-2 (assembly GCF_028401915.1). Lineage (NCBI taxonomy): Bacteria > Pseudomonadati > Pseudomonadota > Betaproteobacteria > Burkholderiales > Comamonadaceae > Delftia > Delftia sp. DT-2. Next base: position 15,995 of record NZ_JAQOTI010000023.1, read on the forward strand.
TGGCGCCTGAATGCGAGCCTGGTGCTCAACGACGTGGAGATCTCGCGCGACAACACGCTGGAAGTGGGCGGGCGCTTGCTCAACGTGCCCAAGGTCAACGGCAGCGTGCTGGCGGTCTACGAGAACGCCTTCTCCAACGGCCAGCGCTACGGCATTGGCGGCGGCGTCACCCGCGTGGGCAAGCGCCTGGGCCAGGCCCGCACGCAGGCCGAGGCCGACGCGGGCAAGGCGGCCTTCGATCTGCCCGGCTACACCACCGCCAAGCTGGTGGCCTACTGGCGCATCAGCCCCACGCTGCGCCTGACGCTGGACGTGGACAACCTCTTTGACAAGACCTACTACACCAGCTCGTACAGCCGGCTGTGGGTGACGCCGGGCACCGCCCGCACCGTCACCGTAGGCCTTCAAGCCAAGTTCTGAGCCCCGCCATGCATCCATCCCTTCCTGTTTCTTCCAACCCCACTTCTGCCTCCACGCCCGTGCTCCAAGCGCTGGGCGCCGTGGTGGACTATGGCGAGCGCACCATCCTCCAGGGCCTGGACCTGGCCGTGCATGCCGGCGAGATCTATGCGCTGCTGGGCGCCAACGGCGCGGGCAAGACCACCACGCTGAGCCTGTTCCTGGGCTTTGTGCGGCCGCGCAGCGGCCAGGTGCGCGTGCAGGGCGTGGACCCGGTGACGGCTGCCGCGCAGGCGCGCGGCCTGATCGCCTATATCCCCGAGAACGTGGCGCTGTACGAGCACCTGAGCGCGCGCGAGAACGTGGCCTATCTGCTGGACCTGGCGGGCCAGCCCGCCAGCAGGGATGCCATCGGCCAGGCCTTGTCCGCTGCAGGGCTGGATGCGGCCGCGCATGACCGGCGCGTCTCGGGCTTTTCCAAGGGCATGCGGCAGAAGGTGGCCATTGCGCTGGCGCTGGCACGCAAGGTGCCGGCACTGCTGCTGGACGAACCCACTTCGGGCCTGGACCCGCAGGCCACGGCCGAATTCAGCCGGCTCATCACGCAGCTGCGCGGCCAGGGCGTGGCCATTCTCATGGTCACGCACGACCTGCTGGGGGCGGCCGATGTGGCCGACCGCATGGGCTTCATCGCGGGCGGCAGGCTGGTGGAGGAGGTGGCGGCCCGTGGGGAAGAGCGCTTTGACGTGCGGGCACTGCACCGCCACTACGCGGGTACAGGTTCGGGTGCGAGTGCGAGTGCAGACGCACACGCAGACGCAGACGCAGACGCAGGCGTGCAGGGGGCCGCGGCATGAGCACGGCCTGGACCATTGCACGCGAGGAATGGCGCCTGCTGCTGCGCGACCGCGTGGCCGTGCTGGGCATGGTGCTGTGGCTGCTGCTCGGTGCTACTGCCGCCTTCACCGCCTGGGACCAGCGCAGCGCGGCCCAGGCCCAGCGCGAACGCCACCAGTCGCAGGTGGACCATGAGTTCGAGGCCCAGCCCGACCGCCATCCGCACCGCATGGTGCACTACGGCCATTTCGTGTTCCGCCCGCTCAATCCGCTGGCGGCCTTCGATGCGGGCATAGACGCCTACACCGGCCACACGCTGTTTCTCGAAGGCCACCGCCAGAACAGCGCCAACTTCGGCGATGTGCGCCAGTCGTCGCTGCTGCTGCGCTTCGGCCAGCTCACGCCGGCCTTTGTGCTGCAGGTGCTGGCACCGCTGCTGCTGATCTTCGTGGGCCATGCCTGCATCGCGCGAGAGCGCGAGGCCGGCACCTTGCGCGTGCTGCTGGCCCAGGGCGTGGGCATGCGGCAGTTCGTGGCCGGCAAGCTGCTGGCGCTGACGGGCGTGGCGGCCCTGGTGCTGCTGCCCGCCTTGCTGGCCCTGGCCTGGATGGCGGTGGCCACGCCCGTGCCCATCAGCCTGGTGGCCGCGCTGGCGGCTGGCCATGTGCTGTGGCTGCTGCTGTGGGCCGTGGGCATCACCGCGGTCTCGGCCCTCATGCGGCGCGGGCGCGATGCCTTGCTGGCCCTGCTGGCCGCGTGGGCCATTGGCGTGGTGCTGGTGCCCCGGCTGGCGCCGGAGCTGGTGGGCGCGGCCCTGGCATTGCCCACGCGCTTCGAGACCGACATCGCCACGGCGCGCGAGCTGGCGGCGCTGGGCGACAGCCACAATCCCGACGATCCCTACTTCGCCGCCTTTCGCGCCAAAGTGCTTGCGCAGTACGGCGTGTCGCGTGTGGAGGATCTGCCCGTCAACTACAAGGGCCTGGTCGGCATGGAGGGCGAGCGGCTGACCAGCGAGCTCTTCAGGCGCCATGCCGAGGCCAGCTTCGATCTGCAGGCCCGGCAACTGCGCAGCGCCGACGGCTTTGCCCTGGTCAGCCCCTTGATTGCGCTGCGCCGCCTGTCCATGGCCGTGGCCGGCACCGACCTGCAAGGCTATCGGCGCTTTCTGGAGCAGGCCGAGCAGCATCGCTACCGCATGGTGCAGGCGCTCAACCAGCTGCAGGTGGACAAGCTCAGCTACGCGGGTGACCGTTCCAGCCGAGACAACCGCATCAGCCACGAGCACTGGCGCGGCGTCTCCGACTTCCATCACGAGCCCGATCCGCCGCTGGCGGCCTTGCGCCGCGCGGCACCCGCAGCCTGCGTGCTGTTGGGATGGCTGGCGGCGCTGGCGGCCGCCTTGCTGGTGGCCACGCAACGTCTGGGGAGGGTGGTGCGATGAGCTGGCTACGACATGAATGGCGTCTTCTGACGCGCTCGCGCCTGGCGCTGTGCGCCCTGGCCCTGCTGCTGTTGCTGTCCACGCTGGCAGTGCTGTCGGGCCTGCGCGAGATCTCGTCGCAGCGCCAGACCCTGGACCGTCTGGCCCAAATGCAGCAGCAGGAAATGGCGGCCCAGGCAGGTCGGCATGCACAGCCCGGCGATGCGGGCTCGGTGGCCTACTACGGCTTTCACAGCACCTGGGATGCACCGTCGTCCACGGCCTTCCTCGCCCTGGGCCTGCGCGATGCCGCGCCCTATGTGCTGCGCGTGCGTGCCCTGGCGCTGCAGGCGCAGCTGCATGAAGGCGAGAGCTTCAACCCCGAACTGGCGCTGGCGGGCCGCTTCGACTTCGCCTTTGTGCTGGTCTACCTGGCGCCGCTGTTCCTGATTGCACTGCTCTACGACCTGGTCTCGGGCGAGCGCGAATCGGGACGCCTGGGCACGCTTCAGGCCATGCCCGGCAGCGGGCGCCGGCTGTGGCTGCGCCGTGCGGGCCTGCGTTCGGTGCTGTTGCTGGCATGCCTGGCGCTGCCGGCCCTGGCAGGGGCATTGGCCAGCGGGGCGCAGGCGGGCGCCATCGCCTCCGTGCTGCTGAGCGCCACGGCCTATGTGGCCTTCTGGAGCGGGCTGTGCCTGGTGGTCGCCACGCTGGGCGGCAGTTCGGTGGCCAACGCCATGGCCCTCATGGGCTGCTGGGCCGTGCTGACCCTGGTGCTGCCCACGCTGGCCAATGCCGCGCTGTCGCGCGCCGTGCCCGTGAGCCAGGGCGTGGAGCTGATGCTGGCCCAGCGCCAGACCGTGCATGGTGCCTGGGACCTGCCGCGCGAGCAGACCATGGAGCGCTTCTTCCGCAACCACCCCGAATGGCGCAACACCGCGCCGCTGCCTGCGGGCTTTCACTGGAAGTGGTACTACGCCTTCCAGCAGCTCGGTGATGAAAGCGTCGCCCCCCAGTTCGCCGCCTATCGGGAAGGCCTGCAGGCGCGCCAGGCCTGGACCGGGCGCCTGGGCTGGCTGCTGCCCGGCGTGGGCGTGCAGGCCGCATTGCACCGCCAGGCCGGCACCGACCTGCTGGCGCAGCTGGCCTACCAGGACGACATTGCCGCCTTCCATGCGCGGCTGCGGACTTTCTTCTATCCCTATCTGTTCGAGGACCGTCCATTCGGCGCGAAGGACTTTGCAGCGCAGCCGGTCTTCACGGCCAGTCCGCGCCATGCGCCGCAGACCTGGGGTCAGGTGGCGATGCTCTGGGCGGTGGCTGCGCTGGCCTTGCTCGCCGGGGGCGTTGCCGCAGGCCGCGTGCGGCCGGGCAGGCGCTGAGGCAGCGGACCGGGGAAAAAGAAACAGCCATGGCGCAGGGAAGGCCTGCGCCATGGCTGTCGGCTTGCCGATGCCTGGGCCTGAGGCCCGGGGCCCGCCGCTACTGCACGTTCTGGTGGCAGTCGCTGCAGACGCCGTACATCGTCATCTCATGGCGTTCCACCACAAAGCCTTCGGGCACGATGCGCTGCATGTCACCAAGGCAACCGGGCACGTTGAACACGCGGTTGCAGCTCATGCAGCGGAAATGGTGGTGATGGGCGCGGCCGCTGAGTTCGTAGCGCGTGGCCTCGCCGGGCAGGTCCACGGCCTGCACCTCACCGGCTTCCATCAATTGCTTGATGTTGCGGTACACCGTGGCCAGACCGATGGCCGGCACTTCGCGCTGCGCTGCACCCAGGATTTCAGCGGGGAGCAGGGGGCGCCCGGCCTCTTCCATGACCGTGCGTATCGAACTGCGCTGGCGGGTCGAGCGTTCCATTGGCCTGAACAAGCGCTCCACGATGGGCTGAGTGTGTCTAGTCATGGTAGTTCCGTTATTTACTATAACAATCTCGAAGCGATTAATCAGTGTTCACGAACGCTCACAGCCGAAATGGAACTGTGCCTGCCTGTAGCTCCTGCGAGCATGGGGATGCAATCCCTGCAACGGTTCTTTTCTTCAAAGAGAAAAAATCACATCGGACGGACAACAGGTATTCCATTCTTGCGGTTTTGCGCGAGTATATGTCGTGAGCATTCGATGGGCCTTGTGCGAAGGTTAAATACCATAGCCGTCCACAATGCTGTAATGGGATGTAATTGATCTATTGTCTGAAGAATGCTTGAAACAAGGGTTGTGCGGCATTTTGCGCAGGTCCTGCATCCGACGGTAGTTGCTGGAGACGCGATGCAATGGATTGCATGGGCAGTGTATTACCGATTCAAGCAGATTGCCTCAATGCACCTCGTTTGTCCATCATCCATTCCCTGGAAGAAAGGTGCGGCCATCCCGTAATGGTTCATGTCACCCCATGTCGATTCAGCATCCGGGCACCATTTGCCGCAGTTGCTTCGTCGTGAATTGCGTGGTCAGAAAACATCAGCCAGCTCCTTGGCCACGATGCGGGAATGAACAGCGAAGGCACAAGCATCGTTTCCAGGGGAATTATTGGGGCAGGAATGCCACTTTCAAAACTCCCCTGATAAAGCCGCCGCAGGCGACCGGAAGATCCGAGCGGGCCGCCATTGCCGCGACGGCTTTGGCGGGGCTCTGCTTCAAGTCCGTTGGATGGACACACCGCCATCGACCACCATGGCCGTTCCCGTGACGAAGCTGGATGCATCCGACGCCAGGAACAGCGCTGCCGCTGCAATCTCCGCCGGTGTGGCCAGGCGCTTGAGGGCGTGCAGGTTTTCGACAAAGGCGCGTGCCTCGGGCGTGGGGGTGCTGGCGCGGCCCATGGGCGTGTCGGTGCCGCCGGGCAGCAGGGCGTTGGCCCGCAGGCCGCGGGGGCCGTATTCAGCCGCGATGACCTGGGTGAGGCCGACGAGGCCGGCCTTGCTGGCGGCATAGGCGCCCATGCCGGGCAGGCCCGCCGTGTAGCCCACGAAGGTGGAGGTGAAGATCAGCGAGCCGCCGCCGCGTGCCAGCAGGGCCGGTATCTGGTGCTTGGCGCCCAGAAAGGCGCTGGTGAGATTGGTGGCGATGGCCTCCTGCCAGGCCTGCAGCGACAGGTCGGGCAGGGCGCAGGGATCGCCCGTCATGCCGGCATTGTTGAAGGCGATGTCCAGGCCGCCAAAGCGCGCCGTGGCGGTTTCGACCAGGGCCCGGGCCAGCGGCTCGTCCCGCACGTCGCCGGCCAGCGCGATGGCCTGGCCGCCGTCCTGCTCTATCTCCGCCACCAGGGCCTGCAGTTCCGGCTGGCGGCGGGCCGTGAGCACCAGCTTGGCGCCGTGGCGTGCGAACAGCGTGGCGGCTTCGCGGCCTATGCCTGAGCTGGCGCCCGTGATGAGGGCGACTTTTCCGTGGAGTTGCTGTGACGATGGCTGCATCTGGCACCTTTTCTTTCCGTGAATGAGGGAAAGCGGTTTGTAGTGCGGCGCAGGCGCGGGCGCATCCCGTTTCTTGCACCGGTGCGGCGCCAATGCGGGCCGCACTCAGTCTTTGCCCAGGTCCAGGTGTGCGAACAGGTCGGCCAGCGTGGGCGTGGAGCGTGCGGGCCAGATGGCGCTGAGGTCCAGGCTGGGCAGGGACCGGCCATCGCGCACTTCGCAAAATCGCACGCCGCGAAAGTCCATGGAGCGTATCCAGCTGGGCAGCAGTGCCACGCCGCAGCCGCCGGCCACGCAGGCCAGCACGGTGAGGGTCCGGTTGGCCTCCTGCGCCACATGGGCTTCGTGGCCTGCCTTGCGCAGCGCGTCGAGGATGCCGGCATGCAGCACGGGCAGCTGGGCCTGCGGGTACATGACCAGCCCGGCCTCGGCGATCTGCGCCAGGCTGACCTGGCCGTCCTCGCCGATCTGGAATTCGTCGGGCACGGCGGCCACCAGACGCTCGCGCAGCAGCTGGCGCTCGCGCATGCGCCCGCCCACGGCCACGGGTGTGTGCATGAGGCCGATGTCGATGGCGCCGGTCTGCAGAGCCTCGGCCTGCTCGGCATTGCTCATCTCGCGCAGGATGACGCGCACGCCGGGCGCCTGCTGCCGCAGCGCGCGCAGGGCGCGGGGCAGGGTGCCGAACAGCGCCGAAGACACCAGGCCCACGGTGAGCTGGCCTGCACTGCCCCTGGCGATCTCGCGCGCGCGGCTGGCGGCGGCATCTATGCGGGCCACGCTGGTGCGCACGTCATCCAGCATGGCCAGGGCGGCCGGCGTGGGCAGGGCGCCCTGGCGCGAGCGCTGGAACAGCTGCACGCCCAGGTCTTTCTCCATGCGGGCCAGGGTCTGGCTCAGCGCGGGCTGGGCAATGCCCAGCCAGTCGGCTGCGCGGCTGACGCTGCCCTGGTCCACCACCGCCAGAAAGTAGCGCAGATGCCGGGTTTCCATATCGATCCAGTATGAATAAATCCATTTTGAAGAATGGAAATATATATCCCTCGTTCCTAGAATCCGGCCGCATACCCCCTGCGCCGCATCCTGTGCCGCGCCACCCGCAAGGAGTTTTTCCCCGTGTCTGCCCTGCCCAGGTTCGCCATTGCGTCCAGCGTCGATACCCATGCCCATGTCTTCGAGCGCGGCCTGCCCATGCCCGATGTGCGCCGCTACGCGCCCGACGCAGATGCGGCCCTGGCCACGTATCTGCAGCACCTGGACACGCACGGCCTGGCCTATGGCGTGCTCGTGCAGCCCAGCTTCCTGGGCACGGACAACCGCTACATGCTCCAGGCCCTGCGCGCCCGGCCGCAGCGCCTGCGCGGCGTGGCCGTGGTCGATGACAACACGGGCGAGGACCACCTGCAGGCCCTGGCCGATGCCGGCGTGGTGGGCATGCGCCTGAACCTGATCGGCCTGCCTTTGCCTGATCTGAATGCCCCCGGTTGGCGCCGCGTGCTGGAGCAGGCCAACACCCTGGGCTGGCATGTGGAGCTGCACCTGCAGGCCGGGCGCTTGACTGACCTGCTGCCCACCCTGCTGGCGGCCGGCTGCCGCGTGGTGGTCGATCACTTCGGGCGTCCTGACCCGGCCCTGGGCGTGCGCGACCCTGGCTTTGGCTATCTGCTGCAACAGGCCGGCAGCGGCCGTGTGTGGGTCAAGCTGTCCGCGCCCTACCGCATCTGGCCCGCCGCCGACTGCGCCGCCTCGGGGCGGCAGGCCACCGCGCAGTTGCTGCAGGCCTTTGCGGCCGAGCGATTGCTCTGGGGCAGCGACTGGCCGCACACCCAGCACGCGGGCCAGGCCAGCTATCCGGCGGCCGTGCGCTGGATGCACGACTGGCTGGACCCGCTGGACGATGCCGCCTCGCTGCAGGCCGTGCTGGGCCGCAGCGCCGTCGAGCTGTTCCGATTTCCGAGCCCGATTCAAACCCAAGGAGACACACCATGAAATCCCTGTCCAGACGCACCGCCGGCCTGTGGGCGGCCGCAGGCCTGATCTCGGCCGTTGCCGGCATGGCCGCGCCAGCCGCTGCGGCTGCAGCGGCCAACTACCCCGAGCGCCCCGTCACCCTGGTCGTGACCTATCCGCCGGGCGGCACCGTCGATGTGGTGGCGCGCCTGATCGGCCCCCGTCTGTCTGCCGAGCTGGGCCAGCCCGTGGTGATCGAGAACCGGGGCGGGGCAGGCGGCATGATCGGCGGCGCCCAGGTGGCCAAGGCCCAGCCCGACGGCTACACGCTGATGCTCGATGCCTCCAACCACGCGCAGAATCCCGCCATCCACGCGCGCATGCAGTTCGATACGCTCAAGGCCTTCGCGCCGGTCTCGCTGCTGCTGCGCGTGCCCAATGTGCTGGTGGTGGCGCCTTCGTCCCCCATCAAGAGCGTGCAGGACCTGATCCAGGCCGGCCGCTCCGAAGCGGGCGGGCATCTGTACTTTGCGTCGGCAGGCCCGGGCTCGGCCCAGCACCTGGCGGGCGAGCTGTTCAACCTGCTGGCCAGGACGCAGCTGCACCATGTGGCCTACAAGGGCGGCGGCCCGGCCATGATGGACGTGATGTCGGGCCAGGTGCCGCTGATGTTTGCCAGCATGGGCTCGGCCTGGCAGCACGTGAAGACCGGCAAGCTGCGCGCGGTGGCCGTGGGCGGGCTGGAGCGCTCCAAGGCCGCCCCCGAGCTGCCGACCATTGCCGAGTCGGGCGTGCCCAGCTACGAGACCTACGAGTGGAACGCCATCTTTGCGCCGGCCGGCACGCCGCCCGCCATCGTGAACCGGCTGTCCACGGTGCTGGCCAAGGTGCTGCGCGAACCCGCCATCGTGGAGCGGCTCGCTGGCATAGGTGCCGAGCCCATAGGCTCCACGCCGGCCGAGCTGGAGACATTCCGCCGCGCCGAGATCGCCAAATGGCAGAAGGTGGTGAAGGATTCGCGGCTCAAGCTGGACTGAGCGCGTGCAGGCCAGAAAGCGGACCATTGCGGTTTGCTGTACACCGCGGGCAGCCTTGGCGCGTTGAGCAGGAACGGGCGCTGGCTTGAACGGGTTCTTACACCTTTTCAGGCGCAACGGCCCATGCGGCCCCAGGCGCTTGGTAGAAACGGGGCCTTTCCTGTTTCACCCCTTCAAAAGAACATGGCCATGCTTACCTTGCGATCCACCTTGCGCGCCGCGGCCGCCCTTGCGCTGGCCTGCTCGGCCCTTGCGGCCCAGGCGCAGACCTATATCAGCGGCTCGGTCTCGGGCCAGCTGGCTCCGGGTGTCTACGGCACCGTGGACATAGGCAATGCCCCGCCTCCGCCGCTGCTGTACCAGCGGCCCGTCATCATCGCGCCGGCGCCCATGGCCCCGCCGCCGGTCTACATGTGGGTGCCGCCCGGCCATGCCAAGCACTGGGGCAAGCACTGCGCACGCTACGGTGCCTGCGGCCGCCCGGTGTACTTCCTGCGCAATCCGCCGCCGCACTGGCGCGCCGGGCCGCCGCGCCACGATCCTCGCTGGCGCGAGGAGCGCCGCCACCGCGAATGGGAGCACCGCCGCGATGACCGCCGCTGGGACCGTGACGACCGCCACGATCGCCATGGCGGGCGTGGTGATGACCACCGTGGCCCCGGGCATGGCCATGATCGCGGCCGAGGCCATGGCCGCGATTGAGCAGCACCGCACAAAAATAAGTTGTATCAAGCAGTTGCGGCGCACGGGCGCCGCAACCCGCAGCGCAAGCCTGGCACTGAGCTATGCCGGTTTGCTATAGCTGCTAGCGGGCTTGCTCAGTAGTGCCTGACCCGCGCCATGCTCACAATAGCTGTCATACCCATACTGATAGAGACAGCCATGCAAACGGCCATTCCCTGCCTGCTGATGCGGGGCGGTACTTCCAAGGGCCCCTTCTTCCGGGCCACCGATCTTCCCTCCGACCTGCCCACGCGTGACCGCGTGCTGCTCGCGGCCATGGGCTCGCCCGACAAGCGGCAGATCGACGGCGTGGGTGGCGCGCATCCGCTGACCAGCAAGGTCGGCATCGTCAGCCTCTCCGACAAGGAAGGCATCGACCTCGAATTCCTCTTCGCCCAGCTGCAGCCCGACAAGGACACGGTGGACACCACGCCCAACTGCGGCAACATGCTGGCCGGCGTGGTTCCCTTTGCGCTGGAGACCGGCATGGTGCAGCCGCGTGGCGAGACCAGCACCTTCCGCGTGCTGACGCTGAACACCGGCATGGCGGCCGACATCACGGTGCAGACGCCCGGCGGCCAGGTGGAGTACGAAGGCTCGGCCCGCATCGACGGCGCGCCCGGCAGCTCGGCACCCATCGAAATCAGTTTCCTGGACACGGCCGGCTCGGTCTGCTCGGGCCTGCTGCCCACGGGCAAGCCCCGGGACACGGTCACGGTGACGGGCGAGGGGTTCGAAGATTTCACGCTTGACGTCACCTGCATAGACAACGGCATGCCGCTGGTGATCTTCAAGGCCGCCGACGTGGGCGCCACCGGCCTGGAGACCGTGGCCGAGCTCAACGCCGACACCGACCTCAAGCGCCGCATCGAGGCGCTGCGCCTGCAGATCTCGCAGACCATGGGCCTGGGCGATGTCTCGGCCAAGAACTATCCCAAGATGACCCTGATCGCGCCGCCCCAGCATGGCGGCGCGCTGACCACGCGCAGCTTCATCCCCCATGTCTGCCATGACGCCATCGGCGTGCTGGCGGCCGTCACCGTGGGCACGGCGGTGAAGATGCCGGGCACCGTGTGCGAGGGCGTGGCACAGCTGCAGCAGGGCACGGGTCCGCTCACCGTCTCGGTGGAGCATCCCACGGGCGAGTTCAGCGTCACGCTGGACAGCGACCCGGCCCATCCCGACGTAGTGACCAAGGCGGCCCTGCTGCGCACGGCGCGCCTGCTGATGCGTGGCGAGGTCATGGTGCCGCGCTCGGTCTGGGACGGCCGCAGGCAGGACTGAAGAAACAGCGCAGGGGCTTGCCGGCCCCTGCGGTGCAAGGGGCGGGCCGCGCGCGCAGATGCGGTATCCGCCAGGCTGAGAGACAGTGGAAGAGACAAGTCATGACATCCGTCCAGAAGGACGCCGCAGCAACCGGCGTCAATGTGCAGACCCTGCTCAACGAGCACCCGTTCTCGGGATTCCAGTGGGTGATCTTTGCGCTGTGTTTCCTGATCGTTCTGCTCGATGGCTTTGATACGGCGGCCATCGGCTATATCGCGCCCTCGCTGATCACCGAGTGGGGCGTGAGCAAGCCCGCGCTGGCGCCCGTGCTCAGCGCTGCGCTGTTCGGCCTGGCCGCAGGCGCGATCTTCTCGGGCCCGCTGGCCGACCGCCTGGGCCGCAAGACCGTGCTCGTGGGCTCGGTCGCGGTGTTTGCCGTGGCCTGCCTGGGTTCCGGCTTTTCCCCCGACATCTGGACCCTGGCCGTGCTGCGCTTCGTCACCGGCCTGGGCCTGGGCGCCGCCATGCCCAATGCCGTCACGCTGATGAGCGAGTACTGCCCTGATTCGCGCCGTGCCACGCTGACCAACGCCATGTTTTGCGGATTTCCGCTGGGCGCGGCCTTCGGTGGCTTTCTGGCGGCCTGGATGATCCCGCATTTCGGCTGGCGCAGCGTGCTCATCCTGGGCGGTGCCGCGCCGCTGCTGCTGCTGGTGGCCCTGGTCGTGCTGCTGCCGGAGTCGGTGCGCCACATGGTGGCCAACAACTACCCGGCCGATCGCATCCGCAAGGTTCTGGCGCGCATTGCCGGTGATGCCGTGCAGGGCGTGCAGCGTTTCGTGCTGACCGAGGCCAGGCCCGAGGCCCAGGCCGGCAGCGGCATGGGCGTGGTGCTCTCGCGCCAGTACCGCGTGGGCTCGGTGATGCTGTGGATCGCCTACTTCATGGGCCTGGTCATCTTCTACGCGCTGATGAACTGGATGCCCGTGCTGTTCAAGGAAGCGGGCCTGGACCCCAAGACCGGCACCCTGGTGGCGGCGCTGTTCCCGCTGGGCGGCGTGGGCGCCGTGCTGTTCGGCTGGCTCATGGACCGCTTCAATGCCAACCGCATCATCGCCATCGGCTATGCGCTGACGGCGGCCTCCATCTGGTGGATAGGCCAGACGGCCGGCCACCTGGGCTGGCTGGTGGTGGCCGTCTTCCTGGCCGGCACCATCATGAACACCGCCCAGTCGTCCATGCCGGCGCTGGCCGCCGCCTTCTATCCGACACGCGGCCGCGCCACGGGCGTGGCCTGGATGCTGGGCATCGGGCGCTTCGGCGGCATCGCGGGCTCCTTCCTGGTGGCCGAGCTGTCGGCGCGCCACATGGCCTTCAGCGAGATCTTTGCCGTGGTGGCCATTCCTGGCGTGATCGCCATGGCCGCCCTCATCATCAAGCAGTACAGCAGTCCCGAGCCGCAGGGCGGCGCGGTGCCTGCCACGCCCCTTCATTGACACATTCCCACCCCATAAAGACGCAGGAGACCCTCCGATGATCATCGACGTACACGGCCACTACACCACCGCGCCCGCGGCCCTGGGCGCCTGGCGCGACCTGCAGATCGCGGGACTCAAGGACCCGTCCAAGGCCCCGCGGGCCAGCGAGCTGAAGATCAGCGACGACGAGATCCGCGAGACCATCGAGACCAACCAGCTCAAGCTGATGAAGCAGCGCGGCTCCGATCTCACCATCTTCAGCCCGCGCGCCAGCTTCATGGCGCACCACATCGGCGACTTCGAGACATCGAGCACCTGGGCCGCCATCTGCAACGAGCTGTGCTACCGCGTCAGCCAGCTGTTCCCCGATCACTTCATCCCGGCCGCCATGCTGCCGCAGTCGCCCGGGGTGGACCCCAAGACCTGCATTCCCGAGCTGGTCAAGTGCGTGGAGCAGTACGGCAACGTGGGCATCAACCTGAACCCCGATCCGTCAGGCGGCCACTGGACCTCGCCCCCGCTGTCGGACCGCTCCTGGTACCCCATCTACGAAAAGATGGTGGAGTACGACATCCCGGCCATGGTCCACGTCTCCACCAGCTGCAACGCGTGCTTCCACACCACGGGCGCCCACTATCTGAATGCCGACACCACGGCCTTCATGCAGTGCCTGACCAGCGACCTGTTCAAGGACTTCCCCACGCTCAAGTTCCTGATCCCCCATGGCGGCGGTGCCGTGCCCTACCACTGGGGCCGTTTCCGCGGCCTGGCGCAGGAACTCAAGAAGCCGCTGCTGGACGAGCACCTGCTCAACAACATCTTCTTCGACACCTGCGTCTACCACCAGCCGGGCATCGACCTGCTGACCAAGGTGATCCCGGTCAAGAACATCCTGTTCGCCAGCGAGATGATCGGCGCCGTGCGCGGCATCGATCCGACCACGGGCCACTACTACGACGACACCAAGCGCTACATCGAGGCCACGGCCAACCTCACCGAAGAAGAGCGCTACCAGGTCTACGAAGGCAACGCGCGCCGCGTGTTCCCGCGCCTGGACGCCGCCCTCAAGCAAAAGGGCCTGTAAGCAGGCCGCCACCACAGATCAAGGAGAACACCATGTACGAACTCGGTGTGGTTTACCGCAACATCCAGCGCGCCGACCGCGCGGCCGCCGACGGCCTGGCCGCCCTGGGCTCGGCCACCGTCCACGAGGCCATGGGCCGCGTGGGCCTGCTCAAGCCCTATATGCGTCCCATCTACGCGGGCCAGCAGGTCTCGGGCACGGCCGTCACCGTGCTGCTGCAGCCCGGCGACAACTGGATGATGCATGTGGCCGCAGAGCAGATCCAGCCCGGCGACATCGTGGTCGCGGCCGTGACCTCGGAATGCACGGACGGCTACTTCGGCGACCTGCTGGCCACCAGCTTCCAGGCGCGCGGCGCGCGTGCGCTGATCATCGACGCCGGCGTGCGCGACGTGAAGACGCTGCAGGAAATGAACTTCCCCGTGTGGAGCCGCGCCATCTCCTCCAAGGGCACGATCAAGGCCACGCTGGGCTCGGTCAACATCCCCGTGGTCTGCGCAGGCATGTGGGTCACGCCCGGCGACGTGATCGTGGCCGACGATGACGGCGTGGTCTGCGTGCCCGCCGCCAAGGCCGCCGAAACCCTGGCTGCCGCGCAAAAGCGAGAGAGCTTCGAGGGCGAGAAGCGCGCCAAGCTGGCTTCCGGCGTGCTGGGCCTGGACATGTACAAGATGCGCGAGCCGCTCGAAAAGGCCGGCCTTCGTTACATCGATTGAAGGAGGGAACATGAGCGCTTTTGAAAAGACCCCCGGCTGGCTGGACTGGTACGCCGGCCCCTCCAAGCCCAAGTTCCGGGTGCCCGCAGGCGCCGTCGATGCGCATTGCCACGTCTTCGGCCCTGGCGATGAATTCCCGTTCGCGCCCGAGCGCAAGTACACGCCCTGCGATGCCAGCAAGCAGCAGCTGTTCGCGCTGCGCGACCACCTGGGCTTTGCGCGCAACGTCATCGTGCAGGCCACCTGCCACGGCGCCGACAACCGCGCCATGGTCGATGCCTGCAAGGCCGCCGGCGGCAAGGCGCGCGGCGTGGCCACGGTGCGCCGCAGCGTGACCGACGAGGAACTGCAGGAACTGCACGCCGCCGGCGTGCGCGGCGTGCGCTTCAACTTCGTCAAGCGCCTGGTGGACTTCACGCCCAAGGACGAGCTGATGGAGATCGCGGGCCGCATCGCCAAGCTCGGCTGGCATGTGGTCATCTACTTCGAGGCCGTGGACCTGCCCGAGCTGTGGGATTTCTTCACCAGCCTGCCCACCACCGTGGTCGTGGACCACATGGGCCGCCCCGACGTGAGCAAGCCCGTGGACGGGCCCGAGTTCGAGCTGTTTCTCAAGTTCATGCGCGAGCACCAGAACGTCTGGAGCAAGGTCAGCTGCCCAGAGCGCCTGTCCGTCACCGGCCCCAAGGCGCTGGACGGCGAGCAAAATGCCTACCGTGACGTGGTGCCCTTCGCCCGCCGCGTGGTCGAGGAATTCCCCGACCGCGTGCTGTGGGGAACCGACTGGCCCCACCCCAATCTGAAGGACCACATGCCCGACGACGGCCTGCTGGTCGATTTCATCCCGCACATTGCACCGACTGCCGAGCTGCAGAAGAAGCTGCTGGTCGACAACCCCATGCGTCTGTACTGGCCCGAAGAAGCCTGATGGCGACCATGTCCGGCCTGGGTGCCGGACATATTCAAGGAGATATCCATGGCATTGGACAAACCCTATCTGGACGTGCCCGGCACCATCATTTTTGATGCCGAGCAGTCCCGCAAAGGCTACTGGCTCAACCAGTTCTGCATGTCGCTGATGAAGGCCGAGAACCGCGAGCGCTTCAAGGCCGACGAGCGTGCCTACCTGGACGAATGGGCCATGAGCGAGGAGCAGAAGCAGGCCGTCCTGGCCCGCGATCTGAACTGGTGCATGCGCACGGGCGGCAACATCTACTTCCTGGCCAAGATCGGCGCCACGGATGGCAAGAGCTTCCAGCAAATGGCCGGCTCCATGACCGGCATGTCGGAAGAGGAATACCGCAACATGATGGTGAGCGGAGGCCGTTCGGCCGAAGGCAACCGCCGCGTGGGCGAGGAGGGCGATGCCCAGGCCCACCGCCAGCCGCAGGGCAAGGCCGGCAGCGTGGACAAGAACAACAAGGAAGGCAACTGACATGGCGCGCATCACCGCATCCGTCTACACCTCGCATGTGCCCGCCATCGGCGCGGCCATGGACCTGGGCAAGGTGGGCGACCCCTATTGGCAGCCGCTGTTCAAGGGCTTCGAGCACTCGCGCCAATGGCTCAAGGACAACAAGCCCGACGTGATCTTCCTGGTCTACAACGACCACGCGACCGCGTTCAGCCTGGACTTCATTCCGACGTTTGCCATCGGCACGGCCGCTGAATACCAGCCCGCCGACGAAGGCTGGGGCCCGCGCCCCGTGCCCAAGGTCATCGGCCATCCGGAACTGGCCAGCCACATTGCGCAGTCGGTGATCCAGCAGGACTTCGACCTGACCATCGTCAACAAGATGGACGTGGACCACGGCCTGACCGTGCCGCTGTCGCTGATGTGCGGCGAGCAGGACGCGCGCACGGGCGCCTGGCCCTGCCCGGTGATTCCGTTTGCCGTCAACGTGGTGCAGTACCCCGTGCCGTCGGGCCAGCGCTGCTTCAACCTGGGCCGCGCCATCCGCCGCGCCGTGGAAAGCTTCGACGAAGACCTGAACGTGCAGATCTGGGGCACGGGCGGCATGAGCCACCAGCTGCAGGGCGCGCGTGCGGGCCTGATCAACAAGGAGTGGGACAACCGCTTCCTGGACCTGCTGATCGAGAACCCTGCCGGCCTGGCCAAGATGCCGCATATCGACTACGTGCGCGAGGCTGGCTCCGAAGGCATCGAGCTCGTGATGTGGCTGATCGCGCGCGGCGCCATGGCCGATGTGGACGGCCCCGCGCCGCTGCCCAAGGTCAACCACCGCTTCTACCATGTGCCCGCGTCCAATACGGCCGTGGGACATCTCATCCTGGAGAACGGCTGAGGCCCCCACGTTCATCACTGCGTGTATTCACTGCCCCCCGAGGGGGCCTTCGCCTCCTTGAGGCGGCTCTACGGAGACTCATATGAGCAACAAGACCATCAAAGTCGCCCTGGCGGGCGCCGGTGCCTTCGGCATCAAGCACCTGGACGGCATCAAGAACATCGACGGCGTGGAAGTCGTCTCCCTGGTGGGCCGCGAGCTGGCCAAGACCCAGGAAGTGGCCGACAAGTACGGCATCCAGCATGTGACCACCGAGCTGGCCGACAGCCTGGCCCTGCCCGAGGTGGACGCCGTCATCCTGTGCACGCCCACGCAAATGCACGCCGCCCAGGCCATCGAATGCCTGAAGGCCGGCAAGCATGTGCAGGTGGAGATCCCGCTGGCCGACAGCCTCAAGGACGCGCAGGCCGTGGCCGATCTGCAAAAGCAGACCGGCCTGGTGGCCATGTGCGGCCATACGCGCCGCTTCAACCCCAGCCACCAGTGGGTGCACAAGAAGATCGCGGCCGGCGAGTTCAACATCCAGCAGATGGATGTGCAGACCTACTTCTTCCGCCGCACCAACATGAACGCGCTGGGCCAGGCCCGCAGCTGGACCGACCACCTGCTGTGGCACCACGCTGCCCACACCGTGGACCTGTTCGCCTACCAGGCCGGCAGCCCCATCGTGAAGGCCAACGCCGTGCAAGGCCCCATCCACCCGGAACTGGGCATTGCCATGGACATGAGCATCCAGCTCAAGGCCGCCAATGGCGCCATCTGCACGCTGAGCCTGTCGTTCAACAACGACGGCCCGCTGGGCACCTTCTTCCGCTACATCGGCGACACCGGCACCTACATCGCGCGCTATGACGACCTCGTCAACGGCAAGGAAGAGAAGATCGACGTTTCCAAGGTCGACGTGTCCATGAACGGCATCGAGCTGCAGGACCGCGAGTTCTTCGCCGCCATCCGCGAAGGCCGCGAGCCCAATTCCAGCGTGGCCCAGGTGCTGCCCTGCTATCAGGTCCTGCACGATCTGGAAAAACAGCTCACCCCCTGAGCCGCTTCGCGTCTTCCCCCTGAAAGGGGGACGACACCCTCGGTGCGGGGCGGCCCTTCCTCGGTGTCTCTGAGTTGGGCCGCGCCAGTTTTACGCGTATTTGATCGTAGGAGAGCGATGCCACTTGGGCGTGGCACGACGATCATGTTTCCACCCGGAGTACCGCAATGACCGATTCCTCCTCCAGCAGCCGGGAAGACGTGCCCGAGGCGTCCAATCGCCTCGGGATCGACGGCATAGAGTTCATCGAGTACACGACCAGCCAGCCCCAGGCCCTGGGCCAGGTGCTGGAGGGGCTGGGCTTTCGCCCCGTGGCGCGGCACCGCTCGCGCGAGGTGACGCTGTACCGGCAGGGGGACATGAACCTGGTGGTCAATGCGGGCGCCGCCGATGTGCTGGCCCATGCCGCCTCGGACGGGCAGCCCGTCATCTCGGCCGTGGCGCTGCGCGTGCAGGATGCCCTGCAGGCGCATACGCGCTGCATCGAGCTGGGAGCCTGGGCGGCGCCCAGCCAGGCCCAGGCGATGGAGCTGCACATCCCGGCCATCCACGGCCCGGGTGGCAGCCGCTTCTACTTTGTCGATCGATGGCAGGAGTTCTCCATCTACGACATTGATTTCAAGCCCATCGCCGGGGCCGATTCCCATCCACCGGCGCTGGCCGGCCTGGGCTATTTCGGCGTGGTCCAGTACATAGGGCGTGGCCGCAGCGCCGACTGGATCACCTACTTCGAACGCATGTTCGACTTCCACCTGCTGCCCGACGCGCAGCGCTTCGGCATCCTGCCCAAGGGCAAGCTCATGCGCAGCCCCTGCAAGCGCTTCCTGTGGCAGCTCATCGAGCCCGATCCGGGCCTGGAGTGGGACGACATGCCCGAGCGCCTGCAGCGCATCGGGCTGGGCACCACCGACGTGCCTGGCGCCGTGCAGGCGCTGCGCCAGCGCGGCGTGGAGTTCGTGGAATCGAGCCGCCTGCACCCCGATGACCGCGGCGCGCTCACGCGCAACGCCATGGGCACCGTGGTGTTCGAGCTGGTGCACCGCGACGCCTAGCGCAAAGCCTGGCGCGCCGCCGTCCGATTCAACCGCCGATACACACAACGATCCTGGAGGGCAACATGGGCTTGCTGGACAGCTATGGCATGGACACCATCACTCTGAATGGCTCGCTGGAGGCCAAGCTCGACGCCATCCGGCGCGCGGGCTTCACCCAGGTCATGCTCAGTGCGCGCGACCTGGCCGGCCACCCCGGCGGCGTCAAGGCGGCTGCGGCGGCGGTGCGCGCCAGCGGCCTGCGGCCCACGGGCTTTCAGGTGCTGCGCGACTTCGAGGGCCTGTCCGACCACCTGCACCACTACAAGGTGGACATCGCCAAATCCATGCTGGAGATGTGCGCCGAGATCGGCAGCCCCGTGCTGCTGGCCTGCTCGTCCACCTCGCGCCATGCCACGGGCGACCTCGACGTGATTGCGCGCGACCTGCGCAAGCTGGCCATGCTCGGCATTCCGCTGGGCGTGAAGATCGCCTACGAGGGCCTGTCCTGGGGCCGCAACGTCAACGAATTCACCACCAGCTGGGACGTGGTCTGCCGCGCCGACATGTCCAACCTGGGCATCGGCCTGGACTCCTTCCACATCCTGGCCGCCAAGACGCCGCTGGATGCGCTGGAGCTGATCGACCGCGACAAGATCTTCCTGGTGCAGCTGTCCGACTTCATGTGGCATGACGCGCCCACCTTCGAGGAACGCATGACCACGGCGCGCACCTTCCGCGTGTTTCCGGGCGAGGGCGTGCACAGCGAGCGCCTGGCCGACCTGGTGCTGCGCCTGGACCGCTTGGGCTACCGTGGCGACTACAGCTTCGAGGTCTTCAACGACGACTACCAGCAACTGCCGCTGGACACCGTGGCCGAGCGCGCGCGCCGCAGCGCGCAGTGGCTCAACGACGACGTGCTGCACCGGCCCGTGCCGCTGCCGGCCTGGGCGCGCACAGGCGTGCGGGGCGCTGCGGTTTGACGGCAAAATCGTTGTGCGAATGCACTGCAAGGGAGCGCCGGCCGCTCCCTTTCTTCTTTTCCCTGTGAGCCACCATGACCAACCTGTCCACACGAAACCTGGGTCCCTTCTCCGTCAGCGCCGTCGGCCTGGGCTGCATGAACCTCAGCCACGCCTATGGCCATCCGCCGTCGCCCGAGCAGGGCAGGGCCGTGCTGCATGCGGCGCTGGACGCCGGTATCACGCTGTTCGACACGGCGGCGCTGTATGGCTTCGGCGCCAATGAATCCCTGGTCGGCCCCGTGCTCAAGTCCCACCGCAACCACATCACCCTGGCCAGCAAATGCGGCATGGCTGGCGTGCGCGGCGACGACGGCGTGGTGCGCCGCGTGATCGATGGCCACCCCAGGACCCTGCGCCGCAATTGCGAAGACAGCCTGCAGCGCCTGGGCACCGATGTCATCGACCTCTACTACCTGCACCGCTGGGACCGCCGCGTGCCCATCGAGGAATCGGTGGGCGAGATGTCGCGCCTGGTGGAAGAGGGCAAGGTGCGCGCCCTGGGCCTGTCCGAGATCGGCGCCGACGCGCTGCGCCGCGCCCATGCCACCTTCCCCATCGCCGCGCTGCAAAGCGAGTATTCGCTGTGGTCGCGCAATGCCGAGCTGGGCACGCTGCAGGCCTGCAAGGAACTGGGCATTGCCTACGTGGCCTTCAGCCCGCTGGGCCGCGCCTTCCTCACCGGCAAGCTCCAGAAGGTCGAGGGCCTGGTCAAGGGCGATATCCGCGCCGCCATGCCGCGCTTCGCGCCCGAGGCCTATGCGAAGAACCTGCAGCTGCTCGCGCCCATGCAGTCCATTGCCGAGCGCGCCGACTGCACGCTGGCCGAGCTGGCCATCGCCTGGGTGCTGCATCAGGGCGAGCATGTGATTGCCCTGCCGGGCACCACCAGCGTGGACCACCTGCACGAAGACCTGCGCGGCGGCGCCGTGCGCCTGGATGCGGCCCTGCTGGCCGAACTGGACGACCTCTTCAAGCCCGAGCGCATCCAGGGCGACCGCTATGCCGTGGCCTCGCAGCGCGAGGTGGATACGGAAAAGTACGCGTTCGAGACCGTCTGAACACGCCGCAGGCCGCTCATGGCATGGATGCGGCCAGGTCGAATGGCGCCGTGGGCGTGCCCTGGTGGAAGCGCATCTGCCAGCCCCGCGCCGTGCGCAGCCAGACCGAAGAGCGCAGCGTATGCCGGCCGGCCGTTCCATCCTCGGCCACGCTGGCCGAGCGGTAGGTCAGCAGCGCGCTGTCCGGTCCCAGGCGCGCCAGCGCAAAGCCGCCTGACACCAGCCGGGCAGGAGCCTGTGCTGGCAAGGCGTCCGCCAGGCTGTCCACGGTGGCGGCCCGGTCGTGCACGCCGCCCGATCGGCCGAATTCCAGAAAGTCTTCATGCAGCAGCGCCTGCAGCTGGCCTGCGTCCGATCGCACCTGCGGATCGTGCAGCTGCACTTCCAGTGCCTGCAGATGCTGCAGCAGATGGTCGTCGCCGCCATGCATGTCCAGGTCAGGAAGTTGCGCCATGGCCATGTCGTTCACCATCAGATCAGATCCCGCATGGCCTGCGCCGTCTCGCGCAGCATGGGCAGCACGCGCGCCACGGCGTCCTTGCCGGTTTCGCGGCCCATGGGCATGGTGATGTTGAGGGCGCCGGCCAGCGCGCCGTGGCGGTCGCGCAGCGGCACGGCAATGCCGCGCGAGTCCAGGTTCAGCTGCTGCTCGCACAGGGCCCAGTCCTGGGTGCGGATCAAGGCCAGCTCGCGGCGCATTTCGGCGGGGCAGGTGATGGTGTGCGAGGTGAAGACCGTCAGCGCGCGGTTGTCCAGCCAGTGCTCCAGCTCGGCGTCGCTGCGCATGGACAGCATCAGCATGCCGGCCGCCGTGACCTGGGCCGGCACGCGCGCGCCCAGCACGTAGCCGGTGTTCATGTTGCGGTTGGGTCCGTTGCGCGCGATGTAGACCACCTCGTCGTCGTCCAGCACCGCCAGGTAGGCGGTTTCATGGGTGCCGGCGGCCACGCGCTGCAGGAACGGCTGGACGATGCGCGGCAGCCGCGCCGACTCCAGGTACGACTGCCCCAGCCGCAGTACGCGCGGCGTGAGCCAGAACAGCTTGCCGTCCCCCGCCACATAGCCCATGTGCTGCAGCGTCAGCAGGTAGCGCCGCGCGGCGGTGCGCGCCATGCCCGTGCGCTGGCCGGCCTCGGCGGCCGTCATGCGCGGGTGGGCGTCGTCAAAGGCTTCGATGATCGATACGCCGCGTTCCAGTCCGGCAATCCAGTCGCGCTGGGCGAGGGTGGAAGGTGTTGTCATGACGGTTTTGATTTTTCCGGATTAACCCTGGGTGCGTGCGATTATCGAACAGCGCCGTGCGATCAGCGCACATGCCTTTCGAAATTGGCTTGGGCGCATCCATAGGCGGGAACTACATTTTTTACATCCCGCCGGCCTGGCCGCAAGCATCGGGCAGGGGCCTTTTCTACATGGAGGAGACAACACATGAGCGCAACCCCGATACACACACAGCCCACCGGGCACCAGCCGCGCAAGGCCGCCACCAGCGGCTGGATAGGCTCGGCCCTGGAGTACTACGACTTCTTCATCTACGCCACGGCGGCTGCGCTGATCTTTCCGCAGATCTTCTTTCCGCAGGGTGATCCGGCGATTGCCATCATCGCCTCGCTGGCCACCTATGGCGTGGGCTATGTGGCGCGGCCCATCGGCGCCTTCGTGCTGGGCCATCTGGGCGATACGCACGGGCGCAAGCAGGTGCTGGTGTGGTGCATGTTCCTGATGGGCTTTTCCACCATCGCCGTGGGCCTGCTGCCCACCTATGACCAGGTCGGCCTGTGGGCGCCCGCGCTGCTGGTGCTGATGCGGCTGATACAGGGCTTTGCGGTGGCCGGCGAGATCTCGGGCGCCAGCTCCATGATCCTGGAGCATGCCCCGTTCGGGCGGCGCGGCTTCTTCGCCAGCTTCACGCTGCAGGGCGTGCAGGCCGGCCAGATCCTGGCAGCGGCTGTGTTCCTGCCGCTGGCGCACTACATGCCTCCCGAGCAGTTCAACAGCTGGGGCTGGCGCATTCCCTTCATCCTGAGCTTCGTCGTCATCATCGCGGGCTGGATCATCCGCCGCGAGGTCAACGAGACCCCGGCCTTCACCGCCGCAGGCCGCAGCGAGGCGCGTCCGCGTTCGCCCGTGGTCGAGGCCTTCCGCCACCATTCGCCCGACATGCTGCGCGTGGTCTGCATGGCGCTGATGAACGTGATCCCGGTGGTGGCCACCATCTTCGGCGCGGCCTACGCCGTGCAGCCCGCCTACGGCATCGGCTTCGCCAAGGACATGTACCTGTGGATTCCCGTGGTGGGCAACATCGTCGCGGTGCTGGTGATCCCCATGGTGGGCAACCTGTCCGACCGCATCGGCCGGCGCCCGCCCATCATCTTCGGCGCGCTGCTGTCGGGCCTGCTGGCCATCGGCTACCTCTACGCCATCAGCGAACGCAACATGCCGCTGGCCTTCGCCATGTCCATCCTGATGTGGGGCGTGGTCTACCAGGGCTACAACGCGGTGTTCCCCAGCTTCTACCCCGAGCTGTTCCCCACCCGCACCCGCGTCTCGGCCATGGCCATCTCGCAGAACGTGGGCACGGCCATCACCGCCATGCTGCCCGCGCTGTTCACGGCCGTGGCGCCTCCGGGTGCGCACAACATCTGGCTGACCGTGGGCCTGATCGCCTTCGGCATCACCGTGGTGGCCGCCCTGGCCGCGTGGAGCGCCCGCGAGACCTACCGCGTGCGCATGGAAGACCTGGGCGAGGCCGGTGCGCAGCCCGTGGCAGCTGCCGAGTACGACCGCCTGCGCAACCAGGCCCTGGCCCAGTCCGGCCGCTGAATCCTGCAACCCAAGGCATCCGAAGGCCCCAGGAAATGATTTCCGGAAAAACCACCCTCATCGCCCACATCGGCGACCCGACCGAGACCTTCAAGTCGCCCATGATCTACAACCCGTGGTTCGACGGCCGGGGCATAGACGCCTGCGTCGTGCCCATGGGCGTGAAGGCGGCGCATTTCGCCGGCGACTTTGCCGCCATCATGCGTTTCACCAACCTGCGCGGCGCGCTGATCACCATGCCGCACAAGGTGTCCGTGGTGGACCTGGTGCACGAGGTCACGCCCGCCGTGCACATTGCAGGCGCCTGCAATGCCGTGCTGCGGCGCGAGGACGGCACGCTGCTGGGCGACCAGTTCGACGGCGCGGGCTTTGTGCGCGGCGTGCTGCGCAAGGGGCGGCAGTTGCAGGGCGCGCGGGTGCTGATTTCCGGGGCGGGTGGAGTGGGCTCGGCGATTGCCGCCTCGCTGGCGGCGGCCGGCGTGGGCGAGCTGATGCTGTTCGACACGCGGGACGAGAGCGCGCAGGCCCTGGCCGGTCGGCTCGCTGCCTACTACCCGAGGATGAAGGTGGGCACGGGCTCCAGGGACCCGCAGGGCTTTGACGTGGTCGTCAACGCCACGCCGCTGGGCATGAAGGACGATGACCCGCTGCCGTTCGATGTGCAGCGCATCGCACCCACCGCCTTTGTGGGCGAGGTGGTGATGAAGTCCGAGTTCACGCCGCTGCTGCGCGCCGTGCGCGACAAGGGCTGCGACTTCCAGGTGGGCACGGACATGCTGTTCGAGATGATTCCCGCCTACCTGGAATTCTTCGGCTTCGGCAGCGCCACGCCCGACGAGCTGCGCGCCACCGCCCACATCTCCTACTGATCCAGCCAACAGACAACCGGCCCTGGATGCGTCCGGGGCAGGGCGCAGCCACGCCCGAAAAAGCATTTTTCACAGAGAAGGAGACAAGAACATGCAACAGCAAATGCACCAGACACCGCGAGTGCCGCAGCGCGGGGCCCTTCGCATCCTGGCCCTGGCCACCGTGCTGGGCGCCTGGGGAGCGGGCGCCCAAGCCCAGTCCTCGGTCACCATCTACGGCAGCGTGGACCAGTACATCAACCACATGCGCAGCAGCTCGGGCGCATCCATGACCACGCTGGAGGACGGTGCCCTGCTGCGCAGCCGCCTGGGCTTTCGCGGTCAGGAAGACCTGGGTGGCGGCCTGTACGCGAAGTTCCAGCTGGAGATGGGCATCAACGCCGACAACGGCACGCAGGCCGACAGCACGCGCGGCTTCGACCGCCAAAGCTGGGTGGGCCTGGGCGGCGGCTGGGGCGAGGTGCGGCTGGGCCGGCAGAACACCGTGATCTTCGGGCGCGGCGACTACATCGACTTCACCTCGCGCACCTTGGGATCGATGGTCAACAACTTCGGCGTGCCCTCGCGCTTCGAAAACGACATCTCCTACACCTCGCCGCGCATGGCCGGCTTCCTGTTCGAGGCCCACTACGCCATGGCCGAGACCGGTGCTCCAGCGCGCCAGGCCATCTACCAGCTGGGCCTGGACTACCTGAACGGCCCCTACCGCGTCGGCTATGCCGGGCTGTATGCGCGTGCGCCGCAGAGCGCGGCCTATACCGACGCGGTCCGCTACGACAACCTCTACGCCAACTACGACTACGGCAAGGGCAAGGTCCAGCTGGCCTTTGTGCGGTCCAACAACAGCACGGCGGGCTCGGCGGGCAACAACACGGGCACGGTGCTGGGCAATGTGGGCGGGTTGGTGGCGGGCACGAACGCCGACGTGCGCCGCTTCTACCGCGTCTGGCAGCTGTCGGCCGACTACCGCGTGACGCCGCAGCTGCGCGTGGGCGCACTGTGGGGCCGCATACAGGATGGCTCGGACAGCGGGCGCGGCGCATCGGGCGGCGCGGTCGCGGCCTACTACGACCTGTCCAAGCGCACCATGCTCTACGCGGTGGCCGAGCAGTTGAAGAACGACCGCAATGCGGGCTTTAGGCTGGCGGCCTCGGGCGGCATGAAGCCCAACTTCACATCGGCCGACGACGTCAACGGCCGCACCATCAAGGGCGTGCAGCTGGGCGTGCTGCACCGCTTCTGAGGGGGCATGCCATGGCACAGCTGCACCCGCTTCGCATTGCCGTGGCCGGCGCCGGCGCGATCGGCCAGGCCCATATCGCCGCCATCGGGGCCCAGGCGGATTGCCACCTGTCCGCCATCGTGGACCCGGCGCCCGCAGCCCGGGAGCTTGCCCAAAGGGCCGGGGTGCCGCTGTGGCGCGACCTGGGCGAGCTGATCGCCCATGACCGGCCCGACGCCGTGGTGCTGGCCACGCCCAACCGCCTGCATGCCCCGCAGGCGGCCCAGTGCATGCATGCGCGCCTGCCCGTGCTGCTGGAAAAACCCGTGACCGCCACCGTGGCCGAGGCCCAGCGGCTGGCCGCGCTGGCCGATCGCTGCGGCGCCCGGCTGCTGGTGGGCCACCACCGCGCCCACAGCCCGATCATGGCGCGGGCCGCAGCCCTCATCGCCCAGGGGCGGCTGGGCCGCCTGGTGGCCGTGACCGGTGCGGCCCTGTTCTACAAGCCGGACGCCTATTTCGAGGAAGGCTCCTGGCGTCGCGAGGCCGGTGGCGGCCCCATCCTGCTCAACATGATCCACGAGGTCCACAACCTGCGCATGCTGTGCGGCGACATCGTGGCCGTGCAGGCCTTTGCCTCGCATGCCACGCGCGGTTTTGCCGTGGAAGACACGGTGGCCATCAACCTGCGCTTTGCCAGCGGCGCGCTGGGCAGCTTTGTGCTTTCGGACACGGCCGCCAGCGCGCGCAGCTGGGAGCAGACCTCGCAGGAGAACAAGGCCTATGCCAGCTATGAGGACGAAGACTGCTACCTGGTGGCGGGCACCTTCGGCTCGCTGGCCATACCGAGCATGCGGCTGAAGACCTATGCATCGGCCGGCCAGCGCTCCTGGAATGAGCCCTTCGACCTGGATGTGGCCGCCATGGAGCGCGAAGACCCGCTGGTGCGCCAGATGGCGCATTTCGCGCAGGTGGCGCGCGGCCTGGCGCAGCCTCTGGTCAGCGTGCACGACGGCCTGCGCAACCTGCAGATCACCGAGGCCATTGCAGAGGCTGCCCGCATGGGCGCCGCCATCGACACCACGGCGTGACCCGGACATCACCGGCGCGCCATCCTCCATCCATGACATCAAGCCACGGAGCCTCCATGAAAAAGATCCTGATGCTGCACGGCATCAACCACAACATGTTCGGCCAGCGCGACCCCGCCCAATACGGCACGGTCACGCTGGCCGAGATCGACGCCTCGCTGCGCAGCCTGGGCAGCCAGCTGGGCTGCGAGGTGGACAGCTTCCAGACCAATTGCGAAGGCGCCATGTGCGATCGCATCCACCAGGGCTTTCGGGACGGCGTCGATGGCGTGCTCATCAACGCCGGCGCCTGGACGCACTACAGCTACGGCATCCGCGACGCGCTGGCCATGCTCACCGTGCCCGTGGTGGAGATCCACATGAGCAACATCCATGCGCGCGAGCCCTTCCGCCACCACTCGGTGTTTGCCGACATCGTCCGGGGCCAGATCTGCGGCTTCGGCGCGGACAGCTATCTGCTGGGCCTGCGGGCCGTGCTGTCCGCCGTCGCATAGGATGCATGGCGCGCAACTGGCCATGTATCGTCCTTCGAACTCCCTCGCTCGACGCGCCGCATGCCGTGACCAGGCTTCATTGAGATGAACTTCGCTGATCCCGGCCCGCGCCGCTCCGTTTCCTTTCTCCTGCTGCTGCCGCTGCTGCTGGCCGCGCAGCCGGTCGCCACCGATGGCTATCTGCCGGCGTTGCCCGAGATCGCGCGCGACCTGGGCTCGGCCAGCAGCAGCCTGACCGTGTTCATGCTGGCCTTCGGTGTCGCCCAGCTGGTGTGCGGACCGCTGTCCGACCGCTTAGGGCGCCGGCCCGTGCTGCTGACGGGGCTGGCCTGCTACACGGCAGCGGCGGCAGGCTGTGCGCTGGCGGGCAGCGCGGACGCACTGGTGGCCTGGCGCGCCGTGCAGGGCGCGGCCATGGCGGCCATCCTGGTGTGCGCACGGGCTGCGGTGCGCGACCTGTATCCGGCCCATGAAGGGCCGCGCATCATGGCCCGCGGCCTGATGGGCCTGGGGCTGGTGGCCCTGGTGGCGCCGATTGCCGGTGCATGGGGCGTCCAGGCCACCGGCTGGCGCTGGGTGCTGGTGGCGATGGGCGTCTACTCGCTGGCTTTGCTGGCACTGTGCTGGCGCACTTTCAGCGAGACGCGGCAAGTGCCAGCGGAGTCTGCCCCGGTCCTCGCATCCGTACCCGTATCCGTATCCGCTGGCGGTGTGCGCCAGGTGATCGCCGACCCCGGCTTTTGCGCCTGGACGGCACTGGCCGCAGCCACCTACGGCGGCATCTTCTGCTTTTTGCTGCTGTCGCCGATGGTGTACGTCGACCTGTTCGGCCTGTCGCCCGTGCTCTACGGCTGGATTCCAGCGGGCGGCTCGCTGGTCTACATCCTCGGCATCACATGGTGCCGGCGCCTGCTGTCGCGCCACGGGCCGGTGCGCACGGTGCAGCTGGGCGCTACGCTCAGTCTGCTGGGGCCGTGCATCCAGATCGCCGGCTGCGTGCTGGCGCCGACCTCGCCCTTTCCACTGCTGCTGGGGCACGCGGTGTATGCACTGGGCCATGGCCTGCACCAGCCTTGCGGCCAGGCGGGCGCGGTGGGTGGCCTGCCGCCGCAGCTGGCTGGGCGGGCCGTGTCGTGTTCGGGCTTTGCGATCATGTGCGTGGCCTTCTGCGCCGGCCAGCTGGCGGCGCAATTTGTCGATCCGACCATGCGCCACGGTGCCTGGCCGATGGTGTTGCCCATGGCGCTGGCGGGCGTTGTGCTGGTCCTCATCGCCTTTGTCTGGCTGCCGTGGCTGTACCGGGTGCCGTCAGCGCAAAGGGTTCAGCCCCGGTCATGACACTGTTCATGCATCCGCGCGGTATTCCCCCCGATGCTTCATGAACCGGTGGTAGGACATGCGCAGGTGCAGCT
The DNA here is from genome assembly GCF_028401915.1 of Delftia sp. DT-2. Lineage (NCBI taxonomy): Bacteria > Pseudomonadati > Pseudomonadota > Betaproteobacteria > Burkholderiales > Comamonadaceae > Delftia > Delftia sp. DT-2. The sequence continues at coordinate 44,697 of NZ_JAQOTI010000023.1, forward strand.
GCATCACCTGGCGTGCCAGCTCCCCGTCCCTGGCACGTATGGCGATCACCAGGTCGCAGTGGTGGTGCAGGCTTTGCACCAGCTCTTCGGGCGTGTAGATGTAGAACGACCGCTTGATGATCGGCATGTCGATCATCGTCGCCAGCATGGTCTTGAGGCGCGGCGAGCCCGATGCCTCGATCAGCGCGTGGTGAAAATCCCGGTTGGCTGACTGCACCTCGCCAATGCCGTCGTGGCCAGCGGCAATGCCGGCCTCCATGCGCTGGTTGCTGGCCGCCAGCTCATCGGCCAGCCCCTCGCCGCCGCGTGTGGCCGCGAGGAACGAGGCGTACGGCTCCAGCAGCATGCGCAGCTGGAAGGTCTCCTCCACATCCCAGTCGCTCCACTCCGACACGCGGATACCCTGGCCCGCGCCATCGGTGGCCAGGCCATCTTCCACCAGGCGGTGCAGCGCATTGCGCACCGGCGTGCGGCTCAGTCCCAGGTCGCGGGCAATGGGTTCCTCCTTGAGCTGTTCGCCGGGTCGGTAGTGGCCGCCGATGAGCCGCTGCCGCAGAACCTCGTACGCCTTGTCTTTCACGTTTTGCACTGTGTTTGCACCAGGTGGGTGGGGATGGTGCGCCGATTCTAGGTGACGACGGAAGGGCTCGCTGCGGTGCTCTTCATCCAGAAAAGTACAAAATAAGTACAAAAATTCGCAGTTCTACGGGAAATCTCTATGAATGGATCTGGGGTGCACTCCATAGACTGCGATCAATGTTTTAAATTTGTACTTTTATGAAGTTCGCAATACTGGGTGGTGGAATGGTCGGCGCCTGCTACATGCAGGCCTTTTTGGAGCAGGGGCACAGCCTGGTGGGCCTGTGCGACCTGCAGCCCAACGCTGCGGTGGCCGACGCCGTGCAGGCCGCTGGCGCGCAGGTGCATGCCGCGCCCGGCGCCTGGCTGGCCGAGGCCGACGTGGTGGTGAGCGCCGTGTTCGGCACCGTGGCGCGCAGCCTGTTCGAGGCCTGCCTGCCCCATCTGCGCGATGGCGTGGTCTATGTGGACATGACCACGGCCGACCCGCAGGAGATGCGCGAATGCGGCGAGCTGGCCCGGCGCGTCGCCCAGGGCAGGGCGGTGCACTTCGTGGACGTGGCTATCACCGGCGCGGTCAACCTGGGCGGCAGCAAGACGCCGCTGCTCGTGGCCGGTGGCAAGGCCGGTTTTGTACAGGAATTGTTCTTGCCCTTTGGCGGCTCCGTTCGCGTGGTGGGCGGACAGCCGGGCGATGCCGCCGCGCTCAAGCTCCTGCGCAGCATCTACACCAAGGGGGCCGAGGCGCTGGCCGTGGAGTGCCTGGTGACGGCCCAGCAGATGGGCCTGCGCGAGCAACTGCATGCCGTGCTGCAGGACATCGACGAGACACCGCTGCGCACGCTGATGGAGTCCATGGTGCGCACGCACATCCCGCATTCCGCACGCCGCCGCAACGAGGTGGCCGAGGCCCGGCAGCAGATGGCCCGCAACGGCCTGACGCCCATCGCCTTGACCGCCGTCGAGGCGCTGTTCGCCGACACGGCCCGGGCGCATGCGGTGCAGCCCTTCACCGGCACCTCCACCGACGAGGCCATCGATTGGCTGGGCAGCCACGTGCTCGCCAGCCAAGCCTGATCAACGTACCCCTGCGCCAACCGACACCACCAAAGGAGACATCCGCAATGACGACCCCGACCCGACGCCGCCTGGCCCTCGCCGGCCTGCTGGCACTGACCGCTGCCGCCATGGCTCCGGCCCATGCCCAGGGCACCTATCCGCAGCGCCCCATCAGGTTCATCGTGCCCTTTCCGGCCGGTGGCGGCACCGACAACCTCACGCGGCTGGTCGGCACCAAGCTCACCGAGGCCCATGGGTGGGCCATCGTGGTGGAGAACAAGCCCGGGGCCGGTGGCAACCTGGCTCTGGACCAGGTGGCCAAGGCCCCCGCCGACGGCCTGACCCTGGTGATGGCGCAGACCGACAACGTGGTGCTCAACCCGCTGCTGTACTCCAAGCTCACCTACAACCCCGACAAGGACCTGCGCGCCGTGGCCCTGGTCGCAGCCGGCCCGGCCGTGCTCGTGGTGAATGCCGATTCCCCGTACAAGTCCCTGGACGACATCATCCAGGCGGCGAAGAAGGAACCCGGGCGCCTGAGCTTTGCCACGCCGGGCACCGGCACCATTTCGCACCTCATCAGCGAGGCCTGGCAGAAAAGCTCGAATGTGAAGTTCACCCACGTGCCGTTTCGCGGCATGGCGCAGGCCATGCCCGACCTGCTGGGCGGGCGCATCGACATGTACATGGGCTCCATCCCCACGCTGCTGTCGCACATCCAGTCGGGCAAGGTGCGCGCCATCGGCGTGACCACCGCGAGCCGCTCCAAGCTGCTGCCCGACGTGCCGACCTACACCGAATCCGGCATCAAGGGCGTGGAGCTGGCCAGCGTGTGGGGCGTGATGGCCCCGGCCGGCACCTCCGACGCCATCGTCAGGCAGCTCAACGAAGCCATCAACAAGGTGGTGAACGCACCCGACACGGCCAGGAAGATCGCCGACTCCGGCGCCGAACTCATCACCGGCACACCGCAGGACATGGCCAGGCTCTACGCCAGCGACCGCGCACGCCTGGCACCCATCGTCAAGAGCTCTGGCACCACGCTCGATTGAGCGGCACGGCTTTCATTCCATCCACTCTGAGCACCACACCATGATCGGTCTTCAAATTCTGAAGCGGCAACGCGCTGTCAGCCTGGATATTGCCAGGCGCTATCTCGACGTGCCTGTCGCCAACGTCAGCGACTGCATGGCCCGCATGACGGCTGGCGGCGCGCGGCTGCGCCCCATGCACGGCGGCGGGCGCATGGCCGGCCCCGCGTTGACCATCAAGACACGCCCGGGCGACAACCTCATGCTCCACAAGGCACTTCAACTGGCCAGCCCAGGTGACGTGATCGTGGTGGATGCGGGCGGCGACGTCACCAACGCACTCATCGGAGAAATCATGGTCGGAGACGCCATGCGTCGCCAGCTGGGCGGGATCGTGATCAATGGCGCGATCCGCGACGCGGCATGGATTCGTGCAGGCAGCTTCCCGGTATTCGCCGCGGGCGTCACGCACCGCGGACCCTACAAGGATGGCCCGGGCGAAATCAATGTGCCTATCGCCATCGATGGCATGGTGATCGAGCCCGGTGACCTCATGATTGGCGATGACGATGGCTTGCTGTGCGTACCCTATGCGCAGGCGCAGACCTTGCTGGATGCAGCACACGGAAAGCAGATGGTTGAGGCCAAGATGGTGGCCGACATTGCTGCCGGTACCTACAGCGCGCCATGGATCGACGAGACGCTCAAGCGTCTGGGCTGCCCGATTCAGCCGTAGCGCCGGCGCTGCAGCATCCATCCTGCACCCATCCATCACCCATCACCCATCACCCGTCCGCCTCAGGCCTCGGCCAGCGCCTTCAGATGGCTTTCCAGGCCACCCGTGCCGCTGGCCGCGTTCACATGGTCGAAGTAGCCGTACCAGCCGCTGGCCTTGATGCCCGCCAGCAGGGCATCGCGCGCGGCAGTATCGGGAAAGCGCCAGATGCCCAGGAAGCGGTGCGGGCTGGCCTGGTCCAGGCCGCGCTCGGTCTCGGCCAGGGCCAGCACCTGCACGCCCATGGCAGCCAGGCTGCCCATGGCGCTGGCAACCCCTTCCAGAAACTGCTGGCGCTGCGCGGCGGGCAGGGCCAGCCAGGCGGGGTTGGGGGAATAGAGCTCGACCAGATAGTGGGACATGGTGTTTCCTGGGGTTGAGGCGCTGTGCGCCAGGTGTGTTGTCGGCATATTGTATGGTGGCTAATCATATATTTTCCTGATGAAACACCTTGGAGGGAAATGCTGCCACCGCCGTCCTGGCGACCGGTCGGCCCTACACTGGCGCATGCACGAATTCAGGGTGATGGTTGTCGGGGGATATGGCTTTTTCGGCAGCCGGCTGGTGCGCCGGCTGGCACGGCAGAAGGCGCTGCACATCGTGGTGGTGGGCCGCTCGGGCGCCAAGGCACAGGCCTTGGTCGATGCGCTTTTGCCCGATGCCCATGCCGGGCTGTCCGCCGTGGCGGTGGACGCCATGGACCCGGGGCTGCAGGCCCGGCTCCAGGAGCATGGTATCCATCTCCTCATCCATACCTCAGGCCCTTTCCAGGGGCAGGACCATCGCGTGGCACAGGCCTGCGCCCATGCGGGTGTGCACTACGTGGACCTGGCCGATGGCCGCGACTTCGTCGGCGGCATCACCGCCCTGCAAGCCGCTGCGCTGGCCCGGGGCGTGCTGCTGACCAGCGGGGCCAGTTCCGTCCCCGCACTGTCCACGGCGGTGGCCGATCGGCTGGCAGGCGGCATGGCCTGCGTGGATTCCATCGACATAGGCATCAGCCCCGGCAACCGCACGGAGCGCGGCCTGTCCACGGTGGCCGGCATCCTGAGCTACTGCGGCAAGCGCCTCGCGTCCGCTGGCCCGCAGCCGGTGTTCGGCTGGTCGGGCAGCTGGCGCCACCGCTATCCCGAGCCTGTGGGGGCGCGGCTGCTGTCGCCCTGCGATGTGCCTGATCTGGTACTGCTGGCACCCCGGTATGCGGGCAAGCCTGGCGTGCGTTTTGGCGCGGGGCTGGAGTTGGCATTTCTGCACAGGGGCATGAATGCCATGGCCTGGCTGGCGCGCCTGGGCCTGGTGCGCGACTGGTCGGTGCACGCCGCGTGGCTCAAGCGCGCGGCGGACTGCTTCAAGGACTGGGGCAGCGATGCGGGTGCCATGCATGTGTGCGTGCGTGGGCGGGACGCACAGGGCTTCGTGCAGGAGCGCCTCTGGGTGCTGGTCGCCGGGTCGGGCGACGGCCCCTATGTGCCCACGCTTGCCGCCTCGGCCCTGGCGCGGAAGCTGGCGGCAGGCCAACTGCCCGCTGTGGGCGCCATGCCCTGCATGGGCCTGCTGACCCTGGAGGATTTCGAGCAGGAGGCCCGTGGCCTGGACATCCGCATGAGGGAGATCCATCCATGAGTCGGAGGCTGTCCATGTACGAGCAGGCCATGGGCGAGCGCTTTGCCCGGCTGGACCCCGCCGTGCAGGCCTTCCACCGCCTGACGGGCCGCCATGAGCTCCATGGCTGGGTCCGCACCCAGGCGCCGCAGTCCCTGGCGGCCCGGCTGCTGGCGCTGTGTCTGGGCACGCCGCTGCGCGCCAGCGAGGGGCCCATCCGCTTCGCGCTGCATGCCCAGCCCCAGCGTGAGGTCTGGACCCGCCACTTTCCCGCGCAGACCATGCGTTCCAGCCTGCGCCTGCAGGACGGGCAGATCATCGAATCCCTGGGCGCAGCGCGGCTGAGCTTCGGGTTGGAGGCCGATGGCAATCGGCTGGTGATGCGCCTGCGCAAGTTGCGCTTTCTGGGCATGGCCTGCCCGGCCTGGCTGGAGCCGCGCATCGTGGCCGAGGAGCGCGGCGAGGGGGATCGCCTGCATTTCCACATCGAGGCAGCCGTGCCCTGGGTGGGCGTGGTCGCCAGCTACAGCGGGCATCTGCAATTGCCCACGGTGCGGCAAGACACTTCAGTGCCCAAGGAGGGCGAATCATGATTGTGGTGTTCGACGGCCAATGCCTGCTGTGCAATGGCTGGGTGCAGTTTCTGCTGAGGCACGACAGGCGCGGCAGGTTCCGCTTTGCCTCCATCCAGGGCGAGGCCGGCGGCAGGATGCTGGCCGATGCAGGCCTGCGGGTCGAAGGTCTGCAGACGCTGCTGCTGGTGGATGGGGACCGTTCCTGGCAGCACACGGACGCCATCCTGCGCGTGCTCCATGGCCTGGGCTGGCCCTGGCGGCTGGCATGGGCGGCGTGGCTGATTCCCCGCCCCCTGCGCGATGGGCTGTACCGCTGGCTGGCCCGCAACCGCTACCGCTGGTTTGGCCGCAGCGCGCAGTGCATGGTGCCCGATCCGCAGGTGGCCGCGCGCTTTCTGGACTGAGCGGCTGCGGCCCGCCTGCATGCAGACGTCCACCAATCATTTCTGCTTTGCATATGCGGCAGGCGTGTTTGCGCCAAGCGGAGTCGGCCCTTAGGCTGGCGCGCTTTGCCAGCACCATGTCCAGCCCTGCCACAAGCTCCCCTTCCCAATCCGGCGCATTCGCCACTTCCCCCCAACCCGCCACGGCGTTGCACCGTGCCACGCCCGCCACGCTGGCGGCCGTGCTGGAGCAACTGCCCCCGGCCCAGGCCCGATGGGCGCGCGCCGCAGGCTTTGATGCGCAGCCGGGCCGCATCCTGCTGTTGCCTGGCATGCAGGCTGAAGTGCAGAGGGAAGGGCAGAGCGAGGGCACTGCCCTCGCTGGCGTGCTGGTCGGCGTGGACCCGGACCAGCTGCTGTGGCAGCTGGCCGGCCTGCCGGCGGCGCTGCCGCCCGGCACCTATGCGCTCGCCGATGCGGATGAGGCTCAGAGGCCGCATCTGCTGCTGGGTTGGGCACTGGGCGCGCTGCCATCGACCCGCCAGGCGCGGCAGTCGGATGCGGCAACCGCTCCATCACTCGCTCTATCACTCGCTCGGTTGGTGGCAAGCCCCGATGAGCAGGCCGCCGTCGCGCCAATGGCTGCCGCCATTGGCGAGGTGCGGCGGCTGGTCAACCTGCCTGCCAACCAGCTGGGTCCCGAACAGCTGGCCCAGGCCGTGGCCGACCTGGCCGCGCGCCATGGCGCGCGCTACCGGCAATGGGTGGGCGACGAACTGCCTGCCGCAGGCTTTGCCCTGGTGCACGCCGTGGGCCGGGCGGCGCCCCGGGCGGCCCAGGCGCCGCGCGTGGCCGAGCTGACCTGGGGCGATGCCGCGCTGCCCCATGTGGTGCTCATCGGCAAGGGCGTGTGCTTTGACTCCGGCGGGCTGGACCTCAAGCCCGCCGCAGGCATGCGCTGGATGAAGAAGGACATGGGCGGTGCCGCACACGCCCTGGCCCTGGCCGATCTGCTGATGCAGGCGGGCCTGCCCATCCACCTGAAGCTGCTGGTGCCTGCGGTGGAGAACGCCGTGGGTGCCGGTGCTCTGCGGCCCGGCGACATCATCGAGGCCGGTGACGGCCGGCGCGTGGAGATCGAGAACACCGATGCCGAAGGCCGGCTCCTGCTGGCCGATGCGCTGCACCACGCCATTCGCAGCGCGCCCACGCCGCCCGCGCTGCTGATCGACCTGGCCACGCTCACGGGCGCTGCGCGCACGGCGCTGGGGCCGGACCTGCCCGCGCTGTTCAGCAACCATGACGGCTGGGCCGATGCCCTGCTGGCCCAGGGCCGCGCGCAGGCCGACCCGCTGTGGCGCCTGCCCCTGTGGGCGCCGTACCGCCGCATGCTGCGCTCCGACCAGGCCGACCTGCTCAACGCCGCCAGCACGCCGCAGGGCGGTGCCATCACGGCTGCGCTGTTCCTGGAGAGCTTTGTGCCGCCCGAGCTGCCCTGGCTGCACCTGGACCTGTTCGCCTGGAATCTGGAGGAGCGCCCCGGCCGGCCCAAGGGCGGCGAGGCCCAGGGCCTGCGCGCGCTGTACGCCCTGCTGTCGCAGCGCTTTGCATCTGCGCGCAGCGCATTTGCATAGGCGCAATCGGGCTTTGCGGCGGGCTGGTGGCTCCACACAATCGGCCGTCTGGTGCAGCCGGCGCGGCACCCGCCGCCGCCTTCCTGCGATCTTGTTCCGGCTGCCAGGACACTTCATGACCCAAAGACGCTTCCTGCCTCGCCTTTCCCTGCTGCGCACCCACTTGCGCACCCTGCGAACCTCCGCACTGCTTCCCGCCCTGGCCGCAGCCCTGCTGTGCGCACCGCCCGCCCAGGCCGAAACCCTGCGCTGGGCGCGCTCCACCGACGCATCCACGCTGGACCCGCACGCGCTGAACAACGGCCCCAACCACAACCTGCTGCACCAGATCTACGAGCCGCTGATCATCCGCACGGCCGATGGCAAGCTGCTGCCCACCCTGGCCACGTCCTGGGCGCTGACTGCCGACCCCTCGGTCTGGGAGTTCAAGCTGCGCAAGGGCGTGAAGTTCCATGACGGCAGCCTGTTCACGGCCGACGACGTGCTGTTCTCGCTGCGCCGCGCGCGCTCGGCCACCTCGGACATGCGCTCGCTGCTGACCTCGATCACCGACGTGACCAAGGTCGATGCCTTCACCGTGCACATCAGGACCAACGGGCCCAACCCGCTGCTGCCGGCCAGCCTCATCAACATCCAGATCCTGAGCGCCGCCTGGGCCAAGGCCCATGGTGCCGAGCAGCCGCAGAACGCGCTGGCCAAGGAAGAGAACTACGCCACGCGCAACGCCAACGGCACGGGGCCCTACGTCATCGCCTCGCGCGAGCAGGACACGCGCACCGTGCTGCGGCAGTTTCCCGGCTACTGGGGCAAGGGGCTGTTCCCGCTGGAGATCGACGAACTGGTCTACCTGCCCATCAAGTCCCAGGCCACGCGCGTGGCGGCGCTGCTGTCGGGCGAGGTGGACTTCGTGCAGGACCTGCCCATCCAGGACATTGCGCGCCTGAGCGCCGACCCGCGCTTTCGCATCAACCAGGCCGCCGAGAACCGCTCCATCTTCCTGGGCCTGAACGTGGGCGCCGCCCCGCTGTCGCATTCCGATGTGAAGGACAAGAACCCGCTGGCCGACCTGCGCGTGCGCCAGGCCTTCCAGCTGGCCATCGACCGGCAGGCCATACAGCGCGCCGTGATGCGCGGCCTGTCCGTGCCCACCAACATCATTGCGCCGCCCTTTGTGCACGGCTACGAGAAATCCTTTGGCGCCGTGGGCAAGGCCGACCTTGTCCAGGCCAGGAAACTGCTGGCCGAGGCCGGCTACCCCAACGGCTTCGGCATCACCCTGCATTGCACGAACGACCGCTATCTGAACGACGAGGCCATCTGCCAGGCCATCGCCGGCTTTTTGGGCCGCATCGGCGTGAAGACCGCCGTGTCGTCGCGGCCGCTGGCCATCCAGACGGCGGCCATCAACAACCAGGAGACGGATTTCTACCTCTACGGCTGGGGCGTGCCCACCTATGACTCGGCCTATGTCTTCGACTACCTGGTGCACACGCGCGGCAAGAACGGCCGGGGCAACACCAATGCCACGCGCTACAGCAATGCCGAGCTGGACAGCCAGATCGTCTCCCTGGCCTCGGAGGGCGATGCGCGCAAGCGCGACGCCACCATCCACTCCATCTGGAGCACGGTGCAAAAGCAGCTGATCTACCTGCCGCTGCACGACCAGATCCAGACCTATGCCATGGTGCGCAAGTTCGACATCCCCGTGAACCCGTCGAACACGCCGTACTTCAAGCTGTTCAAGCAGCCCGGTGCGCGCCAGGCTGCGGTGGCCGGCGCGCAATAGGCTCAGTGTGTCGCAGCCGGCTGCGGCCGGTTGACCTCCACCGTGACGTGGACCAGTTCCTCATGCACGCCAAGCAACTGGCGCACGGCATCGGGGTCCACGCCTGCGGGCGCGTCCAGTGCCACGATGCAGGCGTAGCGCGCCTTGCCCACGCGCCAGACATGCAGGTCGGAGATCTGCGCGGCAAACGGCGCCTGGGCGATGGCCTCACGCACCTCGCTGACCACGGGGGCGTGCATCTCGGCGTCCAGCAGCACGCGGCTGCTGTCGCGCAGCAGGCCCATGGCCCATGCCGCCACCAGCACGGCGCCGGCCAGGCCCATGGCCGGGTCCAGCCATCCCAGGCCCCAGGCCATGCCGCCGAACAGGGCGGCGATGGCCATCACCGAGGTGGCGGCATCGGCCAGCACATGCAGGTAGGCCGAGCGCAGGTTGAGATCGCTGTGGTCGCCATGGTCGCCGTGATGGCGGTCGCCCGCGTGGCCGCCGTGCGCATGCCTGCCGTGCCCGTGGTGATGTCCGTGGTCGTGACCGTGACCGTGACCGTGACCATGGTGATGCCCGTGCCCGCCCTTCAGCAGCCAGGCGCAGACAAGGTTGACCAGCAGGCCCAGCGCGGCCACGCCCAGTGCCTGCTCGTAATGGATGGGCGAGGGCGAGAACAGGCGCTGCACCGACTGCCAGGCCATGCCGCCCGCCACCAGCAGCAGCAAGATGGCGCTGGTGTAGCCGGCCAGCACCTCGATCTTCCAGGTGCCGAAGGCAAAGCGCGTATCTCCCGCCAATCTGCGCGCGGCCGCATAGGCGCCAGCTGAGAGCCCCAGCGCCAGCGCGTGCGATCCCATGTGCCAGCCATCGGCCAGCAGCGCCATGGAGTTGAATCCGTACCCGCCTGCGATCTCCCCGACCATCATGGCCGCCGTCAGCCCCGCAGCCAGCATGGCACGGCGCTCGCCCAGCGGGTTGCCTTCGTCGAAACGGTGTGAATGCTGCCTGGGGCTGGCGCCGCCAGCGGTCGAGAGGGATGGAATGCTGCGCATGCAGATACTGTACCCCAGTATATGCAGGCGCCTAGAATGGCCATCATGGCACATACGATTCAGAACAAGAAGCGCTTGCTCACGCGCATCCGCCGCATCCAGGGCCAGGCCCAGGCGCTGGAGCGCGCGCTCGAGGCCGAGCACGACTGCGCGGCCATCCTCCAGCAACTGGCAGCCGTGCGCGGCGCCGTCAACGGCATGATCTTCGAGGTGCTCGAGGGCCATGTGCGCACCCATCTGGCCGATGGCACGGCCGGCGGCCAGGCCCGTGATGACGACGTGGACCTTGTGCTGTCGGTGATGCGCTCGTACATGAAGTGATTGATGAAGTGATGGCCGGCCCTGCGGATTGGCGCTCTCGGCGCGGTTTCCTGCTCTCATTTTTTGCAAACAGTGACCCCTGAAAACCGCCCATCTCGGACACGGCGCCCCATTCGCAGCGGACAATCGTCGGGCCAGGAATATGACGGGATTTCGACAGTTCCCGCCGCCTGCTGGCCAGCCAAGGACTACCGCGCATGACAGAAGACCCCCGCCGAGATTCCCCCGCAGATGCCGCCCCCGCCGCCGCGCAGGCGCCGCAGACGGCCCCGCAGCTGCGCATCGGCACCGTCGCCAAGCTCAATCTCGCCGACTTCCAGAACGCCGTGCCCGCGCTGCTGGAGCTGGCCATCGTCAACGAGGGCGAACTGCCGCTGCAGGCGCTGAGCCTGCACCTGGCCTCGGAGCCTGCCTTCATCAAGCCGCGCACCTGGCGCCTGGAGTCGGTGGCCGCGCACAGCACCTATGCGCTGACCGACCTGGATGTGGCGCTGGACGGCGCCTTGCTCTCGCGCCTGACCGAGGCCGAGCCTGCCGTGCTGCGGCTGGAGCTGCGCAGCGGCCAGCCGGCACAGACGGTGCTGGCCCGGCACGAACACCCGCTGGAACTGCTGGCACGCAACCAGTGGGGCGGCCTGGGGCATTTGCCCGAGATGGTGGCGGCCTTCGTGCAACCCAACGATCCGGCCGTGGACCGCATCCTCAAGGGCGCGGCGCAGGCGCTGGAGGCGGCGGGCAAGTCCGGCGCCATCAACGGCTATGAGCAGGGGCCGCAGCGCGCCTGGGAACTGGCCTCGGCCATCTGGACTTCCGTGCTCCAGAAGAAACTCAACTACGCGCTGCCGCCGGCCAGCTTCGAGCATGCGGGCCAGAAGATACGCGGCGCGTCCCAGGTGCTGGATGCGGGCCTGGCCACCTGCCTGGACCTGACGCTGCTGTTCGCCTCCTGCCTGGAGCAGGCGCACCTGAACCCGCTGCTGGTCTTCACGCGCGGCCATGCCTTCGTGGGCCTGTGGCTGGGCAGGCAGGAATTCTCGACCGCCGTGGTCGATGACATCACGGCCGTGCGCAAGCGGCTCAAGCTGCAGGAGCTGGTGGTCTTCGAGACCACGCTGGCCGCGCAAGGCCAGGCCGTGGCCTTCAGCCAGGCCATTGCCCAGGGCGCGCGCCAGCTGGCCGAAGAGCATGAGGACCAGTTCGAGCTGCTGGTGGACGTTCGGCGCGCACGCATGCAGCGCATCCGCCCGCTGGCGCTGGCCCAGCCGCAGGACGCCGCGCCCGAGGCCGGCGAAGGACAGGCCGAGCCACGGCTCACCGTGGAGCCGCCGCCCGAACTCCTGGCGCAGGCGCAGACACGCGAAGTGCCCACCTCCCAGCTCGATCCCAAGGACAGGCTGGCGCGCTGGCAGCGCCGGCTGCTGGACCTGTCGCTGCGCAATGCGCTGCTCAACTTCAAGCCCGGCAAGAAATCGCTGCTGCTGCAGGTGGCCGCGCCCGCGCTGGAGGACACGCTGGCCCGGGGCCAGGTGCTCAAGCTGCTGCCCAGCCCCGAGCTCATGCAGGGCAAGGACCCGCGCAGCCAGCCATTGCACGAGGCGCGCAGCCTGGAAGACCTGCGCGGCGCGCACGCCGAAGAGGCGCTGCAGCGGCGCGAGGTCTTCATCGACCTGGAGCCGCTGGAGCTGGACAGCCGCTTTGTGGAGCTGTTCCGCGGCGCGCGCAACGCGCTGCAGGAAGGCGGCGCCAACACCTTGTTCGTGGCCCTGGGCTTTCTGGTCTGGAGCCGGCCCGACAAGCCCGATGTGCGCGTGCGCGCGCCGCTGATCCTGCTGCCCGTCACGCTGGAGCGCAAGAGCGCGCGCTCTGGCTTCACGCTGCAGGCGCATGAGGACGAGCCGCGCTTCAACCCCACGCTGGTCGAGATGCTGCGCCAGGACTTCCAGCTGGAGCTGGGCGTGCCCGCAGGCGACCTGCCGCGCGACGAGGCCGGACTGGACATCACCGGCATCTGGGCCCGCGTGCGCGAGGCGATCAAGGACGTGCGCGGCTGGGAGGTCAGCGAGGACGTGGTGCTGTCCATGTTCTCCTTCGCCAAATACCTGATGTGGAAGGACCTGGCCGAGCGCGCCGACCAGCTGCGCAGCTCGCCCGTGGTCGCCCACCTGATCGACACACCGCGCGAGCCCTATCGCTCGGAGATCGCCTTTCCCGACACGCGGCGGCTGGACCAGGAGTTCGCGCCGCAGCAGGTCTTCAGCCCGCTGCCGGCCGATTCATCGCAGCTGTCGGCCGTGATGGCCGCTGCGCGCGGCAAGGACTTCGTGCTCATCGGCCCGCCGGGCACGGGCAAGAGCCAGACCATTGCCAACCTGATCGCGCAGTGCCTGGCCGAGGACAAGCGCGTGCTCTTCGTGGCCGAGAAAATCGCCGCGCTGGACGTGGTCTACCGCCGCCTGCGCGAAGTGGGCCTGGGCGAGTTCTGCCTGGAGCTGCACTCCAACAAGAGCCGCAAGCTCGACGTGCTGGGCCAGCTGCAGAAATCCTGGGACTCGCATGGCCAGGTGGATGCCGAGGACTGGGCTGCCAAGGCGGCCCGGCTGGGCCGGCTGCGCGAGCAGTTGTCGGCCTATGTGGAGCGCCTGCACCGGCGCCACGCCAACGGCTGGACCATCTACCGCGCCATTGGCGCCGTGGCCGGTGGCCAGGCGCTGCCGCGCCTGGGATTTCACTGGCCCACGCCCCAGGCCCATGACGAAGCGGGCCTGGCCCTTTTGCGCGAGACTGCGGGCCGCCTGCAGGCCAATGCCCAGGCCGTTGGCGCGCAGCATCTGAAGGACGGGCCGCTGGCCACGGTGCAGGCCAGCGACTGGTCCGTGCGCTGGCAGCAGCAGATGGTGGATGCCGCCCAGGCCCTGCACGATGCAGGCCAGGGCTTTGCCGAGGCGGCGCAGCAGCTGGGCCGGCTGCTGCGCATCGAGTGGCCGGCGCTGGGACGCCAGGCGCGTTCGGCCCTGGGCGTGATCGCCCGGGCGCTGCCGACGGCCGCAGGCCGCAACCTGGCTTTCTGCGTGCTGCCTGACGGCGCGCGCATGGGCGAATCCCTGCAATCGGGCCTGCAGCTGCTGGCGCAGCACGGTGATCTGTCCGCACAGATGCTGGCGCCCTGGCCGGCCGAGCTGCAGGCGCGCCTGGCCCAGGCGCTGGACCTGCTGGCGCAGCGCCGGCGCCTGCAGGCCGGGCTGGGCACGCCCTGGCCCGTGGCCCTGGGCGACGAGCTGGAGCGCGGCCTGCAGTGCATCGACGAGATCGCGGCGCTGCGCCAGGGCCTGTCCGTGAAGTACGGCGCGGGCGTGGGCCAGCTCAATGTCTCGCAGCTGCAGCGCGAATGGGCCAGGGCCGGCAAGTCCTTGTGGCCGCTGTCCTGGCTGGGCCGGCGCAAGGTGCGCGCGGCGCTGGAGGCCACCATCGAAGGCGCGGGCGAGCCGCGCGTGGCCGATGACCTGGCCGCCCTGGTGCGCATCCGGGGCCTGCGCGAGGAACTGGACCAGATCCAGCCCGGCGCCGCAGCCGACGGCCTGTGGGCCGGACACCGCACGCGCACCGACCATGCGCGCAGCGCCTTGAAAGCCAATGCGGCCCTGCTGGCCGCGCGTGCGCAGAAGTCCTTCTCGCTCGACGGCCTGGAGGCCGTGGCCGAAGGCCACGGCGGCGAGCGCTGGGCGGCCGAAGTGCAGCGCCTGCAGGCCCTGTACCAGATCGACCGCCAGCTCGATGGCTACCTGCCGCTGGCCGATGCCAGCCACGGCCTGTGGCGCGGCCTGGAAACCGATGCCCAGGCCTTGCAGGACGCGCTGGCCTTCGAGCGCGAGCGCCTGCAACTGACGCGGCGCGGCGGCCTGATGGCATCGCACGCCGCCGTGGCCCAGGGCCGCTGTGGCGCGGCGCTGCAGCAGGCCCATGCGCAGCTGGCGGCCCGCAGCGCCATCGAGGAACAGCTGCTGGCGCTGGACGAGCTGCGCTTGCGCTGCCCCGGCGTCTGGGACGGCCTGGACACTCGCCCGCAAGCCGTGGAGCATGCGCTGCGCCTGCAGGGATCGCTGCAGGCAGGGCTGACCGGGCTGGGCTGGCAGGAGGCCGAGCTGGCCCAGGCACGCCAGGCCCTGCACCAGGTGCTGGCCTTGCGCAGCGCCGAGCTGGGCGAGGGTGCCGCGGTCGGCATGGCCTGCCAGCAGTTGCTGGACAGCCTGGCCGGCCTGCACGCGGCCATAGACCCCTTCAGCGCGGCGGCAGCCCATGGCGAGTCGCAGCAGCGTGCCCTGGCCCAGCGCACGGCCGAGCAGCTGGCGGCCACGGCGGGCGGCGTGCTGGCCGGGCAGGGCGGCCTGCATGCCTGGTGCGCCTGGCGCAATGCCCAGGCCGCGGCCCGCGCGGGCGGGCTGGGTGCGCTGGCCGACGCCATCGAGTCCGGCAGCCTGGCGCCCGCCCAGGCGCCCAAGGCCTTCGAGGTCAACTACGCACGCTGGTGGCTGGCGCTGGCCGTGGACGAGGACGAGGTGCTCAAGCGCTTTGTCTCTGCCGAACATGAGCGGCGCATTGCCGACTTCCGTGCGCTGGACGATGAATTCACCTCGGTCACGCGCCAGTGGATACGTGCGCGGCTGTGCGCGGGCCTGCCGTCGGCCGACAGCATCCAGCGCAACAGCGAGTGGGGCATCCTGCGGCGCGAGATCACCAAGAAGCGCCAGCACCTGCCGCTGCGCCAGCTGCTGGAGCAGATCCCGTCGGCCGTGCTGCGCCTGACGCCCTGCCTGCTGATGAGCCCGCTGTCCATTGCCCAGTACCTGAGCGCCGAGACCAGCAACTTCGACATCGTCATCTTCGACGAGGCCTCTCAGATCCCCGTCTGGGACGCCATCGGCGCCATGGCGCGTGCCAGGCAGGTGGTCATGGTGGGCGACCCCAAGCAGCTGCCGCCCACCAGCTTCTTCGGCCGTGCCGACACCTCCGACACCTTCGACGACGACACGCAGGGCGTGGAAGGCGACATGGAAAGCATCCTGGACGAATGCCTGGGCGCCAGCCTGCCCACGCGCAACCTGTCGTGGCACTACCGCTCGCGCCATGAAAGCCTGATCGCCTTCAGCAACCACCGCTACTACGGCGGCGGGCTGGTGACCTTTCCCTCGCCCGTCACCGATGACCGCGCCGTCAGCTTCCACGCCGTGCAGGGCCGCTATGAAAAAGGTGGCGCCCGCATCAACCAGCCCGAGGCCAAGGCCCTGGTGGCCGACTTGGTGGCGCGTCTGAAGTCGCCGGGGTTTGCGCAGTCGGGTGCCACCATCGGCGTGGTCACCTTCAACTCCGAGCAGCAAAGCCTGATCGAGGACCTGCTGGACGAGGAGCGCCGCAAGGACCCGGGGCTGGAGCCGTTTTTCTCCGA
The DNA here is from genome assembly GCF_028401915.1 of Delftia sp. DT-2. Taxonomy (NCBI): domain Bacteria; kingdom Pseudomonadati; phylum Pseudomonadota; class Betaproteobacteria; order Burkholderiales; family Comamonadaceae; genus Delftia; species Delftia sp. DT-2. The sequence goes on from NZ_JAQOTI010000023.1 coordinate 60,922, forward strand.
TGCGCTGCTGGAGCCCGTCTTCGTCAAGAACCTGGAAAGCGTGCAGGGCGACGAGCGGGACATCATGTACTTTTCCATCACCTACGGGCCCGATATCTCGGGCGCGGTGTCCATGAACTTCGGCCCGCTCAACCGCGACGGCGGCGAGCGGCGGCTGAACGTGGCGGTGACGCGCGCGCGGCAGGAGCTGCGCATCTTCTCCAGCCTGCGCGGCGAGCAGATGGACCTGTCGCGCACCCAGGCGGCGGGCGTGCGCGATCTCAAGCACTTCCTGGAATTTGCCGAGCGCGGCCCGCGCGCGCTGGCCGAGTCGCACCATGGCAGCCAGGGCGATTTCGACAGCCCCTTCGAGGCCAGCGTGGCCCAGGCGCTGGAGCGCAAGGGCTGGCGCGTGCACACGCAGATCGGCGCATCCTCGTTCCGCGTGGACCTGGGCGTGGTGCACCCGGACCATGCGGGCAGCTACCTGGCGGGCGTGGAGTGCGACGGCGCCACCTACCACCGCTCGGCCACGGCGCGCGACCGCGACAAGCTGCGCGAGCAGGTGCTGCGCGGCCTGGGCTGGCAGATTCTGCGCATCTGGTCCACGGACTGGTGGGTCAACCCGGGCGGAACGCTGGAGCGCATCCACGCGGCGCTGACCGCGCTGCTGGAGCAGGACCGGCGCAAGCGTGCGGCCGAGGTTGTAGAGGTTGCCGAGGTGCCGCAGGCGGCTGCAGTCGCCAAGGCAGAGCCAGCGCCAGAGACGCCTGAGTCGTCCGAGTCCTCCGAGGCCTCCGCGTCCTCTGAGTCGCCCGAGGCATCCGTGGAGGACGGCGAGGCGCAGAAGGCTTGAGGAAACAGGTCTTGAGAAGACGGGCCGCGAGAACGCCGACAGCCCGCTGCCGGCCGCCGCTCAGTACAGATCCGGCACGTACATGTGCTGGGGAACCGGGTTGCGCGTGTACTCCGGGTTGCGCGTGCGCTCGGGCAGCACGATGGCCGGGTGCTCTATCTCTTCGTAGGGCAGTTGCGTCAGCAGGTGGGAGATGCAGTTGAGCCGGGCCTTCTTCTTGTCCACGGCCTGCACCAGCCACCAGGGCGCCTCGGCGATGTGGGTGCGCTCCAGCATGGCTTCCTTGGCCTTGGTGTAGTCCTCCCAGCGGCGGCGGCTCTCGAAGTCCATGGGACTGAGCTTCCACTGCTTGAGCGGGTCGTGCACGCGGCCCAGAAAGCGCAGGTGCTGCTCCTCGTCGGTGATGGAGAACCAGTACTTCACCAGCGTGATGCCCGAGCGCACCAGCATCTTCTCGAACTCGGGCACGGAGCGGAAGAACTCCTCGTACTCCTCGTCGGAGCAAAAGCCCATCACGCGCTCCACGCCGGCGCGGTTGTACCAGCTGCGGTCAAAGAGAACGATCTCGCCGCCCGCAGGCAGGTGGGAGACATAGCGCTGGAAATACCATTGCGTGCGCTCGCGGTCGTTGGGCGCGGGCAGGGCAGCCACGCGGCACACGCGAGGGTTCAGGCGCTGGGTGATGCGCTTGATTACGCCGCCCTTGCCGGCCGCATCGCGGCCCTCGAAGAGGATGACCACCTTTTTCCTGTGGTGCTGCACCCAGTCCTGCAGCTTGACCAGCTCGCCCTGCAGGCGCAGCAGCTCGCGGAAGTAGGTCTGGCGGCTCACGGTGTCGGCACCGTCCAGATCGTCGCCACCGCTGCCCAGGCGGGCGTCGTCTATCTCCATCTCCAGTTCTTCGTCGTAGCTGTCGAGCAGATCGCGTTCGATGCGCTGCATCAGCGAATCATGGTGGTCGGGCAGAAGTTCGTCGTACATGGTGGGGAATCCGGGCGTCCAGGAGTTGGCGCCTGGGATGGTGGCGTGGATGTGTGACGCGGCTGTGACGGTGCGGCTGGGTGAATACCCTGGCACCGCTCGCCTTCCCGCCGCCTACAGCCACCCCGCCTTGCGGAACTTGTAGTAAAGCAGGCCGCAAACACCCAGCACGAACAGCAGCGCGGCCGGATAGCCGTATTGCCACTTCAGTTCGGGCATGTTCTCGAAGTTCATGCCCCAGACGCCGAAAAAGGCCGTGCAGATGGCGAAGATACTGGCCCAGGCTGCCAGCCGCTTGGTGACTTCGTTTTCCTCGATGGACACCATGGACAGGTTCACCTGGATGGCCGTGCCCACCGTGTCGCGCATGGTGTCGATCTGGGCGTTGATGCGGCCCAGGTGATCCATCACATCGCGGAAGTAGTCCCTGGAGCCCACGCAGATCTGGGGGACGCGCCCGCCGTTGAGCTTGCCCACGGCTTCCAGCAGGGGGGCCACGGCATGCTTGAGGTCCATGGCGCGGCCCTTGAGTTCATACAGCTGCTTGATGTTGTCGCGCGCCGCGCCCTTGGTGAAGATCTGCTGCTCGATCTGCTCCAGCTCCACCTCCAGCGCGTCGATGATGGGAAAGTAGCGGTCCACCACCGCATCCATCAGCGCATACAGCACAAAGCCCGAGCCGTGGCGCAGCAGCTCCGGCTCGCTTTCGCAGCGCTCGCGCACGCCCAGGAAACCGCGCTTGCTGCGGTTGCGCACCGACAGCACGTAGTTGGAGCCCACGAAGACATCGACCTCGCCATGGTTGAAGTGGCCGGGCCGCTCGGGCTCGGGCTCCAGCAGGTGCATCACGGCAAACAGCGAGCTGCCGTACTCCTCCAGCTTGGGCCGCTGGTGGCCGTGCAGCGCATCCTCCACGGCCAGGGCGTGCAGGCCGAACTCCTGGCGCATCTCCTCCAGTTCGGCCGGCGTGGCGTCCGCCAGCGCCACCCAGACGAAGCAGCCGGGCCGCTCTATGTAGTTGCTGATGTCGGCGACAGGAATGTCCGCCAGCTTGGCCCCGTTTTCGTAGGCAACGCAGTTGATCAGCATGGGAGTTCCCTCGGTAATTCTGGTGCTGGTGATCCTGCCATAACGGGAGAGGGGGAAAAGCCAGTGCCCAAGCTGCCATCGAAACAGCCAGCAGCCCAGGTTTGCGCGCCTGGTAACAATACGTGTATAACCTGTCACAACCTGCTGGGCGTCGCCCGGCGCTTGCGAGCCAAGGACTCAGATGATCTTTCGCCAGTGGGGTATTGCGTTGGGTGCGTTGGGCCTGTGGGCCTTGAGCGGTGTATCTGCAGCCGGTGTGCTGGACAAGATCCAGGCCGGTGGCGCGCTGGTGATTGCGCACCGGGAATCGTCGGTCCCCTTCTCCTACATTGACACCCGCAGCGGCAAGCCCGTCGGTTATGCGCTGGATCTGTGCCTTCGCCTGGCCGAGGCGGTGCGCAAGCAGACAGGCAGGAAGGACATGAAGGTGGAGTTCCTGATGGTCACGCCCGCCAATCGCATGGCCGTGATCGAGCAGGGCAAGGCCGACATGGAGTGCGGCTCGACCACGAACAACGCGCAGCGGCGCCAGACCGTGGCGTTCACGGTTCCCCATTTCATCACCGGCGCCCGGATGCTAGTGAAGGCCGACAGCACCATCAACGCGATGGAGGATCTCAAGGGCAAAAAGCTGGTTTCCACCAAGGGCACCAGCCCGATGGCCCTGGTGACGCAGGCCAACAGGCAGCGCCTGATGGGCATCACCATTGTGGAGGCCCCCGATCACGCGAGGGCCCTGGAGATGGTGGAGAAGGGCGAAGCCGACGCGTTCGTGATGGATGACGTGCTTCTCAACGGGCTGGCCGCTGCACGGCCCGATCCACGTGCCTTGAAGGTGGTGGGCAAGTTCCTGTCCACCGAACCCCTGGCGATCATGCTGCCGAAGGCCGATACCGCGTTCAAGAAACTGGTCGATGAAGAGATGAAGCGCATCATCACCAGCCGCGAAATCCACCCCATCTACGAGAAGTGGTTCCTGCAGCCGATTCCACCCAGCTCCACGAATCTGAACCTGCCGATCAGCTACCTGCTGCGCGACTTCTGGAAGTACCCCACGGCGGATATTCTGCTGTAGGCTCGTGCAGGCGCGGCGCCGGATTTGTCGAGCCGCCAGCGCTTGCCCGCTTGCCCGGTTCGAGGGGCGGCTGCGGCGCCGGGCACATTCAGCCGAACACGGGGCGCATGAAGCTGCGCTCGTAGCTGAGGATGCAGCGCGTGTCCTCCGCGTAGCGGAAGGCCGCCTGGCATTCGGGGTCCTGCATGGACTTGATGCGGTACTCCTCGTACAGCGCCATGCTGGGGAAGCTGAACATGGCCAGCGCCACATTGTTGGCGCCTTCGGCCGGCAGGAAGTAGCCGTGGTGCTTGCCGCCGAATTTCTCGACCAGCGGAATCCAGGTCTTGCCGTACTCCTCGAATTCCTTGGCCTTGAACGGGTCGATGATGTAGCGCAGGTAGCAGGTGATCATGTCTGAAAAGAGAAGGGAGGCGAAGCCTAGAGTTTGAACGATGCCGTCAGGCGGGAGAGCTTCTCAGACTCCTGCTGCAGCACCTGCGTGGCGGCCGAGGACTGTTCGACCAGGGCGGCGTTCTGCTGGGTCACGCGGTCCATGTCGGTCACGGCGTGGCCCACCTGTTCGATGCCGCTGCTCTGCTCGCGGCTGGCCGAGGCGATCTCGCTGACGATGCCCGTGATGTTGCGCACCGTGGTGACCACCTCGCGCATGGTCTGGCCGGCCTGCTCCACCAAAGCGGCACCCGTGTCCACGCGCTCCACCGAGGCCTGGATCAGCGTCTTGATCTCGCGCGCGGCCGAGGCGCTGCGCTGTGCCAGCGTGCGCACCTCGCCGGCCACCACGGCAAAGCCGCGTCCGTGCTGGCCCGCGCGCGCCGCTTCCACGGCCGCATTCAGCGCGAGGATATTGGTCTGGAAGGCAATGCCGTCGATCACGCCGATGATGTCCACCACGCGGCGCGAGGAGCTGTTGATCTCGCCCATGGTGGCCACCACCTGGTCCACCACGGAGCCGCCGCGCTCGGCCACGGAACAGGCGCCCGAGGCGATCTGGCTGGCGTGCTGGGCGTTCTCGGCGTTCTGGTGCACGGTGGCCGTGAGCTGCTCCATGGAGGCGGCGGTTTCTTCCAGCGAACTGGCCTGGCGCTCCGTGCGCTGCGACAGGTCCACGCTGCCCGTGGCGATCTCGCCGGCCGAGCGGTGGATGACGCCGGCCGTGTCATGGATGCGCGTCACCAGCCGGCGCAGCTGCTCGCTCATGCGCTGCACGGCGGCGATCACGCTGCCTTCGGGGGCCTGGGCTGCGCCCGCCAGCCCCGACTGCGACAGGTCGCCCGAGGCGATGCGGTTGGCAATCTCGGCCGCCACCGCCGGCTCGCCGCCAATGGCATTGAGCACGCTGCGCGTGGCCAGCCACGCAATCAGGGACAGCAGTGCGCCCAGCACGGCCAGCGCCGCCACCGACTTGGTGATGGTGGCGACAAAGGCCTGCTGGATGTCGTCCACATAGTCGCCAGCGATCAGGTCCCAGTTCCAGGCCGTGGAGCGCCTGGCATAGGCCAGCTTCTCGCTGGGCTCCTTGGCGCCGGGGCGGGGCCACCAGTACGTGAGGTAGCCGCTGCCCTGGGCCGACGCGCCCACGGCGGCAATGTTGCGGTACAGGTAGTTGCCCTTGGCATCCTGGAAGCCGCCCATGTTCTTGCCGTTGATGCCCGGGCTTGCGGGATTGTTCAGCACCACGGAATCCGTGGTGATGCTGGTGATGTAGCCTGCGCCGCCTGCATAGCGCAACTGGCCCACGCGGGCAATGGCGGTGGCCTTGGCTTCTTCCTCTGTCAGCTTGCCGGCCTTGGCCTCGGCGGCAATCGCCGCAATCAGGCTGTCGCCCGCATCGACGAAGTCGCGCAGCGCCTGCTGCCGGGCCTCGTAGGCCTTGTCGCGTGCCTGGTAGGCGTTGAAGAGGGTGAGCGCAAGCAGCGCGAGAAGGCAGAAAACCAGCGGTGCCAGCAGTTTCTGGCGAAGGGACAGGGCGGGCATGGTCGGGGAGTGCAGCGGAAGGCCAGGAACGCCACAATGCTACAGAAACTTACGGCATGGTTGCATGTAATTACAAATAAAGCTGCGGTCCGCAGCACTGCAAAGGCGGGCGAAAATCGCGCCATGCAAGAAACCCCGCCTCCCGCCGCCCAGCCCCGCAATCCGCTGCACGGCGTCACGCTGCAAGCCATCGTCCTTGCCCTGGAGGCCCGCTACGGCTGGGCCGGGCTTGCGCGGCAGGTTCCGGTGCGCTGCTTTGCGCTGGACCCCAGCGTCAGCTCCAGCCTGAAGTTCCTGCGCAAGACGCCCTGGGCGCGCGAGAAGGTGGAGGCGCTCTATCTGGAGATGCTGCGCAAGGACAGGCGCAGGCCCGCTGCCGCGGACTGAGGGCGCGGCCGCTGTTTCCTGGGCCTGCGCGGCAGGGGCGTTCATCCGTTCTCACACCACGCGCACGCCCAGCCCGCCGACCAGCTCCGCTGCCTGCTCGTGAGAGATCAGGCAGCCCTTGAAATGCTGACTGACCGAGGCAATCGTCAAGCCCTGCAAGTCCACCGAGCGCAGGTCTGCGCCATCGAACCGGGCATTCTTGAGGTGGGCCTCGCGCAGGCTTCCCTTGTTGAAAACCGCATCGCGGAAGTCGCAGCCGGCCAGATCGGCATCGCTGAAGTTCAGGCCCTCCAGCGTTTTCTTGCGGAATGACATGCCGCGCAGATCGGCGCCAATCAGCAGGGATTCATGGAATTCGATGCCCAGGGTTTCCGCACCGCGAAACCTGGCGCCGGTCAGCTTGACCTCCAGAAAGCGCACCGAAGCCAGCTTGGCCAGTTCCCAGTTGGTGTTGTTCAGATCGCTCTGGCACAGCAGCGCATCCGTCAGGTTGGCCAGCCGAAAATCTGCCCGGCCGGCCTTGCAATGCAGCCAGCGGGTCTCGGCCAGCTGGCAGCTCTCGAAGCAGGTGTCCGCAAAACTGCACTCCACGAATTGTGCACCCTGCATATTGAGCCGATAGAGGTTCAATCCGTCGAATGCGCATTGCTCGAAACTCAGGCCGTGGGCGGTCTCTTGTTTCAAAAATTCAGTCAAACTGTCCTGGTCAAATATCTGATTGACAATGGCTTGGGTGGAAGATGCTGTTTTCATGGTCAATATCAGGCATGCAGGTTATTGGTTCAGCCTTGCATGTGCGCTTGCAGCATATTTCGGAAAGACTGGGCAGTGTATGGCCTTGCCATGCGCATGTGTGGAATGACCTTGGCATTTTCCAAGGGCATGCAGGGAAGGGTTTGACGGACGGGCAAAGCTGTGAACACACGCGGGGATGCCAGGCTGCAGTCCGACGCTTGGGGGCCGTCCCGTCGCCGGCGGGCTGCGAGCCGGCCGCTCGACTGCCCGGCTTTTCGGCCCTGACCGCTACCGCGAGCGGCTCCTGGCATGCATCTGTCGAAAAACCCTTACAGCCAGACGCAATCCCATATTACAAAATGTTTCCCGCGTGACAGGAGTACCGGTGAATAATCTGCAGGAAAAACATGGTTGGCACGCCATCTGTATGTTATTGAATGCATTTATTCAGGCAGCCTGAATCCATCATTTGTCAGAAATCTACAAAATATTCTTATGACCGGAATTATTCAGCAGGCACTGCAACAAGATATTGACGGCCTGATCCATGACTGGATTGCGCAGGCCAGTATCAGCGATTCATCCCTTGGAAAGAACGCTGAAAAGGAAGCGCTGGGAATTCTCAATGCCGTCGTGGGTGCCTTCGCCTCCGGTGCCAACCCGGAAAGGTTTTCGGACGCGGGCTGGGACGCCGCACGCCGCCAGCTGGCGGACCTGTCCCGCGCCCGCGCCGCCCAGGGCCAGCGCGCCGGGGAGACCAGCCAGTTCATCCTGTCGCTGAAAAGGCCGCTGTTCTCGCACATCCAGCGCAGGCTGTCGGACAACCCGGCTGCGGCCATCCAGGAAATCTGGCTGGCCACGGTGCTGGTGGACAACATGGCCCAGCACACGGTCAGCAGCTTCCAGCAGGCGCGGGAGGAAATCATCATCCGCCAGCAGGAAGAGCTGCTGGAGCTGTCCACTCCGGTGGTCAAGCTGTGGGAAGGCGTGCTGGCGATCCCGCTGATCGGCACGCTGGACAGCAATCGCACGCAGGTGGTGATGGAGTCCCTGCTGCAGGCCATCGTCGAGACCGAATCGGAACTGGCCATCATCGACATCACCGGCGTGCCCACGGTGGACACGCTGGTGGCCCAGCACCTGCTGCGCACCGTGAGCGCCATCCGCCTGATGGGCGCGGAATGCATCATCAGCGGCATCCGGCCCCAGATTGCCCAGACCATCGTCCACCTGGGCATCGACATGCGGGACATCACCACCAAGGCCACGCTGGCAGAGGCCCTCAAGCTGGCCATGGGCAAGACCGGCTGGCGCATCAGCCGCCAGGCACAGGAGTGAAGCACGCCATGGAACGCATTCCAATCCTGCGCATGGGCGATGTGCTGCTGGTGTCCATTCAGATCGACATGCAGGACCAGACCGCCATGGCGCTGCAAAACGACCTGGCCGAGCGCATTGCAAGCACAGGCGCCAGCGGCGTCATGATCGATATCTCGGCGGTCGAGGTGGTGGATTCCTTCGTGGGGCGCATGCTCGTGACCATCTCGGGTATTGCCCGCATGCTGTCGGCCGCTACGGTCGTGGTGGGCATGCAGCCTGCGGTGGCGATCACGCTGGTGGAGCTGGGCCTGTCTCTTGGCGGGGTGAGGACTGCGCTGAACGTCGAGCGGGGGATGGCCCTTTTGCGGACCCAGCAGACGGGAGCCTTCCTTGGAACATGAACGCAGCGGCGATATGCCGTTACAAAACGAGCAGCAAATCGTTGCCACGCGGCAAACGGTGCGCTCGCTTTGCCAGATGCTGAAGTTCTCGCTGGTCGATCAGACAAAGATGATCACCGCGGCCAGCGAGTTGTCGCGCAATACGCTGATCCATGGAAAAGGTGGCCGCATGTGCTGGGCCATTGTCGAAGTGAATGGCAGGCAGGCATTGCAGCTGATCTTTGAAGACACCGGTCCCGGAATCAAGGATTTGAAACTGGCCATGACCGATGGCTTCACCACGGGCATGGGCATGGGCCTGGGGCTGCCGGGCAGCAAGCGGCTGGTGAATGACTTCAAGATCGAGTCAGAGCCGGGACAGGGCACACGAGTGAGTATCACCAAGTGGAAGTAATCCGGGGTTGGACGCATCGTTCATTTCCAATCGGCGACACCAGCCGTGTGGGTGAAGTAAGGCGCCATGTGGCCGCGCTCGCGGCCGACATGGACTGGCACGAAGAAGATGCGGGCCGGGCAGGGTTGGTGGCCACCGAGCTGGCCACCAACCTCCTGCGTCACGCCCGGGGCGCCGAAATCTGGATAGCGGCGCGCGCGCCCTTTCATGACATCGAGATCATCTGCGTCGATCGCGGGCCGGGAATCGCGGACATCGCCAACGCCATGCAGGACGGGGTGAGCACAGGTTCGGGATCGCCGGGCACGGGCCTGGGCGCCATCTCCAGGGTGGCCGATGACTTCTTCGTTTTCTCCGAACCTGCAGGCACGGTGAGCCTGGCGCGCGTGCGCGCGGGCCGCAGGGCGCCGTCGGCACTGTCGTTGCGCATGGGCGCCGTGTGCCTGGCCGTAGCGGGCGAGACCATCAGCGGCGATGCCTGGGCGGTCAAGTCATGCCCGGGCCAGGCCGATGTACTGGTGGTCGACGGCCTGGGCCATGGTCCGCTGGCGGGCGAGGCAGCCCGGGGCGCGGTCGATGTCTTTGCTCCGTTGGAGGCCCGCAGGGCGGGTGATGCCGGTGGCGATGCCGCCATGCCGCTGGAGGAGTTCGTGGCTCAGGCCCATGCTGCCCTGCGTGGCACGCGGGGCGCAGCCCTTTTCGTGGCACGCTGCCATGCAGACGCCGTGCAGTGCTGCGGGGCCGGAAACATCAGCGGCAGGCTGTTCAATGGCGTGACCGATCGCAGCCTGATCGGCCAGCACGGAACGGCCGGCATTCAGATCTCGCAGCCCAAGGCGGCCGACTATCCCTGGCTGCACCATGGCGTGCTGGTGCTGCACTCCGACGGCGTATCCGCCCGCTGGAAACATGGTGACTACGCAGGCCTGCTGAGCCGGGACCCCGGCCTGCTGGCCGCCTGCATTCTCTGGCGCAACACCCGCAGCAGGGACGACGCCACCGTGGTCGTCCTCAAGGCCGAGGAAGAACAATGAACGAAGAAGAGCTCAAAGCCGAACTGGAACTGAGCCGCGCCGAGGTCAGGTCCTTGCGCGAGGAACTGGAAGAGACCAATCGCGGCGTGGTCGCGCTCTATGGCGAGTTGGACATGCAGGCCGAAAAGCTGCGCAAGGCCACCGAACTCAAGAGCCATTTCCTCTCTTACATGAGCCACGAGTTCCGCACGCCCATAGGCGCCATCCGCAGCAATGCGCGCCTGCTGCTGGACCATGTGGATGGACCGCTGACCACGGAGCAGACCCGCCAGGTCGGGTTCATCCAGGACACCGCCGCCGAGTTTTCCGAGATGGTCAATGACCTGCTCGATCTGGCCAAAATCGAGGCCGGCCGGCTGGAAATCTCGCCGGGCTGGTTCGAGATGATGGATTTGTTCGCCGCCTTGCGCGGCATGTTCAAGGCCATGGCGGACAACGTGGAGCTGAGCCTGGTCTTCGAGGAGCCCGGTGACCTGCCGCGCTTCTACACCGACAACCGCAAGCTTTCGCAGATCCTCAGGAATTTCATCTCCAATGCACTGAAGTTCACCCAGCAGGGCGAAATCAAGGTGTCGGCCGAGCTGGTGGGCGACATGCTGGTGAAGTTTTCGGTGGCCGATACCGGCATAGGAATCGCCTCGGAATTCCACGACGCGATCTTCAATGACTTCACCCAGATCGACTCGCCCATCCAGAAGCGCCTGCGCGGCACGGGCCTGGGACTGGCACTGTCCAAGCAGCTGGCCCAGCTTCTGGGCGGCTGGGTGGAGGTGGAAAGCGAATTGGGCGAAGGCTCCACATTTTCCGTGATCGTTCCTGCCCATCTTCCGGTCGACCCCAAGGCCTGACATTGGCAAACCTGGCTTCATCCATTCAAAAACAACAGGAGCGTCATGCCAAAGAACACGACTGGAATGATTCTTCCCACCTTCGACCGCAGCCTGCACACCATTCTTGTGGTGGATGACAATCCGGCCACGCGCTATTCCACGGCGCGTGTCATCCGGGCGGCAGGATTCCAGACCCTGGAAGCGGAAACCGGGGAAAAGGCGATTGCCCTGTCCGAGACCGGCGTGGCGGCCGTGGTGCTGGATGTGCACCTGCCCGATATCTCGGGCTTCGACGTGTGCCGCACCATCCGCGGGGCGCGGAACACCAGCCTGATCCCCGTGGTCCACCTGTCGGCCGAGTATGTGAAAAGCAACCACCAGGTGGCCGGCCTCAACGCAGGGGCCGACGCCTACATGGTGCACCCGGTGGAGCCGCAGCTGCTGATTGCCACGCTGCACGCGCTGATCCGCGCGCGGCTGGCCGAAGACGGCCTGCGCCGCAGCGAGTCGCGCTTTCGCGCCATCTATGACCAGGCACCGGCGCCCATGATGCTGGTCAACTCCCGTGGCCTGATCAACGATGCCAACTCCCAGGCACAGGCGTTGCTGCAGCGCGGCATTGACGAGCTGGGGGCAAGCCGCTGGCCGGTTTCGCTCCTCAGGCACTCCAGGAACAGGCTGCCGCCCAGTTGGCGCAGAGTCCTGAAAAGGCCTGGCGCGGCGAGTTTCCCATCGTCCAGGCAGATGGGCAGGAGCGTCTTATTTCCTGGAGATTCTCCGATGCCATCGAGCCCGGCATCCGCCTGGCTGTGGCCCAGGACCTGACGGAATCCATGGAGTTCGAGCGCCAGCGCCAGCAAATGCTGGAGCAGGAACAGGCGGCGCGTGCGGCGGCCGAGCGCATCAGCCGCACCAAGGACGATTTCGTGGCCGTGCTCTCGCACGAGCTGCGCACGCCGCTGTCCCTGCTCAACGGCGGCACCCATTTGCTCAAGCGCCCCAATCTCAGCGAGGCCATGCTCAAGAAGGGGATAGACGCCATCGAGAAAGGCGTGAAGGCGCAAAGCCGCATCATTGCCGACATCCTGGACATCTCGCGCCTGACCACGGGCAAGCTCAATCTGTACCGCGAAGAGGTCAATGTCTGCGCATTGGCCATGCAAAGCCTGGAGCCCCTGCGCGACAACGCTGCGGACAAGAGCATCAGCCTGCAGTTCGAGGCGCCGTCCGATGTAATCATGGCGTGGATCGATGTCACGCGCTTTCAGCAAATCCTGTGGAACCTGGTGTCCAACGCCATCAAGTTCTCCAGTGCGCGCAGCGTGGTCCGGGTCGGTCTTGAAATCGATGGTGAAAATCTGCTGATGCGCGTGGTGGATGAAGGCGTGGGCATAGCGCCTGAGTTTCTTCCCCATGTCTTCGAGCGGTTCTCACAGGCCTCGGCCCCCGCCACGCGCGGCCATTCGGGGCTGGGGCTGGGGCTTTCCATCGTCAAGCACCTGGTGGAGTTGCACGGCGGCTCGGTGCGTGCCCACAGTGAGGGCGTGGGACTGGGCGTCGCCATGCTGGTGGAGATTCCGCTGCATGAAGGCGGCGCTTCCCAGTCCGACCCGCTGAATGCGCCTCTTGAAAATGGCGAGTCGCTGAAGGGCAGGGACATCGTCATCGTTGAAGACAATGCCGACACCAGCGAAATGCTCAGGGTGGTGCTGACCGATCAGGGCGCCATCGTCAGAAGCGCCGAGAACTTCGACGAGGCCATGGCCCTGGTCCATGCGCAGTGGCCCAGCCTCATCGTCAGCGACATCGGCCTGCCGGGCAAGGATGGCTTCCAGCTGGTCAAGGCCCTGCGCGAGGCGGAGGCCGCGCACTTTGGCGGCAAATTTGGTGGCTCCAAGCAGGTGAAGATCGTCGCGCTCAGCGCCTTTGCAAGGGAGCAGGACCGCACGCAGGCGCTGAAGGCCGGCTTTGACCACTATCTGGAAAAGCCGCTGCAGCCGCACCTTCTCATCCGGGTGCTGCTGGGGCAAGGTTGATCCTTGGGGGCTGCCTGCCCGCCCGTGTCATGCGGGCCAGGCACCCAACGCTTCGGCCAGGAACTCCGCCGTGACGCGCACCCTGGCCGTGCGCTGCAGATCGGGGTCCATGACCTGCCAGACCTCGTAGTCGTCCGAGCGCTGGCGCTGCGGCCAGATGCGCAGCAGGCCTTCGCGCTCGCCCATGCTCACGGGCATCTCGCCCAGGCCGATGCCGGCGGCCACGGCTTTGCGCACCAGCAGGCTGGAGTTGGCGGCCATGGCAATCCGGGCATGGCGCGCGGGCACGTCCACCATGGTGGGAACCGGCCGCTGCTCCAGAAACGGGCCGTAGACCACGAGGTGGTGGCCGCGCAATTCGTCCTCTGCGGACGGCTCACCAAAGCGCGCCACATAGGCGGCGCTGGCAAACAGGCCCACCGGCCAGGCGACCACGCGGCGCACCACCAGCTCGGGCGCCTCGGGGCGCACGTTGCGAAACGCGATGTCGGCCTGGCGGCGGCCCAGGTTGAGCATCTGCGTGGACACCTCCAGGTCCACCCGGATGCCGGGCCAGCGCTGCTGCAGGCGCTCTATGGCGGGCAGCAGGAATTCGGTGGCGATCGAGTCGGTGCTGGTCACGCGCACCAGGCCGGCCGGGCTGTCGTCCAGCCCCTCGATGCGCGTGCGCAGGTCCAGCGCCGCGCCCTCCATGCGCCGCGCGGCGCCCAGGGCGGCTTCGCCGGCGGCGGTGAGCAGGTAGCCGTCTCTAGCGCGCAGAAAGAGCTTGCTGCCCAGCTCGGCTTCCAGCGCGTTCAGGCGCCGGCCCACGGTGGCCTGGTCCACGCCCAGGCTGCGTGCGGCCGCGCGCAGGGAGGGCGCACGGGTCAGCGCAAGAAAGATGCGGGTGTCATCCCAGTTCATGGTGGTTGGAGTGATGCAGATTTGCAGCACTGTAGAGCGAAATCGCTGCGTTTGAGAGGCCTGGAGCAGTCGTAAGCTTTGGGTATCGGACCTTCAACCCTTTTTTGAATACCCATTGCGCAATGAAAGACAGCACAAGCATGCAAGCCATTGTTTTTGACGATTTCGGCGGCCCCGAAGTGCTCGTGGCCCGCGACGTGGCCCGGCCCGAGGTCCGGCCCCATGACCTTCTGGTGCGCAACGCCTCCATCGGCGTGAACCGTGCAGATGTCTCGCACCGCAAGGGCGCCTATGGCCGCGCCCACTTCGGGGAATCCGACCTCATGGGCCTGGAGATCGCCGGCACCGTGGTCGAGGTGGGCGCCGAGGTGCAGGGCTTTGCCGTGGGCGACCGCGTCATGGGCATCGTGGGCGGCGGCGCCTATGCCGAGCTGTCGCGCATCGACCACCGCATGGCCATGCATGTGCCCGAAGCGCTTTCGCTGACCGATGCCGGCGCGGTGGCCGAAGTCTTTGTGACCGCGCATGAGGCGCTGTTCCACCTGGCCAATCTGCAGCCCGGCGAGGCCGTGCTCATCCACGCGGCGGGCAGCGGCGTGGGCTCGGCGGCCGTGCAGCTGGCGCATGCGGCCGGTGCGCGCGTGTTCGCCACGGCCAGCGGCGACAAGCGCGAGGCGGTGACGGGCCTGGGCGCCGATGTGTTCATCGACTACCGCAGCGAAGACTTCCAGGCCGTGGTGGCCGAGCAGACCGGCGGCAAGGGCGTGGATGTGGTGGTGGACTTCATCGGCGCGCCGTACCTGGAGCGCAACCTGCGCTCGCTGGGCATGGGCGGGCGCCTGGTCTGCGTGGGCCTGCTGGGCGGCGCGCTGGCGGCGGCCGTGCCGATGGACGTGCTGCTGTACAGGCACCTGAGGATCTTCGGCACGGTGATGAAGTCGCGCCCGCCCGAAGTCAAGCAGGCCATGGTCCGGCGCTTTGCCCAGCGCTGGCTGCCCGCGCTGGCGGCCGGCACCATCCGCCCCGTGATCGACAGCACCTGGCCGCTGGCCGAGGCCGCGCAGGCGCACCGGCGCATGGAGTCGGGCCAGAGCGTGGGCAAGCTGCTGCTGATTCCCGGGCAGGGCGGTCAATAGGGCACTCAATAGGGCGCTCAATAGGGCGTTCAATAGGGCGGCCAGGCCCCATCCCCCGCGTCCACGGTCGCGAACATGGTGCGCACGGTGTGCGTGAAATGCGGCCGCGTGATGTCGCTCCAGGCCGTGGCGCGCACCTGCAGCCAGGCCGGGCAGCCCAGCACGCCGGGGTTTTGCAGGTCATAGCAGGCCAGGGACAGCGGGCCGCCGTCGTGGTTCAGGTAGCGGCGTGAATGGATGTTGCCCTGCACGGCGGCCAGGCCCGGCATGTGTTCTTCGTCGTACCAGCGAAAGATCTCGGGCGCCCAGCCTTCGGCCGGGTCCATCTCCACCGTGTAGTGGGCATGGCGCTGCTGCCCGTGCGAGGCGCCGGGCCGGTCGAAGGCCAGCGTCAGCCTGGACGCCGCAAGGTTTGATGCGGCCGGCAGCATGGCCTGCGCCGCCGCCTGCACGGCAAGCACTGCAGGCCGCGAGACGCCGATGCGGCCCGGCAGCTCCACATAGACGTAGATGCGCCCCGTGCTGGCCGACCAGGCGAATCGCTGGACGGTCAGGCGCACGCCCAGGCCTGCCGCCTGGGTGAGGGCGTCGCCAAACGCAGGACCGTAGGCGCTTCTTGCGAGTGCCTTGGCGCTTGCCAGGCAGGGCGCTGCCATCGTCCATCGCAGCAGCAGGCAGTCGGCAGGTATGCGGGAATCAGCCATGCCTTCAGTGCCCGATATGGAATGCGGTGAGAAAGCGCGAGACCATGTTGTAGGCCGCGATGGTGGCCACCAGGTCCACCTGCTCCTGCGCGCTGAAGCGGGCCTGCACCTGGGCGAACAGCGCGTCGGCGACGGTGATGTCGCGCGTCATGGCATCGGTCAGGCGGATGGCAAGGTGCTCTTGCTCGGTCCACGGCGCATCCGCGGCGCAGGGGATGCTGCGGGTCGCCTCGATGGCCGCATCGCTCTTGCCCGCCTTGTGGGCATGGGGCACATGGGCATTGAATTCATAGGGCGCGCCGTTGAGCACGGCCACGCGCAGGATGACCAGCTCGCGCAGCCCTGCATCCAGGCTGCTGCGATTGCGCACGGCCGACAGCATCTGCTCCCATCCGTGGGCGATGGGCGGGCTGTTGAGCAGCACCTGGTACAGCTCGGAAATGCGGCCGCGTTCGGCCAGGATGCGCGATTCCACAGCCGCCAGTTCGGGGTGGGTTCCGGGGAGTACGGGTTGGATTCTCATGGGGGCTCGCTTCAGTCGGGGGTGATGCCGTTGGCGCGTACCACGCGGCTCCATTTGAGGGTGTCGGCCTGCAGCGCCCTGGCCAGCTCGGCCGGCGTGCTGCCCACGACTTCAGTGCCAGAGGCTTCCAGGCGGCTTTTGACCGAGGACGTGTTCAGCGCCCGCTGCACGGCCTGACTCATTTTTTCGGTCTCGGCCGCTGGCGTGCCCTTGGGGGCGAACAGGGCGTACCAGTTGTCCGAATCCACGCCGGTGATGCCGATCTCGGCAAAGGTCCTGACCTCGGGAAAGCGCGGGTGGCGCCGGCTGGCGGCAATGGCAACGGGCTTGAGCTTGCCGGCGGAGATCTGTCCGATCAGCCCGGGAATGTCGCCAAAGAAACCATCGACATGGCCCGCCACCACATCCGTGATGGCGGGCGCGGCGCCCTTGTAGGGAATGTGGGCGAGCTGGATGCCCGCATGCTCTTTGAGCAATTCCATGGCCAGGTGCGGCACGCTGCCCGTGCCGGACGAGGCCATGGTCAGCGGTGTACGGGCCTGGCGTGCGGCTGCCACGAACTGCGCGCCGTTGCCGTAGGGCGCCTTGGCGTTGACCACCAGCATCTCCACGTTGCTGACCACCAGCGACACCGGTGCGAGGTCGGTGGCCGGCTTGTAGCCGAGCTTGGGGTACAGCGCCGGGTTGATGGCCACGGCGCCCACGCTGGTCAGCCACAGCGTGCGCGTGTCCGGCTGTGCGCGCGATACGTATTCGGCCGCAATGGCGCCGTTGGCACCGGCCTTGTTCTCGACCACGACGATGCTGCCCAGCTCCTTGCCCAACTGCTCGGCCAGCGTGCGCGCCACGAAGTCCACCGGGCCGCCCGGCGGAAAGGCCACGACGATGCGCGTCATCTGCGGCTGCGCGGGCGCAGGCGCGGGCCATGCGGCGCAAACCAGGGCAGCGAGGGGCGCCAGGGCCGCCAGCGCCATGGACAGGCAGCGCCTGCGGCGGGTGGAAGGGATGCTTGTCATGGATGTCTCCTTTTATGGGTATCTGTGGGCAGGGCGACGGGCGATGAGCCACAGGCGACAGGCGCCTTGTGCGGTCCTCAGAACCGGTACAGCCGCTGCGGGTTGTCCACCAGCAGGGCCTGCCGCAGCGCTGGCGTGGGCGCGATGTCGGCCAGCGCATCGACCAGCAGGCCGTCGTCGGGCACATGCGTGTGGTTGGGGTGGGGCCAGTCCGTGCCCCACAGGCATTGCGCGGGAAAGCGCTCCACCAGCAGGCGCGCCAGCGGCTTGCCCTGGGCATAGGGCGGCTGGCTGTCGATGCGGTCCACGCCGCTGACCTTGACGTGGAACTGCGGCTGGTCGGCCAGCAGCTGCATCAGCGCCTGGAAATCTGCATGCCCTGCGCCCAGGCGCGCATCCACGCGCCCCATGTGGTCGATCACCACGGGCACGGCACTGGCCTGCAACTGCCGGCCCACCGTATGCACCAGGCTGCTTTCGAAATGCACCTGCAGATGCAGGCCGGCCGCGGCCAGGCGCGGGGTCAGCGCCAGAACGTCTTCAATGCGGGCGCCGGCCAGGTGCCGCATGAAGTTGAAGCGCACGCCCCGAAACCCCGCACCCGCCAGCCGCGCCAGCTCGCCATCGGACACATCGGCGGCCACCAGCGCCACGCCCAGGTAGTTGCCGCCACCGGCGGCAATCGCGTCCTGCACCGCACTGTTGTCCAGGCCGTGGCAGGCGGACTGCACGATCACGCAGCGCGACACGCCCAGGTGGCGGTGCAGTGCAAACAGCGTGTGCTTGCCCGCGTCCGCCGGGGTGAAGCTGCGCCCGGCCGCATAGGGAAACTGGGTGCCGGGACCGAACACATGCACATGGGTATCGCAGGCGCCCGCAGGCAGCTGCAGCGCGGGCTTGGAGGGGGACAGGGCGTAGGTGAGTTCAGGCATGGGGCTTTGCAACAAGGCAGCGACAGCGAAGGCTTGTGGCGATTGTGGGCGGGCTTGCCGCGAATGAGGCATAGACTTGGCTGATACCTGCTATCAGCCAGAAGCATGCTGAAAGCCCTTGCCAAGGAGAACCATGGACCTGACGCGCCTGAGCTATTTCGCTGCGGTGGCCGAGGCCGGCAGCTTCAGCCGCGCCGCCGCCGCCCTGCATTTGTCGCAACCGGCCCTCAGCCGACAGGTGCTGTTGCTGGAGGGGGAGCTGGGACAGCGGCTGCTTGAGCGCACCGGGCGCGGCGTGGTGCTGACCGAGCCGGGCCAGGCGCTGCTGCAGCATGCGGCCGGCATCTTTGCGCTGGCCGCGCAGGCCGAATCGGACATGCAGGACCGGCTGCGCAGCCCGCGCGGGCGCATCAGCATCGGCCTGCCGCCCTGGGTGGCGCGCTCCATCGCCGCAGACCTGGTGCAGGGCTTTTTGCAGCAGTACCCCGACGTCACCATCTCCATCGAGGAGAACCTGAGCATCAGCCTGCGCGAATGGCTGATCGCCGGGCGCGTGGACATGGCCCTGCTGTTCGATCCCCCGCACTCGCCGCAGATCACCACGGAGACCCTGCTGCGCGAGCCGCTGGTGCTGGTCAGCAGGCATGCGCTGCCCGCCAAGGTCCGCATGGCGGCGCTGTCCCAGCGCAAGCTCGTCATGGCGCGCGGCCCCAACGCGCTGCGCAAGCTGCTGGAGAGCTACACCGTGCCGCGCGGCGTGCCGCTGCACATGCTGGCCGAGGTCGATTCCGTGCACACCGTGCTCTCGCTGGTGGCCCGGGGCATGGGCGACTCCGTGCTGCCGCTGAGCGCCATTCAGGGCACGGCCTCGCCGTCGCAGCTGTCGATCGCGCAGATCATCTCGCCCGTCGTGCGCAACCGCCTGGTGCTGGCCATTCCGCGCGCACGCCCGTCCACCCGCGTCACGCGCTTTGCAGAGCAGCTGATCAAGCGGGTGGTGAGCGAGCGGCTGGGCTTGCCGGGTTGATCCGACAGCTGTTGAACGGCCAGTGCGAAGCCCTGGCCCGCACTCAGCCCAGCTTGTGCCGCGTCCTGAGCAATCCCAGGCCCAGCGCGATGAAGGTGCCGCCCACGATGCGGTTGAACAGCCTGGCGTGCGCCAGCACGTGGCCCTTGATCATGGAGATCAGCAGCACATAGCAGGCGTGCGAGATCAGGGCGCAGACCGCGAACGTGGTGGTCAGCACCAGGTACTGCGTGAGCAGCGGCTCGCCCGGGATGACGAATTGCGGGAACAGCGCGGAGAAGAACAGGATGGCCTTGGGATTGGTCAGCGACACGCCCAGGCCCTGCGCCACCAGCTGCCAGTTCCCGCGTTCACGCCGGTGGGCAGGCGCCAGGCCGGCGTCGCTGCCCAGCAGCGCGTCCTTGCTGCGCCAGCGCTTGACGCCCAGCCAGATCAGGTACATGGCGCCTGCCACCTTCATGACCAGAAATGCGTGGGCCGACATGCTGAGAATGGTGCCCATGCCGATCATGGCCAGCCCGGAGACCACGAAGATGCCCACCGAGCTGCCCAGCGAACTCAGGGCCGTTCGCCTGGCGCCCACGTCCACCGAGTTGGAGATGGCCAGCAGCACTGCCGGGCCGGGAGTGAAGCACATCAGCAGCGAGACGCCGCAGAAAACAAGCCAGTGGGCGATGGTCATGGTCGGTGCGAGGAGGCCGTGGGAAGACAGCCGGTATTCTCGTTCAATAACGCCCCCTGCGTGGCCCCGGGGGTGCCGGCCACCCCGGCCCGTGCAAACAGATGCATGGCCCAGCCCGCGCAGGCCGCCGCGCAGGCCCAGACCAGCCCCCAGCCCTGGGCCGACAGCAAGTGCGGAATGGCCAGCGGCACCAGGAAGCACACCGCGAACACCGAGGTATTGGCCATGCCCAGCGCCGTGCCCGCGCGGGCCGCGCCGGCCAGCCCGGCCAGCTGCGTGTAGGCAACGCCGTGCCAGGCGGACACGCAGATACCGCACACGCCCAGCATCACCATCAGCACCAGACCCATGGCGGGCGACACTGCCGATGCGCCCGGATGGCTGCTCCAGCTCAGGGCCGCCATGCCCGCGAACAACGCCAGGGTGAGCTGGCAGCAGGCGCGCAGAAAGGCCGGGCGGTTCTGGCGCCTGTCGGTCCAGCGGCCGCTGCAGATGCGCAGGGCCATGGAGGCGAGCTGCACGACCGACATGACGGCCGCCGCCACGCCCAGCCCCAGGTGGGCATGGTCATGCAGAAACACCGTTCCGAACGAGAGCACGGCAAACTGCGGGGCGCACAGGATGCCGATGCCGGCGGCCATGCGCCAGGCTTGCCGATCGCGCAGGGGCCCTGGCGCGGATGGCCCGGCCCGGCCTGGCGCAGCGGCCTTGCCTGAGGCCGGTGCATGCGATGGCTCCTGAATCCACAGCGCTGCAAACACCGCCGCCGCCAGGCACAGCGCCGTCAGCACGCCATAGACGGCGGCAAAGCCTGCATGCGTGGCCAGGCCGGTCAGCAAGGGGGCGCCAATGGCGCCGCCCAAGGGCACGGCGGTCTGGCGGATGCTCATGGCCAGGCCGCGCTCGCCTTCGGCAAACCAGCCCATGACGGCCCGGCCACTGGCACCGTTGACGCTGCCGCCCAGCAGCCCCACCAGCACCAGCCCGCCGGCCAGCAGGCCGAACGAAGGGATATGGTCCGGCGATGGCGAGGCCCAGAGCGCCATCGCCGCCAGGGCCAAGGCCGTGCCGCACAGGCCCAGCAGCAGCACTGGCCGGTCGCCCCAGCGGTCCGTCAGCAGGCCCCAGGGCAGTTCGCTGAGCGCAATGCCCAGGCCCATCAGCCCCAGCGCCAGGCCCAGCGTCTGCGTGTCCAGCTGGTAGCCCGAACGCATGAGGATGGCCGTCATGGGGATGCCGCTGAAAGCCACGGAAAACGCGGCGTTGGCGATGACGCCAGCGGCCAGCACCTTCCATCGGTGGCGGGGCGGGCGGGGGGAAGCCAAGGGGCTGGGATTGGCGCTGCGGCCGGCGGAAGAAGAGGTCATGGCCGGCAGTATGGTCAGCCCCAACCATCCTGAAAATCACATAATTTCGTATCTACAATCCATTTTTTCAGCACGATGAAGGCTTGGCAATGACACGTGTGCTCTATGACCTGGATGTGCTGCGCACGTTTTGCACCGGCGTCGAACTGGGCAGTTTCGCCCGCGCCGCGGACAAGCTCGGCCGCTCCACCTCGGCCGTCAGCGCCCAGCTCAAGAAGCTGGAATCCCAATGCGGCACGCCCTTGCTGCGCAAGTCCGGCCGGGGGCTGGTGCTGACGGAGGCCGGAGAAACCCTGCGCGGCTACGCGCTGCGCCTGCTCGAACTCAACGACCGCGCCGTGGCGGCCGTGCGCGGCAGCGAACTGCGGGGCCTGGTACGCCTGGGCCTGCAGGAGGACCTGGGCGAAAGCGTGCTGCCCCATGTGCTGGGGCAGTTCGCGCGCGCCCATCCCCATGTGCGCATCGAAGCCAGCGTGGCCCGCAGCGATGAACTGCGCGAGCGCATCGCCCTCGGGCAATTCGACCTGGCCCTGCTATGGGATGCGGGCGTGAACCACGCGTGCGTGCATGGGGAGCACATCATGCGGCTGCCGCTCCAGTGGATTGGCCCGGCATCCATGGACGCGGCCGACGCCGGCTGGGCACGCTGGCGCAGTGGTGCAGCGCAGGACGACGACGTGCTGCCCCTGGCCATGCTCGATGCGCCTTGCCCCTTGCGGGACATCGTGACGGCTGCGCTGGACAAGAAGGGCATGGCCTGGCGCCATGCCTTCAACAGTGCCAGCCTGTCCGCCGTCTGGGCCGCCACGGCTGCAGGCCTGGGCCTGTCCGTGCGCACGCCGTTCGGCCTGCCCGCGCACGTCAAGCCGCTGGATGCGCAGGCACTGGGCCTGCCGGCCCTGCCGTCCATGGATCTGATCCTGGGCCGTGCCACGCTCGATGCGCCAGCGCCCGTGGACCGGCTGGCCAGCATCCTGGTCGATGCGGTGCGCGAGCATATGCGCGCGCAGAAACTCGATATATAGGGCTACTTCTTCGCAACCAGGCCACTGAAGTATTCATTGAGGTCGCGGAAATCCTTCACGGTCCAGGCATGGGGCGGCACCTTCACCCCGTTTTCCCGCAAGGTCCTGGGAATCAGGTCGCCATTGGGGCGAAGAATGACGGACGAGACGATCACGCCCGGATAGTCATGGAGCCTTTTTCTGAACGCGGCGGTCGCCAGGTCGGGGGTGGGTGGATTGCTCTTGTTGGCCAGCGGGCCCGTACCCTTGGCGTCTGCCCCGTGGCACATGGCGCATCTGGACAGGTAGAGCTGCTTTCCATTGCTGTTGTCTGCAAGGCAGGGCAATGCCTGAATGCACAGCGATATTCCCAAGGATACGGCGACGATTGTTTTCATTGACTCGCGGATTTTTTGGTATGAATCTGATCCGCCGCGATCATATGGTCCTGCACGGCCGCCCACGAAAAAGCCCTGCAACGCAGGGCTTGTCAAAGAAGCAGGGCGCGCGCCCGGCTTACTTCTTGGCGTACTCGAATTTGGGCAGCGCCTTCAGCGCGTCCTTGGTGGCGCCGGGCAGCGTGATCTTGTTGTTTTCCACGCGGAACTGGTTCACCGGAATGGCCACGTCATGCTTGCCCATGCCCAGGAAGCCGCCGGCGCCGACGATGGCGTAGGAGACCGCTTTGTCGGGTGCGACGATCACGTCGTCGATCTTGCCCACGGCCTTGCCTTCCTCGTTATAGACGCTCTTGCCCAGCACGGACTTCTTCAGGCTCCAGCCCGTGGCCACGGCCTGGACTTCGGTGGCCGCCACGCCCAAGGTGGTGGTGCCCGCCACGGGCTGTGCCCAGCTGGTCGAGGCCGTGGCTGCGATCAGCGCGGTTGCGATCAAACCCATCTTCAGCGTCTTGAGACCTGTCATAGAGAACTCCTGGAAAACAAAATTTGAAGCCCTCATTAGGAGTGCAGCCCGGCAGCGGCGAGATCGGAAAACCAAGCAAAGCCATGTCAGCCGATCCAGCGCCACGGTGAGGATACTGCCTACAGTCGTCCCGCCAATTGCCTGCGCCTGCGCCCGGCATGCCATGGCCAAGGCCCTTCATTTTCCCTGTGCGTATCGATTGCGCTCTTCGACGAATTTCCTGATTTCCGATGCCTCCATGGGCCTGCTGAAATAGTTGTCGCATCCCGGACGATTGCATAGACTCTAAACGCTATCCACTCTTCATGGCCCGAGCCGTTCTAAAGGAGTTGAT
>NZ_JAQOTI010000024.1:0-69718 GCF_028401915.1 Delftia sp. DT-2
TTCGACCTGCGGTATCCGGGGCAGGTGTTTGATGAAGAGACGGGGCTGTCGTACAACCTGCACAGGTACTACGATGCGGCGACGGGTCGGTATATCCAGGCGGACCCGATCGGGTTGGCTGGAGGATGGAATCGGTTTGGGTATGTAGCCAACAACCCGCTCAACGATGTGGACCCGCAAGGCCTGCACCCCGTGCTGGGAAGAATACAAGGCCTGTACTACCGGTACGGTCCGGCGATCACGGAGTTCATTGCCGGGGCGTCTGGAGTCAACGGGGCGTTGGCATCGCCTGCGGCGATCAGCCCGCTGGTGGCGCAGATTCCGACGGGTGTTTCTAGGATGCTGCCGATTGCGCGGGGGATCTCTGAGGGTGTGGAGTCGGGGGCGTTTTGTGCAGCAAAAGGTGGAATACAAGAAACTGCCAAGATTGGAGACTTATTCGCAACTCATGGACAGACAATGAGTAATAGGCAGTTAGATAGATTGATTAAAGATATTCGGGTTAATGGAATATCTAATCCGTTGGTGGTGACTGCGCATGATGGGCGGTTGTATATTCTGGATGGTCATCATAGAGCGTTGGCGGCTCCTAGGGCTGGAGTTTTAGATGTTCCGATAAAAAGGGTGGATTTGCCATACGGTGCTTACAGAGGATCCGCAGATCTTGAATTCACATGGGGAGGTTATTAAAAATGGAACTAAGAAAAATCAATGAAATCATCATTTCTAGTAGAAATATTTTATTTAATAATAGGGTGAATGATACAGTTATTTCTTCATTGGAAGAGGTGTTGAGCTGCTGGCGAGAAATTGAGGTGGATAGTTCGCGTAATATATTGAAATACTGCATTGGTGAGGCTTTGCAGCAGATTAAACAATCTAAATTAACTAGTGCTGGGCGTGTGTTGAATTTAATTCATAACTTGCCTTTGTCATTGGAGGGTTTAAATAATTGGGATTTGGACTATTTTATCTCTATGGAACTGCCGAATTTTCTAGAGCATTTTGAAGAAATACATAATTCCAGAGATATCTCTCTTTATGTGTTTCAACAAATTTCCAATCAGTATTTCAACAGTGCTTTATTGAATAGATAGAATTCTTCTCTGAAAATCGATTGGATTTTAATGCTTGGCCAAGCCGCAGGAGCAGGTGGCTTGGCAATGGCTGATCTCAGGCTTTGGTGAAGTGCGGCCCACCACGGGCGCCTGGGGCTAAGGCCAGACGGTCAGCGGCTTCAGCTATGCGCAGACGACTAGGTTCGACCTGCGGTATCCGAGCTTTGACCGTTACAACAACTATCGTGCCTTGCCAAAAACGACCAGCACAACCGCTGCCCTCGTTTCGACTTGGGCAATGGTGTTCTTCATGATGCGGATGGCAGTGTCTTCATTGAAGCCTCCAGATCCGCAACCGATGAGGGGAAAGGCTACGGATTTGAAGCCGTGATCGTTGACGAGTTGAAGGGCCGACTGTGTGGACTTCTCAATGGAGAGTTGTGACGCCCTCCAAAGAAGATTGATGCCCGCCACGTGGATGATGCCTTTGAAAGGCAGTCTGCCGGCAGATGTCAGGACGGCATCGCCCAGAGGAATGGGGCCGGCCCGCGCAACCTCCAGGAATGGCTGCAGTCCACCCTTGCGCTTGATTGCGCCGGACACGCCTTGGGGGATCAACAGCCACCAGGGAATGATGTTTCTATTCCATGAGTTGACGATGACTTCAACGTCCTGGTCCAGAAGGTCGCCGTTGACTATGCGGATATTCATGGAGTGAGGGGCGATGCTCGCAGGTGCGGAAACTGCACAGTATCTCGCGCCTCGCGTCACCCCAACGCTCACTTGTCTTGAGCCACCGCATGCCCTTTCTCCAGTCTGGTCACGGCCTCCCGGTAGGCGGGGCTGGCGCGCAGCTGCTGGTAGCGCTCCAGGCCGCGCTGGTATTCGGTGGAGCGGACATCGATCTCGCGGTCGGAGAGATAGGTGAGTCCGGCGCGGTGCCACATTTCCAGGTCGGCCAGCACCTGGGCTCGGCTGAGGTCGGTGGGGGCAGCAGTGGAGGAGGGCGCTGCGTCCTGGGCGAGGGTGGTGCCGGCCAGGCCCAGGCTGAGGGCGGCGAGGGCGATGAAGCGGGTGACGTCGGAAGTGCGCATGGGGAACCTTTCAGGTGAAGCGAAGTGATGAGGGCTTTATGGTCCCGCCGCCGCCCTGGCCGGCACAGCCGTTTGCGACGCACTGCAGCATGGCGGGAGCCAATGGCCGTTGGGTTTCGTGAAATGCCTGGAGGGCAGGCGCGGCCATCCGAGGAGCGCCGCCAGCCATGGAAATGCTTTGATCAGCCTGTTTGCGGCAGATTATTTCCAGTTGCTCCAATAAATCGGCATAAACATCTGTCAAATGGCTGGTGGAAGCATGAATCGGCAGCAAATTCCAGCGGCACAGGCCGACAATCGCCGCTCTCCATGTCTTCATCCATTCCACTTTCCCCCGCTGCCGTTTCGGCAGATTCCGTCTCCCGCAGTTCCGAGGCCTTTCGCGGCTTCAGGGATGCGATTCCCGTGATGCTGGGCTTTGTGCCCTTTGCCCTGGTGCTGGGCGCCCAGGCCGTGCAAAAGGGGCTGGCACCGCTGGAGGTTCCTCTCATGACCGGGATGAACTTCGGCGGCGGCTCGGAGTTCACGGCCATACGGCTGTGGACGTCGCCGCCGCATGTGCTGCTGATCGTCGCCATGTCCTTCCTGGTCAATTGCCGGCACATCCTGATGGGTGCGGCACTGGCGCCCTATCTGCGCCATTTGCCCAGGCGCCGTGCGCTGCCGGCCCTGTTCTTCATGTGCGACGAAAGCTGGGCGCTGGCCCTGGCAGACGCGCAGCGCAGTGCCGCCCGGCGCGTGAGCCTGCCTTACTACATGGGCGTGTCGGCGGGCCTGTACATGGCCTGGGTATCGTGCACGGCGGCCGGTGCGTTTCTGGGGCCGCGCATTGGCGACCTGGAGCAGTACGGCTTCGACATGGCGTTCACCGCCGTGTTTCTGGTGCTGCTGCGCGGCATGTGGAAGGGCGTCAGGCCTTGCCGGCCCTGGCTGGTGAGCCTGCTGACGGCGGCCCTGGTCTACAAGCTGGTGCCTGGCGCCTGGTATGTGGCGGCCGGCGCCGTCTCGGGCCTGATCTGCGCGGCCTTGCTGGCGCCCAGGAGCTGAGCGATGGAAGCCACAACCGTGCTGACGCTGGTGCTCATGGCGTGCAGCACGTATTTCACGCGGGTGATCGGCTACCTGCTGCTGCGCGGGCGCACGCTGAGCCCGCGCATGCAGTACGTGATGGAAAGCCTGCCGGGCTGCGTGCTGATCTCGGTGATTGCCCCGGCGTTTGTGTCCGAGCGTCCGGCCGATCTGCTGGCCCTGGTGGTGACGCTGGTGGCGGCCAGCCGGATGCCCATTCTGCCGACGGTGCTGATCGGCATTGCGTCGGCGGGTGCGCTGCGGCACTGGCTGGGGTGATGGCGGGTGGGGTGGGGCGTTTTGGGCCTTCAGTTCGCCCGCCAGTGGCCGATGTATGGGGCATGCAAATCTCATCCTCCACCTCGGCTTCCGCCTCGGGAGCCGCTTCAGCCTCCGGCGGCAATGACATCGCTGCGTTGCAGCGCAAGCTCAAGGAGCTGCAGCAGGCGCTCAAGGAAGTGGCCTCCGAGAACATCGACGCCAAGGCCAAGCAACAGAAGTCCAAGCTGCTGCAGACGCAGATCATGATGGTGCAAAACCAGATCGAGGCGCTGATGCGCGCCAGGCAGCAGGCCCAGCTCGACAAGCAGCGCGAGCAGCAGCAGGCCGCCGAGGCGCCATCGCAATCCCCATCGAAGGGCGGCAAGGCGCCCGGGCTGGGCGGCGTGGTCGACGTCTACGTCTGATCCAGTGAGATGGCCCGTGTTTTCACGGGCCGTTTTTCAAGACATTCAATGTAACTTACATGAAAATGCTGTTCGAACTTTGAGAGGGTTGGCTCTGCAACACGGATGAGGAAGGGGGCTTGCCTGCGGGGCGGTAGCCTCGAGCGTCGCAACTGCTATGGAACTTATTGATTTTTGACTCTCAAGAAACCGGCGGTTGCTACCGATAAGGCAAGCAATGTGACTGCCGGGATGCGATAGCGATGGCCTATACCGATGGCGTCACGGGGACAGAGGGATCTGCGATGAAAAAACTCGGCGATGTGCGTATCGGTACCCGGCTTACCGGTGTTTTTCTTGTTCTGCTGATCTGCCTGATGGCCGTGGGCGCCGTCGGCGCAAGGGCGCTGGGCCATGTGTTCTCGGGCACGCAGACCATGTACCAGGACCGCGTGGTTCCGCTCAAGCAGCTCAAGCAGATTGCGGATGCCTACGCCGTCAACGTCATAGATACGGTCAACAAGGCGAATGCCGGCCTGATCACGGCGCAGGAGGCAGCGGCGAGCATTTCCGGCACGCTGCCCGCGATCGACGCGGCCTGGCGCAGCTATTCGTCCACACAGCTGACCTCGCAGGAGGCCGTGCTGGCCAGCCAGGCGCAGGCGCTGTTCGCACCTGCCAACCAGAGCATCGACCGGCTGCTGCAGCGGCTCAAGACGCTGGATGGAAAAAGGGCCGGCAGCCTGGACGAGTTCGATGGCGCGCTGTATGCCAGCGTAGACCCCATCAGCGCCAAGATCGGCGAACTGGTGGAGCTGCAGCTCAAGGCATCCGAGGATGTGTATGCGGACTCCCGCCAGGTCCTGGCGCAGTCGCAGATGCTGATCTACGGCTTTGTCGCGGCCGCTGTCATCCTCGCCGTGGCGCTGGGCTATGTGGTCACGCGCTCCATCACCGTTCCCCTGAAGTCCGCCGTGGAGGTGGCCCGGCACATCGAGCACGGTGATCTGGCTTCCGAGATCCAGGCCACGGGGCGTGACGAAGTCGGCGACCTGCTGCGCTCCATGAGCGCCATGCGCGAATCGCTGGCCAGCATCGTTGGCGATGTGCGGCGCGGGGTGGAGTCGGTCACCACGGCATCCAGCCAGATCGCCGCAGGCAACCAGGACCTGAGCAGCCGCACCGAACACCAGGCCTCCAGCCTGCAGGAGACGGCGGCCTCCATGGAGCAGCTGGCAGGCAATGTGGGCCAGAGTTCGGAGAATGCGCGGCAGGCCAGCGCCCTGGCCGTGCGCGCCAAGGAGGTGGCGGGCGTGGGCGGTGGCGCTGTCGCCAGGGTCGTGGGCACCATGGACGAAATCTCGGCCAGCAGCGGAAAGATTGCCGAGATCACGGGCGTCATCGATTCCATCGCCTTCCAGACGAACATCCTGGCGCTCAACGCAGCGGTCGAGGCCGCGCGGGCGGGCGAGCAGGGCAGGGGGTTTGCCGTGGTGGCCGGAGAAGTGCGCTCCCTGGCCCAGCGCAGCGCCGCAGCGGCGCGTGAAATCAAGGCGCTGATCACGGCCTCCACCGAGACGGTGCGAATGGGCGGCAACCAGGTCCGGGAAGCCGGCAAGGCCATGGACGCCATCGAATCCCAGGTGCGCGAGGTGGCGTCGTTGATCGAGGCCATCTCGGCCGCCAGCGTGGAGCAAAGCGGCGGCCTGGGACAGATCAGCGAGGCGGTCTCCCAGATGGACCAGGTCACGCAGCAAAACGCTGCCCTGGTGGAAGAGTCTGCCGCCGCAGCTGCCAGCCTGGAGCGACAGGCCCGCGTGCTGGCCCAGGCGGTGGCCACGTTCAGGATCAGCGAGTTCAAGGAGATCGGCATGGCGCCCGCCGGCAGGGCATTGGCCGCTGCCTGAAGCGGGCAAGGCAAGAGCGCGGACAGGGCGCTCTTGCCTTCTTTCTGATCAATTCAATGTAACTTACATAAATCAATTTTCAAATCAGAGTTAAGGAAAGCCGCCGTTTTCGGGCGGCGGCTTGTCAAGGGCTGGGGGTCACCCCGCGCTGTTGCGGCCTTGCCAGCGCTCGGCGGGCTTGGTGTACATGGCGGCAATCTGCGATTCAAACCGCGCCATGAGGTTGTTGCGCTTGAGCTTGAGGGTGGGCGTCATCAGCCCGTTCTCAATGGTCCAGGGCTCCAGTTCCAGGTGCACGGCACGGGGGACCGCATAGCGGGCAAAACTGGCCACCTGTTTCTCGATGCGGGCCAGCGCTTCACGCTCGGCGGCGGCGTGGTTCAGGCTCTTGGGATCTTCGGGATCCAGGCCCAGGCGCTGGGCCATGGCCTGCCATTCACCACGCTCGATGACGGCCACGGCGGCGATGAAGGGGCGGTCTTCGCCCACGACAAAGACCTGGGTGAAGAACGGGTCGCCGGTGATGGCCAGCTCCAGGTCGGCCGGTGGAATCTTCTCGCCGGTGGAGGTGACGATGATTTCCTTGATGCGGCCCTGGATGCGCACGCGCCCATCCTCGATCACGGCCTGGTCGCCGGTGCGCAGCCAGCCGTCGTCTGTGAAGGTCTTGGCGGTGTCTTCGGGGCGTTGCCAGTAGCCCCGCATCACGCAGGGCCCGCGCACCTGCAGTTCCCGATTCTCGCCAATGCGCACTTCCACGCCCGGCAGGGCGCGGCCCACGGTGGCCGGGTGGTTGTCCTCCAGCGTGTTGGCACAGACCACGGGCGAGGTCTCGGTCATTCCGTAGCCCTGGATCAGCGGCAGGCCCAGGCCGAGAAAACAGCGCGCAATCGTGGGCGACAGCGGTGCGCCACCGCTCACGGCCACGCGCACACGCCCGCCAAACTGGGCCAGCAGCGGCTTGGCCACCAGATGGTTGAGCACGGGCCAGGGCAGCCATTGCATCCAGCCCGGCACGTCGGGCTGGGGCGCCTGCGCATCGGCAATGCCTTGTGTTTCACAAAAGCGTTGCCAGCCCCTGGCCTGGGCCAGTTCGAACAGCTGGGCCTTGAGCGGTTCGCGCGCCAGCGCCTCCATGACCTTGGCGTGCACGCGCTCGTAGATGCGCGGCACGGAGACCAGCACCGTGGGACGCTGGGTCTTGAGATCCTCGGCCAGCTGGGCCACGGAGCGCGCATAGGCCACGCAGGCGCCCACGGCCATCGCCAGGTAGTAGCCTGCCGTGCGCTCGAAGGTGTGCGACAGCGGCAGGAAGGACAGGAAAACATCATCGCTGCGCGGCAGCAGCCGCTGCATCACGGCCTGTACGTTGGAGACCACGTTGCGGTGCGTGAGCATCACGCCCTTGGGCTTGCCCGTGGTGCCCGAGGTGTAGACGACGGCGGCCAGGTCCTCGGCAGAGGGAGGCGGGGGCAGGGGGACTGCGCCGCCCTCAGCCAGCCATTGGGCCAGCGGTTGCACGGGGATCTGCCGCAGGGCCTCCAGGACGGCGGCATCGCCTTCGGTTTCAGGCTCTGCGGCCCGGGAAGCCGGCTTGGCCGATGCCACGACCACCTTGCGCAGCGCGGGCAGGGCCTGGCCCGTGGCGCAGATCTTGTCCCAGGTGGATTGCTGTGCCACGAACAGCATGGACACCTGGGCATTGGCCAGGATGTAGGCAATGCTGCCTGCGTTGTCTATGGAATGCAGGGGCACCGGCACATGGCCGCAGCGCAGGCTGGCCAGGTCGATGGACATGGCATCCAGCCCGTTGGGCAAAAGAATGGCAATGCGCGAGCCCGGCGCCAGTTCCTGCGCAGCCAGGGCCTGCGCCCACAGGGCCACGCGCTCGCCGGTCTGCGCCCAGTTCAGGGACTTCCAGCTGCGCGCATCCTCGTCATAGGCCCGGTAGGCCTCGCCTGCGGGCGTCTGCTGCACCCGCAGGGCCAGCATTTCCACCAGGGTGGCGGCCGTGGCCATGCTGGCATCGGCAGGCAGGCTCATGGCCAGGGAAGGGGCGCGGGCTGGATCTTGGATGCTCATGCGAAGAGGTGCGGACCGAAGTGGATGGTGCCGCTGATGATAGCTGCCGGTTACCGCAGGCCCCGGCGTCAGCTTCGGACATGTGCGGAGTTGGCGGCGAGGTTTATGCTGCACTGCAGCGTTCTCGGGCGATGCGCCTGAAGCGAACCAGGAGCCGCATGCCCGCCTACGTCGCCACTGTTGCCCAGCCAGCCAGGGTTCAGATGAACCCGAGTTCAGGACGCTGCAGCCAGACCGTTCCTGAAGTGCTGACGCATGGCCTGCGCGGCGGCCGCGCCATCGCGGCGCAGCAGGGCCTGCATGACGGTCTCGTGCTCGGCCAGCGAGTCCTCGATGCGGCCCTGCTTGAACAGCGACTTGTGGCGGTTGAGCTTCATGACCTTGCGCAGATCGGCCACCAGCTGGTTGCGCCAGCGGTTGTCGGCAATCTGCAGCAGCTGCATGTGAAAGCTCTCATTGAGCTCGAAGAAGCGGTCTGCATCACGCGTCTGCGCCTTGAGTTCCTCGTGGGTCTGCTGCAGGGCGGCAAGTTCCTCATCGCTGCCCGATTCGGCCACCACCTGAACGGCATCGGATTCCAGCAGGCTCAGCAGGTGATAGACATCGGCAATGTCCTTGGACGACACCTCGGTCACATAGGCGCCACGGCGCACCTTCATGGTGACCAGGCCCTCGGCGGCCAGCACCTTCAGGGCCTCGCGCAGCGGGGTGCGGCTGATGCCGTATTCCTCGGCAATCTTCAGTTCGTCGATCCAGTCACCGGGCGCCAGCTCGTGCTCGAAGATGCGCAGGCGCAGCTTCTCTGCCACCTGTTCGTAGAGCGCGCGGGGAGTGAGGGTGTTTGTCGACATGTGGCCCGGATTGTATCGGCAAAGATATTTTGAATGAATAATTATGAATGATGTAAACTGCGGCAGCTCTGGGGCATGCCCTCAAGGGCACCTGTCATTCACGAGCCTGAGAACATGAGACAAGACCATCCGACAGCGCAGAACGGCCAGGAATTCGCAACTGCCGACCTGCAGAAATGGGCCCAGGCGGCCGCCAAGGCCGCTCCCGGGGGCGACATCCAGGCACTGCACTGGACCACGCCCGACGGCATCGACGTCAAGCCGCTGTACACGGCGGCCGACACGGCGGATCTGCCCCATACGGATAGCCTGCCAGGCTTCGAGCCCTACATCCGCGGCCCGCAGGCCACCATGTACGCGGGCCGGCCCTGGACCATTCGCCAGTACGCGGGCTTTTCCACGGCCGAGGAGTCCAACGCCTTCTACCGCAAGGCGCTGGCCGCCGGCGGGCAGGGCGTGTCGGTGGCTTTCGACCTGGCCACGCACCGGGGCTACGACAGCGACCATCCGCGTGTGACGGGCGACGTGGGCAAGGCCGGCGTGGCCATCGATTCGGTCGAGGACATGAAGGTGCTGTTCGACCAGATCCCGCTGGACAAGATCAGCGTGTCCATGACCATGAACGGCGCCGTGCTGCCCGTGCTGGCCGGCTACGTGGTGGCGGCCGAGGAGCAGGGCGTGGCCCAGGACCAGCTGTCGGGGACCATACAGAACGACATCCTCAAGGAGTTCATGGTCCGCAACACCTATATCTACCCGCCCCAGCCGTCGATGCGCATCATCGGCGACATCATCGAGTACACGAGCCGGAACATGCCCAAGTTCAACTCGATCTCGATCTCGGGCTATCACATGCAGGAGGCGGGCGCCAACCAGGCGCTGGAACTGGCCTTCACGCTGGCCGACGGCAAGGAGTACGTGAAGACCGCCACGGCCAAGGGCATGGATGTGGACGATTTCGCGGGCCGGCTGTCCTTCTTCTGGGCCATCGGCATGAATTTCTATCTGGAAATCGCCAAGATGCGCGCGGCCCGCCTGCTGTGGTGCCGCATCATGAAGGGTTTCGGCGCCAAGAAGGCCAAGAGCCTGATGCTGCGCACGCACTGCCAGACTTCGGGCTGGTCGCTGACCGAGCAGGACCCCTACAACAACGTGGTGCGCACCACCATCGAGGCCATGGCCGCCGTCTTCGGCGGCACGCAGAGCCTGCACACCAACAGCTTTGACGAAGCCATTGCGCTGCCCACCGAATTCTCGGCCCGCATTGCGCGCAACACGCAGCTGATCATCCAGGAAGAGACCCACATCACCAATGTGATCGACCCCTGGGCCGGCAGCTACATGATGGAAAAGCTGACCCAGGACATGGCCGACGCCGCCTGGAAGATCATCGAGGAGGTCGAGGCCATGGGCGGCATGACCGCCGCCGTGGATTCGGGCTGGGCCAAGCTCAAGATCGAGGCCGCCGCCGCCGAGAAGCAGGCGCGCATCGACTCGGGCAAGGATGTCATCGTCGGCGTCAACAAGTACAAGCTGGCCAAGGAAGACGCCATCGACATCCTCGAGGTGGACAACGTCAAGGTGCGCGACAGCCAGATCGCGCGCCTGAACCAGATCAAGGCCAGCCGCGATGCCGCCAAGGTCGAGGCCGCCCTTCAGGCCCTGACCCAGGCCGCCGAAAGCGGCGAGGGCAACCTGCTGGACCTGTCCATCCAGGCCGTGCGCCTGCGTGCCACGGTGGGCGAGGTCTCGGACGCACTGGAGAAGGTTTTCGGGCGCCACCGCGCCGATACACAGAAGGTGACCGGCGTGTATGCAGCAGCCTACGACTCGGCCGAGGGCTGGGAAAAGCTCAAGGGCGAGATCGATGCATCGTCCGAGCAGCTGGGCCGACGCCCGCGCGTGATGATCGCCAAGCTGGGCCAGGACGGCCATGACCGCGGCGCCAAGGTGGTGGCCACGGCCTTTGCCGACCTGGGCTTCGACGTGGACATGGGCCCGCTGTTCCAGACGCCCGAGGAATGCGCGCGCCAGGCCATCGAGAACGACGTGCACGCCGTGGGCGTGTCCACGCTGGCGGCAGGCCACAAGACCCTGGTGCCGGCCATCATCGAGGAGCTGCGCCGCCAGGGCGCGGACGACATCATCGTCTTCGTGGGCGGCGTGATTCCCGCGCAGGACTACGACTTCCTCTACAACGCCGGCGTCAAGGGCGTCTATGGCCCGGGCACACCCATCCCGGCCAGCGCCAAGGACGTGCTCGAGCAGATCCGCCAGGCCAACAGCCTCTGAGCCCGCCGCAGTGACTCCCGAGCAAATGCAAGACGGCATCCTGAACGGCAACCCTGCCGTTCAGCGCCGGGCGATGGCCAAGGCCATCACCCTTTTGGAATCCACGCGCACGGATCACCGCGCTGCGGCCGATGGGCTGCTCACGGCCCTTCTGCCGCATACGGGCGGGTCTTTCCGCCTGGGCATCAGCGGCGTGCCGGGCGTGGGCAAAAGCACCTTCATCGAGACGCTGGGCCTGTTCCTGATTGGGCGCGGCCTTCGCGTGGCGGTGCTGGCCATCGACCCCTCATCCACCGTGTCGGGCGGCTCCATCCTGGGCGACAAGACGCGCATGGAGCAGTTGTCCGTTCATCCGGATGCCTACATCCGCCCCAGCCCCAGCAGCGGCACCCTGGGCGGCGTGGCCGAGAAAACCCGCGAGGCCATGCTGGTCTGCGAGGCGGCTGGCTACGATGTGGTCATCGTCGAGACCGTGGGCGTGGGCCAGAGCGAGATCGCCGTGCAGGGCATGTGCGACATGTTCTGCCTGCTGCAACTGCCCAATGCGGGCGACGACCTGCAGGCCATCAAGAAGGGCGTGATGGAGCTGGCCGACCTGGTGGTCATCAACAAGGCCGACATCGACCCGCATGCCGCCACGCGCGCCCAGGCCCAGATCACCTCCAGCCTGCGCCTGCTGGGCATGCACGGCAACCCCGAGCATGCCCACCACGACGAGCGCCTTTGGCAGCCCCAGGTCATCACCATCAGCGCGCTCAAGAAGGAGGGCGTTGAAGGTTTCTGGGGTGCGGTGGAGGAATTCCGCCGCCTGCAGCAGGCCAACGGGCGCCTGGCGCTGCGCCGCGAACGCCAGGCGCTGTCCTGGATGTGGGAGCGTATCGACTCCGGCCTCAAGCAGGCCTTCCGGCAGCATCCGCAGGTGCGGGCGCTGCTGCCCCAGCTGCAGGCCGACGTGGCAGCAGGGCGCATCGCGGCCAGCACGGCCGCCAGAAATCTGCTGCAGGCGCAGGCAGGCCCCGTGGCGGCGCCGCAGTGACGGCCGACAAGACAAGACCAGACAAACCTTACCGTTAGACGTTAGAGGAATCGCAGCATGCAAGACATCCTGGATCAACTGGAGACAAAGCGCGAACAGGCCCGCCTGGGTGGCGGCCAAAAGCGCATAGACGCACAGCACAAGAAGGGCAAGCTCACGGCGCGAGAGCGCATCGAGCTGCTGCTGGACGACGGCACCTTCGAGGAATGGGACATGTTCGTCGAGCACCGCTGCACCGACTTCGGCATGGAAGACAGCAAGATCCCCGGCGACGGCGTGGTCACCGGCTACGGCATGATCAACGGCCGCCTGGTCTTCGTCTTCAGCCAGGACTTCACCGTCTTCGGCGGTGCGCTGTCCGAGACCCATGCCGAGAAGATCTGCAAGGTCATGGACCAGGCCATGAAGGTCGGCGCCCCCGTGATCGGCCTCAACGACTCGGGTGGCGCCCGCATCCAGGAAGGCGTGGCCTCGCTGGGCGGCTATGCCGACGTGTTCCAGAAGAACGTGCTGGCCAGCGGCGTGGTGCCGCAGATCTCCATGATCATGGGCCCCTGCGCGGGCGGCGCCGTGTACTCGCCGGCCATGACCGACTTCATCTTCATGGTCAAGGACAGCAGCTACATGTTCGTCACCGGCCCCGAAGTGGTGAAGACCGTGACGCACGAGGAGGTCACGGCCGAGGAGCTGGGCGGCGCCATCACCCACACCACGCGCAGTGGCGTGGCCGACATGGCCTTCGACAACGACGTGGAGGCGCTGATGATGCTGCGCCGCCTCTACAACTACCTGCCGCTGAACAACCGCGAGAAGGCGCCCGTGCGCTACACCTCGGACCCCGTGGACCGCGCCGACAAGTCGCTGGACACCCTGGTGCCCGACAACGCCAACAAGCCCTACGACATGAAGGAGCTGATCCTGAAGACCGTGGACGACGGCGACTTCTTCGAGTTGCAGCCCGACTACGCCAAGAACATCCTCACGGGCTTTGCGCGCATGGACGGGCAGACCGTGGGCATCGTCGCCAACCAGCCCCTGGTGCTGGCCGGCTGCCTGGACATCAAGAGCTCCATCAAGGCCGCGCGCTTCGTGCGTTTCTGCGATGCCTTCAACATCCCCGTGGTCACCTTCGTGGACGTGCCCGGCTTCATGCCCGGCACCAGCCAGGAGTACGGCGGCATCATCAAGCACGGCGCCAAGCTGCTGTACGCCTATGCCGAGGCCACGGTGCCCAAGATCACCGTCATCACGCGCAAGGCCTACGGCGGCGCCTATGACGTGATGGCCTCCAAGCACCTGCGCGGCGACGTCAACCTGGCCTGGCCCCATGCCGAGATCGCCGTGATGGGCGCCAAGGGCGCCGTGGAGATCATCTTCCGCGAGGACAAGAACGACCCGGCCAAGCTGGCCGCGCGCGAGGCCGAGTACAAGGCCCGCTTCGCCAACCCCTTCGTGGCGGGCGCGCGCGGCTTCATCGACGATGTGATCCAGCCGCATGAGACGCGCAAGCGCATCTGCCGCTCGCTGCAGATGCTCAAGAACAAGCAGCTGGAAAATCCGTGGCGCAAGCATGGAAACATCCCTCTGTGACCAAGCCCTGATATCAAAGATCGAATCCAGAAAAAACAGGCTGCGAAGATGTTCAAGAAGATCCTGATTGCCAACCGCGGCGAGATTGCCTGCCGCGTCATCGCCACCGCCCGCAAGATGGGCATACAGACCGTGGCGGTGTACTCCGATGCGGACCGCGAGGCACGCCACGTCAAGCTGGCCGACGAGGCCGTGCACATCGGTGCCGCTCCCAGCCGCGAGTCCTACCTGCAGGCCGACCGCATCATTGCCGCCTGCAAGCAGACCGGCGCGCAGGCCGTGCACCCGGGCTATGGCTTCCTGTCCGAGAACGAGGCCTTCGCCCGGCGCGTGGAGGAAGAGGGCATCGCCTTCATCGGCCCCAAGCACGCGGCCATCGCGGCCATGGGCGACAAGATCGCCTCCAAGAAGCTGGCCGACAAGGCGGGCGTGAGCACCATCCCCGGCTACAACGATCCCATCGCCGGCCCCGAGGCCGCCGTGGAAATCGCCAAGGGCATCGGCTACCCCGTGATGATCAAGGCCAGCGCCGGCGGCGGCGGCAAGGGCCTGCGCGTGGCCTACAACGACAAGGAAGCCTTCGAGGGCTTTGCCAGCTGCCAGAACGAGGCACGCAACAGCTTCGGCGACGACCGCATCTTCATCGAGAAGTTCGTGCAGGAGCCGCGCCACATCGAGATCCAGGTGCTGGGCGACGGCCACGGCAACGTGATCTACCTGAACGAGCGCGAATGCTCCATCCAGCGCCGGCACCAGAAGGTGATCGAAGAGGCGCCATCCCCCTTCATCAGCGACGCCACGCGCCGCGCCATGGGAGAGCAGGCCGTGGCCCTGGCCAAGGCCGTGGGCTACCAGAGCGCGGGCACGGTGGAGTTCGTGGTGGGCAAGGACCAGGATTTCTACTTCCTGGAAATGAACACCCGCCTGCAGGTGGAGCATCCGGTGACCGAGTGCATCACCGGCCTGGATCTGGTCGAGCAGATGATCCGCGTGGCCGCTGGCGAGAAGCTGGCCATCGCGCAGGAAGACGTCAAGCGCGATGGCTGGGCCATCGAGTGCCGCATCAACGCCGAGGACCCGTTCCGCAACTTCCTGCCGTCCACCGGCCGCCTGGTGCGCTTTTCGCCGCCCGAGCAGACCATGTGGCAGGCCGACACCGGCCACCTTCATGGCGTGCGCGTGGATACGGGCGTGTATGA
Source organism: Delftia sp. DT-2 (assembly GCF_028401915.1). Classification (NCBI taxonomy): domain Bacteria; kingdom Pseudomonadati; phylum Pseudomonadota; class Betaproteobacteria; order Burkholderiales; family Comamonadaceae; genus Delftia; species Delftia sp. DT-2. The sequence goes on from NZ_JAQOTI010000024.1 coordinate 14,843, forward strand.
AGGCGGCGAAATCCCGATGTTCTACGACTCGATGATCGCCAAGCTCATCGTGCACGGCAGCGACCGCAACGACGCCATCGCCAAGATGCGCGAGGCGCTCAACGCCTTCGTGATCCGGGGCATCAGCTCCAACATCCCGTTCCAGGCCGCGCTGCTGGCCCATCCCAAGTTCAAGAGCGGCGAGTTCAACACCGGCTTCATCGCCGAGCACTACGCCCACGGCTTCCACGCCGAGGATGTGCCGCACGGCGACCCCGACTTCCTGGTCGCCCTGGCAGGCCACATGAACCGCCGCTACCGCGCGCGCGCCGCCACCATCAGCGGCCAGATGCGCGGTCATGAGCTCAAGGTCTCGGCCGACTACTGCGTGGTCGTGCTGGGGGCCGATGGCAAGCACCAGTACCGCGAGGTGCAGGTTTCCGACTTCGACGCGGAAAGCCGCGCCAGCACCGTCACCGTGGACGGCAAGCCCTACACCTTCCGCAGCGAGACGCCGATGCGCGCCATGTGCGTGCAGGGCAGCTGCAACGGCAAGCCCTTCACGGCGCAGGTCGAGCGCGGCACGGCCAGGAACCCGCTGGCCCTGCGCGTCATCCACAACGGCACGCAGATCGACGCCCTGGTGCTGTCGCCGCGCGGCGGCGAACTGCACCGGCTCATGCCCTACAAGGCACCGCCGGACCTGTCCAGGTTCCTGCTGTCGCCCATGCCGGGCCTGCTGGTGGACGTGGCCGTGCAGCCGGGCCAGAAGGTGCAGGCCGGCGAAAAGCTGGCCGTGATCGAGGCCATGAAGATGGAAAACATCCTGTTCGCGTCGCAGGACGGTGTGGTCAGCAAGATCAGCGCCGGCAAGGGCGACTCGCTGGCCGTGGACGATGTGATCCTGGAATTTGAGTGATGTCCGCGTGATTCCTGCGCCGCAGGCGTCGACCAGAGAAAAGGCCGGGCAGCAGACCCGGCCTTTTCATCTCCACTGTCGCTTCAACTGCTTTGCCGCACCACCAGCTCATATCCCAGATCCAGGCTGTGCAATGGCAAGGCCTCGCCGCGCATCAATTGCAGCAGCATGCGCGCGCCTTCGGTTCCGATATGGCCGCGCGGCGTGCGGATGGTGGTCAGTGGCGGCACCATCTGGTCGCTGCCGGGCAGGTCGTTGAAGCCGGCGATGGCGATCTGCTGCGGCACGCGGATGCCGCGGCGCAGGGCTTCGAGCAGGGCGCCCTGGGCGATGTCATCGTTGCAGAAGAAGAGGGCATCGACGGATGGAGCCAGCCGCAGGGCGGCGTCCAGCAGCTCGGCGCCCAGCGCCATCGAAGTGGGGCGGGGCCACAGCAGTTCCAGGGCCGGGTCGTGCAGGCCCGCGTCCTGCAGGGCCTGGCGGTAGCCAGAGGCGCGCTGCATCACGCGGGCATCGAGCTGGCCTGCGCAAAAGGCAATGCGCTTGTGCCCGCGCTCCATCAGATGCCGCGTGATGGCGGCTCCGGCTTCGGCCTGCGAAAACCCCACGCTGGGCGTGCCCGGCTCGCCGCCCAGCTCCATCAGGTGCACGCAGGGCACCTTGCTGGCCTGCACGAGTTCGCGCGCAGCGGGACTGCGGTCAAAGCCGGTGAGCAGCAGGCCGGCAGGGCGCATGGGCAGGTAAGTGCGCAGCAGTTGCTCCTCTTCGGCCCGGTCATAGTGGGTCACGCCGATCAGCGCGTGGTAGCCGGCGGCGAACAGCACCTTGTGCACAGACTCGATCAGGTCCACGAACAAGGTGTTGGACAGCATGGGCACCAGCACCAGCACCTGGGCACTTTTCTGGGAGGCCAAAGCGCGCGCGGCGGGGTCGGGCACGTAGCCCATGCGCGCGGCGGCGGCGCGGATTTTCTCGACCAGGGCCGGGTCCACGCGCCGCTCGCCGCGCAGGGCGCGTGAGACCGTCATGGGGCTGACGCCGGCCGCCTGTGCCACATCGCTGAGCGTGATGCGTCCGCTGGCCCGCGAGGAGCGGGCGCGGCCCGTGGCGGGCAGGGCCGGGTCGCAAGGATCGGCGCAGGACGATTCTGGAGATGCAGGCGGAATCTGGCGGGCCAAGGGAATGTCCTAGGTCGGTGGCGGGAGGGTTGGAGATTATGATAGCGCTATCCCAATCATTCGAAGGCCCGCAGTCCTGCGTGTAAACCCGGACGAAGGCCTCTGAAGCACACCGAAATCCAAGGCAGACCCTGGTCTGCCAATTTTTGCAAGAACATGGATAGCGCTATCCCAACAACAACCGACGCCACCGCCGCAGGCAGCCGCCCACGGGCGCTGGTCGTCATGGGCGTTTCCGGCTGCGGCAAGTCGAGCGTGGGGCAGGCCCTGGCCGATGCCCTGGGCTGGACCCTGCACGAGGGCGATGCCCACCATGCCGAGGAAAGCATCCGCAAGATGCAGGCGGGCATCCCCCTGACCGACGACGACCGCAGCGGCTGGCTGGACCGGCTGGCACGGCTGCTGGCCCAGGCCATGCCGGGGCAGGGCGTGGTGCTGACCTGCTCGGCCCTCAAGCGCAAGTACCGCGACCGCCTGCGTGCCGCCGGCCCGGCCGGCGCCGTGGGCTTCGTTTTTCTGGACCTGGACTACGGCACGGCGCTGCAGCGCGTGCAGGAGCGCGCCGGCCACTTCTTCTCGCCCGAGCTGGTGGCCAACCAGTTCGCCACGCTGGAAAGCCCGGCAGGCGAGCGCGCCGTGCTGTCCGTGGACGCCACGCTGCCGCTGGCCGACATCGTGCACCGCGCACAGGACTGGCTGGTCCATCCGGCGCCGCAGGCCGCCCCTCTCTCCCAGAACCCATAACGCCAGGAGACAAAAACCATGCAATCCGATTCCCCCGCAGTCCGGCCCAAGCCGCGCCTGCAGCACTTTGCCGAGGTGCTGATGGTGCTGGCCCTGGCCGGCATGGTCATTGCCGTGTTCGTCAACGTGGTGCTGCGCTATGTGTTTCATACCAGCATCGTGTCCTATGAGGAAATCTCGCGCCTGCTCTTCGTCTGGCTGGTGGCCATTGGGGCCATCGTGGCCGCTTTCGAGGGCAGCCACCTGGGCTTCGACCTTGTGACATCCCGCGTGGGCCCTGGCGCGCGCAAGGTGTTGTTCTGGGTGTCGCAGGCGCTGGTCCTGGTCTGCATGGGCCTGCTGCTGTGGGGCTCATGGGCCCAGGTGCAGGCCGGGCTGAACAGCTACAGCACGGTGCTGGGCTACCCGCTGGCCCTGGGCGCTGCGGCCACCCTGGTGCTGGCCGTGGGCCTGCTGTTGGTGTCGCTGCGCGACCTGCGCCGCGGCGCGCCGGCAGAAAACCATGGCGAGACTTCGGTCGAGTAAGGAGCAGGCACCATGGTTGTGACCCTGATCTTTCTGGCCGTGCTGATCGGCGGCATGGTGATCGGCATGCCCATTGCCCAGGCGCTGGTGTTGACCGGCGTGGCGCTGATGTGGCATCTGGACTTCTTCGACTCGCAGCTGCTTGCGCAGAACCTGCAGGCCGGCTTCGACAACTTCCCGCTGCTGGCCGTGCCCTTCTTCATCCTGGCGGGTGAGCTGATGAACGCGGGTGGCCTGTCGCGCCGCATCATCGACCTGGCGCGCGCCTATGTGGGCCATATCCGTGGCGGCCTGGGCTACGTGGCCATTGGCGCCGCCGTGCTGCTGGCCTCGATGAGCGGCTCGGCCATTGCAGATACCGCCGCCCTGGCCACCATCTTGCTGCCCATGATGCGCGAGCAAAAGTACCCCGACAGCTACAGCGCGGGCCTGCTGGCCTCGGGCGGCATCATTGCGCCCATCATTCCGCCGTCCATGCCCTTCGTGATCTACGGCGTGACGACCAACACCTCGATCAGCAAGCTGTTCCTGTCGGGCGTGGTGCCGGGCCTGATCATGGGCGTCTTCCTGATCTTTGCCTGGTGGTCCATCGCCCGCAAGTTCGACCTGTCGCGCGGCGAACGCATGGCCTGGGGCCCGCGTCTGAAGGCACTGGCCAAGAGCTTCTGGGCGATGATGATGCCGGTCATCATCCTGGGTGGCCTCAAGGGCGGCGTGTTCACGCCCACCGAGGCGGCCGTGGTCGCAGCCGTCTACGCGCTGTTCGTGTCCATGGTGATCTACCGCGAGATGACTTGGAGCCGTCTGTACGCCGTGTTCCTGGCCGCCGCCAAGACCACGGCCGTGGTCATGCTGCTGTGTGGCGCCGCCACGGTGACGGCCTACATGATCACCCTGGCCGACCTGCCCAACATGCTGGCCGACAGCTTCTCCGGCCTGCTGGGCAACCCCATGCTGTTCATGGCCACGATGATGCTGTTCCTGCTGGTGGTGGGCACGGCCATGGACCTGACGCCGACCATCCTGATCTTCGGCCCCGTGTGCGCGCCGCTGGCCGTCAAGGCGGGCATCGACCCCATCTACTTCGGCTTCATGTTCATCTACGTGGGCTGCATCGGCCTGATCACGCCGCCCGTGGGAACGGTACAGAACGTGATTGCCGGCGTGGGCCGGCTGCGCATGGAGACCGTGATCAAGGGCACGAACCCGTTCCTGATGGTCTATGTGCTGCTTGCCGTGCTTTTCGTGATTTTTCCGCAAATCATCCTGGCCCCTCTGCGCTGGATGCACTGACCCCCCACTACAACCCAAGGAGATGAACATGCGTATTCCCTTTGCACTCGCCGGCCTGATGGCCGCCATCACCACGCTGGCCGCCACGGGCCAGGCCATGGCCCAGGACTTCAAGCCGCGCATCGTGCGCTTCGGCTACGGCCTGGTCGATGACTCCAACCAGGGCCGCGCGGCGCGCTTCTTTGCCAAGGAGGTCGAAAAGGCCACGGGCGGCAAGATGAAGGTGCGCGCCATCGGCAATGCCTCGCTGGGATCGGACACGCAGATGCAGCAGGCGCTGATCGGCGGTGCCCAGGAGATGATGGTCGGCTCCACCGCCACCCTGGTCGGCCTGTCGCCCGAGATGGCGGTCTGGGACACGCCGTTCCTGTTCAGCAGCACCAAGGAGGCCGACGCCGTGCTCGACGGCCCCGTGGGCGAGAAGGTCAAGGCCACGCTGGAGCCCAAGGGCATGGTGGGCCTGGTCTACTGGGAGAACGGTTTCCGCAACCTCACCAACAACAAGCGCCCCATCGCCAAGCTGGAAGACCTGGCCGACGTGAAGCTGCGCGTGATGCAGAACAACGTCTTCCTCGACAGCTTCAAGGCCCTGGGCGCCAACGCCGTGCCGCTGCCTTTCTCCGAACTGTTCACCGCGCTGGAAACCCGCGCCGTCGATGGCCAGGAAAACCCGTTCAACACCGTGCTGTCCAGCAAGTTCTACGAGGTGCAGAAGTACCTGACCATCTCCAACCACGTCTACAGCCCCTGGATCGTCACCGTCAGCAAGAAGTGGTGGGACACGCTGACACCGGCCGAGAAAAAGGTGCTGCAGGACGCCGCCGTCAAGAGCCGCGAGTTCGAGCGCAAGGACACGCGCGAGGAAGCGGCCAAGGCCCTGGCCGATATCAAGACCAAGGGCATGCAGGTCAACGAGCTGCCCGCCGCCGAGGTGGGACGCATGCGCGACAAGCTCGCCACGGTCAATGCCGGCATTGCCAAGACCGTGGGCCAGGGTACCTGGGATGAGGTACAGGCCGCCGTCAAGCAGGCGCGCGCAGTGAAGTAAGCTTCGATTCAGGGCCGGACGCACCTGGGAGGGATGCCCCGGCCGACATCCACCAAAAAGACAACGCGACACAGAGAAAACGCGCATCAGCGCATCCGCAGGACACCCCATGAGCACCATCCACCCCATCGTCGACCAGGTCACGCGCCGCATCCGCGAGCGCAGTGCCGAATCACGTGCCGCCTACCTGGAACAGGTGGACGCCATGGCCGCGCGCCCGCCCGGCGCGCAGTCCATGGGCTGTGCCAACGTGGCGCATGCCTTTGCGGGCATTCCAGGCGGCGACAGGATACGCATCGTGGAGGAGAAGGCGCCCAACGTCGCCATCGTCACCGCATACAACGACGTGCTGTCGGCCCACGCACCGCTGGCCCGCTATCCCGACATCCTCAAGGACGAGGCACGCAGGCTGGGCGCCACGGCGCAGGTCGCCGGCGGCGTACCCGCCATGTGCGACGGCGTGACCCAGGGCGCGCCCGGCATGGAGCTGAGCCTGTTCAGCCGGGATGCCATTGCCATGGGCACGGCCATCGCGCTCTCGCACGACGTATTCGACGCTGCGCTGATGCTGGGCATCTGCGACAAGATCGTGCCGGGCCTCTTGATCGGCGCCCTGCATTTCGGGCACCTGCCCACGGTCTTCGTGCCGGCGGGACCCATGACCTCGGGCCTGTCCAACGGCGACAAGGCCAAGGTGCGCGAACAGGCCGCGCAGGGCCTGGTGGGCCGCAAGGAGCTGCTGGCCGCCGAATCGGCTGCCTACCATGGCGAAGGCACCTGCACCTTCTACGGCACGGCCAACAGCAACCAGATGCTGCTGGAGGCCATGGGCCTGCACGTGCCGGGCACGGCCTTCATCAACCCGGCCGACGGCGAGCGCGAACTGCTCACGCGCGAGGCCATGCGCAGCGTGCTGGCCATCACCAGGAACAAGCGCTTCGCCCCCATCGGCCGCGTGGTGGACGAGCGCTGCATCGTCAACGCCATGGTGGCCCTGCTGGCCACGGGCGGCTCCACCAACCACCTGATCCACTGGGTGGCGGTGGCACGCGCTGCGGGCATCACCATCGACTGGAACGATTTTTCCGAGCTCTCGGGCGTGGTGCCGCTGCTGGCCCGCGTCTATCCCAACGGCAGCGCCGACGTGAACCAGTTCCAGGCCGCAGGCGGTCCGGGCTATGTGATCGGCCAGTTGCTCAAGGCCGGCCTCATGCATGGCGATGTGCTCACCGTGCGGCCCGATGGCCTGCAGGAGTTCGCGCGCATTCCGGCCGTGGACAACGGCCAGTTGGCCTGGCACGCGGCCGAAGTCTCCGGCGACCTGTCCGTGCTGCGCCCGGCCGATGCGCCCTTCAGCGCCACGGGCGGGCTCAAGCTGCTGTCCGGCAACCTGGGGCGCAGCGTGATCAAGGTCAGCGCCGTGCCCGAGGACCGCCATGTGGTCGAGGCGCCCGCACGCGTCTTCGACTCTCAGGAAGCGCTGCAGCAGGCCTTCAAGGCCGGCGAACTGGACCGCGATGTCATCTGCGTAGTGCGCTGGCAGGGGCCGCGCGCCAATGGCATGCCCGAGCTGCACAAGCTCACTCCGCCCCTGGCCGTGCTGCAGGGCAAGGGCTACAAGGTGGCCCTGGTCACGGACGGCCGCATGAGCGGCGCCTCGGGCAAGGTGCCTGCCGCCATCCACGTCTCGCCCGAGGCCTGCGTGGGCGGGCCGCTGGCGCGCCTGCGCGATGGCGACCTGGTGCGCCTGGACGCCGTGGCCGGCACCCTGGCCGTGCTGGTCGATGAATCCGAATGGCAGCAACGCCTGGTGGCCACCATGCCCCGGGCGCTGCGCCAAGCCAATGGCCGGGGTTTCGGCCGCGAACTGTTTGCCGGATTCCGGCGCCACGCGCTCAGCGCAGAAGAGGGAGCTTGCACATGGATCAACGACTGACGGCCTTGGAGCTCATGCAGGACGCGCCGGTCATCCCGGTCATCGTTCTCAACGACCTCGCGCATGCCGTTCCCATGGCCCAGGCCCTGGTCGCGGGCGGCATCCGCGTGCTGGAGGTCACGCTGCGCACGCCCCAGGGCCTGGCCAGCATCGAGGCCATTGCGCGCGCCGTGCCCGAGGCCATCGTCGGCGCCGGCACCGTGCGCAGCGCAGCCGATGCGCGCGCCTGTGCCCATGCCGGCGCGCGCTTTGCCGTGAGTCCCGGCTACACCAGCGCACTGGGCCAGGCCTGCCAGGACCTGCAGCTGCCGCTGCTGCCCGGCGTGGCCACCAGCGGCGAGATCATGGCCGCCCAGGCCGACGGCTTCAACGAGCTCAAATTCTTCCCCGCCGTGCAGGCGGGCGGCACGGCCATGCTCAAGGCCTGGCAGGGTCCGTTCGGCGATGTGCGCTTTTGCCCCACGGGCGGCGTGTCGCCAGCCAATGCCCAGGAGTTCCTGGCCCTGAAGAATGTGGTCTGCGTGGGTGGCTCCTGGCTGGTGCCCACGGATGCGCTGGAGCAGGGCGACTGGAGCCGCATCACGGCGCTGGCCCGCCAGGCCAAGGCTCTGCGCAAAGCCTGACGAAAGGGCCGGTGGGACGCAGCGGGGCGCTGCGGCACAATCGTCGCCCTCCAGCCAGACGAGAAGCCAGACGAGAGGGCCGCCGCCATGATGAAGATCGACTCCACCACCGTGCAGCTCGTGCTGGCCATTGCCGAGGAGGGCAGCATCTCGCGCGCTGCCGACCGGCTACAGCTGGCGGTGGCGGCGGCCTCGCGGCGGCTCAGTGATCTGGAGGCCCAGCTCGGCACGCGCCTGTTCAAGCGACAGCCCCATGGCGTGCAGGCCACCGATCCCGGCCTCAAGCTGCTGGCCCATATCCGGCAGATCGGCAACCTGGTCGATCGCCTGGAGGGCGATGCCCAGGCCCTGGGCCGCGGCCGTGACGGCCGCATCATCATCGGCGCGCCCAAGTCGGCCATCCTGCAGTTCCTGGCCGCCGACATCGCGGCCACCCAGCGCCGCTATCCCCACATCACGCTGCAGGTGATGGAAGAAAACAGCCGCATCGTCCAGCAACTGCTGCGCGACAAGGTCATCGACATCGGCATCTTCGAGAAAACCAGCGGATTCGTGGACCTGCCGCGCGCCGACTACCGGCGCGACAGCCTGGTGCTGGTCTACAGCCGCAGGCATTTCAGCTTCGGCGACCAGCCCGTGGAGCTGGACCGGCTGCTGGAGTGCCGCATCGTCAGCCTGGGCCGGGGCTCGGCCATCCTGAATGCCCTGCGCCGTGCCCATCACAGCCGGGGCAGGGTGTTCCGCAATGATTTCACGGTCAGTGGCTTCGACACCATGCTGGCCCTGGTGCGCGAAGGCCTGGGCGTGGGCCTGATGCCGCCAGGCGTGCTGCGCAGCTTCCACCCCGGGCCGGAGCTGGGCTGTGCCGCGCTGGAAGGCGACTGGCACGAGCGCAGCTATGTGCTGTCCTTCATCGAAGGGCAGGCACAGCAACAGGCGTTGCACAACGTGGTGGCGGCGCTGCTGCATCCCGCCTCCGAGGCGAACTGAGAGCGTCACGGTTTCGCATATGGCGAAACCAGGCATGCGTTCCACAGGCTTGCGGCGAATCCGACGCGCGGCGACAGTGGCTGCACAACAACGATGTGCAGGAGACAGACATGAGACGCCGCGACTTCATCGCGGCCAGCGCCGCCGCGCTGGCCGCTCCCTGGGCAGGGGCCTCGCCCCCGGGCTCCGACCTGCCCAAGGGCCCCGTCAAGATCCTGGTGGGCTGGGCGCCCGGTGGCGGCACCGATGTGTTCGCGCGCATCGTGGGCCAGAAATTGTCCGAGGTCTGGGGCCGGCCCGTGGTCGTGGAGAACAAGCCCGGCGCCACCGGCTCGCTGGCGGCCGAGTACTTCGCCAGGACGCGCTTCACCGAAGGCATCAACCTGCTGATGGCCCATGTGAACACCCATGCCATCTCGCCGCAGATCTTCAAATCCATCACCTATGACCCGCTCAAGGACTACGCGCCCATCGCCCTCATCGGCGCCACGCCCCACATCCTGGTGACCAGCAGCAGGAACAGCCATGGCTCGGTGCAGGAGGTGGTGGAGCTGTGCCGCAAAAGCCCCGGCAAGGTCAGCTTCGGCTCTTCGGGCACAGGTTCGGTGCAGCACCTTGCGGCCGAGATGTTCAACATGGCGGCAGGTGTCAAGAGCATCCACGTTCCCTACAAAGGATCCGGTCCCATGCAGACCGACCTGATCGGCGGACAGATCGACTTCAGCTTCGACACCATGACGGCCGCCACTGCCCAGGTCCGCGCAGGAAAAATGCTGGGCATCGCCCAGACCCGCGTGAACCGTGCCAAGGGATTCCCGGCCATGCCCACCATGGACGAGCAAGGCTTCAAGGGCTTTGACGCATCGAGCTGGTACGGCGTCGTCGGCCCGCGCGACATGTCCAGGGAACTGGCCCAGCGCATCAATGCCGACATCAACCGCGTGCTGGCCATGCCCGACGTGGTCAGCCGCTTCGACGGATACGGCGTGGAGGACGGCGGCGGCTCCGTGGACAAGTTCGCGGCCTTCATGGCTGCCGAATACAAGAAGTGGGGCGACGTGGTGCGCGCTGCAAAAATCACCGAAGAAAGCTGAGGACACGGCATGAGCAATCCCCAATCCAACCCGCTGCAACTGCCTCTGCAAGGCATCCGCGTGCTCGACGTCAGCCAGGTCATGGCCGGCCCATTTGCCTGCATGCTGCTGGCTGACCTGGGCGCCGATGTCATCAAGGTCGAGCCTCCGGGCACCGGCGACCAGACGCGGGGCGCCATGGGCTTCAAGATGAAGGGCCCGGACAGCATGGGCTTTCTGAACATGAACCGCAACAAGCGGTCGCTGACGCTGGACCTCAAGAGCGAGGAGGGGCGTGAGGCCTTCTACCAGTTGGCCACGACAGCCGATGTCATCGTCGAGAACTATCGGCCCGGCGTGGTCCAGCGCCTGAAGATCGACTACGAAAGCATCCGCCGCATCAATCCGCGCATCGTCTATGTCAGCATCTCGGGCTTCGGCCAGAGTGGGCCCTGGGCCCAGCGGCCGGGGTTCGACCTCATGGCCCAGGCCATGTCGGGCGTGATGAGCGTCACCGGCTACAAGGGAGAGAAACCCGTCAAGGCCGGCGTGCCCGTGGCCGACATCGGTTGCGCACTGTTCGCCACCTACGGACTGCTGGCCGCCTACATCGGCGCGCAGAAGACAGGGCAGGGCCAGCACATAGACGCCTCGCTGTTCGACTCGGCCATGGCTTTCTCGATCTGGGACATGTCCGAATACTGGGGCACCGGCGTGCCGCCCGCGCCGCTGGGCACCAGCAACAAGATGAGCGCCCCCTACCAGGCCGTGAAGGCGCGCGACGGCTACTTCGTCATGGGCGCCACCAACCAGAAACTCTGGGCCAGGCTGTGCGCGCTGATCGAGCGCCCCGATCTGCTTGAGCACCCCGACTACGCCACCGTGGCGCTGCGCCTGAAGCACCGCGAGGCACTGATAGGCGAGCTGGAAGCGGAATTGGCCCACCACGACAGCGCCGACTGGGTGGACCGCATGCTGGAGGCCGGAATTCCCGCCGGCCCGCTGCTCACCTATCCGCAAGCCTTCGAGGGCGAGCATGGCCGGCACCGCGGCATGTGCATGGAGATCGACCACCCCATCGAGGGCAAGGTCAAGAACATCGGCTTTCCCGTCAAGATGCTCGGCACCCCCCAGCAGGTACGCCGCCATCCGCCGCTGCTGGGCGAGCACAACGCGGAAATCATGGCCGAACTCCGCGCCCTGAAGGCCGCCGCATGAGCACCGCCCTGCATGAAGCCGTGGCACTGACCGTTCACGCCGGGGGCGCGGCCGAGATCCTCATCGACCGCCCCGAACGCCACAACGCCATGAGCATGCCCATGTACGAGGCATTGCTCACGGCCCTGGAGCGCTGCCAGGCCGACCCGGCCATCCGCTGCGTGATGCTGCGCGGCGCGGGCGGCAAATCCTTCATCTCGGGCACGGACATCGCCTACTTCCAGGACTTCCATGACGGCCAGCAAGGCATTGCCTACGAAGCCTTCGTGGAGCGCGTGATCGACGCCGTGGAGCGCATCGCCGTGCCCACCATCGCCGTCATCGACGGCTGGGCCGTGGGCGGCGGCCTGGCCCTGGCCACGGCATGCGACTTTCGCATCTGCAGCACCGGCTCGCGCTTCGGTGCGCCGATTGCCAAGACGCTGTCCAACACGCTGTCGTCACGCAACATCGCCCGCCTGGTGGCCAGCCTGGGCGTGCCACGCGTCAAGCGCATGCTGCTGCTGGCGGACTACCTGTCAGCCGGGCAGGCCGAAGCCTGCGGGTTCGTGCATGCGGTGGTGCCGGCAGATCAATTGCAAGCCCAGGCACAGGCGCTGGCCGAGCAGCTCATGGCCTTGTCGGCAACCACCCAGTCAGCGGTCAAGGAAAGCCTGAGGCGCATCGTCGTGGAGCAGCGGCTGGATGATGAGGATCTGGTGTCGGCGGTGTATGGGAGTGGGGAGTTTCGGGCGGGGGTGGCGCGGTTTACAGGAGCTTGATCGAAGCAGGCACGCATTCCCTCCGCAGGCCCGTAACACGTTCTAGTTGCCGAGCTCAAATTTGATAGGAATCTTGATGACGCTGGGGACCGACGCGCCTGAGCTATCTTTCGCCGAAATGAAGGAAGCCTTCAACACGGCTGCCATCGCTGCTTCGTCCAGGATGGCGTGGCTTGAGCTTTGGTCTATTTCTGCACGACGAATCTTGCCGTCAGGATCAATTCGCGCCTTGATCACGACTCTGCCCTCTTGTCGCAGGCGCTTGGCCTGCTCCGGATAAGCCAGGCGCGGAGCCTGCAGATGCCGAGGAAGCTCGGCCGCAGGCGGCAGTTTGAGGGAGTCATCGTCCAGGGGAAGGGGGACAGGCGCCGCGCTGGAGGCAGGCAAGTCCTTGACGATTCTGGTAAAGCTGGAGGCAGTGCCGTCAGTTGCAGCCGCAGGCGGTGCGAACGACTGGGTGGTCAAGGGCGGGCTGTGCCTCGGCACGGATGGTCCAGATGAGTTAACGAGCGCGGAGATCTTCCCCAGTGTTGACAGGACAAGCACCAGAAGAAAAATCCAGCCAAACCAGAAATTTCCACCTTTTCTCTCGCTCGTACTGGGCGAGGCGCTGAGAGCCAATCGTTGACGCCATCGGGGTATCTGATCTGCCCACTCAAGCCAGCGCTTCGCATTGCGTGTGTCGGTGATGATGTGCAGCCAGTGAGGGTAGTGTTGGACGACATCCCGCAACGTGGCCCTGTGCTTCAAGAGCGTCGATGTCGGCGGCTTGCTGCTTTCGCGCAGACCCTGGATCAATTCCTTTTGCGCTACCCGTACGTGCTTTGGCCTGCTGTCGAAGAACTCCAGTTCGCCAATGGCGGATGCCACGACGGCCCCGGCATGGCCAAATGCTGCAAGGCGGCCACGGTCTTGCTTCCAGCCAAAGCAATCTATCGCAGGGCCGAACAGGAACTCCTTGCGGGGTTGCCAGCCCTCAGCCAGGAAGGCTGCCATGCCCCATTCAAAGAAGTGGCGCGCATCCATGTCGATCAGGCGCTGGTCCTTCAGAACCTCGTTCAGCCAGATGCTGGCAGCAGTACGGTCTTGGGGCCACCCGGCTGCCAGCTTTTTGCGCAGGTCTGCCAGCAGTGCGTGCGCTATCTGCCGGGCATGGTCGATGGTGCGGGCGGAATATGCAGGCTCTGCCTTGCGGGAAGGCGTATTCCCCGTATCGATATGCGCGTCGAACGAGCTCCGCGAGTGCGGTGCGTCTTCCTTGCTGTCTGAACTTGAGGGTGGCATTGCCGTTTCAGGACGGCGCTGGGCATGCCAGGCAAGCGCGGCCTGATAGGACTCCCGCAGAGCCTGAAAACCTTCAAGGTCTGTTTCCTGGTCAATTTCCTTGAGTGCGCGGGCATAGGCACGACGAATCGCGCGCTCGTCAGCGTTGAGATCCAGACCCAGCCGAGCAAGAAAGGGAAGAGGCATGTACGTCGCTGTCGGCGGGTCAGGTTGCATCATCAGCCAGCACCGCTGCACTGCGCTCCAGATGGGAGAGCTGTTCGTCCAAGAGCGCACGTGCCTTGTTCGCCACACGGGCATCCTGAGTTGCCAGGCTGGCTTCGAACTGAAGAATCTGCTCACTCAGCCACTGCCTGGCATTGCCGCGCATCTGTGCATAGACGCGCTCGGCCCGCGCCAGCGTGGTGCGGTTTTCGATGGTGTCGCGAGGATGGATCTTCAACGCATCCATCGCAGCCAGGCGTTCAACGATGTCCTCTTCCGACAGCACGCCGGGATTTCCTTGGATGAGCAGGCTGAATGTCCTGTTCGTCTTGAGTACTTTGGCTTCAACCTGCAGCAATCCATTGACGTCGTAGGTGAAGCGCACATCCACGCAAGAATCTTCGAGAGCCAATCCAGGCAATTCAATACGCAAATCGCCAAGATGAATGTTGTCGCGGACCATGCGGGACTCCCCTTGGTAAACCTCAAGGTCGATGAACGATTGGTACGGGGAAGTCGGGATATAGCTGTTGACCCGGCTGACAGGCACGGTAGTGTTGCGCTCGATGACAGGGTCGAAGTGCCCCTGGATCGTGGAGCCATCAGGCATGCGTTTGCTGACGGCCACCCCCAGCGAGTAGGGACAGACATCCGTCATCACAACCTCCCTGAGCGCAGCATCCTTGGCTTTGAGCCCTGCCTGCACCGCGGCACCCAGTGCCACGACTTCATCAGGATTGAAATCGATCGCAGGAAACCGGCCAAACATCGTTGTTGCAAGGCGCCTCACCACCGGCATGCGGGTGGCCCCTCCGGCGAGCACGATGTTGTCGAGCATGGCGCTTCGAAGGTTCGCATCGCGCAGCGTTCTCTCGACCGGCATGCGCAGCCGCTGAAGCAAACTTCTGCAGGCTTGCTCCAAAAGTGCTTCATCCAGCGGCATCTCCAGGACTCGGCCCTCGTGCTCCAGACGGATGGAGGTGCTCGGCTGGTCGCTCAGCGCCCTCTTGGCACGCTCGGCCTCAGCCTGGAGCCGCTGCATGAAGCGTCGATCCTTCAGTAGGTCTCCGGACAGCGCCTGACGTTCAATGAAGAGATCGACCAGAGCTTGCAGGAAGTCCTCTCCTCCCAGAAAGTTGTCTCCGGCTGATGCGCGCACCTCCATTACTCCATCGAACATCTCCAGGATGGAGACATCGAATGTCCCGCCGCCAAGGTCAAAGACCAGGAAGCGGGTTTCAGCGTCCTGTTGGTGCAGGCCATAAGCCATGGCGGCGGCAGTGGGTTCATTGAGCAACCGCTCGACGCGCAGGCCTGCAAGCTGTCCAGCCGCTCGCGTGGCCTTGCGCTGCGCATCCGAAAAATAGGCCGGTACGGTGATCACGGCCTCCTCGATGGGCTGGCCCAGGAATGCCTCGGCGTCGGCCTTGAGCGCCCGCAGCACCAGTGATGACAGCTCCTCCGGGCGAAACTGTCGATTCCCCAAATGCACCCCCTTGTTGCTGCCCATGAAACGCTTGAAATTTGCGGCAGTGCGTTCCGGATGGGTCTGCAGACGTTCCCGCGCCGCACGGCCTACCAACACGCTTCCATCATCATCCAGACTGACGCAGGAGGGCGTCATGAAATCGCCCAGGGCATTGGGAATCAGAACTGCTTTCCCATCCTGCCATGCTGCAGCCAGGCTATTGGTACTGCCCAGGTCAATCCCGATGATCATGAATTGGCTCCTTGTATGTCGAACCCGTCATCATATGTATGGTTTTGTTACCCGCAGCGAATCCGAGACAGGATGCATGCACAAGCCATGTGCGGCCTGCCCTCCGTCTCCTTTTTTGCCTCCGGATCATTGAAGGCGGCCGTGCGGTGTGGTTTCGCCCTGTTCCTACAAAATGCTTGGCTAAACTCCATGGCTTGTCGAGGGAAGCCGGGTTCATGCTGGGCTCGCAGTTGAGTGCCGTGCGCAATGCGGCCGCCCCTCAGATCAACGCAGCCCGAGAAATCCCATGCAAATCAATAAATGCATTTCCGTCCTGCTGGCCAGCAGCTTCATCCTGCCGGTTCTGCCTGCGCATGCAGGCGAAGAGACGGTGCAGCTCATGTCCAACGGTCGTTATCAGACCTACAGCCTGCCCGACGACGCGCAGCAGGTCCAACTGGTCGAGACCTTGGCGGGCAACTGCAGCTACAACCAGAACTGGGGCTATGACCTGGGCCGCCGGGAGATGTGGGTCAAGGGTGGCTGCGGCGGGCGTTTCCGCATCCTGACCGGCCTGCCCCAGGGCGCGCAGGGCCAGGAAGGCGGAAGCGACAACACGGGCGCATGGATCGCCGGTGCCGCCGTGGCAGCCATTGCCGGCGCCGCCATTTTGGCGAACAAGCGCGACAAGGACCGCGAACGTGAACGCGACGAGCAATGGAACGATGACCACTATCCGGGCTACCCGGGCCAGCAGCCCGGCTACCCGTCGTGGGGAGGACGGGAGGTACGGGGCCAGAACGGCCTGTGCCTGGATGTGTCGGGTGGCCTGCGCCCGGGCAACGGCCTTATCGTGTACCACTGCAGCGGCGGTGAAAACCAGCGCTTCACGCTGACGCGTGATGGCGAGATGCGCGTGGGCGACCTGTGCCTGGACGTCGCCGACGGAAGCACGCGCAATGGCGCGCGCGTGATCGCCTGGCAATGCCGCAACCAGCCCAACCAGAAATGGGACTGGAGCCGTGGACAGATCCGCAGCCGCTTTGCCAACAAGTGCCTGGACATCGAAGGCGGCAATGCCCGGCCGGGCCAGCCCGTCATCGTGTGGTCCTGCGCCGGCGGCCCCAACCAGCGCTGGAACTGAGGACGCTTGTTGCACAAGCTCTCTGCCGCGCCCGGGCCAGTGCCCGGACGCAACGCCGTCGCGGGCATTCGGCGGCTGGGTCCCTTGCAGTGGCTGGGCCTGATCACTGGCGCCGTGCTGCTGGGCGATGCCGTGGTGCTGATGGCACGCGGCATGTTCAATCTGGGCGTGACGCTGCCAGCGGTGCTGGGCCTGCTGTTCATGGCCTGCAGCTTCTGGCGCGCGGCCATTGCGCGCAGGCTGCGCGCCAGTGCCTGGCTGCGGCGCGCCTGGTGGCTGGGCTGGGCGGCGCTGGCGATATGGCTGGCCAGCCTGCTGCTGTTCTGGGCACATCTGCTGTCTGCTTCTTCCCGGCTGGCCCCTGACCAGCCGGTGCAGGCCATCGTGGTGCTGGGCAGCGCCACGCGTGAGGGACAACCGTCGCTGACGCTGGCCCAGCGGCTGGACCGCGCCGCCGAACTGGCTGCAAGCCAGCCCAAGGCGCTGGTGGTCACCAGCGGCGGCGTGGACTTTGGGGAAAGCGAGAGCGAGGGCGCCGTCATGGCGCGCTATCTGCAGCAACGCCACGGCATTGCGCCAGAACGCCTGCTGATGGAGCAGCGCAGTACCAGCACGGCGCTGAACCTGGCGTGGAGCCTGCCCCTGCTGCAGGAGCGCGGCGTGGCCCCGGACGCGGCGATTGCCATCGTCACCAGCGATTTCCACACGCTGCGCGCGGGCTGGATCGCCAAGCGCAGCGGCTACGGCCAGGCCTTCACCGTGGGCGCGCCCACGCCGGCGACGATCCGCGCCAACGCCTGGCTGCGCGAGTACTTTGCGGTGATCAGCGGATGGGTGCTGGGGGAGTTCTGAGCCGCTGTGCGATGGGCTGCGGCCTTGCGGATTGGCTCCACAATGTGATTCTTCATACATCAACAGGAGCGAGACAGTGGCAAGCGAACAGCGTCCTTTCCGGGTTCTGGGCATACAGCAGGTGGCCATCGGCGGCACCGACAAGCAGCGCATGAAGCGCCTGTGGGTGGACATGCTGGGGCTGACCCAGACCGGCACCTTCCAGAGCGAGCGCGAGAACGTGGACGAAGACATCCTGGCCATGGGCCAAGGCGCGCACAAGGTGGAGGTGGACATCATGCAGCCGCTGGACATCGACAAGAAGCCTGCCGTCCACACCACGCCGCTGAACCATATCGGCCTGTGGATCGACGACCTGCCGCTGGCCGTGCAGTGGCTGACGGAGAAGGGCGTGCGCTTTGCGCCCGGCGGCATTCGCAAGGGCGCGGCCGGCTACGACATCTGTTTTCTGCACCCCAAGAGCAATGACGAGTTCCCGATTGCCGGCGAGGGCGTGCTGATCGAGCTGGTGCAGGCGCCGGCCGAGGTGATCGCCGCGCTGGGCTGAGGCGCCTCAGGCAAAAGGCTGTACGCGCCGCTGGACATGTTCCAGCAGCCACAGCTTTTTTCTGGCGCGCGTCATGGCCACGTACAGGCGGTTGCGCTCCAGAAAGGCCAGCGCGTGCGGGGCCGTCGCCGGAAAGCGGCCAGGCTCCATGAAGGGCAGGGCGACGTGGTCGTACTCCTTGCCCTTGGCTTCCTCGATGGTGCTCAGATGGAAGTCGAATCCGCGCTCGGCCCGCACGGCACGCTCGAAGCGCGTGGCCATGTCCGCCACCTGGGCCAGCATGTCGGGCACGGCCATGCCCGCCACCGAATCCATGAAAGCCTTCACGCGCTGACGCAATGCCGCCGTCTGGGCCTGAGACAGGGCCACGCCGGCAAACAGCCCCCAGACATCGGCCTGCTCCAGCAGGCCCAGCGCATCGGACTGCAGGGCCAGCGGCAGCTGCAGAAAGCTGCCGAAGGCCTTGAAGTTGCGTTGTCCGCCCTGCAGGCTCGATTGGTCGCTCAGGAAGCGCCAGATGATCTGCGGGTTGTGCAGCATCTCGCCTGCCATGCGTTGGGCCAGCGTGTGGCGGCTGAATGGATCGGCCATGTCACCGCCTGCCACGCTGCCCTTGCCGTAGAACAGCGCACCTTCCACGAAGGCCGCCAGGATCTCGCTGCCCAGAACGCTGACCTGGGCCTTCCACGACAGCGCCTGCATGCCGTGCGCATAGCAAAGTCCCAGCAGCAGGGCCATTTCGCGCTGCAGGTAAAAGCGCTTGAAGCCGTAGAAGCTGGCGGACTTGCCGGCGCGGTGGATGGCCCATTCCAGCGCGCAGGCGTCCTGCTCGTGGCGCAGGATCACGGTCAGCGAGGGATTGCGCGCGCTGCCAGAAGGCGGCTCGCCCGGCGCAGCGGGTTCGGTGGCACGTGCCAGGCTGGCCTGGATCTGCAGCAGCTGGTCAATGCACGCGCTGTCGTCGGAGTGCTGCAGCTGGTGCACGGTGCTGAAGCGCGTGGGCGCCGCTGTCAGGCACACATTGAACAGCGCATTGACGGCCTTGGCCACTTGCGGGCCGAAGCGGCGCGACTGCGTCAGCGCCAGCGTGGCCGTGGCCTGGGGCAGGAAATCATCGAGCTGGTGGAGCTTGTCGCGGAACACGGACCAGGCCTGTGCCTCGATGTGCTGGTTGAAGTCGCCTGCTCCCAGAAAGGCGCAGCCGCTGGTTCCGACCAGGGCTCGCAGCACCTGCAGCGAGGCAGGGTCCAGGTCATGCATCTCGTCGAACACCACCAGGTCGTAGCGCGGCAGGTCCAGCGCCTGGCCCTGCAGGGTGTCGCTGGCCAGTGCATGGCTGCAGTCGCCTTCGGCGTAGTACAGAGGGTCGCCGCAGTGGTCGATGCGGCGGCGCTCGTACTCGAAGAACAGGCAGGCCAGGCGGTAGTCGAGCAAATACTCCTCGCAGAAACTCGCCAGTCCCATGCCTTCCTCGGCCAGGCGCTGGGGCAGCAACGACTTCTTGGCGCTGAGGTTGAAGTCCCAGAAGGCGTCCAGATCCAGATCGCCGGGCTGCTCGAACAAAGGGTCGGGCTGCCAGGCCAGTCGCTCGCGCAGCGCATCATGGGCCTCGCGCACACGGGCCTGCAGCGCCACGCGGTCGGCCAGAAAGTGAGCCGCCGGGTCGCGGCCGCGGATCTGCTGGGCCGCCCAGCGCTCCACCGTGGTGATCTGCACCTGGGGCGGCACCTCGCGCACCAGTTGCTGCAGCCGGTGATGGAAGGCCGCCACGCCGGAGCGCGAATACGCCAGTACCAGAATGCGCTGCGCCTGGCCGCTGCGGCAGGCCTGGACCACCTTGCAGGCCAGCGTCGTGGTCTTGCCCACTCCCGCCAGCGCAGCCACGATGGCCGAACGCCCCTCATGCGCCAGGATGGCCTGCTGCTCGCGCGAGAGCAGCAGCGGCTTGCCGTGATCGGTAGGAAATTCCAGGGAGCGCAGGGACATGTGAGGGAAATCTGAGCAAAAGCGGCGAAAGCAGAGGGAAGCGGTTCAGCCGCAGTCCGGCAGGGCTGAAAGCCGCCGTGGCGACGACGGCGGGCACCCAT
Source organism: Delftia sp. DT-2 (assembly GCF_028401915.1). Taxonomy (NCBI): domain Bacteria; kingdom Pseudomonadati; phylum Pseudomonadota; class Betaproteobacteria; order Burkholderiales; family Comamonadaceae; genus Delftia; species Delftia sp. DT-2. Next base: position 34,947 of record NZ_JAQOTI010000024.1, read on the forward strand.
TGTGGTCGTTTTGGAGAGGCATCTGGCAGGTATTGGGAATCCGTTGCCGCGCCTGTCCACGCATCTTTTGAAGCGCTCATCGGACAATTGAGCGATGTTGACCGCCAATGGCCGCGTGCTTGCGGCAAGAAGAAGTCACCGAGAAAAACTTCTGCCAAAACATGCCCAACATCGCTCAAAAATAAGCGAAGTTCGCTTTTTTTGCAGGCCATGAAAACGGGGCAACTATTTTTGCCAAGGAGCCGGCTTTTTCATTCCCAAGGCTTTTTTTGCTCATCAGAATGAAAAGAGCAGACCCACAGAGGAGTTTTTGATGACCGCCTGCAGCACCACCCCGACGACTTCCGCCACCTCCGCACAGCCTGCGGCCGGCAGCCCCCTGCAATGGCATGCACGCCCCTCCAAAAGCGACATGCTGCCGTTTGAAGGCGCCTGGAGCGTGCAGGCCATCCAGGAACTGCTGGACAAGCCCTTCATGGACCTGATGTTCCAGGCCCAGAGCGTGCACCGCGAGCACTGGCCTGCGGGCGATATCGAACTGGCCACGCTGCTGTCGGTCAAGACCGGAGGCTGCCCCGAGAACTGCGGCTACTGCCCGCAGGCGGCCGAGTTCGACACCGGCGTCAAGGCAGAAAAGCTCATGAGCGTGGACGAAGTCACGCGCGCCGCCCAGGCGGCCAAGGACGCGGGCGCCACGCGCTTTTGCATGGGCGCAGCCTGGCGCGCGCCCAAGGACCGCGACATCGAGAAGATGAACGAGCTGATCGGCGCCGTGAAGGGCCTGGGCATGCAGACCTGCGCCACGCTGGGCATGCTCCAGCCCCACCAGGCGCAGTCGCTGCGCGAAGCGGGCCTGGACTACTACAACCACAACCTGGACACCGCGCCCGAGTACTACCAGGACGTGGTCAGCACGCGCCAGTACCAGGACCGCCTGGACACGCTCAAGGCCGTGCGCGGCGCAGGCATCAGCGTGTGCTGCGGCGGCATCATCGGCATGGGCGAGGCGCCCGTGCACCGCGCGGGCCTGATCGCCCAGCTGGCCAATCTCAATCCGCATCCCGAGTCGGTGCCCATCAACAGCCTGGTGCGCGTGCCTGGCACGCCGCTGGCGGACAGCGAGCCGGTCGATCCGCTGGACTTCGTGCGCGTGATCGCGGTGGCGCGCATCACCATGCCCACGGCGCGCGTGCGCCTGTCGGCAGGCCGGCAGCAACTGGGCGATGCCGTGCAGGCCCTGTGCTTCATGGCCGGCGCCAATTCCATCTTCTACGGGGACAAGCTGCTGGTGACCGGCAACCCCGATGTGGAGGCCGACACCACGCTGCTGCGCAAGCTGGGCCTGAGCGGCACGCGGACCTCGGTACAGGAGTGAGCCTTGGGGCTTTTTGGGGCTTTTGAGCTCTTTTGAGCCGGCAGCTCAGCGCTGCGGTCCGCCGCTGCCTTGTGCGGCGGCGGCCGCATCGTCGTCGCCGGCATCGAGCAGCCGGGCCGCACGGTTGCTCAACGCGGAATCCGCACGGAAATAGCCCAGCACCGTATTGACGCTGCTGTGCCCCGTCAGCGCCATGGTGTCGGGCAGGGGCACGTTCTGGCGCCCGGCCTCGGTCACAAAGCCCGAGCGCAGGGAATGCGCCGAGAAATCTCCCTCCACGCCTGCCAGCGCACAGCGCTGCTTCACGATGTCGCGCACGGCGGCCGGTGACAGGGGCTCGCCCACATGGCCGCCCTTGCGGATGCGCCGGAAGATCGGCCCTTCCTGTATGGCGGCGGCACGCAGCCAATCGGCCAGCGCCTGGGCCGCGCGCCCGGTGACGGGCTTGTGGTTCTCGGGCGCGTCCCGTCCGGACTGGTTGGTCTTGGAGTGGGTCAGCGTGTAGATGAATTCCTGCGGCCCCACGGCCCGCAGGTGGCGCATGTCGGCCCCGGCCACCTCCGAGCGGCGGCGCCCGCCGCTGGACCAGGCGAACAGCAGCAGGGCGCGGTCACGGCGGCCGCGCAGGCTGTCGTCACAGGTGTCCAGCAATTGCTCCAGCAAGTCGCGCGTCAGCGCATCCTTCTTGGCGGGGCCTTCACCGCGCCGCGCATAGGCCTTGCGCGTGCGCGACATCAGCTCGCGCACCGCGCCGTCCTGGCAGGGGTTGGCCAGTCCATGCACCTGATGCGCCTTGGACAGCACCGCCATGCGGTGCACCAGCGTGTTGTGCGACAGCGCGCCTTCCCTGGCCTTGTATCCGGCCTCGACCAGGGCGCGGTCGATGTGCATCGGCATTTCACTGGCCAGGCCCGCGCCGGTCTGCCGCTGGGCGTGGTCAATGATGAATTGCAGCACGCAGGGCACATCCAGCGGCAGCTGCATCTGCCGGTCAAACCGCAGCGCATGCCAGGCGGACCAGTAGCGCATGGCGCTTTGGTAGCTGTTTCTGGTGTTGGCGGATTCGCCCTCGTGCATCAGCTCGCGCACGGCCTGCCGGGCGGCAGGCTCCAGGCCGGCGGACGGCAGGGCGTTGCCTTCCTGGATGTCGTCCAGGGGCTGAGGTCGGGAGGTCAGCGAAAAAGGGCCGGTGCGCATCCATGGATTGTCGCCCGACGCCGCCCGGGCAATACCTTGCGGGCCTGCAGCGATCGGCACGACGCAAAGTTCACTTTCCAGCGACCAGGAGCGGCCTTTTTGCGCCACAAATCCGTGTAATGTGCGCATCCATGCTGTATGAAAATTTCATATGTAATATTTAATACATCTAACATATGATGTATCACATAAAATTAAAATAACTCACGATAACAACTCCTTATCGTTGGTAATATTGGAAATAGTTCACGATATGCAGAAAACATCCACCCGTGGCGTGCAGGAAGCCGATGTCTGGGCCGCGGCAGACGCCTTGATCGCCCAGGGCCTGCGGCCGACCATCGAGCGCGTGCGCCAGCACATTGGCCGGGGCTCGCCGAATACCGTCAGCCCCATGCTGGAGACCTGGTTTGCCACGCTGGGCCAGCGCCTGGGCGTGGCGGCAGGGCAGGGCGAACTGCTGCCGTCGTCGGTGCCCGATCCCGTTCAGCGCCTGGCGCAGCAGCTGTGGGACGCCGCCCAGGAAGAGGCCATGGAGGCCGCCCGCGCCGCCCTGCAATCCCGGGAGGAAGCGGCACAGGCCACGCAGGCCGAGCTGCAGGAGCAGCAGGAGCAAATGGCGCGGCGCGAGGCGTCCATGCAAGCGCAGAAAGAGGCCATGGACCAGGCCCTGCAAGTGGCCCAGGCCCAGTCGCAGGACTTGTCTCGCCGGCTGGATGAAATGCAGCAGCAGCTGCAGGACCGCGACGAGCGCCTGGAGGAAATGCGCGATGCGCTGGCCGAAGCCGCCCGCCAGCGCGAGGCGTTGCAGCAAAAGCATGGCGAGGAAATGCAGTCCGCCGCGCTCGAGCGCCAGCGCATGGCCGAGCAGTACGCGGGCAATGAGCGCCACATGCTCAATGAGGTGGACCGCGCACGCCAGGAACTGGCGGCTGCGCGCAAGACAGCCACCGAGCAGGAGCGCAAGGCAGCGACCCGCCTTGCAGAGCTGCAAAACCGCTATGAAAAGAGTGAGGAGGAGCAGCTGAGCCTGCACTCCCAGCTGCAGACCGCCCAGAATGCGGCCGCCCTGGCGCAGGAGCGTGCGGCGGACCTGCGCAGCCTGCTGGAGGCGCAGCAGCGATTGGCCGCTGGCGGTGCCTTGCCGGATGCCGGCGCGGGGCTTTCGCTGGGCCGGCGCGGCAGCCTGTCCGCGGCGCGCCGCTCCATGACGCGCCTCAAGGACAGGAGAGGCTAGGGCGTATCGCCCAGGCCAAGGTCAGGCCTTGGCGCGCGATTTGCCTTGGGGCGGCCGATGTCTGCGCATGGCCTGCGTGATGCTGTCTACCGTTCCACGCACATGCGCGCGCACTTCGCGCTCCATGCGATCCGGGTCACCGGCCTGCAGGCTGGCCACCAGTTGCTGGTGGTGCTCCTGCAACCTAGGCGAGGGCTCGTTGTTTTCCAGCCAGATCCGCATCAGCGGCTCGACCACCGAATGCAGGGCCGAGATCTGCTCGCACAGGCGCGGGGCTGCGCTGATGCGGCAAAAGCGCTCGTGAAAGCGCCGGTGCACCGTGATCCATTCCGACTGGTCACTCTCGCAACGCTTCATTTTCAAAAGCAGGTCCTGCAGGTCGTCCACATCCGCCTGGGTGCAGCGCCTGGCGGCCATGGCTGCGGCCAGGCCTTCGAGCACGGCACGCATCTCGAAAACCTCGATGACCTCGCTCTCGGAAAGCTCCCGCACGATCGCGCCCCGGTTCGGCGGCATGACCAACAGGCCTTCCGCAGTCAGCCGGCGCAAGGCCTCGCGGACCGGCATGCGGCTCATGCCGATGGAGTTGGCGATGTCATCGGCCACCAGCCTGTCGCCCGGCTTCAGCAGCCCCATGCGGATGCCATGAGAGAGGTGTTGGTAGGCCTCTTCGTGGGCACTGGTCTGTGCCGCATCGGGCGAGGGGGTGGCAAGTGGCGGCATGGTGATGGTTCTGGGGTGGGCGGAGCCCGGTCGTCATTCTAGGTTTGGCTGTCAGGGTCCGGGGCGCACTCTGATGGTGCATTGTGTACGGCCAATCCAGGCATGGTGATTGCTTGGGTATCTTTGGAAAAATTGGATACAAAGATATCAGGATACGGTAATCTCGAGGCTGCCATCGCACCCTGCGTCGATGGCGCGGTCCGCTGCAAGCAGCGTTGGCAGCCTCGGCCCCCATTCATTGCCCGATATCCAAGTCCCAGCAACACAAGGAAGAAGAACCGTTATGCGCAATTTCCAGAATCCTGGCCGTTCCGTCGTCATGTCCACGCACGGCATGGCGGCAACCTCACACCCGGCCGCCACCCAGGCTGCTGTTCGCATCCTGGAGGCCGGCGGCACCGCCATGGATGCCGCCGTCGCGGCCTGTGCGGTCCAGTGCGTGGTGGAGCCTGGCTCCACCGGCATTGGAGGAGACTGCTTTGCGCTGTACAGCGAGAAGGGCTCCGACCGGATCACGGCCTACAACGGCGCCGGCTGGGCGCCCCAGGCCACCTCCCTGAATGCCGTTCTTGCCTCGGGCGAGGAAAAGCAATTGCGCCGCCAGTCGCCCTACGTGGTCACGGTGCCTGGCGCCGTGGACGCCTGGGTCGCCCTGACGGACCGGTTCGGCCGGCTGCCCATGGGCCGCCTTCTGGAAGATGCCATCCGCTTCGCCGAGCAGGGCTATGCCGTGGCGCCGCGCGCCGGCACCGACTGGGCCATGCACACGCAACTGCTGGCCGCCACCACTGCGCGCGACATCATGCTGGTCGATGGCCAGGCCCCGGCCATCGGATCGGTTCACCGCCAGCCGCAGTTGGGCGCCACCTTGCGAAAAATCGCCGAGCAGGGCCGCGCCGGCTTCTACGAGGGGGAGACCGCGCAGGACATCGTCTCCTATCTGCGCAGCCTCGGTGGCGTGCACACGCTTGAGGACTTCGCCACCTATCGTGGCGAGTTCGTGCAGCCGGTCAAGAGCAGGTTCCGAGACCATGTGGTGCACGAGTGCCCGCCTCCGGGCCAAGGCATCATTGCCCTGCTGCTCCTGAACATTCTGCAGGGCCTGGAGCCGGGCACGGACCCGCTCTCGCCCGAGCGGCTGAAGGCCGAGATCGATGCCACGCGCATGGCCTACCGGGTGCGGGATGCGCTGCTGGCCGATCCGCGCTTTGCCGATGTGGACGTCGACCATCTGCTGTCGCAGGAGCTGGCCGCCCAGCTGCGCAACGGCGAGTTCCCGGAGCATTTCAAGACCCCGGCGAACAATGCGGCAGCGGAGCACAAGGACACGGTCTACATCTCGGTGGTGGACAAGGATCGCAACTGCGCCAGCTTCATCAACTCGATCTTCCATCCCTTCGGCTCCGGCCTGATGGCGCCCAAATCAGGCGTGCTGCTGCACAACCGGGGCCAGAGCTTTGAACTGGCTGAGGGCCACCCCAATTGCATCGGACCCGGCAAACGGCCCCTGCACACCATCATCCCGGGCATGACCACGAAGGATGGCCGCGTGGAGCTGGTGTTCGGCGTGATGGGCGGCCACTACCAAGCCATGGGCCATGCGCACTTTCTGTCCAAGGTGATCGACTACGGCTGCGATATCCAGGCCGCCAGCGATCTGCCACGGCTGTTCCCCATTCCCGGCACCGACAAGGTCGAGGTTGAAAGCACCTTGCCGCAGCATGTCGCGCAGGCGCTGGAGCAGCAGGGCTACCGATTGGTGGCGCCCGGCTATCCTGCCATCGGCGGCGCCCAGGCCATTCGGGTGGATTGGGACAACGGTGTGCTGCACGGCGCATCCGACCACCGCAAGGACGGCTGCGCCATGGGCGCCAACCGCTCCTGACGGACGGCAGCCTGCGCGCTGGCTCCAGGCTGTCGTGACAGCGAAGGGGCCGGCGCGGCTTTCAGTGCGGATTTCAGTCGGCCTGGTTCGCCTGGAGGATGCCTGGAAGCGTGCGCAGGATGTGGGCGCGCATCAGGGCTTCCACCTTTGCGCCATCCCTGGCCTTCAATGCACCTATGAGTTCTTCGTGCCTGTCGTGCACGTAGTCCGTCGATGGCTTGCCCTCCAGCCACACCCGCATCAGGGGCTCGGAGACCGAGTGCAGGGACGCGATCTGCCGCATCAGCTGGGGAGCGTCGGCAATGGTGCACAGGCGCTCGTGGAACTGGCGATGCGCCGTGATCCATTCCGATGCATTCAGGCCGCTGCGGTGCATGCGCTGCAGCAACTGCTCCAGATCGTGGATGTCATTGGTGGTCACGTTCTCGGCCGCCAGGGTGGCCGCCAGGCCCTCCAGCACCGAACGCATGGCGAACACCTCGCGCACCTCTTTTTCGGTCAGCACCCGGACCACCGAGCCACGGTTGGGGCGGTTGACGATCAGCCCTTCCGTGGCAAGGCGGTTCAGCGCCTCGCGCACGGGCATGCGGCTGGTGCCAATTTCGGCCGCGATGTCATCCGGTGCCAGCCGCATGCCCGGGCGCAGTTCGCCCGTGCGTATGCCGCGCTTGATGTGTTGGTAGGCCTCTTCCTGTGCCGTGGCATGGACAGTGTCAAACGAGGCGCGTCGGTCGGTCAGCATGGTTTATCCGGTGTCTTTCGCCCAGGGCAGGGGCCCGCCGATTCTACGGGGACCTGCCTGCGCCTCCCGGGACCCCGTTTGTGCCGGTTTCCACGCAGCCATGCCGGTGCAGGTGATGGCAAGAGGCGGTTTTCCCTAGAGCTGGTTCGATTATTGCTTGCTAGTCTTCTGCATGATTGGATACAAATATCTAAATATCTATGCATTTCCCCATGGCAGCCGGAACCTGTTCCTTCGCCATGCCTGCTCTCCAACCTGATGAAGACCATGCCTCTACAAACGCTCCGCACTCCCCTGGCCACGGCCCTGCTGTCCGCCCTGGCCCTTGTCGCATCCGCTCAAGCCTCTGCCCAGGGGGCCGGCGCCTGGCCCAGCAAGCCCATTCGCATCGTCGTTCCCTTTCAGGCCGGGTCCGCCACGGATCTTTTGAGCCGGCAGGTTGGCGCCGGACTGAGCACTTCATTGGGGCAGCCCGTGCTGGTGGAAAACAAGCCGGGTGCCGCCGCCATGATCGGCAGCGACACCGCGGCCCGGGCCCCGGGCGACGGCTACACCCTGCTGATGAGCGGGCCGGCCTCCATGGTCACCAACCGTTTTCTGTACAAGAAGCTGAGCTACAACCCGGACGCCTTCGAGAAGGTGGCCATCGTGGCGGTCACGCCCAATGTGCTGCTGGCGAACCCGTCCCTGCCGTTCAGTACGCTGGCCGAGATGGTGGCCTATGCCAAGGCAAACCCCGGCAAGCTGACCTATGCCTCGTTCGGGGCCGGCACGACCTCGCACATGGCTGGCGAGTTCCTGCGCCAGGCCGCCGGCATCGACATAGTGCACGTGCCCTACAAGGGTGCGGCCGAGGCCATTCCGGCCTTGATATCGGGCCAGGTCTCCCTGTACTTCGACACCATCATGACCGCCTTGCCCCAGGTGAAGGCCGGCAAGCTGCGCGCCCTGGGCGTATCGACTGCAAGCCGCGCCGCCATGGCCCCGGACATCCCGACGATTGCCGAACAAGGCTATCCAGGCTTTGACATCGCCCCGTGGTACGGCATCGTGGCCAGCCACGGCACGCCGCCGGCCGTGGTCTCCCGGCTCAACACCGAGATCAACAAGCTGCTGAACACCCCTGAGTTCCGCGAGCGCCTGGTGGCCACCGGCGCCGAAGCCCGTGGCGGCAGCGTTGCCGACTTCGAGGCCTTCGTCAAAACCGAGGTCCCCCGCACGGAGAAGCTGGTACGGCAGGCCGCAATCGCGCTGCAGTAACCGGACCGGCGCCGCCGGGGCAGGGCGGTGGGGCACGGCGGTGGGTTGCCTGCCGTGCGGCGCCGATTTCACCTATGCAGGGCGATGCTTCTGGACCGGGATGATTCGCTGTCCAGCCGAAAGCCTGCCACCACGTCCGCCAGTTGCGCGGCCTGCTGCTGCAGCGACTGCGCCGCGGCCGTGGCCTCTTCGACCAGGGCCGCGTTCTGCTGGGTGGACTGGTCCATCTGGCTGACGGCCGTGCCGATCTCGGCAATGCCCGTGCTCTGTTCCTGGCTGGCATTGCTGATCTCGGTGACGATGGCGGTCACGCGCTGCACGCTTTCCACCACCTTGCCCATGGTGGCGCCTGCGTCCTGCACCAGCCGGCTGCCGGCATCGACCTGGCCCACGGAGTCATCGATCAGCGCCTTGATTTCCTTGGCGGCCGTGGCGCTGCGCTGGGCCAGCGTGCGCACTTCAGAGGCCACCACGGCAAAGCCGCGGCCCTGCTCACCGGCACGGGCTGCTTCCACAGCGGCGTTGAGCGCGAGGATATTGGTCTGGAACGCGATGGAGTCGATCACGCCAATGATGTCGGCAATGCGGTGCGAGGATTGTTCGATGCCGCCCATGGTGCGGACCACCTGGTCCACGACCGTGCCGCCATGCGTGGCGATGTCGGAGGCGCTGCTGGCCAGTTGCCGCGCCTGGCGCGCATTCTCGGCGTTGTGCTGCACGGTGGCCGTGAGCTGCTCCATGGCGGCAGCCGTTTCCTCCAGCGAGCTGGCCTGCTGCTCGGTGCGTGCCGACAGGTCCTGGTTGCCGCTGGCGATTTCGGTGGAGGCATGGCGCACGGTCTCGGACGATTCCCGGATGCGCACCAGCACCGAGGCGATCTTGTCGGTGAAGTGATTGAACGCACGTGCGATCTGCGTCAGTTCGTCATTGCCTTGCACCGACAGGCGGCGCGTGAGATCGCCGTCACCCGAGGCGATGTCTTCCAGCGCATCGCGCACCACGGCCAGCCGGCGCGTGACGCGGGCAATGACGGCGCCCAGCAGCGCAATCGCCAGGATCAGCGAAATGGCAACGATGGCGCCCGACACCTTGAGCAGCGAACCCAGCGCGGACAGCGCCTCGTCGCGCTGCACGGCCACCACCAGTTGCCAGTCCGTGCCGGGCACGCCCTGGCCGTAGAGCAGGAAGTCCTTGCCGCCGACGGCCGTGCGCATGCCGGTGTCCTCCTTGGGCAGGGCCTGGATGGCGTCGGCACGCAACTGGGGCGAGAGCGCGGAGACGGGCTTGAGCGTGAGTGCCGGATCGGGGTGGGTGACGATGGCACCGGCCTCATCCACCAAGAAGGCAAAGCTGCCCGGCGTGGGCCGGATGGCGCCCACGGTGCGCACCACCGTGGTCAGCAGCACGTCGGTGCCGACCACGGCGACAGGATTGCCGGCCGGGCCCACGGGCTCGGCAAAGGTCACGCCCACTTCGGGTGGAGAGACAAACAGATAGGGCGCCGTCACGATGGGGCGGCCTTCCTTCAGCGCCTGCCTGAACCAGGGGCGGGCCGTCACGTCGTAGTCGGCAGCCATCTCGTTGAGGAAGAACATGCGCTTGTCGGTGTAGCCGAAGTAGGCATCCGAGAAGCCGCCGCCGTCGCGCAGCGCCTGGACCACGGCACGCGGCTCCGGCGTATCGACGGCCTGGGCCAGGGTATGGGTCAGCAGGCGCTTGGTCGCCACCCATTCGCCCAGCACCTGGGCCTGGGCGTTCACGAGCTGGCGGCTCTGGTCGTCGAGGGTGGACAGCACATGGCGCTGCACCGTGAGAAAGTTGGCAATGGCCAGGGCCAGCATGGCCACGGTGACGATGGCCACGCTGAGCGCGATGAGTCGCGCACGCAGGGACTGGAACATAGAAGAATTACTTATTGCAAGAAGATGCTACATACGTTAGCAAATTTTCTTGACAATACGCATTCTTGCAGGCGGTGCCCCCTGGCCGCCGAAGCCTATGCGGGAAATTCGCGCCCCTTCAGCGCTTCAGCGCTCCCCAGCCAGCAGCCGGCCCAGCGCCTCGTAGGCGGGCAGCGAGGTCGGGTCATTGGCCGCATTGCCAGCCACCGGATGGGAGGCAAAGCGCGCAATCACCATCTGTGCCTTGGGATCGATGTAGACGGTCTGGCCATGCACGCCGCGCGCTGCGAAGGCGCCATGGGCGTTGTGCGTGACCCACCACATGTTGCGGTAGGTCCAGCCCGGCAGCAGCTTGTAGCCGGCCTTGGCAAAGGCCGCCGCATCGCCGCCCCGGCGGATATCGTCCACGGCGGCTGCGGGAACGATCTGCTGGCCGTTGAACTGGCCCCGGTTGCGCAGCATCTCGCCAAAGCGCGCCAGGTCCCGCAGGCCCAGGTTCAGGCCGCCGCCTGCAAAGGGCGTGCCCGTGGAGTCCACCGACATGTAGGCATCCTGCTCGGCGCCCAGGCGGCTCCAGATGCGCTCGGACAGCAGATCGGCCACCGATTGGCCGCTCACGCGCGCCAGCACCCAGCCCAGCGCATCGGTATTGGCCGTGCGGTAGCCGAAGGCCTTGCCGTGCACGCCTTCGGGCTTCACGGTCTGCAGGAATTCGTAGTAGCTGCGCGGCCCGGTGTAGTCCTTGGCCTTGGGCAGCGGGTTGCCCGCGGCCGCGTGCGCCCAGACCTCGGCCTGGGGGTCCGCATAGTCTTCGCTGAAGCGAATGCCCGTGGTCATGTCCATGAGTTGGCGCACCGTGGCATTGCCGAAGGCCGAGGCCCCCAGCTCGGGCACGTATTCCGACACGCGGCGCGAGGGGTCGAGCTGCCCCTCGGCAGCCAGCATGGCCGCCAGCGTTCCGACGAAGGACTTGGTCACCGACATGGCGCCGTGCTGGCCTTCGGGCTTGAGCACGCCGAAGTAGCGCTCATAGACCACGCGGCCCTTGTGCAGCACCACGATGCCATCGGTGTAGTTGGCCTTGAGCGAATCGCGCCAGGTCATGGGCTGGCTGGCACCCAATGGCGTGAAGCGCAGATCGTCGATGTCGTCGCGCAACGCCTGGGCCAGCGGCGCTGCAGGCGCCAGGCCGCGCGACACATTCACCGTGGGCATGAGCTGGCGAAAGTGCGAGACGCTCCAGCGCATGGCGGGAAACTGGAAATAGGAGCCGTCGTCGAAGCGCAGCATGCGGTCCGGCGACGGCGGCGAGCCCACCATCCAGCCCAGCTTTGCGGGGTCGCTGGCATCGGCATCGGGATAGGAGGGGGTCTTGGCTGCGGTGACCCCTGCCGTGGCTGTGGCGAACACAAGGCTGCCAGCCAGGGCACCGGCGAAATGTTTGAGCTGCATGCCGGCAACCATACTACGGTTGCCCCGGCGCCAAGATCCGCTGCCAAAGGATGGAAGCCGGCTTCCATCCCAGGCCCTGCGCCCAGTTGGCGCAAGCACGACAAATGGCTTTCTCGTTGGACTAAGCTTCAAATAGTTTTTGAAAATCAAAGCCTGGCGAACGCCCATGAAAAGCCTGCAAGACCTGGATATCTTCGTGCGCACCGCAGACAGCGGCAGCCTCTCGGCCACGGCGCGTGCCCTGGACCTGACGCCGGCTGCGGCCAGCGCAGCGCTCAAGCGGCTGGAGGCAGAGCTGGGCGTGACCCTGTTCGTGCGCTCCACGCGCAGCCTGCGGCTCACGCAGGAGGGCGAGCTGTTTCTGGAGCACTGCCGCCCCGCGCTGGCCGGCCTGCGCCAGGTGCGCGACCAGTTGGCTGGCGGCCAGGCCGCTTTGCGCGGCACGCTGCAACTGGCCGCCCCCTCCGACCTGGGCCGCAATGTGCTCATGCCCTGGCTGGACGAGTTCCAGAGCCAGCACGCAGGCGTGGATCTGCGCCTGCACCTGTCCGACCGCGCGGCCAATGTCTACAGCGAGCCTGTGGACGCGGCATTTCGCTATGGCAGGCCGCAGGATTCCAGCCTGGTGGCCTTGCCGCTGTCGGACACGCACCGCCGCGTGCTCTGCGCCGCGCCCTCCTATCTGCAGCAGCGCGGCGCCCCCGCCACCCCCCACGACCTGGCCGGCCATGACTGCCTGTGCTTCATGCTGGGCGAGGAAGTGCACGACCGCTGGAGCTTCTGGCCGGCAGGGCAGGGGGCTGCCGTACCTGAGCCCGTCCATGTGCGGGTGCGCGGCCGCAATGTGGCCAATGACGGAGATGCCGTGCGGCGCTGGGCCGTGGCCGGGCGGGGGATTGCCTACAAGTCGTATTTCGACGTGGCCGAGGACCTGGCCCGGGGCCGCCTTCTTGCGCTGTGCACCGACTGGACGACCGAGTGCGTGCCGCTGTTCCTGGTCGCCCCCAGCCGCAGGCAGTTCACGCCGCTGGTGCGTGCGTTGCGGGATTTTGTGGCGGTGAGGCTGGCCGAGCTGGAGGCGGCACAGCCCTGAGACATCACGAAGCCCGCGTCCCCAGCTCCACAGGCCCGTGCACATGGTGCTCCGCGCAGACCTGCCGCGAGAGCACATGGGTTTCGATCACTTCGGCGGCATTCTCGGCCGTGAGCCGCCCGTACCAGACGCCGTCCGGATAGACGATGGCCAGCGGGCCATGGTTGCAGGGGTACTGGCAGCTGGTCTGCAGCAGGCGCAGCCTGGCACGCAGTTCGCTGCTGGCCTGCACTGCCTCGCCCAGGCTTTGCCAGACGGCCACGGCGCCCAGGGCGGTGCAGCGCGGTCCCGTGCAGACCAGGGCGTGGTGCTGGTGGTCCGGCACCTGGGACCAGGCCTGGGGATCGTGCTGCCATTGGTCGCCAGCGGTCTCGGCAATGTCGGGGGCCTGAAGGGCCTGGGCCATCTGAGACAGCAGCAGCGCGGGCATGGCCGCAGCGCCCAGCAGATGGTCGGCAAACCGCACCTGCACGGTCTGGTCCGGCAGTTGCGAGCGCCAGCGCATGGCCAGCTTGTGCAGCCAGCGCAGCAGGGCAGGCTCGTCGGGCGAGAAAAGGGGCAGCACGACGATGGAGCGCGCCGGCAGGCATTGCTGCAGCGCCTCGGGCAGCGAGGGTGCGGCCTTGTCCACGAAGGATGTGACGACCTTGCAGGCCGGCTCCAGCGTCTGGCGCAAGGCATCGGCCAGTTCGATCAGGCTTTGGCGCGATGCTGCGCCCGTGCCGCCGCGGCCCAGCACGATCACGGCGTCGGGCCCGGGCGGGATGGAAGTTTCAGAGGAGTTCATCGGGAATGAAGCTGATGCGCAGCCGGCCGGTGGCGGCATGGATGTCCACCTCGGCAGCCACGCCGTAGACCTGGCCGATGGTGGCCGGGGTCAGTACCTGGGCCGGTGTGCCATGGGCAACGATGCGGCCTTGTTCCATGAGATAGAGACGGTCGCAGTAGTGGGCGGCGATGTTGAGGTCGTGCAGGGCGACGATGCTGCTGATCTGCAGGCGCCGGACCAGTGACATCAACTCCAGCTGATGGCGTATGTCCAGGTGGTTGGTGGGCTCGTCCAGCAGCATCAGCCGTGGCTGCTGGGCCAGCGCGCGGGCCACGAGCACGCGTTGCTTTTCGCCGCCGGACAGGCTGGAAAAACGCCGCTCCTCCAGCGACAGGGCATTCACCTGGGCCAGCGCCTGCCGCATGCAGGCGAGGTCCTCGGCGCTGTCGCCCGCCCAGGGGGACTGGTGGGGGATGCGGCCCATCATCACCGCCTCGCGCACGGTGAAGTCAAAGCTCTGCGGCGCCTCCTGCGCCAGCACCGAGACCTGGGCCGCGAACTCGCGCGCCGTCATGTCCCGGATGTCGCGCTGGTCCAGCAGCACGCAGCCTGCGTCGGGCCGCAGCACGCGGTAGAGCATGCGCAGCAGGGTGGATTTGCCGCTGCCGTTGGGGCCGATGAGCCCCACGCATTCGCCGCTGTGCAGGGCAAGGCTGGCCTGGTCCACGATGCGCCGGGCGTCGACACGCCGGGCGTCGGCACTCCAGCACAGGTCCTGGGCTTGCAGCTTCATGGGCCGCGCCCTCCCTGCACCGGCTGGCGCACCAGCATCCAGACGAAGAAGGGCCCGCCGATCAGCGAGGTGATCACGCCCACGGGCAGTTCCATGGGCGCAAAGGCCGTGCGCGCGACAAGATCCACCAGCACCAGCAGCAGGGCGCCGGCCAGGGCGGCCACGGGCAGCACGCGCCGGTGGTCCGTGCCCACCAGCATGCGCGCGGCGTGCGGCACGATCAGCCCCACAAAGCCGATGGCGCCGCTGACCGCCACCATGGTGCCCGTGAGCAGCGACACCGCCAGGAACAGTGCGCGCCGCAGCCGTGCCGTGTCCACGCCCAGCGTGGCGGCGGCCTCGTCACCGGCCAGCAGGGCGTTGAGCGGGCGCGTCTGCAGCCCCAGCCAGAGCATTCCCGCAGCCAGCACGGCGGTGGGAATGCCCAGTTCCTCCCACTGCGTGCCTGCCAGGCTGCCCAGCGTCCAGGTCAGCAGGGCATTGGCCAGGTCACGCTGGCCCGATGACAGGGTGATCAGGCTGGTCACGCCCGCCAGCACATAGCCGATGGCCACGCCACCCAGGATCAGCCGCGTGGCATGGATGCGGCCCTGGGAGCGCGCCAGCAGGTAGACCGCCACGGTGGCCGCCAGCGCCCCGGCAAAGGCCCCGGCCGTGAGGGCGTACATGCCGGCCGAGGCCAGCGCACCGAAGGCCAGCACGGCCACGGCGCCCACCGACGCACCCGAGGACACGCCCAGCAGATAGGGATCGGCCAGCGGATTGCGCACCATGGCCTGCATGATGGTGCCCACCACGGCAAGCCCCGCGCCCACCAGGGCCGCCAGCAGCACGCGCGGCATGCGGATCAGCCAGACGATCTGCTGGTGCTGCGGCGTGATGCCCTCCAGCGGCGGCGGCTGCATGCCCAGCGCCTGCAGCAACCGGCTCCAGGCAATGCGCCAGACCGTGCCGGCCGGCATGTCCACGGGCCCCCAGGTGATGGCCAGCGTCATCACCAGCAACAGGGCCGCGAACAGCAGCAGGCACCAGAGGCGGGCGGCGCCCGGGCGCCTGGGCCAGCGGAAGTCAGTTGGCCGCATGGCTGGGCGCCGGCATGCGGTCGGGGTGCAGGGCCTGCGCCAGGGCGCGGGTCCGCGCAATATTGCGCGGGCCGGGCGTGGCCTCGGCATAGGTCATGACGAAAAACCGCATTTCGCGGATGGCATCGACGCCGGCCAGCTCGGGCTTGGCCAGCAGGAAGTCGATCTTGCCCTGGGCATGGGGCTGGCCGTAGTCGATGATGACGATCCACTGCGGGTTGCGCTGCACCACGTCCTCCCAGTTGCCTGCAGGCCAGTTGCTGGGAATATCGTCGAAGATGTTGCGCCCGCCCGCTTCCTCGATCATGGCCTGCGGCATGCCGTAGCGGCCCACGGTCACGGGGATGTCCTGGCCGCTGTCGTAGACGAAGACCGCAGGCCGCTGCCGCACGCCCTGCATGCGCTCGCGCAGGTCCTTGAGTTCGCGCTCCAGCCCCTGCGCCAGTTGCTCGGCATGGGCGTCGATGCGGAAGATGCGGCCCAGGTTGCGCAGGTCGGTCAGGCCGTCTTCCAGCGCCACCTGGCTGCGCGGCCCCACGCGGATGCACGATTCGGACAATACATATGAGGCAATGCCGTGGCGCTGCAGCACCTCGGGCGTGACCTGGCCCTGGCGAAAACCGTAGCTCCAGCCGCCGAAGACGAAGTCGGCCGAGGCGCCCAGGATGGCCTCCAGGTTCATCTCGCGCTCGGCCAGCGGCGGCACGCGGGCCAGCTGGGCCTGAAAGGCCGGGTCGATCTGCTTGGCCTGCGTGATACCGCTGTAGCCCACCAGCCGCTCGCCCAGGCCCAGGAAGAGAAACATCTCGGTGATGTTCACGTCATGGGTCACGGCGCGCAGCGGTGCGTTGGCGTAGGTCACGGGGCTGCCGCAGACATTGACGGTCACGGGCGCCTGCGGTACGGCAGCCGGTGCCGGCAGTTCACTGGTGGTGCTGGAATCGCTGCGCGAGCAGCCGGCCAGCAGCAGGGCGGCGGCCAGGGCGGCTGTGCAAAGGCCGCGAAGGCGGTGGGAGCGCGCCATGGCCATCAGAACCGGATATGCGCCGCGATCTCGAAGCGGCGGCCTTGCCCGACCAGGAACTGGCTGCCGTAGCTCGATCCCACATAGACCCTGTCGGCCAGGTTGCGGCCGATCAGGCTCAGGGTGGTGCGCGGGTCCACCTGCCAGCTCAGCGCGGCGTCGGCCACGGTGTAGGCGGGCAGGTTCACGGTATTGGCGTTGTTGCCAAAGCGGTCACCCACGTAGCGCAGGCCCAGCGAGGCTTGCCAGGCGCCCACACGGTAGTGGCCCCAGAGGTTGGCCGTGGTCTTGGCCACGTTCTGCGGGCGGTTGCCGGCGCGGTTGCCGCCGGCCTCGATGAGCGTGTCGAACTGGGCATCCACATAGGACAGGTTGCCCTCCAGGCGCAGGGTGGGCGTGGCCTGGAAGTTGGCAGTGACCTCGGCGCCGCGCGAGGACTGGCTGCCGCCCTGGATGGAGATGGCCGGGCGGTCGGGGTCGCGCGTGATGATGTTGTCCTTCTTGATGTCGAACACGGCCAGCGTCCATTCGCCGCGCCCGCCTGCCACCTGCTGCTTGATGCCGATCTCGGCCTGGCGGCCCTTGCTCAGCTTGTAAGCCGTGTTGGCCAGGTTCAGCGAGACCAGGCTGTTGACGGGATCATGGCCCGAGCTGATCTGCCCATAGACATGGGTGTCGCGGGCCAGCTCATAGGTCAGGCCCAGGCGCCAGGAGGTGGCGGCCAGCGTCTTGTTGAAATCCGTGCCGCCCACCAGCGAGTGGCTGGCAAAGTCGTAGACATCGCGGCGCAGGCCGGCCATGGCCAGCCAGCGGTTGCTGATGCGCCAGGCATCCTCCAGGTACAGCGCATGCTGGGTCACGCCGGTTTCGGTCTTGGCCTTGGTGACATCGGGGCTGGCCCAGCTGCCATGCACGGGGTCCCAGGCCGAGACCGTGGACGAGCCGCCATAGGGCGAGTTGTTGGACAGCCGCAGGTTGATGCGTGCGGCCTCCCATCCCATGGCGATCTTGTGCGATCCCCGGTCCACGTTCAGGCCCAGGCGATTGCCGGTCTGCTCCAGGTCGTGCAGGATTTCGAGGTAGTCGGAGCGGCCCACGGTCCAAGTGGCGGGGTTGAGCGCGTAGGCCTCGATGTTGCGCCAGTGGCGGTCCGACTGCACGTGGTACAGCTCGTTGCGCACCGTCAACCAGTCATTGGCCTTCCATTGCACCTTGGCGCGCAGGCGCTCGTCGGCATAGCGCAGCACGCTGTCTTCGGCGTTGTAGTTGCGGTCGCGCAGGGACTCCACCACCTTGCCGTCCAGGCCCGGCGTGCCCCAGTAGCGGCTGGGCTTTTGCACGCTGCGGTCGGCAATCAGGTCGATCTGCAGGTCGCTCGTGGGCTCCAAGCGCAGCGTGCTCATGAACTTGCCGTTGCGCGACTGGTCCAGGTCGCGCTCGCCCGCGCTGCGCGCGGTGTAGCTGTCGATGCGGTAGCTGGCATAGGCGCCCAGGGCGCCGGTCACGCCCAGGCCCACGCGCAGCGTGTCGTCCGTGCCAGCGCCCAGCAGCACCTCGGCCGAGCTGGTGCGGCTGGGCTGCTTGCGGATGGCGTTGACGGTGGCGCCCATGGTGCCGCTGCCATACATCAGCGAGGCCGGGCCGCGCAGCACGTCGATGCGCTCGTAGCCCCAGCTGTCCCCGGGATAGGCCGTGGTGCCGGCGGCCACGCCCAGCACCATGCCGTCTTCGGCCACGCCCACGGAGTTCACGCCCGCAAAGCCGCGGCTGCTGAAGGACAGGCCGCCATTGCCCGGCGTGCTGCTGGACGTCAGGCCCACGGTGCGCGTGACGGCGTCCACCAGGGCGTAGTCGCCGCGCTCCTGCATCTGCTCGGCAGAAACACCATCCACGCTGGCAGGCACTTCCTGGTTGGAGACGCCGGTATGGCTGGCCGAGCGCGCAGGCTGGGCCAGTTGCTGGCCGATGCGTTCGGCCTGGCCGGTGACCTGCACTTCGGGCAGGACAGTCTGTGCCTGCACAGGAGCGGACAGGAAGGCGCAGGCCAGGGCCAGCGGGCTCAGCCGAAGGCAAAGGGAATCGGCAGCACGGGTGCTGGGAACGCAGGAAAGGGAGGAATGCATTTCGAACATCGGTCTTCGACCGCCTGATGCGAAAGCAAGGCACTGCCGCCTCTCCAGCCAGCGTGCAAGGATAGGGTGCAGGACATTGCCATCCGCACCCCGCAGACAG
Organism: Delftia sp. DT-2; assembly: GCF_028401915.1. NCBI lineage: Bacteria > Pseudomonadati > Pseudomonadota > Betaproteobacteria > Burkholderiales > Comamonadaceae > Delftia > Delftia sp. DT-2. Next base: position 53,712 of record NZ_JAQOTI010000024.1, read on the forward strand.
TCAAGAAAGCGCCCGCTCAGCGGGCGCGAAACGCAGCAGGCCGGTCTCCGGGCTCACAAGCGGCGCAAGGACATGCCTTGCGCCCAGCGCCCCGTCTTCCCAATCCACCCGCGAAAAGCTGCATGTTGCAGACCACGCCATGGACCAGTGACAGCCTGTCATCGCCCCTCCGCAGGGTTGCGGAGACTGGCGGGACAGGCGTGGAGCGCCTTGACTTGTTTACCGTTGCGGGGGCAGCCAAGGCCTGTGCCGGCAGCGCAAAAAGCATTTGCTGGCAGTCACCTTGTTCCCGTTTCATCCCCATGGCTGGCATGTGGACACCTGATGCACGGATGCCTTTGCAGGCGCGGCATTATAGCCAGCGGCCCGCGTCGGTAGCCTGCGGCGCGTCGTGCAGCAGCAGCTCCACACCCAGCCACTCGCCACGGTGAACGCGGCTGATGGCATGCCGCAGATGCACGCGGTAAAAGCCTGCCGCACCGCGCACCGGGCGCGGCCCCGTGGCGATGATGGCCGCATCCCCCAGGCCCAGCGGCAGCACCATGGGGCGCGATTGCATGCGCGGGCGCTGCTCGGTCATCACGAATTCGCCGCCCTCGAAATCCTGGCCCGGCCGGGACAGCAGCAGCACCAGCTGCAGCGGGAACACCGCCGCACCTTCGCTGTATGAGCGCAGCGGCGCATGGCCCGCCTGCGCCACATGCAGCAGGTGCGACTGCGGATGCATTTGGCCGCGCTGGTGGCCCAGCTGCCCGAAGGCCTCGAACGAGGCGGGCAGGGCAGGCTGCATGTCCATTTGGGCACGCCAGCGATTGGCAATGGCAAGCAGATGCCGGTACAGCACCGGGCGCCATGTGTCGAGGGAGGGCGGCAGGCCATTGCGCATGGCCGCCTCGCTAGCCAGGGCGCGGCTTTCATCCGCATTCAGCAGCCGTGGCAGCAGGCAATGGCCCTCTGCATCGAGCTGGGTGGCAATGCGGCCCCAGTCCAGGCCGGCGAAGCGATCACTGCTGTTCAGCCCATCCATGTCGACCCCGCCATTCAACCCGCCTTGCGAAACGTGAGATTGATGCGCCGCCCGCCCAGCAGCGGGTGGGGCTGGTCCTTGAGCGGCAACACGCCGTGGTGGCGCAGCCGATCCACGCCGCCCCAGACCACCACGTCGCCATGCTGCAACAACACCCTGGCCGTCTTGTCCGCGCGCGCAAGCCCTCCAAACAGAAATGTGGCCGGCATGCCCAGTGACACCGAGACGATGGGCGCGTCCAGGTCACGCTCGTCGCGGTCCTGGTGCAGAGACAGGCGGCTGCCGGGCAGGTACTGGTTGATCAGGCAGGCGTCGGGCGCGAAGCCCTCGAAGCCCGCAGCGGCGGCCGCTTCGCCCGCCAGCTGCGCAAACACGGCCGGCATGGCGGGCCAGAGCTGGCCGCTGACCGGGTCGATGGCGCTGTAGCGGTAGCCGCGCCGGTCGCTGGTCCAGCCCAGCGCGCCGCAGTTGGTCATGGCCACCGACATGGTGAAGCCGCCCGGCGTGACCAGATGGCGCAGCGGCGCCTGGGCCATGACGCCGTCCACCGCAGCCAGCAGTGGCGCCGCATGAGGCAGGGCGTGGCCGCGCAGCACCACGGACCGGGGACCAATGGGTTCGATGCCCATGGGAGATTCATCGGCAAAAAGATCCAGCGTGCTCATACCGGCCGTCCATCAAAGTGCGTCATATCAGAGTGCGTCATGAAAGATCAGCCCCACGGTATGGCGATGGCCGCTTCGGACGCGGCTGACGCCATGGCGCATGGCCGCGCGGCGGTAGCCTGAGCGCCGCCCCGGCACGGGCCGGTGGCGCACGGCCAGGACCAGCGCATCGCCCTGGTCCAGCGCCATCACATCGGCCCGTTGCCGGTCGCCATCGGCCTGGGTAATGACGAATTCGCCGCCCGCAAAGTCCTGCCCCGGCCGCGACAGCAGCAACACCACCTGCAGCGGAAACACATGCTCTCCATAGACATCCTGGTGCAGGCAGTTGTAGTCGCCCTCGCCGTATTGGAGGATCAGCGGCGTGGGCCGCAACTGGCCGTGCGCGTGGCAGCGCGCCAGGAAGTCCTGCAGCCGGTCCGGATAGCGCACATCCAGCCCCATGCGCTGGTTCCAGCGGTTGGCCACCGGCACCAGGCGGGAATACAGCTGTTCGCGCAGCCGCTGCAGCAGAGGTGGCAAGGGGTAGTCGAAATACCGGTATTCGCCACGCCCGAAACCGTGACGGGCCATGACGATGCGGGAGCGAAAACCGTCTTCCCTGGTGTAGAGGGCCGCCAGGTCACGGCATTGCTGCGCGTCCAGCAGGCCGGGCAGCCGGGCACAGCCGTGCTCGTCGAGCTGGTGCTCCATCTGCGTCCATTGGCAGGGCGGGGCGGATTCGCAAGCTTCGTTGTCGAAAAGGCGGAGGTTGTGCATGGCGGGCGCGGTTGGCGGTATGGGCGCTGTGGGCAATTGCCGCAGTCTAGGGCGCCGCCGCAGCGCCTGCATCCCGCTTCTTGCAGTGGACAGAATGTCAACCGGCGGCAGCGCCTGCCAGCCGCGTGCTGGACAGGCCTGGGAGGGCCGGCTGGCAACTGCAATTGAACAATCGCGGCATTCCTGCAAACGCCTCAGGCCCGCCATGTCCAGCAACGTCCATCACCTCTATCTGTTCTTCGATACGCCCCTGCAGCTGCGCCGCGTGCAACTGATCTGCCAGTACCTGGCCCGGCAGTCCTGGGAGCAGGCCGAGCGCTGGATCCATGAGCTGGACCCCGCCCTGGACCGGTCCGCGCTGTGGGATGACGACTGGGCCAATGCCAGCGCCCTGGGCCATCCCCAGCATCTGGAGCTGGGCTTCGACACCCGCACCACGGCCGGCATGCCCTGGCGGCTGCTGGAGACCTTGTTCCAGCACGGCCTGCAGGCGGCGGTGCTGCATGTCTTCTACGACCAGGTGGGAGAGAGCGAGCGCTATCACTTCGATGCCGGCCAATGGGTCAGCCACCATGCCTGGCTGGCCCGCTACCCGGAGCGCCAGGTGCTGGTCGATCCCGACGCAGAGGTCTATCCGCGCCCGGGGGAGGAAGAGGGCAACGATGGCACCTCACTCAGCAATCCCGCCCAGCCCATGGCCATCAGGCAACTGCGCGAGCGTGACCAGGAGCGCAATCGCCAGGCCCAGGAGTCCGTGCAGGCCCTGCTGGAGACCATGGCCAGCCTGCGCAAGAGCGGCGTGTCGCCGGTGGACGGCATCGCGGGCCTGTTCATGCTGCGGGCAGGCTTTCGCGGACTGTGCGAGGCCGTCGCCTTCACCGTCGTTGCCGCCCTGGCTTTCAGAGGCAAGGGCCTGTGGCTCTGGCTGGCCCTGGGATTGGTACTGGCGGTCGTGCTGCCGCTGTACCGGATGGCCAGTGCGCGGCGGGAGTTTGCGGGGCAGGGCGGCAGCGACCCGGCATCCTGAGACAATCCGCGCTCGGCAGAATGAAACAAATTGCACAAGATCCGGCAAAGTCCCAGGAGAGGGTGAACAGGATGTGGATACCGACCGTCGTCACGGCAGGATGGACATGCGCCATCAGGCGCCGTCTTTTTGAGCAGGGCCAACGCTGATGCAGCCCACCGCAATCGAGCAGGGCCCCGCCGTGGCCGCAGGCGTTCACGAGGATTTCGGCCATCTTCTGGGTCTGTACATGCGCCGCATCCGTGCCAGCGCTTCGGGGGTGGCCACCGAGATCGGGCTGAGCCGGGAAGCCGTCAACAACTGGAGGAATGGGGTTTCCCTGCCCAATCCGCGCTCGCGCGACCGGCTGGCCGCCTGCGCCCAGTATCTGCGGCTGACGGAGGCGGAGACCAATCGCCTGTTCTCCGCCGCCGGCTTTGCCACGCAGTTCCCGCTGCAGGCGCCAGCCGCTGGCGCCCAGCCTTTTGCCGGCTTCATGGACCGGCTTTTTGCCCAGCTGGCCCAGGCCTCGCCCTATGCCATCACCATGCTGCTGTCTCCCGCGCACTGGGGTCAGCCCCCGTTCCGCCAGGAATTGCTGCTGCGTGCCCGCGCCCAGTACGGCGCCGAGGCGGTACTGCACATCCAGCCGCCGTACAGCGTGAGCACGGCCCCGGCCGACTACTTTGCGGCCCTGGGCCGGCAGTGCGGGCTGGGCGAGGTGGGCTCGGACTACGAATTCGAGGCCCTGCTGGAAAAGCGCCTGCTGGCAGGCGGCCGCCTGTTCTGCCTGGTCAGCCGTTTCGAGCAAGGCACGGCCGCACTGCGCGAGACGCTGGCCGGCATCCTGCGCAGCCTCAGCGAAATGCACAGCGGCCGCCTGCACCTGCTGCTGTGCGGCAGCGAAGCGCTGGCCGACCTCAAGTACCGCAGCGGCGACCTGTCCCTGCTCAACATCGGCCAGGTGGCCCACTGGCCCGATCCCACGCAGGAAGACCTGGCCCTGATGGCGCGCCAGCGCTGGCCGGCAACAGCCTGGCCGGCCGAGGTCATCGTGGCATTGCAGGCCCTGACGGGCGGGCATCCCGCGCTCTTCGAGGAAGCGCTGCAATGGCTGGTGGAGCAGGGTGTGGGCATCGCTGCCGTGCACTCGCCACTGCTGCGCGCCCATCTGGTGGCCAGTGCGCGCCTGTGGCAGACCCTGCTGCCACTGGCCCAGGAGCCGGCCGCACGCGATCAATTGCGAAGCCTGGTGGATGCGGCATCGCTGGGCCGTGCGCGGCCTTATCTGCAGGATGCCGTGCTGCGGCGCCTGTTCTGGGGCAACCTGCTGCAGGTGCGCGGAGCGGGCGAGGGCGCCCACCTGCACTGGCGCTGCGACATCGCCCGCGAAGCCGCAATGGCAGTGCTGCAGGCATGAGCGGCCCGGCCCGCCTTCTGCAGCTGCCCCGATCCTATTGGCGCGCCGCGCTGCTGGCCTTGTTCACGCTGTTCATAGGCACCGCCATACTTTTGCCCCGCTACAACCCCGTTACCCGCGGCAGCCTGCAGGGCGCGGAAAGTTCAGGGCGGGTCTGGAACGAAATCATCCTGTGGCGCCTGGCCCTGATGGAGCATGTGCGCCAGCATGAAAGCTGGCCGCAGGACATCGCCAGCGTGGCACCGGAGATTGCCGAGCCCCGCGTGCGCATGAGTTCGCCCAGGCCCTTCGTGCTGCAGGCGGACATCGTGCGCGACAGCCAGATGGGCGTGCTCTCAGGAACCCAGGTCCTGCTGCAGCTGAACATGCCCAGCCAGGACTGGAGCTGCCAGGGCGGCCAGCCACCCACCCCGCCACGCTATCTGCCGCTGAACTGCAGCCCCTCGCCAGGCCAGCCAGAGCACGAACCCTTTGGCTGGCTGCGCAACATCATCTGGACCTGCGCCCTGGTCTTTGGCGGCCTGGCCCTGCTGTGGCTGGTCCGCCATCCGCTGATAGGCCCGGCGCAGCTCAAGCCCGGGCGCCTGCGCCGCAAGCCGTATCAGCATCTTCCCCAGCTGGACCGGCTGCTGCGGCTCACCGGCCGGCGGTCCGCCGTGCTGCGCGCCGCAGGCATACGCCCGCCCGACTGGCAGCGTGCCCTGCGCCTTGCCGGCGCCAGCCCCGCCGCCCGCGTGCGCGCCCTGGCCGAACGACTGTCGGCCACCTGCAAAACCGCCGAGGGCGAATGGCCCGTGTCCGGTGGCATGTTCGAATGGACGCTGCCGCCGGACCTGCCCATCGCCCTGGGCCGCTGCCTGGTCTATGCGCTGCCAGAGCAACTGGAAGAACTGGAAGAGGGCGAACTTGTGCGCCAGCTGCGCCTGCTGCAAACCGGCGGCGATGTGGTGCTCATCGTGAGCCCGCACCATCCGCAGTCGCCCATGCCGCTGCTGCAGCGCCATGCCCAGGACCGCGCCAATCTGCACGCAGTGCTGGACAGCCCCGGTCAGACCGAATGGCTGATGGGCGGCGAGCCCGCGCAGGTGCTGCTGCGGCTGCTGGCCGCGCAGCTGCAGGTCACGCGCATCTCGCCCTACCAGACGCGCGGCGGCGTGACGCGCGAGGACGTTTTCTTCGGCCGCGAGCGCCTGCTGGCGCGCGTACTCAACCGCGAACCGGCCAACTACCTGGTCGTGGGAGGGCGCCAGCTCGGCAAAAGCAGCCTGCTCAAGGCCGTGCAACGGCGCCTGCAGGAGCATCCGTCCATTGCCTGCCACTACCTCTCGCTGCGCGACCACCGCCTTACGCCGCGCCTGGCCACCCAGTTCGGCCTGCCCGTGGAGACACCGCTGGAGGCCATCATCGAACACCTGCAGTCGCAATCGCAGGGCAGGCGGCTGTACCTGCTGATCGACGAGGCCGACCTGTTCTTCCGCGATGAGGCCCGCAACGGCTATCCCCAGCTCAGCGCCTTGCGCGCGCTCAGCGAGGAGGGCCGTTGCTGGTTCATGCTGGCTGGATTCTGGGATCTCTATGCGGCAGCGTTGCTCGACTACCAGTCGCCGCTGCGCAACTTCGGCGACATCCTGGCCATCGGCGGCCTGGAGCCATCCGCCTGCCAGGCACTGGCCACCGAGCCGCTGCGCAGGCTGCGCGTGGGCTACGCCAACGACGCCCTGGCCGAACGCCTGATCGAGGCCAGCGGCAAGCGGGCCAATCTGGTCGCCATCCTCTGCCAGGAATGCCTGCAAGCCCTGGGGCCCGACGAACGCGTGATCGAAGAGCGCCACCTGCGCCAGGCGCTGGAATCCCAGCCCGTACAGGATGCCCTGGTCGGCTGGGGCCGCCTGAGCACCGACGAACAGGCCTGCCGCCTGGACCGCATCGCCGTCTATCACACGGCCCAGCAAGGTCACACCAGCCTGACCGCGCTCGACGCCCTGGTCCAGGCCCACGGCGCCACCGGCCAGGCCCAGGCCTTGCGCCGATCCCTGGCCCGCCTGCAACTGGCCTACGTCCTGCGCCGCGATGAAACCCACGGCGTGCACGACGCACGCTACGTCTTCACCATCCCGCTGCTGCAACGCCAATTCGAACCGCAGGAGACGGAGTTGTTGTTGAGGCAGGAACTGGAGAGCCTGGGAAGAGGGTTGAACAGCTGAAAAAAGAGGCGGAAGACAGGCAGGCCTGGTGCAGGAAGAGTGCCTTACCTGGGTTTGGACAATGCTAATCGCAACTGTGATTTAACATAATATACATCGTATCTATTAGATGATCTCTAAAAAAAGTGAGCTTTGATGGGGCTCACAGTCGTAGCGATCACTAACTGAGCGGACATTTATGTTCAGAAGATTCCTCGTTGACGCACGGTTCGGACTCTATGTGCTGCGCTCCAAACTGTCAACCGTTTGAACTTTTTCCCTCCCGCTGAGTGGCTTCTCAGGCCGTTCCAGCGCTACGCTTTTAGCACTCGCGTCCGTGCTGCTTGCAGCACACATCTCCGTGTACTCACGCACAGCCGCAGGACACACAAAAATCATCCCGCGCTTCGGCGGACGCAACGGCAACATGATCACCTCGTGAGGATGGCGCAAGGCATCCCAGACATGTCTGGCCGTGACCAGCCCGCCCGCATAGGCCAAGAAGACGTTCCAACGATACAGCGCCCGGTGCTGCCAAGGCCTCGATCTCCACAGCCCGAGGCGCTGGTCAGCATCCAGATCTACCTTCGCTTCTTGGTTTTTAGAATGTGCGTTGAATCTCATAATTTGTTTAATAGATAGTGCTTTTCACTCAAGCAAGCCACACACCGGCGCTTGATAACTAATTGCGACCTGTCCAGGATTCGCAGGCTGATCGTCATTAACAAATGGCCTCGTTAAATTTAGATCTAACGTTGGAGGCTGCAAACTCTCGATAGTTGGACCACTTATCCCAGTGTTGTCAAAATATTCATTGGTTTTCCCCCTGAATGTGTATGATATTCCATAGCCATAACCGAAGCATCGGTCACACCCGCCAATGATGAACGAGCCAGGAAAACCAGACCGGCCCGACTGCCCACCACCACCGCCGTAAATCACAACAAACTGCTCAACATTAGGTAATTTTCTGAATACCCCGTTGACTACCGCTGTAGGCAAATCGACATAGTAATTCGGAGTATATGTTTTGAAAAATGGCCTGGACATGGACCCCTGGCGCAAGGCCGTCGCAGGAATTCTTGAAATCTGGGGCTCTTGAAGTCTAAAAGTATTTACACCGCCACTTATTTGCCCAAGATTTTTATACTCTCTATTGTTATCCGTTCCATAGCTATTGCTTGCACCATCCGGATAGGTCGCAACCCCTGCCTGTGAACCAATACCTGATGTCCCCGACAAGCCCCCCTGCACATAGCCACCCTGCCCTGGCACGCTTCCACCGCCTTTACCAGCCGCCTGCTTGTTGTCTGTGTAGGAGATGCTCTCGCTCACGTGTGATGCGCCTGCCCCACCACCTTGCCATCCAGCACCACCACCTCCTCCCACGAGCACGTTGGTGCCAAAGCTGTCAGAGTAGGAAATACCCCCTCCTCCACCGCCGCCAATAACAAATCGAATCCGGTCCTTGGCATTGATAGCGATTCGTCCTCTCAACTCCTTCGCCCTCTCTCCACCATTTCCACCAGGAGCGACCACAGCAGCTGCACCATTCAAAAGTATCGCAGACGAACCGCCACCACCACCTGCAAACCCTCCGCCACCGTCTCCACCAACAATCGTGTACTGCATCTGAATTGGCTTCTCATAATCGTAGAGTTTTTCGGGATTTACGGTCACGGTTTTATCAGCCTCGCTCACCGTGAATAAACATCTCTGCAAGGTCGTTGAATCATCACCACCTCCGCCGCCACCGCCTCCATTTTTCTTTTCTGGCGGGTAATAGGTATAACCGGCCAAAGATCCAGGCGTCACAAATATTTTCTCTGCGAATGAATTATTTGGAGAAATAAATGCAATTATTATTGCAATGCACAATACAGCCTTGCAAAATGGTATATAATGGCTGAATGGCTGAATGGCTGAATGGCTGAATGGCTGAATGGCTGAATGGCTGAATGGCTGAATGGCTGAGCTCATGGTTTCTCCTAAATAATACTCACGTTGACGAAATCTTTAGATCATTTTGAGAGCGGGATTACTGGGTGGTACTGGCTGAACCCATCGACTAGGCTCGACCAAGACAACGCATGAAAGCCGGCCTTTGACATCGCCGCGCGAGTAAATCTCGAACGCGACGATGTTGGTCCGATTGGCTGCCGGTAGGTGCCAGCCGCACTTGATGACCTCCCGCTGTACTTTTATGGCCAGCTCAGTTGGGCTTTCCGCCAGGTCGGCATGTTCCTGAGCAAATTTCTTGAAGATCAACGGCGACACCAACGCCATGCCTTGCTCGACAAAATGCACGGCTGCCCCCGTCTCGTTGAACTTGATCTCACGATCAACCAAGCCCTGCTGAACCCACCGCATGAAGTCCAACGCCAACTCGCTGGGCTCGTGCGCAGGCCTTTCCTGGCCTTCGATCTTGGGTAGCTGCTGCAAGAGCAATACCGGCTGAGGGTCGTCTGAGCGTGCAGCCTGTGGCTCGGGCCTGGAACGCACCACGACAGTGGGCAAGTCATCGAGCTCGTCGCTCAGGCTCCGATACTCGGAAGCGACGCTCGTGGCGCGCCGAGTAGGAGGAACAGGTATTGGTGGCGTCGCCTCGGGCGTAGGCACTGCTGCAGGTTCAGATGAAAGGATCTGGGCGGTAGGCTGTGCTGGAGGCTCTGGCGTTGCCTGGGCCTCGTCCAAGCCTGCGGCAGCTTCTGATGATTGCTCGCGCACCGCACTGCTTTCCTCCCTGGCCCGCGCCGGCTTCCGCGGCCGTGGGCCTTTCTTTGGTCGCATCGCTGCTGCAGTTTCGGCCTCATCGAGGAAGTCACTCTGGTCGAGCAGGTAGGCTGCATCGCCTGGGTCAAAATCGATTGAAGAACTCGCCGCCGGCGGCGGCGCTGGTACTGCCGCATTCTCTGGTTGCCGAGTTGCGCCAGGTTCAGCTACCCCAGCTGTTCCAGGCACTGGTTCTGCCTTGATTGCTCGGCCAGCTTCTGCTGGAGCCGTTGCAGGGGCACGTCCGGGTGCAGAAGTATCCCGGGGGCTCACTGGCGTTGCATCAATCTTTCGTGCCTGATGTGCTGTGCCAGTTTCAGATTTCATTGCAGGTGACTTTGCCGCAGCAGAGGGTGCCCTGAACGCCGGTTCACGCATGACTGCCGCAAGCTTCAATTCCTGCTTGCTTGGCGCCTTGGGCGCAGCTGCAGCTACAGGCACGCGAGGGCTGGCTGGTAGTGCTGCAGCTTCGGGTGCATGGCCTGCCGCATCTTCCTTACCACCAGAACCTGCCGCAGGAATCTGCAGCTGCACGGCCTCCGTTGAGACCCCGCCCTCCCCGGCCTCATCCTTGCGTTTTTGCCGCATGATCAATCTGCCTTGCATGGGCGCCGGATACTTGCTCTCGTGCGAAAAGACCTTGGCCAAGGGAAATCGCAGCATGGCCAGGTCGTGCTCATAGCCTCCTCGATCTGCCGCAGGTTCTGATGCCTCTCCCTGCACGGTCACATGCCAGATAGCCTGCCCGGTGGACGGGTTCAGGTCGATGACGCCATAGTCCTGCCAGGTGTCGAATAGCCGATCGTTCTTCGAGTCCCCTGGTACAGCCTCATCGGGCTCATTACGCTTGATCCATTCGCGCACCGAATCCGCCAACCGCTTGGCTACGAACCAGATGGCTCCCTCAAACACCCAGGCCGCGCCACCTGAGCGGTTCAGCGGCAGATCGGTGCCGGCCTGCAGCATGCTGGTGATGGCCTGCATCAGCAAGTCGATCAACGGCTTGGATTTGGAGGTCGGGAAGCGGCCCTTGTGACCCGACAGCAGAGCGCGCTGCGTCGAGGCCTGGTCGGCTCGGCGCACCAGCTGGGCCACCAAGCTGTCGCGGTCCTGGCCGCTGAGATACTGCTCCAGGGCGTCCATGGCTGCAGGCGTCTGGGCCAAGAACACGAGCGCCGACTCTGGCGCAATGCGAGACAGCAGCAGCTGCGCCAGTTTGCCGTGGGCGCTGTAGTCGCGCTGGCTCTTGGGCGTGAAATCGACCAGGTATTCGGCGGCAGCACGCCGGGCCGTGATCTGAACCAGGCTGCCGCCTGCAGGTGTCCAGCGAATGGAATCGGCCATGCCATCACAACGCCACTGGATCCGCAGATCGGTCATGGGCTTGGCGATGTCGTGCAGCAGCGCGGCGAAGAACACCACGTAGCTCCACTGGTCACGTTGCGCATCGATCTCCTCGATCTGGGAGCCGCCAGGCAACAGCATGGCGTTGCGCCATGTCAGGGCTGCCAGGACAATCTCGATGGTGTGGGAGAGCAGCCCGCCTGCGTGGGCATGGTGGTGCGCCTCTGACGCAGGCATCAATTGCACGAACGCTGCGTACCGATGGATGGCCGGCAAAAGATCTCGCTCCCAGACTTCATGGCTCTGGTGCGACTGGCGCCACATGGCATCCAAAGCCTTTTCTGCGCGCACGACAGCGAGCAGCTGGTCGGAACTCAGCACCCGAAGCCAGCCGGGTTCCGTGCCCGCTACGGCTGGCATCTGGGCCTGCGCTGATTCGGCCACTGCGCCAAGCCCATGCTTGTCTTCTGCAGGCGACAGCCTACGATGCCTAGACCAGGGCGACATAGCCAGCAGCCGTGCGGCAAGACTCTTCATCTTGCCCTCGAACATCTACGGCTATTGCACAACTGCACGAGCTGCTGTATTGATGAGGGCAGAGAGCCCTGCCCTCGGGTTGATGATCCTTGCTGTCTGAATGATGTCTTGGGATAGGAACTACAAGGTTGGAGACGGTCGATTGCCATGGCCGAGCACCATACGGACGATGCAGACCCAAGTCATCCTGAAAACGTACGGTCAGGACCGTAGGTTTGATGCTTGACTTTTATGTTTTTTATGGGTCTAACTTTTGCCGTCCGCTTGGCGGAATGAGACTGAGAACCCGAGTTGCAGCAGCAAGACCAGCCCCTCTCAGGTGGCAGCAGACGACCCGAAGCGTTCGCTCAGAGGTGGCATCAAACCCGGCAGCAGCTCACTTGTTCGCCTCCGCGTCCGCTACTATTGGCGAACCTGTCCACCTCGCACAATTCTCATGACCGAAACTCCACAGGCTTTCGTTGCATATTCCTCGCGTGATAGCAAGCTTGCTGAACTCATCTCCACAGGAGTAGCCAAAGCGAACCGCAAGGTTGGAAAGCGAATCCACTATGAGCCGTGGGAGTTCAACGACATTGCAGGCAATCCACTCGTTTCGCCGATACTGGAAGGAATTGATAGATCCGAGTACGTGGTCGCTGACATCACGTATTTGAATCTAAACGTCGTCTACGAAGTAGGCTTCGCAATCGGCAGGTCTAAGACTGGCTAACACCACCGATCCACGAAGCGCGCACAGATGATCGCCGCTGCCAGTTTCAGCAGCGCTTCGTGGATATCCAGCCGTCGTTCAAAGCGGATTCGCAGCTTGCCAAAGCCTGCAAACCAGCTGTGCGTCCTCTCCACCACCCACCGGTGTTTGCCCAGCCGCTCGCTGCTCTCAATGCCTCGTCTGGCAATCCGGCCAATGATGCCCCGCTGCCTCAGGTGGGCTCGGCATCGCTTGAAGTCGTAGCCTTTGTCGGCGTGCAGCTTTGCCGGTCTTCTACGGGGACGTCCTGGCAGGCCAGCAATCGCAGGAATCGCGTCCACGCACCTCTCGAACATCTTGGAGTCGTGCCGGTTCGCGCCGCTGACCAAGATCACCAGCGGGATGCCTCTGGCATCTACGACGATGTGCCGCTTGGAGCCGAGCTTGCCTCTGTCCGTGGGGTTTGGACCCGTTTCCTGGCCCCCCGGGGGCTTGGTACCGAGGAGCCATCAATGCTGGCCCGGCTCCAATCGATTTGGTCATGTTCACGCAAGCGAGTCAGCATGGCCTGGTGCAGCCGCTCCCAGACACCAGCGGCATTCCAGTCGCGCAGACGCCGCCAGCAAGTCATGCCGCTGCCGTAGCCCAGGGATTGGGGAAGGTCTTCCCATGGAATGCCTGTTTGCAGCACGAACAAGATGCCGTTGAGGGCAGCTTCATCGCTGACTGCGAGCTTGCGCGCACCGCCTTTGGCAGAAGGCACGAAGGCTGGGATCAGGGGTTGTAGCTGTCGCCACAGTTCTTTGCTTACGGGTCGTCGTGCCATGAGGGCAGCGAGCATAACGTTCTGCGGGGGCTTCTGACCAACTTATGTTAACCGCTCTTAGTCCATCCCAGAGCATCGTGCAGTTCTACTCGTTATTCTCGCTTGCAGATTTTGCACAATAAAGCATATACAGCTTGGCGTCAGTAAATAAATTAACACCTAATCAAAAATTAAAAATAGCTTGAGAATAATTCAAACCCAATGCCATGAAGAATATATTAAAACATCTGATATTATTATTTCAAATAGATTGCGCTAAGCTAATTTAATTTTTCTAATGAAAGCATTCGAGCAATTGCCTCGGAATTTTCAGGGCGGCCGAAATACCAACCCTGACAGGAGATTTCATCTGAATATTGAGCCAACATAGAGACTTGTTGTTCTGTCTCAACCCCTTCAAATACAAGCTTTACTCCAAGTCGACGTGCTATAGCTATTATTTCCGGAATTATTGAGCCTTTCTCGCCATCTATATCCATAGGCAGAAAAGATCGATCAACTTTTAGATAGTCAATTGGAAAATTTTGCAATTGTGAAAGACTGGAGTATCCAGTTCCAAAATCATCCATATAAATCACATGACCCATACCATGAATAAGCTCTAATATTGGAAGAATTTCTCGTAATTCAGCTTTAGTCCGCTCAGTTAACTCAAAACCAATATGCTTGCGAGGAATTGATTTCGGCCAATATTTTTTCAACGCATTTAACAGACTTCCATCAATGAGCTCCGGCGAGCTCACATTAATTGAAACTCGGAAATTAGGGTGTTTTTCAAAAACATCTTTCATTTCCTCCAGAACCGTGCATAAAACAAATTCCGTTATATACGGGATAATTCCATATTTTTCCGAAATAGATATAAAAACATCTGTGTTCACTGGCCCCTGCGGCCACCGAATTAATGCCTCAGCAGCAACAATATTCTGAGGCTGCTTAATGCATACGATTGGTTGATATTTTATTGAAAATTCCTTATTAACAAGTGCGTAACGAATGCGCGATCTTAAAGAGAATATGCGACGATAAATAATTTGCGAGATAAAACCTAGCAAGACACCAAAAACCAGGCCACATCCCAAAGTCAGCCACAGACTTCGCTGCCAGAAAATTTCTCGTGCACGTTGGTTAGCAAGCACTGTTGCGCATAGTGAATATCGCTTAGAGCAAAATTTTTGCCCTACAGGTTCACCCATCATCTGATTATCATTTATTAATCTTGGCAAACCGTTCGAATCCAATCCAATGACCGGTGACTTTTGCTCACGCGACAGACCAATATCGTAAAGCAATCCATTTCTCTTTGTTACGTGAAAAGCATTGAGATCCAAGACAAGATCTGACCTATCTGATACGATCACCACACCCTTCGATGAATTATCCGATATCAATGGAACTGCCCAGAACGCTGATAAATTTTCATTTAGAGGGACAGGTGGATTAGTACGTTTAACTGGTTTAGCAAGTACGCCTAGAACTGTTGAGCAAACCGTTTCCCCATCTACTAATCGACCGATGTCTTTGACGTAACTTGAACGAACCGAGACGGAACGCAGCGTATTAAAATCATCATTTGAGCAATCTTGATGTGGGGATGCATCAACGTTTTGCAGTGTTTGCGATGCAGCATCAAACACATCGTCAATTTGGTCTACAACGAGTTCGCCCAGCGTGCCGGCTGAACGGTACATTAGAATTTTTGATATTTCCGGCCGGATCAAGAGGGCAATGCCCATCATAAAAATCGATACGATTATCAGTAGTTCATATCCTCTTACGAGACCAACCGCCCATCGTTGCCAACGTCTCATAACTATGCTCGCTGAAAAATTGCTGGCCATCTAGGAATCAGCAGGATGGAGTCCAGTACGGGCTAGGAATTTTTTGACCCCAGTCACATCCGTCCGCCAGCCGGTGCCGGAATGACACGGCAATCAATGCTATACGAACTCCGGAGTGCACGCAAACCTATTTTCACTGCGATTTAAATATACCTTAAGAATCTACGGAGTTTTTGAAAAACGGCGTGATGAACTAGTTTTTATATTCCCAAGTTGCCACATAGATATCAGGGAGTTACCCTGATGGCTCGTCTGTCACGTGTGACGATTGAACGATCTCGAGGCTCCAGAGGGAGACGAGCGCATCACGGTGTGTCGCGCGCCTCCCAGGGTTTGCTTTTTTAGGACTGGCCAACACAACAGATACGCGAATTGAACACAGATGTTTGCTATCGTCGCGCGGTCATGCTGCTTGCAGAGTTTTAGCAACTCTGACGTTCAGGGACTACTGCGCTCATGCCTATAACTGTTTGTGAGCATGAACATTGTGCTTTGCTGAAATGAAAGGCTACATCATGGATGATCGCTTCATGCCTCAGGCAAGCCTGCCTTGATTTCGAGGTTCAGATACTCGGATGCCCCGGGGATCATTGCCGGCTTGATTCATCAACAAGGGCTGCTTCATTTTCTTGGGTCAGGCCCCGGGATATTCCACACAGACGCCGCACATGCGAAATTGCAGCGCCCTTTCCAGCAATTGCGCAATCAATGCCCGCAAGGCGTTTCGGCAGTCCATTTCAGGGAAAGTAAAAAGGCAATGAGCATATACAGGCAACGATTCACTCCCACGGCGGCACGCAGGCCCCTGCGCCTGTTCGCCCTGGCATTGCTGTCGCAAGGCTGCATCGCCACGGCCCATGCATGGACCGTCGTGGTGGACAGCGCCGCCGACGCAAGCGGCCCGTGCGCCAGCACCGGCCTGGGACCCTGCTCCCT
>NZ_JAQOTI010000025.1:0-48120 GCF_028401915.1 Delftia sp. DT-2
GCAGGCCATGAAAGATTGGTACCAGACCCACCCGCACCTGTTTCACAAGCGACCATATGATCGTACGGGATGCGACATCTAGGCACACCCATGGCCCTGACGGACCAGACAGGCCAGGTGGCCTGGGCCGCAAAGCTGGGCCCTGAGGCAATGTGCTGCAGGAATACAAGCCGCAGGGCATCCACCAGGCGATCCGACTGCCGGGGCAGCACCATGACAGGGAGACGGGGCTGTAGTACAACCGGCATCGGTATTACGAGCCGATGGTGGGGAGCTACATCAATCAGGATCCGATTGGGTTGATGGGAGGCAATAATCACTATATCTACCCTGTAAATCCCACGGGGTGGATAGATTCGTTAGGCTTACAGCAAGCCTACGTTGTTAATTTTCCAGATTATCCGGTGGAGTACGCCGAAGGTAAAACAAGCACGTGGCTTGGTGGGCATAGTGGTGTGTTGACATATGATACTTCAGTGAAAACACAATACTTTGAATACGGTATATACAACCCAAATGCAAAAGGAATTATTGGCTCTAAACTACCCCAAGACGACGGGCAAGAGATGCCGCCAAAGCAGGTCAATAATTTTATGAAAATAAACAAATCATTTATCTTGATAATTGCGCTAATTTTGGTGATTATTTACTTGGCATACTCGGTTGTCGATAAATCAATAACATTATCTTACTCAAATCAAGGGTGTGAATCAGCGCGTGCAGATATTGATAATGTCATTTCACTCATCGAGCGCGAATGGAGAGGAATGGATATGGAGCAGATTGCATATAAGTTAAAGAATTCATCCATCAATAAAAAAGCAGTTAACTCTCAAATAAAAATGGAAAATGATCTAATATGGTACGGTGATGTTAGATTTATTTTCTCTTCGGACCGATTGGTAAAAGTTGAATATTAAAAATAATATGGAATTTCCTGAGGTCAACTTCTGAGAGCGACATATGAGGTCCTTTTGGGCAACGACAGCATTATTACAGGGTCTGCCTGGTGATGAAAGGGCAGATGGAAGCATTACTCTACGGTAAAGGCACAGACGATGTTGATGGAGGGAACATCCATCGGATATCAAACATGCACATGTTCAACTACATGCACGAAGAATCAATTGTGATGAAAATATACAAAAATGAATATGGAATATTAGTTATGATAATAGGTGTTTTAACGGCTGTCGTCGGTGGTATTCTGGCTTTTTTATGGTTACCGCGAGGCGGTGCCGTTGTTGGTTTGATTGGAGCTATTCTTGGAATTTTTGGGTTGATTATTCATTTTTCAACAAACGTCAAAAGCATATTCGGCGGCGATTAATCGACCCATGAGATTTAATTAATATTGCAAATAGCTCTTGAACCATTCATTGCTTCAGCGATTGCTTTCCGATTATCTATTCATGAATCAATATAATTCCATCACTGGGTTTACGGAATAATGACTAGGGTATTTGCAATATTATTTTACATCACGCTATTTCTTCTTATATCTTCTAACTTATACAATTCCAAGTTCAGTCTTATTGGGAATTTATTTCAGACTGCAGTTTTCTTCGCATTCTTGTACGAGCATGGCTACAAGCTCTTCTGGAAGAATGGCGATGCAATAATGTTCCTTGCAGCATATCTTCTTCCATTTTTTATTGTTCTGCTTCTATTTCTCACGGCACTTTGATTTAAACAGGAGTTTGGAGAAATAAATATTGGCTTATTAGTTTTAAATCATTAAATAACACAACCATTTCCAAGAGGGACACATGACCGCAAAAACCACCCAAACCCTGATCCGCATCCTGCTCGCCACCCTGTCTCTCTCCGCAGCCACTGCCACCTACGCCGCGCAGTGCCCGCTGATTCCCGATGGCAATGCCACTCTGGAAGAGTCCGAGAGGGCTGCACTGCTCAGCGAGTTCAAGTTCGAGGCGCTGGACAAGGAACTGGCCCGCAGGCACAAGAAGAATCTTTCTTCCTCGGGCGGGGACTTGTTGACCATGCGGGATCTGCTGGGACTGCAGCAACTGAGCCTGCAGGAAGAGAACGTGATGCGCATGTGGGCGGATCAGCAGCCCAAGTCGTTCTTTGCCCAGCTCAATGCGGGCCTCTATTACGGCAACAAGGCATTTGGCGCCCGTGGCGAGGCGCCGGCCTCCAGGGTGACGGGCAGCCAGTGGAACACTGTCAAGCAGCTCAGCGCGAAGGCCCAGCCGTATCTGCAAAAGGCCATGGCGCTGGATGCCCGCTCGGCCTTGCCGCAGACGATGCTGATTGGATTGGCCGCGATGGAAAACCAGGTGGGTGGACGTACTGCGGCGCAGTGGCTGCAGGCGGCCGATCAGGCCGATCCCAAGAACCTGGCGGCCCGCGTCAATGCCCTCAATTACCTGAGCCCGCGCTGGGGCGGGTCCTTGGAGGGCCTGGACCAAATGGTGTCACAGGCCGTGAAGTCGCTGCCTTCGGCCAGCGCCAGCTATCTCCAATACAACCTGGTGCTTGCCAAGGCCAGCCATTACGAAGTCATGGAGAAGGACAAGAGCAAGGCCCAGGCCCTCTACAAACAGGCCAAGGACATGTGCGAAAACTCGGAGGCCGCACGGGCGGGCATGGTCAGGACGTACCAGTAATCAGGAAACAAGGCAGGCCCAAAGGCCTGCCTTGTTTTATCGCCCACAGCCTGCGGGCACACACACCCTCAAAACGTCGCCGAAGGCAGATCCTGCCGACTGAACACCAGCGACACCTTGGCTTCTTCCGGAATGGGCGGCAGTGAAGCATCCCATTGCTGCCAGGCTGCGCGTAGCTCGGCCAGGCGCTGGGGCTCGCGGTCGCGCAGATTGGCGCGTTCGCGCGGGTCATGGGCCACGTTGAAGAGGTATTCCACGCCTTCGATCTGCAGGTATTTCCAGTCGCCGCGCACCAGGGCGCGCTGGGCGCGGTGCTTCATGCGCCAGCACAGGTCGCGCTCGGGGTTCCAGGTACCGTCTTCCATCAGGGGCAGCAGGCTGACGCCGTCCAGCGGGTAGTCGGCGTGGCCGTCCACGCCCGCGGCGGCCAGGAAGGTGGCCGACCAGTCCATGGTCAGGTTGGGCGTGTCGCTGACGGCGCCTGCCGGCATGCGGTCAGGCCAGCGCGCCAGCAGGGGCACGCGGATGCCGCCTTCGAGCAGGTCCATCTTCTGGCCGATGAAGGGCCAGTTGTTGGAGAAACGTTCGCCGCCGTTGTCGCTGGTGAAGACGATGAGCGTGTTCTCGGCCATGCCCTTTTTCTCGAGCGCATCCAGCACCCAGCCAATGCCTTCGTCCATGTGGTGGATCATGCGCTGGTAGGTCTCGATGGTGCCGCCGTCGGTGTGCTTGCCGAAGCCGCCGATGCGCCGCGATTCCGCCAGGTCGTCGCGCGTGAGCCAGGGCCAGTGCGGGGCGCTGTAGTGCAGGGACAGGTAGAAGGGCTTGTCGGCCGTCTGGCGCTCGACGAAGTCCACGGCGCGGCGGCTCAGCAGGTCGGTGAGATAGCCCTCTTCCTCGTGCGGCTCCTCGTTGATCCAGAAGTCGGGGCGGCCACGCGGGTCGCAGTGGGCGAAGTAGTCGGCGCCGCCTGCGTGAAAGCCGTAGAACTCCTCGTAGCCCGACATGCGCGGGCCGAAATGCGGCGGGTAGCCCAGGTGCCATTTGCCGACCAGGGCGGTGGCGTAGCCGGCGTCGCGCAGCAGCGAGGCCACGGTGGGATGGTCGGGCGGCAGGCCCAGCACCTTGTCGCCGTGGACGCTGGCGATCGGCTCCTCGGCCGCGCCGCGCAGGCGGTACTGCCAGCGGCCCGTGGCCAGGGCAAAGCGCGTGGGCGAGCACACGGCCGAGTTGGAATAGCCACGCGTGAAGCGCATGCCCTGCGCGGCCATGGCGTCCAGGCGAGGCGAGACATCGGTGGCGCGGCTGTGCGCATCGCGCGCGCCCGTGCAGCCGAGGTCGGCATAGCCGAGGTCATCGGCCAGGATGAAGATCAGATTGGGGCGCTGGGTTGCCATGGGAGCCAGGAGACAGTGGATGCGTTGGGAAAGGGAGTATCGCCAAAACGGCGGTGCCTCAGGGCCACAGGCCCTGGTGGCGGCTTCAGTCGTTGGTCAGGTGGATGCGCCTGACCAGGGCGGCCCACTGCGCGGACTGTCCCTTGGCACGCGCCTGGGCCTCGGCCACGGTGGAGCCGACCATCTCGATGTCCAGGGCCTTGGCGCGTTCCTTTTGCTCGGGTGCGCGGATGGCCTCGTTCATGGCGTCGACAAAGCGTTTTTGCACGGCAGGCGGCACGCCCTTGGGTGCGGCCAGCAGAATCCAGAAGGTGCCGTCGAACTCGGGAAAGCCCGACTCGGCAATGGTCGGCAGCTCGGGCGCCAGCGCCGAGCGCGTCTTGCCCGAGGTGGCCAGGGCGATCAGCTTGCCGCTCTGGACCTGGGGCAAGACCGTGGGGCCGGCCAGGAAGCCGCAGTCCACCTGGCCGCCCAGCAGGTCCTGCATGGCCGGCGCGGGGCCCTTGTAGGGCACATGGACCATCTTGGCGCCCGAGGTAGCCAGCAGCGATTCCATGACCAGGTGGCCCGGCGAGCCCGCGCCGCCCGAGGCATAGGTCAGCTCGCGCGTCTTGCTGGCGGCCACCATGTCCTTGACCGACTTGAAGCCCGTGCCCGGGCCGCAGACCAGGGTCTGCGAGAAGCGCGCGGCCACGACCAGGGTTTCCAGCGCGTCGGCCTTGTAGCCCATGTTCTTGTAGACATGGGGGTTGACGGTGAGCACGGGGTCCATGGCCCACAGCCAGGTGTAGCCATCGGGCGCGGAGCGCGCGACCTCGGCCGCGCCGATGTTGCCGTTGGCGCCCGGCTTGTTGTCCACGACCACGGCCTGGCCCAGCGCCGCCTGCATGGCGGCGGCCACGGGGCGCAGCGAGATGTCGGACGGGCCGGCCGGCGGATTGGGCACGACGATGCGGATGGGCTTGGCCTTGGGCCATTCCTGGGCCAGGGCGGGCGCCGCGCACAGGCCGGCGGCGACCAAAGCCAGGGCGGCACGCGCCAGGGCTGCGAGGGGGCTGGGCATACTTGTCTCCTTGTCGTTGTCTTGCGGCCAATGTACGCAGGCCGCCGACAATGCATCTAATCCATCATCCCTAGCGTAAACCCGAAACCGGCCCGCGAGTCCATGACCGACCTCCACCGCTGGCGCCACCCCGCCGTGCTCGACGACGTGTTCCTCTACCACCTGGCGCGGCTGCAGGCGGCCGCTGGCAGCCGCGTGGTGCGCCTGTGCGAGGGCCGCTACGGCATCACGCGGCGCGAATGGCGCATGCTCTGCCTGCTGGCCGAGGCCGGGCAGCTGCAGCCCTCGCAGCTGGCCGAGCAGGCGCAGCTGGACCGCACGCGCACCTCGCGCGCGGTCACGGCGCTGCTGGCCAAGGGCCTGGTGTGGAAAGAGAGCCAGGTGGGCGATGCGCGCCGCGCACTGCTGCGCCTGAGCGACACGGGCCGCGCCCTGCATACCGAGCTGTTCCCGCAGGTGCAGGCCATCAACCGCGAGCTCATGGACGCCGTGCCCGAGCCCGAGCTGCAGGCCATGGCCAGCGCCTTTGCGCGCATCCGCGCCCGGGCGCGGGAGCTGGAGGCCAGCAGCCCGCCGCCCAAGGCGCCGCGCAACCGCAAGCGCGCGGCCTCGACCTGACAGGGCCGACAGACAAGCATGCTCCAATGGCACGCAGATCAACTCTGCGGCCTTTCCCATGAAAGCTCTACTCCTCGGCCTGGCGGCCGCCATCTGCGCAAGCACCACCATGGCCGCACCGGCCACGGCCGTCCTTGGCGAAAAGCCGCTGCAGGCAACGGGGCCACTTGACCCACTGCGGGGTGTTCTGCTGATGCCGAGCCAAAGCGCGCCGCCGGTCGTACTGATCGTCCCCGGCTCAGGCCCCACCGACCGCAACGGCAACAGCCCGTTCGGCCTCAAAGCCTCGACCTACCAACTGCTCGCACAGGAACTGGCCACCCAGGGCATTGCCACCGTACGCATCGACAAACGTGGCATGTTCGAAAGCTACAAGGCCGTGGAGGACCCCAATGCCGTGACCATCCAAGCCTATGCCGAAGATGTGCACCACTGGGTGGACGCCATCCGCAGCGAGACCGGTGCCCAATGCGTCTGGGTGCTGGGACACAGTGAAGGTGGACTGGTCGCTCTGGAGGCTGGTCAGGGCCGCTCCGATATCTGCGGACTGATATTGGTAGCAGCTCCTGGTCGCCCAATGGGGCAGACGCTTCGGGAACAGCTCAAGGAAGACCCCGCCAATGCACCGATCCTGGACCAGGCGTTACCGGTCATCGATGCGCTGGAAGCAGGCAGGCGCGTGGATACCCGCCAGATGGACAGGCCGCTCAACACCATGTTCCATGCCAGCGTACAAGGCTTTCTCATCAACACCTTCGCGCTGGACCCCGCTCGCCTGATAGCGGGCTATTCCAAACCCGTGCTCATCATTCAAGGTGAGCGCGACCTGCAGATCAAGCCAAAGGATGCTCAGCGTCTGGCCAAGGCTGCACCGAACGCCAAGCTTGTGCTGTTGCCCGCAACCAACCATGTGCTCAAGAAGGTGGAGACCAACGATCGCGCTGCCAATCTTGCAACCTATGACAAGGAGGGGCTGCCGCTAGTGCCCGGGGTTTCCAGCACCATTGCCCGGTTCATAACGTCAGCCACCGTGAAGCGATAGGCGAGCCGTTGGCTCACCCCTGCAGGTACACCACGTGCGTGTGCGTGTACTCGTACAGGCCGTGCTTGCCATCAGCCCCGCCCACGCCGGACTTGCGCACGCCCGCGTGGAAGCCCTGCATGGCCTCGAAGTTCTCGCGGTTGATGTAGGTCTCGCCGAAGTCGATCTCGCGCATGGCCTGCATGGCCTTGGACAGGTCGCGCGTGTAAAGCGACGAGGTCAGCCCGTATTCGCAGTCGTTGGCCAGGGCGATGGCCTCGTCCAGGTCCTCCACCACCTGGATGGGCAGCACGGGGCCGAAGATTTCCTTGCGCATGATCTCCATGCCGGCATGGCAGCCGGCCAGCACCGTGGGCTGGAAGTGAAAGCCCGCGCCCAGGTCTGCGGCCTGCCCGCCCGTGACCAGTTGCGCGCCGTCGGCGATGGCCTGGCGCACCTTGGCCTGTACGCTGTCCAGGCCCTTTTGGTTGATCAGCGGGCCCATTTCCACGTCGGGCCGCGCAATCGGGTCGCCGTAGCGCGTGGCTGCCATGGCCTGGGCGATGCGGGCCGTGAACTCGTCGGCCACCTGGCGCTGCACGTAGACGCGTTCGGCGCAGTTGCAGACCTGCCCGGTGTTGATGATGCGCGAGTCGTGGATGGCGCGCACGGCCAGGTCCAGGTCGGCATCGGCCAGCACGATGGCCGGGGCCTTGCCGCCCAGCTCCAGGTTGAGCTTGGTGATGTGGGGCGCGGAGGCTGCGGCGATGCGCTCGCCCGTGGCCACGCTGCCCGTGAAGCTGACCATATCCACGCCCGCATGGCCGGCCAGCGCAGCGCCCGTGCCGCCCTGGCCATAGACCACGTTGAACACGCCGGCCGGCAGCTCGCACTGGGCCAGCAGCTCGGTGAAGGCATGGCAGTTGATGGGCGTTTCCTCGCTGGGCTTGATGACGATGGTGTTGCCCGTGAGCAGGGCCGGCGCCATCTTGCGGGCGATCAGGAAGAAGGGGAAGTTCCAGGGCAGGATGCCCGCGACCACGCCCAGCGGCTTGCGCAGCAAAAAGATCTGCTCGTTGGCCCGGTCGCTGGTGATGACCTCGCCCTCGATGCGGCGCGCCCATTCGGCCATGTAGTCCAGATAGTCGGCGGTGAAGTTCACCTCGACCTCTGCCAGGCCCAGGACCTTGCCCTGCTCCTCGGTGATGGTGCGCGCAATGCGCGCGGCGTTGTCGCGGATGCGGGCCGCCACGCGGCGCAGGTACTGTGCGCGCTCCACGGCCGGGCGGCGCGCCCAGGCCTTGTGGGCGCCGCGCGCGGCGGCGATGGCGCGGTCCACATCGGCCTGGCTGGACAGGGGCGAGCGCGCCAGCACCGCGCCCGTGGCGGGGTTGGTCACCTCATGCAGTTCGGCGCTGTCGGTGAAGCTGCCGGCGATGAAATTGCGCAGCACGGGAAGGGATGCCATGGAGTTCTCCTTGGGTTCAGTAGGTGCGGGATGCAGGGGCCGCCTGGTCCGTGGCTTGCGTGGCGCGATAGCGCCCCAGATTGGCCAGCGCGGCCTGGCGCAGCAGGCTGATGTCTATGCCCACGGCGATGAAGCGGCAGCCCCAGTCCGCATAGCGGCGCGCATCTTCCTCGCGCGGCGCGAGGATGCCGCAGGCCTTGCCGGCAGCCAGCGTGGCCTGGACGGTGCGGCGTATGGCGTCCTGCACCTCGCCCTGGCTGGCGTCGCCCGCATGGCCCATGCCCGTGGACAGGTCGGCGGGGCCGATGAAGACGGCGTCCACGCCATCGACGGCCGCGATCTCGGCCGCATTGGCCACGCCCCGGGGCGACTCGATCTGCACGATCAGGCACAGCTGCTCATGCGCCGTGCGGATGTAGTCGGGCACGGCATCCCAGCGCGTGGCCCGCGTCAGGCCGCCGCCCACGCCGCGCACGCCATGGGGCGGGTAGCGCATGGCGCGCACCAGCTCGCGCGCCTGTTCGGCCGTCTCCACCATGGGCACCATCAGCGTCTGCACGCCCACGTCCAGCAGTTGCTTGATGAGCACGGTGTCGCCCTGCACGGCGCGCACCACCGGGTGCGTGGCATAGGGCGCCACGGCCTGCAGCTGGCCCAGCAGCGTGGGCACGGTGTTGGGGGCATGCTCGCCATCGACCAGCATCCAGTCGTAGCCCGTGGTGGCGATGATCTCGGCCGCATAGGGCGTGGCAAAGCCGGCCCAGATGCCGTACAGCGGCTCGGCGCGCCGCAGCGCGGCCTTGAAGGGGTTGGCAGGCAGTTGCATGGGGGGCTCCTTCAGTGCGTGTACGGGCGGTGCAAGGCGCACTCGGGATTGAGCTCCACGCCGAAGCCAGGCCTGTCCAGCGCCGACAGGCGCATGCGGCCGTTGACGGGCACGGGCTCGCCCAGCAGCTGCGGATGGAACATGGGCACGACCTCGTCGGCCTTGGGGGCCATCATCAGGAACTCGGCAAACGGGCTGTTGTGGCGCGTGGCCACGAAGTGGTAGCTGTAGACGCTGGAGCCATGCGGGATGACCAGGGCCTGGTGGGCATCGGCCAGGGCCGAGATCTTGAGCAGCTCGGTGATGCCGCCGCACCAGCCCACGTCGGGCTGGATGATGTCGCAGCAGCCCATCTCCAGCAGCTGGCGAAAGCCCCAGCGCGTGGCCTCGTGCTCGCCCGTGGTCACCAGCATGCCGGTGGGCACGTTCTTGCGCAGGGCCGCGTAGCCCCAGTAATCGTCGGGCGGCAGGGCCTCCTCGATCCACTTGAGGCCATGGGCCTGCGCACCCTGGGCCAGGCGCGTGGCGTAGTTCACATCCAGGCTCATCCAGCAGTCCAGCATGAGCCAGAAGTCCGGGCCCACGCGCTCGCGCATGGTGGCCAGCTCCTGCAGGTTGCGGCGCAGCCCTTCCTCGCCCTCGGCCGGGCCGTGGTGCAGCGGCATCTTGCCGCCGATGAAGCCCATCTTCTGTGCCAGGTCGGGCCGCGCGCCCGTGGCGTAGAACTGCAGCTCGTCGCGCACGGCGCCGCCCAGCAGCTGGTGCACGGGCTCGCCGCGCACCTTGCCCAGCAGGTCCCACAGCGCCAGGTCCACGCCCGAGATGGTGTTGATGACGATGCCCTTGCGGCCGTAGTACAGCGTGGACAGGTACATCTGGTCCCAGATGCGCTCGATGTCAGTCACCCGGGCGCCTTCGAGGAAACGCGCCAGGTGCTTTTCGACGATGTAGGCCGCAGGCTCGCCGCCCGTGGTCACGGCAAAGCCCACGCGTCCGGCGCTGTCCTCGATCTCCACCACCAGCGTGCCCAGCACGTTGATGCCGAAGCTGCGGCGGCTTTGCCGGTACTCGGGGTACTTGGCCATGGGCGTGGCGATGTGGTCGTCGATCCAGTGGCCGTCGGACTGGTCGTGGTAGTCGGCGCCGCCGCCCTTGAGCGTGAAGGCGCGCACCTGCTTGATGGTGGGGATCTGTGTCATGGGATGGTTGTGCTCCGTGTGCAAGTGGTTCAGGCGGCCGACGGTGCGGCCAAGGCCGGCGCCAGGCGTGCGCGCACGCCCAGCACCAGGGCCGCAGCCAGCAGCGTGGTGCCGGCCAGCAGGTACAGGCCGGCCGCCGGGGAGTGGAAAAAGCCCTCGGCCCAGTTCTTGACGATGGGGGCGGTGAAGCCCCCCACGGCGCCGAGGGAGTTGATGAAGGCGATGCCGCCAGCGGCCGCAGCGCCGGCCAGCGTGTTGGCGGGAAAGGTCCAGAACACGGGCTGCACGGCGATGAAACCGGCCGCCGCCAGGCACAGCGCGGCCACACCCAGCAGGGGGCTGGAGAAACTCACCGATGCAGCCATGCCCACGGCAGCCATCACCAGCGTCAGGCTGGCGATGCCGCGCGGCTGGCCTGTTCGCTCGGCATGGCCCGGAATCCACCAGGCGGCCAGCAGCGCGCACAGCCAGGGAATGGCCGAGACCACGCCCACCAGCAGGCCCACCTTGGTGCCCAGCAGGCCCGCCACCTGGCTGGGCAGATAGAACACCACGCCATAGACGCTGGCCTGGATCAGCAGGTAGATCAGCGCCAGGTAGAGCACGCGCGGCTGGCACAGCGCGGCCAGCAGGCTGTGGCCGTGGCCGCCCTTGGCGCGCTCTTCGCTGTCGAGGATGTCCTGCAGCAGCGCCTTGTCCTCGCGGCTGAGCCAGGTGGCGTCGGCGGGGCGGTTGTCCAGGTGGAAATACGCCCAGATGCCCACGGCCACCGCCATCAGCCCCTCCACCGCGAACAGCCACTGCCAGCCGTGCCAGCCACCGATGCCGTCCAGCTCCAGCAGCAGGCCCGATAGCGGGCTGCCGAAGATGAAGGCCAGCGGCGCGCCGAAGTAGAAAAAGCCCATGGCCTGCGCGCGGTGCGCTGCCGGGAACCAGTAGGTCAGGTACAGGATGACGCCGGGGAAGAACCCCGCCTCGGCCACGCCCAGCAAAAAGCGCAGCACATAGAACGTGGTCTGGTCGTGGGCGAACATCATGGCCGCCGACACCAGGCCCCAGGTGACCATGATCCGGCACATCCACATGCGGGCGCCCACGCGGTGCATGATCAGGTTGCTGGGCACTTCCAGCAGCGCATAGCCTGCGAAGAACACGCCCGCGCCAAAGGCGAAGGCCGCATCGCTGATGCCGGTATCGGCCTGGAAGGCCACCTTGGCAAAGCCCACGTTGGCCCGGTCCAGGAAGGCCATGATGTACATGAGCAGCAAAAAGGGCAGCAGGCGCCAGGAGATCCTGGCGAGCAGGGGAGCGGGGAGTTTTTTCATGACGGTCCTGAAGGCGATGGAGAGCCATCACGCCCACAAAAATGGGGGCGCGGAAGGCGTGCTTTTTCGGAAGGCGAGAGGCGGCTGCGGCTTGGGGGCCGGTCGCGTCAGCGCGTCATGAAACAGGCGATGGGCTGTGCATGTCTTGTCTCCTGGATTGGGTCTGTTTTTTCTTGTCGCAGGGCCAATGTACGGCGCATGATCGATGCTCAACAAATCGAATTTCGGTCACATCCGATACCTTGCGCTTATGCCAGACAAGCCGCCCGAATCCGCCCCGCCCGTGCTGCACCGCAGCCTGCTCAACCGTCTGCGCTACAAGCACCTGCACATGCTGGTGGCGCTGGGATCGAGCCTGAACCTGCACCGCGCATCGCTGAGCCTGGCCATGTCCCAGCCTGCAGCCACGCGCATGCTGCGCGAGATCGAGGACATGTTCGGCTGCCAGCTCTTCGAGCGCCTGCCGCGCGGCATGCGGCCCACGGCGCTGGGCGCGCAGCTGGTGCGGTTTGCCGAGGCCTCGCTCAACAGCCTGGACCGCTGCGCCGAGGACCTGGCCGCGCGCCGCCAGGGCGGCTACGGCTACCTGTCCATCGGCACCATCATGGGCGCAGCACCCGACCTGGTGATGACTGCCGTGGCCCGCATGAAGGCGCAAAGCCCGCAGTTGCGCCTGCGCATCATGGGCGACACCAGCGACCAGATCCTGCGCCTGCTGGACCAGCGGCGCATCGACCTGGCCATTGCACGGCGCAGCCCCACGGCAGACAGCAGCGGCTACAGCTTCGAGGAACTGGGCAACGAGCGGCTGCTGCTCGTCGTGCGCAGCGGCCATGCGCTGGCGCGCCGGCGCAAGCTCGACTGGGAGGAACTGGTGCGCGACTGGCCCTGGATCCTGCAGCCGGCCACCAGCCCTGCGCGCATCGCGCTCGACCAGCTGCTGCAGCGCCTGGAGCTGCCCGCGCCGGCCGACATCATCGAATGCAGCTCGGTGTACTCCATGCAGCAACTGGTGCAGCTGACCGATGCCGTGATGCTGCTGTCCGAATCCGCGCTCAAGGACTATCTGCGCATGGGCCTGGTCAGGGCGCTGCCGGTCTGCATCGACGTGCCCATGGCGCCCTTCGGCATCCTCACCCGCACCGACGACGCGCCCACGCAGGAGCAGCAGCGCTTCATCGCGCTGCTGCGCGCGCAGGCCCGGGGGCTGGCTCAGGCCGGCTGAGCCAGCACCGCTCGCGTTTCGACCTGCAATCTCGCATGGCGCAGGGGAACGGCCGTTGCCGGGCCTGCTCGGCGGCCTGCCGTCGCGCGGCTTCGGCTTCAACACCGGCGTGCAGTTCATGGGCTACTACACGGCCGTGCTGAGCGTTCCGGCGCTGGTGAAGCTGTTCTGATTTTTGCGCTGCAAGGGTCAGAACATTCTGAGATTTGGGTTCAGCGCCGCGCCCGCCGCCCACAAGGCCCAAGGCCGTTGCCATACTGGGTCACCGAAGCCGCCGCACCGCTGGCGGCTTCTTCCTTTGTGTGGCTTTGTGTCTGTCGTTCCTGCGAGGTGCCCATGGGTCTGGCCCTGGTTCAAAGTCGTGCGCTGCTGGGGCTGGCCGCCCCGCGTGTCACCGTGGAAGTGCATCTGGCCAACGGCCTGCCGTCGTTCACGCTGGTGGGTCTGGCCGATGTCGAGGTCAAGGAAGCGCGTGAACGCGTGCGCTCGGCGCTGCTGAACTCCGGGCTGGAGTTCCCGAGCAACAAACGCATCATCGTCAACCTGGCGCCCGCCGACCTGCCCAAGGATTCGGGGCGCTTCGACCTGCCCATTGCGCTGGGCATTCTCGCGGCCAGCGGCCAGATCAATGGCGATGCGCTGGCCGACTACGAATTCGCGGGCGAGCTGTCGCTGTCGGGCGCGCTGCGGCCCGTGCGCGGCGCGCTGGCCACGGCCCTGGCCCTGCACCGCCAGCAGGACGGCGCCCGCCTGGTGCTGCCGCCGGGCAGCGCGCAGGAGGCGGCCTTCGTGCCGTCGGCCCAGGTGTTCTGCGCGCACCACCTGCTGGACGTGGTGCGCCGCTTCATCACACGCTCGGCCAATGCCCTGGTGCAGGCGGAGCAGGACACGGACGATGCCTGCTGCAGCGACGAAAGCGAGGACACCGAAGAGACCGACGAAACCGACGCCTTGCCGGCAGCAGGCGACACCCATACATGCCCCGGCCCGGGCTGGCATGCGGTGCAGCCGCAGCCCGCCGTCGCCGTGCGCAGCAGCCTGGACCTGGCCGAGGTGCGCGGCCAGGCCCAGGCGCGGCGCGCGCTGGAGATTGCGGCGGCCGGAGGCCACGGCCTGCTGCTGGTGGGGCCGCCGGGCTCGGGCAAGTCCATGCTGGCCCAGCGCTTTGCCGACCTGCTGCCGCCCATGAGCGACGACGAGGCGCTGGAAGCCGCCGCCATCGCCAGCCTGGCCGGCCGCTTCACGCCCGAGCGCTGGCGCCAGCGCCCCACGGCCAGTCCCCATCACACGGCCAGCGCCGTGGCCCTGGTCGGAGGAGGCTGTGGATTCCACCAAAAAACTGAACTACACAATAAAATCCTTAACTCGGGCGGAAGCGCACAGCATTAGTTTTCCACACTGACCTTCTGTTTTTGCGGGGCGCAGCCGCGATGGACTGCGGCGAAGCGTTGCCTGCAGGCACATAGAACTCGTGGCGGTAGGGCTGAGCTGGGTCACCAGGGGCTGCCTGGCGTGAGTGGGTCCCACGCATCGGGACCACCCGAGGCCTCGGCGTCAAAGGCATCCACGCTGAGCTGGCCGTACAGGGCGAATGCGCTGGGTCGGGCGCGAACGAGGATCGAAGGCTCGGACGTTGACCTATGCGGAGTGGGCTCGAGTGCTCCGCCAGCCCTACCGCACTGGCGCACCGGCGCGATGAAGGGTGTGCATCGTTTGAATGCCTAGAATTCGGGCGCGGGTGAAGCGCCCTGGGCCTTAGCGGCGGCCGCACCACCCCTACAGTGCATTTTTATGCCAGCCATCTACGGCGCTCGGCAGGATGACGGTACGGCCCTGAAAAGTCTGGTCCTCAAGTAGAGGCTGCTGTCGGCCACAAGCAGTCGTTCGATGGAGGAACAGGAAGTGGTCAAAGCTGACTCACCCGCCCTCAACGGTGCCGTAGCAAAGTGACGTCAAGTGAGTAGTCGGAACCTGGCGCGTGTGCGCCGACACCAGCGGGCGTAGCATCTCACTTTTGCACATTTTGAATTGAACGCCATGTCGGAAAATCACCAGCAGCGGACGGCGCCGGACACGGAGACGCCGTCGCAGCCACAGGACAACCTCAATTCTGCTTTGGCGCGTCTGCGCTCTGTTGTCGCGGCTGGTGATCGCCCGAAGGGAGCCTCAACTCTAGGCTTCAGTTATGTGCACGTGCACAGGTATCGCCAAGCTGAGCGAGGCTTGCCTGGCAAGAGGCCAAGAAGCAAGGCATAAACATCAGCATCTCTGTCGTCGACGAGAAGGCCTGGCCGCTGTACTTTAAGCGCTACGGCGAAGCGATGCTGGTCACCACTGTGCTCGTGCCCAACAAGGCCTACACCTCTGCCGTGATGCGGATGCCGTCGGGCGACCTGGCAAAACTGACGCAGCCGTCCCAACCGCTGTATGGGATCAACACCGCAGACCCGCGTGTGGTGCTGTTCGCGGGCGGCTACCCGCTTTTCGTGAATGGTAAGTTCGTTGGTGCGTTCGGCGTTGGCGGAGGAAGCTGGGACCAAGATGAGAAAATCGGCCAAACGGTTCTGAAGGCCTTCGCGGCGGTGACCAAGTAAAGCGGCTGCTGGAGTTTAGAAAATACCTATGCAGGATTGAGCGCTCGGCCGCCCTGCCACACTGGCGCGATAAGGGGTGAGCATCGTTTGGATGGGATTTCGGAGCTACCGGATGGGGCCGAATCCAAAGTAGGCAGCGTTCCTTGGCCCCTTGGGCGAGGCAGCATCCTTCCCATCGGATGTCGCTGGCTGAACCCTTCCTTCAGGTGGGATGTGCGCTCGGTCGGTCTGCTCAGCGTCTCTTCGCGGCCCCACATCCAGGTCGGCGATCATCTCTTCCAATGCCATCAGTCCGCTGGCCATGGCGGTTTTGTAGGTTTTGTATCCTTCCTTGGCGCGATCGATTTCCTTCCATTGATCCTCGTTCACGCGTTCAGTGATGACCCATTCAAACATCCCGGGGTCAGGCTCCGCGACATGAACGGCGAGGAGGCGTAGTACATCGGCCATGCCGAAGTATAGGCACGGACAACTGGTGCTGGAATGTGCCCAAACCTACGGAAACGTTAAGTCGCTGCCTACATCCGTCAACAAGACAGCCGAGCAAACTTTCTGCAGTCCAACTGCGGAGAGCTCCATGGCCACTGGCAGCCGCACCCTCTGGAAGGGTGCCATCACGTTCGGATTGGTTCACATCCCTGTTGGCCTCCACACAGCGGCTACAGAGGAAGGCGTGGATTTTGACTGGCTGGACAAGCGCAGCATGGACCCGGTGGGCTACAAGCGCGTGAACAAGCGCACCGGCCGCGAAATCACCAAAGAGAACATCGTCAAGGGCGTCGAGTACGAAGATGACAAGTACGTGATCATCAGTCCCGAAGAGATAGAAGCAGTCTTTCCCAAGACTACACAAACCATCACCATCGAGCGGTTCATCGAAGCCAACGAACTGCCGTTTGTCTTCTTAGAGCGCCCCTACTACGTCGCGCCGATCAACAAAAGTGACAAGGTCTATACCCTCCTGAGGGAAGCATTGATCTCCACCGGAAAAATCGGATTGGCCAAAGTGGTGATTGCGACAAAGCAGCACCTCGCGGCACTCGTACCTTCCGGACCAGCGCTGGTGCTGTCTTTGCTGCGCTGGGGCGACGAAGTCAAAACTCTAGACAGCCTCGATCTCCCTGCGGAGGGCCGCAAGTCCGTGAGCGCAGCCGAACTCAAGATGGCCACCCAGCTGGTCGAAGAAATGTCCGGAAAGTGGAACCCCGCCGACTTCAAGGATGAGTTCCGCATTCAGGTCATGAAACTCGTCGAGAAGAAAGCCAAGGCCGGGGAAGGAAAGACGGTGCTCGAACCTGAGGAGGAAGCACCTCAGTCCGCCGATGTCATTGATCTCACCGCATTGCTGCAGCGAAGCCTCAAAGGCGGCGGAAAGCCCAGCGACAAGTCAGCTACCAAAGCCCCCGCCAAGCAGGCGAGCAAGGCCTCCGCCAAGAAGGCACCGGCCAAGTCTGCCGCGCGAAAGTCCGGTACTGAACGCAAAGCCGCTTGATCTACAGTTTCCACCTCAGGAGCCGACATGCCCGACGACAAATCCCAATCCGGCGGCCAGGACCGCAAACGCATCAGCCTCTCCCAAGAGTACGAGGTTCGCGACTGGGCGAAGAAGTTCAACGTGACGCCGGAGCAGCTCGAAGCCGCTGTCCGCGCCGTGGGTAACGATGCTGCCGCTGTCGAGGAACACCTAAAGGGCATCCGGTGAGCCTGTGCGCGTCGCGACGTGGAACATCAACAACGTCAACAAGCGTGTAGCGCTGCTGGTGGACTGGCTGCAACGCACCCAGCCCGATGTGGTCGCGCTGCAGGAAATCAAATGCCCGACGGCTGATTTTCCGACCGCCGCGCTGCAGGAGGCCGGGTACAGCAGCCTGGTGGTGGGGCAGCGCACCTGGAACGGCGTTGCCATACTGAGCCGCAATGCGGACCCTCTGCCCATCGTCACGGCGTTGCCTGGTGACTCGGCAGACAAGGAGGCGCGCTACCTGGAGGCGGCCATCACTGGCATCTTGTTTGCCTGCCTGTATTTGCCCAACGGCAATCCCCAGCCGGGTCCCAAGTTCGACTACAAGCTTCGCTGGTTCGAGCGCCTACGGCGGCGGACCGAGGAGCTCTGGCATTCCGGGCACCCTGTCGTGCTGTTGGGGGACTGGAACGTTGTGCCCACGGACGCAGATATCTACAAACCCGATACTTGGCGCGATGACGCGCTGTTGCAGCCGGAGGCGCGTGCCGCCTTTGCCAGCATCCTGGCGCAAGGTTGGACGGATGCCATCGGCAAGGTCCATCGCAAGGTGCCCTTCACGTTCTGGGATTACCGGCGCAAGCGGTGGGAACGCGACGCTGGGCTGCGCATCGACCACATTCTCGTTGGACACTCGCTGAAGCTGCTGGACGCGGGAGTGGATCGCGAGGAGCGCGGCAAGGAGAGTCCGAGCGACCATGCCCCGGTGTGGGCGGAGCTCACTGTCGAGAAAGCACGAGCGGTGCGCAAACCGACCATAGCTACCAAGAAATCGCTTGCCACGAAGAAGGCCGAGAGGACGGCGAAAGCCAAACCCCCATCCACTCCTGAACCGCTCGCACAGTACAAGGCCAAGCGCGATTTCACGAAGACTTCCGAACCCCCCGGCGCTGCTGCGAAGCTGCCTCGTCGCGCAAAGGGCGCGGCGGATCCATTGCAGTTTGTGATCCAGAAACACTGGGCGTCCCGTCTGCACTACGACTTCCGGCTGGAGATGGACGGCGTCATGGTGAGCTGGGCAGTCCCAAAAGGTCCATCGTTCGACCCCAAGGTCAAGTCCATGGCCATTCATGTCGAGGACCACCCCACCGACTACAACACCTTCGAGGGGACCATTCCGAAAGGCGAGTACGGCGCCGGCAAGGTCATCATCTGGGACCGCGGAACGTGGGAGCCCGTGGGCGATCCTCGCGACGGGCTGGCCAAGGGCAAAATCATGTTCCACCTCCACGGCCAAAAGCTTGCGGGTCTTTGGGAACTTGTGCGCATCTCGAAGCCTGGCGAGAAAAAGCAGGCTCAGTGGATGCTGTTCAAGAAACGCGGCGACGCCTGGGCTCGGCCGAGCACGGAGTATGACGTCATCGCAGCGCTGCCCGACAGCGTGGTCGAGACGCCGCTGGGACTCGCGGAGGAACGTGAGCCGGACGTTGGCACGACGGGATCCGCACTTGGCGCCACATCTCAACCGCTGGCGAACGCCAGAAAATCCCGCCTTCCTGCCAAGCTGGAGCCGCAACTCGCCACGCTGGTGTCGTCGGTCCCTGATGGCGACTGGATCATCGAGACCAAGTTCGACGGCTATCGCATTCTTGCGCGCTTGGAGGGAGATGCGGTTCGCCTCTATACGCGCAACGGTAATGACTGGACAAAGAAGCTGCAGCAGGTGGCCGATGGCATCGCCGAGCTTGGCCTGACGCGCGCTTGGCTTGATGGGGAAATCGTGGTGCTGAATGACGCCGGTATCCCGGATTTCAACCGCCTTCAGAACGCGATCGACAACGCTCGCACGCGGGACATCGTGATGTTCGTGTTCGATGTGCCCTACCTGGGCGATCAGGACCTTCGCAGCGTACCGCTGGTAGCGCGGCGGCAGCTGCTCCAGGAGCTGTTCGACAAACGCGAGAGCAGCACCGTCCGGTTCAGCCAGGCTTTCGAGGTCGCGCCCTTCCAGCTTTTGGGCGCCGCCTGCGACATGGGGCTGGAGGGCCTGATGATCAAGCGGGCGGATGCAACGTATGTATCCGGGAGAACCGACAGCTGGTTGAAGCTCAAGTGCCAGCACAGGCAGGAGTTCGTGGTTCTGGGCTTCACCGACCGCACTGGCGCTACCAAAGAGGTCGGTAGTCTGCTGCTGGGTTATCACGAGGAGGGGAAGCTTGTGGCGGCCGGATCCGTCGGCACGGGATGGGGTTCCTCGACGGGGGCCAAACTGCATGACCGATTGGTGAAGCTCGAAGTTCCGGACCCGCCACTGGACGCGGCCGAGTTCAAGCCTGGCCGGTGGTCCAAGCGCAAGGTCGGTGCCGAGCGGTGGGTCCGTCCCTCCCTGGTGGTGGAGGTGGCGTTTGGGGAATGGACCCCCGACAAACGCATTCGGCACGCGGTGTTCCGAGGTATCCGCACGGACAAGCCGGCGAAGATGATCGTCCGCGAGCGCGTGAAGAACCCAGCCGCCTCAGCGCTTGCCCCCGTTGCGACAGAGTCCAAGGCAGCGCGGACGATCTCCAAGGTCAAGATCACCCATCCCGACCGGGTGATTGATCCCACCACGGGATTGCGCAAAATTGATCTTGTGCGCTACTACGAGAGCGTTGCCGAGTGGATGCTGCCCCATCTCAAGGATCGCCCCGCATCGCTGGTCCGAGCGCCAACCGGGATTACGGGGCAGTTGTTTTTTCAGAAGCACCCAGAAAGCAAGATGCCGGGGCTCAAGGAGCTGGACCCCGCCCTGTGGCCCGGACACGAGGCGCTGTTGGCTGTGAACTCCGCCTACGCGCTGACTGCGGCAGCGCAGATGAACGTGGTTGAGTTCCACACGTGGAACTCCAAGGTCGCCCGCATCGAGCAGCCGGACCGGTTCGTGCTCGACCTTGATCCTGGAGAGGGTGTCACCTGGCCGATGCTTCAGGAGGCCGCGCAGCTCACCCGCGTGATGCTCGCCGAGCTGGGGCTGGAGTGCTGGCTCAAGACCAGCGGTGGAAAGGGACTGCACGTAGTGGTGCCGATCACGCCCAAGCGCGACTACACCGAGGTGAAAGCGTTCTCGCAAGGCGTGGTGAAGCACATGGCGCGGGTGATCCCAAGCCGGTTCGTTTCCGTGATGGGCGGCAAAAACCGCGTCGGGAGAATCTTCATCGACTACCTTCGCAACGGACATGGGCAGACCACCGCGTGCGCCTTCTCAGCGCGCTCGCGGCCTGGGATGGGGGTTTCGATGCCGGTGGGTTGGGAGCAGCTCAAGGAGCTCAAGGGCGGCGCGCAGTGGACGATTGCAACGGCGCGGGAGTATTTGAGTTTTCAGCAGGAAGATCCCTGGAGGGAATTCTGGAAGAAGCGGCAGTCAGTCGACAGTGCCATAAAAATACTCGCTGGAACATAGGGAGGCGTGGGCCGTGATGCCGTTGGATCGGGGACCACCTGCGAAGCACGTCGGCTTTAGGCTGATTGCGGTCTTTCGAGGGCGACTTCCCGACTGCCGAAGCGTCCGGGCCCGACGCGAGACACTGACAACGAACCGGGGGAGGAGAGGCTATGCCCGCCATCACGAAAGTCGTTCTTCGGAACTTCAAGCGATTCGATAAGCTGGACCTGCTGCTCAAGCCAGGGCTCAACGTCCTCCTCGGAGACAACGAAGCGGGAAAGAGTAGTGTGCTGCTGGCCATCGACCTGGCTCTGAGCGCTAGCCGGTCGAAGATCGAGTCGCTGGGCGTCGAAGCGCTCCTGAACGCCGCTGCGGTCGACCGTTTCATGGGCAGCCGCCGCCTGGTCGCGGATTTGCCGAAAATGCTCGTGGAGATTTTCCTGACGGAGGCGACCGATCCTTCCCTGAATGGAAGGAACAACGTCGACGGAAGGGAGTGCGACGGGATCAAGCTGGAAATCGCGGTGCCTCGCGAGCTGGAGGACGAAGTCAAGGAGCTGCTGCAGGATCCCGACGCACCCTTCCCCTTCGAATACTATGCACCGCGCTTTGCGACGTTCGCCGAGGATTCGCAGATAGCGTTCAAGAAGCATGTGCGCCACCTGCTGCTGGACAGCTCGCGCATTGACAGCGAGCAAGCTACCCGCGTCTACACGCAGTCGCTGTTCTCGGTGAACGCCGACGCGAAGGCCCGAAGTAGGCTGGAGAGTTCATACCGCAAGGCGAAGGACGAGTTTCGCGACGCGCACCTGAAAGAGATCAACGAAGCGCTGACCGACTACACGTTCGGCGTGCGCACGAGCTCGAAGACGAACCTTGGGACTGACCTCGTTATCTTGGAGGACCAACTGCCGCTCGACGTGCGCGGCAAAGGCAGGCAGTGCCTGGTCAAAACCAGCTTCGCACTGCGCCGCGGCGGCGAAGGTACCCAGCCGCTCCACCTGCTGCTGCTCGAAGAGCCCGAGAACCATCTCAGCCACTCGCACATGCGAAAGCTTGTCGAACGCCTCTCGCAAGCCGAGGGGCGGCAACTCCTCGTGGCCACCCACAGCAGCATGATCTGCTCACGGCTCGACCTGCGTAAGGCAGTCTTGTTGGGGACAGAACCTTCCAAGCGCGGCGCGCTGTCGGATCTGAGCGAGTCGACGTCGAAGTTCTTCATGAAGGCGCCGGACAACAACGTGCTGCAATTCGTGTTGTCGAAGAAGGTGATTCTGGTCGAGGGCGACGCTGAGTTCATCTTGTTCGAGGAGCTCTATGCCAAGCACGCCAAGGGGAACACGCTCGCGGAGGACGGCGTTCACGTCATCTCGGTAGGCGGAACCAGTTTCAAGCGTTATCTAGAACTCGCGCGGCTCTTGGGGGTCCGGGTCGCTGTTGTGCGCGACAACGACAAGCACTGGCAGAAGAACTGCGTGGACAACTACGCGGAGTTCCGCATGGACAACGCTCGCGTATTCGCGGATCCAGACGACGCACGGAGCACGTTCGAGGTCTGCCTCTATGAGGACAACAAGGCGCTCTGTGACCGGCTGTTCGGAACCTCGCGCAAAACGCTCAGCGTGCTCGACTACATGCTGGCGAACAAGGCCGATGTCGCCTTCGAGCTTCTCGACAAGGGCGCCTCGGAGCTCCGCGCGCCCAAATACATCCAGGACGCGATCGCATGGATAAGACAGTGACGTTCGCGGTGGCGGGCTCGGGAAAGACCCGCAGCATCGTCGAGCAGATTGACCCGTCGCGGCGCTCCCTGGTCATTACCTACACGACCAACACCGAGGACGACCTGCGCCGTCGGATCGCGAACAGGCTCGATGGGCGAGACGCCTCCGTCACGGTCGATACCTACTTTTCGTTCCTGAACCGCTTCTGCTACAAGCCCTTGCTACAGCAGGACATGCAGAGCCGGGGCATTTCATTTTCGGCCCCATCCCAGACGTCAAGCCGCATGCCGTTATCTAGCAGGCTACGCTACATGCATGGCGATCGGGTCTACCACTGCCGGATGGCCAAGCTTCTTGCGGTGAAAGGATGTCTTGGGGATGTGCGCGAGAGGCTCGACCGGTACTACGACGATGTCTATGTCGACGAGGTCCAGGACTTCGGAGGGCATGACTTCAACTTTCTCCTGGAGATCGCGCAGGCTCGGGCGCGCTTTCGCCTAGTGGGCGACTTCTATCAGCACACCTTTGCGACGAGCCACGACGGCAACGTCAACAAGTCGTTACACGACAATTACGACGATTACCGCGCGAGATTCGCCAAGGCGGGGTTCAAGGTCGACACCACGACGCTCGGCGCGAGTCATCGCTGCGGGCCAGCGGTCTGCGACTACATCACCAAAACGCTCGGCATCCAGATCGCCGCCGCCAGCGTGAGTGCCGCGCGTGTGGAGGTCGTCGAGTCCCAGGGAGACGTCGATCGGCTCCACTCCGACCAGAAGACAGTAAAGCTGTTTCTGGAGCGGCACTGGCTCTACGGCTGTCACTCGAACAACTGGGGCGCTAGCAAAGGCCTAGACCACTACCAGGATGTTTGCGTCGCGCTTAACCCTACCAGTTGGGCCCTGTTCTTGCGCGGTGAGCTCGCCTTGGCGAAACCGATCATCCGCAACAAACTCTATGTCGCATTCTCCCGCGCTCGTGGAAATCTCTTTCTAGCACCCGAGTCATTGTTTAAGAAGCATCGCTCTGGCACCTAAGGCGCTATCTCTATCTACCGCGCTTGGCATCATCTCCGACCTAGTTGTCCGCTATTTAGCCAACAGCGGTCAAACCACGCCCGGACCTGGCTGACTGCTACCGCTGCGCAGCAGACATGGCATCAACGGTGTGAACGACAGCAGCGGGTCGATCTGCGACGGTCGCGGACCGGCCATGTCCCGACATTCGCTCCACGGGCACAATGGAGCCAACAGCGGTCCTTCGTAAATCTGAATAGGCTTCACTAATGGTTCATCTCGAACGGTCTGTGGCAACGTTGCGCATCATGGGTGACGAACTAGTGCCTGAGGAAATTTCGAGGCTACTCAGTGCAATGCCGACGTCAGCTCATGTGAAAGGGCAGCAGCTTCCTTCGAGCCTATCGGGCCGCATTGGCACGAAGAAATCTGGCATGTGGCGTCTAAGGGCGAAGGAGACCGAGCCAGAAGACTTGGATGGTCAGGTCTCGGAGTTGCTTGGTCAAGTCACGTCGGACCTAGCGGTTTGGGGTGACATCGTGACTCGGTTTCGTGTTGACCTGTTCTGCGGATGGTTCATGGACAGTAATAGCAAGGGCGTGGAGCTTTCACCCGAGACCATGCTTGCACCAGCGCAGCGCGGCATCAAGTTGTCGCTTGACACCTACGGGCCGGAAGCTTCGGATGGCCTTGAGCTTGTGTCGCAGACTTAGGTTAACCCGCCATGCCGGCAATTGAAAGAACGCTAAGCCCGCTTTAGGGCGGTTACCCCCTACAGGCTCGACCTTTACCAGACAATCGTGGTAAATCTGACAAACCGTGTAAACCGTGGACGCCATTCATCTCACCATAGGAGCAGTCGCCAAGCGTGCGGGTATCACCGTACGTACTCTGCATCATTACGACCATATCGGATTGGTATGCCCCAGTGCCCGAAGCGAGTCGGGGTATCGCCTCTACAGTGCCAACGACATCGAGCGATTGCATGCCGTTCAGTCCCTCAAACAACTAGGACTCAGCCTCGAAGCGATTGCGGCAACATTGACTGGAGGTGAAGTCACACCTCAAGTGTTACTGCGTCGCCAGGTAGAAGATGCTACGCGCAAGCTGGTAGAAATCCAGGAGCTCAAAGAAAAGCTGCTGTTTCTGGAGCACGCTGTCTCTAGCCAAAACGCATCGGCCGGTGATTTGCTCGACGGCATTCGCCTCCTTGAGACTCACCAGTTGTACCTTCCCTCAGAGGACGTACGGCGGCTGCTTGCGCGCTGGCGTCGCGCCAAGGCCCGATGGCAGCCAGTTGCCGGGGAATTGCTTGCATGCCGAAGCGGCGCTGTTCCGGTCGATGCAGCGCAAACGCAGTTGCTCGCACAACGGTGGATGAACATCGCAATGTCTGTTTTCGGAGGACGGCTGGGCGCCATCCTTGATTGGGCGCGAATGCATCGGGAAGCGCCTGAGACGGCGCGGCACGCTGGACTTGAGCCAGAGCTCATGCAATACCTTGAACAAGCCATCGAGTTACGCCTGGAAGCATTGCGCCGTCATCTCTCGCCAGACGAACTTAACAGACTGGATGGCTCTACAGGGCCTGAGTGGGAGACATTTGCGGCTCAAGGAGAGAGGCTGCTCGCCAATAGAGTCTCTCCAAAGACAAAGGCTGCGCGCGAGTTGGTGGCGCGATATCGCGAACTCTCGCTTAGAACCGTAGCGCAGGATATGTCGCTTGCGGTCAAGCTGAAGCAGGCCTATACCTCGGAGCCCATATTGGCGCTCGGTCACTTTGTTGGTCCACAGCTGAGGGCATACCTCGAAGCTGCTGCCTCTTGACCCTGACGTTACGTCAGGCCTGAAAGTACTCCTTTCGTTGAACCAACAACAGGAGTATTCCAATGAAATTCACTGACTGTCCAAGCCCCTCGGCCATGCGTGTCGCCACTTCACGAGCAGCGCACCAGATTCTCGAAGGCGACCTGATATTCAACGACCCCTTCGCCATAGCGTCTTTGGGAAGTGCCAATGCTGCATCACTGATGCGCGAACCAATGGTGCAAAACGATGTCCCGTCACGCTCCATGCGGGCGGGCATCGTAGCCCGCTCACGATTCGCGGAAGACCATTTGCTGAAAGCCATTGCCAACAGGACTGTGCAATACGGCGTAGTCGGGGCAGGTCTGGATACATGGGCACTGCGCAGTGCGTCCACGCTTCCTGCCGTCACCACGTTTGAACTGGACCAGCCTTCAATGCAGAAATGGAAGACAGACCTATATGCAGACAACGGATGGGCTCAGCCCGCAAGCCTGCGCTATGTAGCCACCGATTTGCGGGAGATGACCAGTGTTGATGGTCTTCTCGCAGGTGGAGCAGACCTTGCCAAGCCTGTCAGCCTGTCTGTGCTGGGGGTGCTCGTCTACCTTTGCAACGATGTGGTTGAGCGCGAGATTGCTGCGTTACAGCAACTTGCTCCAGGCTCCACCGTTACGCTGGACTACCGCCTGGATGAGGCCCAACTGCATCCTGTGGAGCGAGTCATGATGCAGTTCACGGCCAGCATGATGGCTGCGGGAGGCGAGCCGTGGCAATCATCTTGCACGCCGGAGCGCATGCGTGAACTGCTGTCATTTGCGGGCTTTGAAGTCGATGAAGACTTGGGGCCGGCAGAACTCAACGCCCGCTATTTCGCGGGCCGCAGAGATGGCTTGCAGATTGCAGGCGGCGGCTTCCGTTATCTGTGTGCGGTCAAGCGATAGACTGACCAAGAGCATCTGTACAGTTTGCGTGCAGATGCTACCCCACAATCGTTGTGGAGGACTGCACCTCACTAAAGTGCCTGGTTCACTGGCGCGGGTGCAGCCTTCCAATTGACCGGTCATTTCCGCCCACATGTTCATTCGTGTTGCCACCCTTGAGGACGCGGCATATTTGCCGCGAATCGAAAAGTCCGCCAGCGAGCTCTATCGAGCTATCCCCCATTTGGATTGGCTGGCAGATGGCCAGGTCATCGCGCGGGCTGAACATGAGCGGCTCATTCTCAAGAGAACCGTTTGGGTCGCTGAGACATTGCAGGACAACCTGGTCGGATTTTTGAATGCCGAAGTTTTAAATCATGAGCTTCACATTTGGGAGCTTTCTGTTCATGGCGATTGGCAACGACAAGGTGTTGGCACGGGACTGCTTCGCAGCGCGTACCAATATGCGGTGGAGACCGGCTTGGCTGCGCTGACGCTGACGACTTTTAAAGATGTTCCGTGGTGTGCGCCGGCGTATGCAAAATTCGGGTTCAAACCCGTGATGAACCCTGTCCTGCATCTTCGAGATGCGCTGAATGCCGAGGCTGCTCACGGCCTCCCAGTCGAGCGGCGAGTAGCAATGCGTTTGCCCATAACAAGGCCAGAACAATAACTTGGACGTAGGCAGTCTTCATGCCGGAGGCGGCTTAGTTCACCATGAGTGCCCACAGTGGTACAGACTTAAAGCATTAACGTGACAGCGGCTGTGGAGGTTCCTGCAACACCCACACCGGTGCCGCTTTTTGGCGAACTGTGGGAGCGGCTGCTGTTGTCGGTGATGGTGCTGGGCTTTGCAGCGCTCGGCCTGTACATGCGCCGCTAGTGATGGCGTGACGATTGCAATGCAGCGAAAGCTGCGCCTATAGCTGGCGGTAATTGATGGCCGCTGGCTTTTTAGAGCACTAGGGAGTCATGTCCTTGGTGCTTTTTTGTGGGAGCCGGGTACGGGCTGAATGACCGCTTTGGTGCAAGACGAACTTCCGGTTTGGGTCGAGAGCCGTCGTCTGGTTGTCTCCGCTGAACGTCGTCAACCAGCCTGAAGCAGCCGGCCAGACGGGCGTCGCTGCTGACTACTCCTGGCCGAGAGCGGAATTCCGCTCGATCTTGGCAGAAGGCAGCAACCGCTGCGCAGCAGACAGGGGTGATGTCATGCAGCTTTGGCTCTTTGGGCTGTCGGCACGGAAGGTACGCACAGAACCAGCCAAAGCGCCACAGCGATCAGGCCCCCGCCAACCCCATGGGCCCAGCCTACCGGCTCGTCAAGCAGCAGCCATCCCCAAAAAAGGCCGAAGAGAGGGATCACGAAGGTCACTGTGAGCGCCTTCAATGCGCCCACATCCGCAATGAGCCGGAAATACAGAACGTAGCCCAAGGAGGTGCAAAGCATCCCCAGCGCAAGAAGCGACCACCACACGCCGGCCGGTACCCGTTGTAGCGCAATCGGCTCCTGCGCGAGTTGCCAGGCGGCGAAGGGTATAAGCAGCAACAACGCACCGGCCTGACTCCCCAGGGCGACCAGGCGACTGTCCAGTCCGCCCCGTTGCGCAATCCAACGTGTAGTGAGGAAGCCCGCAAGCGCATAGCAAGCTGTGGCCAGCAGACATGCGGTTATGCCCCCTGCCGCCTGAAGAGGGGCGCTCAATGGTGCGGCACCGGTGAGCACCGCCACGCCCGCGACTCCCAGCAAGACGCCCAGGATCTTCGCGCCAGTGACGCGCTCCCCAAAAACCAGTGAGCCAACGGCTACCGCCATCAACGGTGTGGTGGCGTTGAGGATCGCGCTGTATCCAGTGGGCAAACTGCGCGAAGCCCAAGCGAACAGTAGGAACGGCAACCCGGAATTGATGGCACCCAGTGCCAGCGTTGCCAAGAATCGCCCCTTGAACCGCATCGGCACCCGCATGATTGCAACTAATGCAATCAAGCCGA
The DNA here is from genome assembly GCF_028401915.1 of Delftia sp. DT-2. Taxonomy (NCBI): domain Bacteria; kingdom Pseudomonadati; phylum Pseudomonadota; class Betaproteobacteria; order Burkholderiales; family Comamonadaceae; genus Delftia; species Delftia sp. DT-2. The sequence goes on from NZ_JAQOTI010000025.1 coordinate 27,930, forward strand.
AAGCGCCCAGCGCCGCCCGACCGAAAGCCGTCGCACTTGCTCCGAGCTCCGGTGAAATGATGCGCATGAAGAGGAAACTGCCGCCCCATAAGGCCGCGAGGATCAAGAGACGAGTCAGACTGGCGAAAGACATGGCTGGGGGGAAGCTGTTGAGCTCTGCTATTGCATGGTTTGCCATCTTCCAGCGAACATCCGTAGCAAACAACGCAGCATTTTTCAAGCAGCGTTGAGTGCAACTCAACTCGATATGGCACCTGACCCCCTTCCACCCCTGCCTGCACTGCGTTTCTTCGAGGCCACCGCGCGCCATGGCAGCGTGACCCGTGCCGCCGCCGAACTGCATGTCACGCCAGGTGCGGTTACGCTGCAGATCCGCAAGCTAGAGACGTTCCTTGGCTGCTCACTTTTTGAGCGTCAAGCCCGTGGCATGGTGCTCACAGCCGAAGGCAACGCTTATGTGGCCGCTTGTCAGGAGGCGTTGGCGCTCATCAGGCAGGCCTCCAGTCGCCTGCGCAGGGGGCAGCAAGTGCGCATATTGCTGAGCTGCACGCCAGGTTTCGCAGTGCAGTGGTTGGTGCCTCGACTGCAGAGCTTTCAAGACGAAGCACCCACGGTGGATGTGCAGATCTCGACCACGAATCGAAAAGTCGATCTTTGGCACGAGGACGTGCATTTCGCGGTACGACACGGTTTGGGCGAAACACCCCAGGGGGCGTGCTCGGTGCCGCTGCTAACCGACGAGCTGGTTCCCGTATGCAGCCCTCGCTTGATTGCTCCACGCCGTCGCGCCGTCCTGACGGACATTACCTCCAGCCGCTTGCTGCACGACGAACACCGCGAAGACTGGCGCTTGTGGTGCCTATCCGCAAATGTGCAGGACATCGACACGCAGCGCGGCATGGTGTTTGCTGGCTCCAACGGCGTGGTCGAAGCGGCCCTGGCGGGACGCGGTGTGGCATTGGTTCGTCGATCCCTCATCGAACCCGAATTGGCCGCCCGGCGTTTGGTGGAGGTGCAGGTGCCGGCCCTCCGCACCCCGTTGGGTTATCACCTGCTCTACCGTGAGGCCACGTTGAGGGCTAGTCCTATGCGTGCGTTCTTCGATTGGCTTGTGAAGCAAGCACGCCTTTCTCAATAGGCATCCGACAAGGTTGGAGGATCAGCGTGGCGCGCAATACAGGCAGTTCTCAGAAATGCCTCCTGTGTGCACGTGACCTCCCGAGAGACATGGGCAAACGCGCGGAGGGGCGGACAGTCCATCATCAGCGCGCCGAATACCGGTCTGACTACAGTCAGCTCCGTCGACGAAGGCAGCGACAGGGCCATATTCCGTACCAAGGTCAAGTAAGTCACAGGCCCCATTCGCTGGGCAGGACGGTGGCTTAGACCCCCGTCCTGAGCGGCCTTGCAGGAGACATCGCCTTGAAGGGCTGCGAGGCTGGCGACACGCTATCCACGAAAACTCCTTCAAGGGCAGGAGACGCTACTGGGAGTAGCTCTCCTCTACCCTTGCCTGAGCGTAGTCTTCAAAAGATGTAGGCAGGGATGAGGAAAGATCCCTACTTGCCTAGACTTTTCTGCAGGTCCTGGGCATGCTCACGATGGTTGACAAGGGCAGGCAGCGTTTTGGCAGCAAAAGCCTTGATCTGCGGATCGTCAGCGTTCTTGCTGGCCTTCTCAAAAAGTTTGATGTCCTTGCGGTGGTCATCAATGCCCACTTCCCGGATGAACTCCTTGTCGAAATGCTTGGCCTCGGCGACCTTGGCCAAGCGGTTTTTCTTTTCTGCAGGCAACTCAGAAGGCAGGACCGCGCTCTTGCTGGTAGCCAAAGCCTTCAGTTCATCGTTCGTTGAGGAATGGTCCTTGACCAACACTTCGCCAAAGGCCTTGACATCAGATGAGTTCGCCTTTTCTTGGGCTAAACGTCCTGCCTCCACTTCATAAAGACCACCAACTGCAGCCTTGTTCAGGAACTCTTGGTCCTTCTTGCTGACTTGGGCGTTCGCACCGACGGAAAGGGCCAGACCAAGAATTGCGGCCACCATCACAGATGCCTTTTTCATACTCACTCCTTTCAATACATGTATGGCAAAGAAGTTCTACCACTCTCACTGATAAACGGATCCTTAACCAACATTACCGTTTTTCGTCATTCTTTTCTTTGCGCCAACTGGCGGAATCTTCGTTTTTATCCTCCGACGTGTCTTCCCGCGTCCGTTCGTTCTGCGCTGGGTCTTCGCTGTGAGAATGGTCAATTTTTCCTGCTTGCTTACTCAGAGAAGCATTCCTGGCGCCCCCAAAGCTACTGGGGCTGCCCGAAAAATAATCCCCACCTCTATTTTTCGGATCCGGCTCGTTTCTGACGTTTCTGGGCTCACCAATATTTCCGACAGAAGCTTTGTAGTTAGTCCTGCCATCGGATCCTTCTTTCATATATCTAGCATGCTCTTCGGCAGACGGGGGAGTTCTCATTTTGGTCATATCAAATTCCAATCCAACTTTGTAAAAAAATCAATAGGCACAATTTTTTGCACTATAAGATATTTCCCTGTATGGTTGTCATTCGTGCGAGACGCTTATTTACTACGCACAGTCCATAAGCCTTGGAAAAATCGCCAATACTGATATGATGCTCCTTTCTTATCTGGCCGTCTCTGATTCGCCAAATATTTACACACCCATCCAGGCTCTGAATATTCCGCCAGGGCGGCCGCCTATAGATCGCATATGACCTCCTTTCACGGACTCGTAAGAATCTCAGCTCCTATTTTCTATACAACTTTCAAGCCATTCACATATTCTTTGAAGCACATCAACGCGATGCGAAGGCCGTCCTGAGACAGAAAATGAATGATCAGCTCCAGGGTAGAGAACCATTTCCGTATTAACGTTTCCAGCCCAGGCAAGTTTCACATAAAGCTCTTCCGTCTGTGACTTTGGGCAGCGCTCGTCTTCCATGCCCTGTATGAATAGCGTCGGAGTTCTCACGTTATCCATAAGAAACGTTGGCGACAATCGATACGCAAGCTGGTGGAATTCACTCTTTTTGGCATCTATGGAGTAAGTGTCAGAATAATACCCACCATCGGAAGTACCAAAATGAGACTCGATATTTCCGACCGGGGCGCACACAACGGCAGCGCTAATCCATTCACACTTCCCTATGCTATAGGCTGCCATGAAACCTCCATAGGAGGTTCCACCGACCGCGATGCTGTCGCCAACAACCCCCTCAATCTGCAGCTGCTTCACGATGGCCAGATGCTGCGGCAGATCAAGTTCACCCCATTTGCCGCGCAGCCTCTCCGAGAACTTTCGGCCATAACTGCATGATCCAACCGTGTTGGCTGACAATATCGTCCAACCAGCGCAGGCTAATATCTGCCAATAGGAGTGGGCGGAAAACCTCAAATCTACGTAGCTTGCCGGCCCGCCATGGAAATCAACAAGCAGCGGGCCCTTCGTTTTTCTTTTTCTCTCGATACCGCCTTGCAGTTGCAGCACCCAGCCGTCTATATCCTCCGTTCCGCCATCGCCGTCAGGCGCGCAAAAGCTCCTATACATCACAGCCAGCTTGTCTCTTTCATTCCACCAAGCATTGAAGCTGCTGATTTTCTGCTCTTGCTCCCCGCCGATTGCCTTGTAATAGACTTCCTGCGGGCTTGTCGGATCTTCTGCCGTGTACACAAACCCATCCCCTAGGGCCAATGAATCCAGATGACGGTTGCCTTTGGCAATCACTTTGCATTGCCCCTCCGGCACCGAGATCAAAGCGGCGGACTGCACACCCTCGCGCGCCTGTATGAAACCGACCGAATTACCGCTTCGGGTCCAGCACAGGTCTCCGGGCACCACCTCCAAGGATTCGGAGCCCAGCCCTTTGACCTCTTTGGTTTCCAGATCTATCAACCAGAGCCTACACTGGGGATCACCTGAATTCAGGGAGCCCGTAAAGACTATCCATCGGCCATCGGGCGACCAGCTGGGTGATGAACTGTTGGCCTGGTCAAAGGACATGCGCTCAGCCCTGCGCACGTTGTCGTTCTCGACATCCAGCACCCAAATATCCGTACAGTGATATTCATTGGGTTTCTCTCGGGTTCTGGAAATGCATATCTTCTTTCCATCCGGGCTCCACGCCGCACTGCGGACCTCGTAATCTCCGGAAGTGATCTGGCTCGTCTGCCCATCGTTCACATCGACGACGAACAGGTGACTGCGGGTGTCGAGGATGTAGCCTGTTCCGTTGAGCTTGTAAGGAAGCCTCCAGCACAGCTTCGGAGAATCTGGATTTGGCGCCTTGGCCTTCGCCCCGTCGTCCCGGACGCATCCTTCGTGACGCTGGTTGGGGTCAACGGTGACATTGCCTATCACCAGCAGCCTGTCCCCGGTGGGGCTCCAGCGCGTATCCGAAGCGCCGCGCGCAAGGCTAGTGAGTTGGCGAGGCTCTCCACCATTGCAAGGCAGGAGATAGACCTGGGACGAACCTTGGTTCCGGTTGGACAGATAAGCGATCTGGGAAGCATCGGGGGACCATCGAGGCCCGCTGTCAAGACTCGATCCCCAGGTAAGCTGTCTGGGCTCGTCGCCCACCGGGGAAATCAACCATAGACACGAAAAATACTCATCCTTTTCCCGGTCGGCTCCTTTCACGGAGCAGACAACTTGGTTCTTCGCGGAAACATCAAGTCCGGAAACAACTCTGTCAAGATACACATCTTCCGGAGTAAAGGACTGGGTCATGAAGGCTCCTACTAGGTTGAAAAGTGCTTGGCATATCACAAGCCCCGCAAGGCATTAAAGCTACTCATTGCCTCTGATGGACTTGTCGTGTATTTCTCGGATTTTCCTGCAACGCCCCGGAATAAAAACCCAGGCCATGATTCATGTTGTTGCGGTTTTGCTTTGACATAATCCACTCCTAGAGATTTCGGAAAAATCAAAAAGCGAGATGCACTCACAACCTTTGCGAATAATCTGTATAGGCAGAGTCACCCTGTCCGGCGAACTCTGTATTTCATTCGTGTTGTCATTGAACAGACTAAGGAGTTAGTACAACCTTGCGACAAGATTCTTCCTGCTTTTCGAATATTTCATATCCTTTGACAATCTCGCTCAAATCCATGCGATGCGAGATAATTACTTCAGGCTTCATTAATCCGTTAGCAATGTGATCAAGCAGATCGGGGAGGTATTTCTGAACATGCGTCTGCCCCATCTCAAAGCACAGCCCCTTGTCAAAGGCATCTCCAAAAAGAAAGCCGTGGATGAAGCCCGCATAAACGCCGGGAACGCTGACCACACCGCCGCGTCGGGTAGCCGCAATGCACTGGCGCAGTGCCTTCCCGCTGGAGCCCTCGATTTTCAGAGTGGTGAGTACGGTCTCCACGGCGCTTCCTTTGGCCTCAAAGCCCACAGCGTCAATCGTGGCATCCACGCCTCGGTGGTGGGTATTTTCAAGAATAAATTCGGCAGGATCATCAATATCCGAAAAATTGATGGGTATCACGCCATATGTTTGTTTTGCAAATTCCAGACGGTCAACGTTATCGTCCACCATGAAAATCGTTTCAGCCCCCAGGAAGCGCGCACACAGTGCGCTCATCAACCCTACAGGTCCCGCACCAAATATAGCTAACGTGGACCCCTTGGAGATACGGGCATTGAGTGCCGCCTGATAACCGGTAGGCAGAATATCCGACAGAAAAAGCACCTGATCATCACCCAAAAAATCCGGTATCAGAATTGGCCCAGCGTTGGCCCGGGGAACTCGAGCATATTCCGCCTGTCCACCCGAGTACCCGCCGTACAGGTGGCTGTAGCCAAACAGTCCAGCTCCAGGTCTCGCAGATTTTTTGTTGATAATGGCCCCGCGCCCCGAATTGGTTTCTTCGCAAGCAGCAAAAAGTGATCTATTGCAGAAAAAACATTCGCCACAAGCAATGACGAACGGTACGACTACCCTATCTCCCTTTTTCAGGTGCTTTACACCTCTTCCGGCTTCCTCGACCACCCCCATGAATTCATGTCCCAGAATATCACCGGTCTCCATTTCAGGAATCTTTCCACGATAGATATGAAGGTCTGAGCCGCATATAGCAGTAGCAGTCACCTTGATAATGATGTCCTCCTCATCTTGCAGTTGAGGATCTGCCACCGTTTCGTAACGAACATCCTTGGAACCGTGGTAGGTAAGTGCCTTCATCAGAATCTCCGTCGTTAGATTCGCTGCCACTGAAATTGAGTTTCAACCTCAAGTAGTGGGGCAATTTTTGTGCCCATAGTCTCAGGCGCCTAGAACCCTACTGCCGAGCTTGCAGTACGACTCGCGTGCCAGAAGAAAGGCTGCGGAACTGTAGGCATTTGCCGCACGGACCCCGATTCAGACGTTCCCATGCATTTATTGGGATAGAGCCTAAGCAGCTACAGTCCAACAATTACAGAAAGATGTACAAAGTGCATCCTCAGCAGCAGAATCCAGTATCGACGACTGGAAATCCCGTGATCTATCGATTGAACTGTTGCCAGCTATCTCGTGACCTCTTGCCGAGGTACTGAGGAACATTTTGAAGCTTTGACAGAATTGAACAATTTCTCTGAAATCTTAGAATTTCTCTATCACCTCGATGTCGTAGACAGGTCTTAAGCTTGCACCTGTTTGTTAATAATGGCAACAGTTGAAATAAATTGGACATCGGTGAAACTTTCTCATCCGAATGAATGAGAATTTTTATTCTCGATACCTTAAGGGGGCAGTGTGCAAAATCAACCCGACACGAATGCTACGGATGAGGATGTAGGTGCGCTACCCCTCTACGGCATGCGCATCTTGGTTGTGGATGATGACTCCGATATCGCTGAGACGATGGCAGCACTGTTGGAAATGGACGGCGCCGAAGCTTCGCCATGCACCACTGCAAGAGAAGCCTTGAAAAAACTGGCGCAGGGTTACTGGAACGTTGTCCTATTGGACATTGGGATGCCTGAAATGGACGGAGTGGAGGTGGCCCAGGTAATTCGAGACTCAGCGCTAGGCGCGCGCCTTTTTATCGTGGCCATTACGGGACATAGCCAGGCACAGATGCGGTCCCGCATAGCTGAAACAGAGTTCGATCTGATTTTTACCAAGCCAGCTGATCCAGAACATCTGTGTCGAGCACTTGGAGCTTGGTGGAACGCTCCTGCAAAGGTGAGCATGTAATGGATGCTGGACCCATTCGATAATATTTCGCATGCACAGGAGCGAAAGTTACGGTTAACGGAGAGCAATATGAATATTTACCAAACCCACGCCAAGAAAAATGACAGCTTGGCTGCTGTCCTTGAAGGGATGTCTTATCTTCCGCCCGGGGATGCACGTCCATCTCGTGACTATGTTGAGGGTCTCCCGAGTCCCGACTGCGAGATAGAAGTGGTCTTGCGAAATGCTCATAGCCTAGGCTCTGAGGAACTCAAAGCTGCTGAGCATGCTTTCAAGACAGCCATGTTGACCATCTTTGGCGGTACCTATGGGCTCTATGAAGGGTATGTCGCCAGTTTGGGATGTACAGAAAGCGCCAAGGATTGGCGTGCCAAGACTGCGCTTGCACATGCAAAAGTCCAAGAGGTCATCGCGCATGAATCTGGTGAGGCATTGAGGCTCGGTCAAGCTGGAGGCGCATTTTTCCAAATATCAATCACGCACAAGATGTAGTTGACTTCTACACTGTATGGCAAGGTTTTCCGCTGATTTACCAGCGTCTGTACATGCTATCGCTTGCCGCGGTTCAGCGTGAGATATGGCAAACTTCGCTATTGCATAAAGGACCAGGTCCTTAATCATCGCTCTCCATCCTACCAGTTGATGCTCTTACAGAACACTTGAATGACTGGCGAAGATGCCGTAAAGCAAATGCTTTTCTTGAAGGATTTTCAGCTGCCGTACAATCGCTCGGCACCCACACGCTATATCCAGACATCCGTGCATCGGTGGCAGAAAGCATGACGCACATATCCGTGGCAAAACCCACGATGATCAATTTCTCGGCTTCCATGCGATCGAGGAGATGCTGAAGCGGAGTGGAATGAAATGCCGAATGCTGGGGTTTCAATATCACTAGATCTGACTCACTGGGGGCGAGAGTCCGCGCTATTTCTCCACGAGGCCCAGATAACCCCATGCATTCGACAAGAATATCAGAAAACTCGCTCTGCCAAGTTCCATAGTTATCATTGGCATAAATTGCCGGAATATTACGACTTTTAAGCTTGGCTTTAAGCTTCGAGATCTTGGATGCCGCTCGTACTGCCTCGCGAACCAAACCACCGGCATTCGGGAACTGCAATGGGTTGATTACATCAACCAGCAACAGAACCACCGGACTACGAGGCACATCGGTAGGCTTTAAAACCTGACTACGCGGCATTTTGGTCGTCAGAGCATGGATTTGCGCTGCTGCTCGGCACGCGATGCACCAATGGCCGTCTCCACTTGCTTGATCTCTTCAGGCGGTGGCAGGACGGCCGGCAGACCGAGGCTCTGGATGGCGAGTTCACGGCACCAGCCCTTTGTGTGATAAAGATGATGATCTTCATCCTTCTCCACCCGCGCATGCGCTTCCTTGAGCGCTTTACCTGTCTCACCGGTGGCCACTTCCGCCACCATGCCCAGCAGCTCCCAATTTGCGTGATCCTTGGTCTCCGCATGCACCACACATTCGCAAGCAACGAGCTGCGCTGCACTTCGGTCACCGGCACTGAGCGCCAGTTCCATGGCCTTTACCAGCGACAATCCGATGTGCTTGACCACTTGGCGCGAAGGCGTCACTTCGTCCGCATTGATGCCCAGGAACTCACATGTCGTGCGGACAACGTTCTGGTGGCTTAACGTCTCTTCCAGATACTTTTCCCATTCCTCTTTCAGGTCTTCGTTGATGGCACATTGCAAAGCGGTCCGATAAACCTGTTCTCCGCCTAGCTCAGTTTCCATCATTTGCAACAGCAAATCCTTGAGCTGGACTTCGTCATAGCGTGTCTTGGGCATCATCGTTCTCCAGAGGGAGTGGTAGGGATGTTGATACTCCTACCGAAAGCCATTAATTTCTGTAGGCCTGCACGGACGATGCTGTAGTATTTTTCAGAGAATTTCCGTATGAAGAGCTTCCAAAATTGGCGCGATCGGAATCTACTGCTCTCCCACTGCACGACCAGATGCGCTCAGGATGCATCTGTTTCTACCCAAACGCTTCGCGGTATACAGAGCTTGGTCTGACAGGTCAATCAGCTTCTCGGAAGTCAAATTTGTGTCATTCCAGTCTGCCGTTGCCACGCCACAGGAAACGGTAACTATTCCAATATCGCTGCCTGCATGGACAAGCATCAGACTTTCAATTCTTTCTCTCGCACTATTTGCCACTTCCAAGGCACCTTGCCCATCAGTATCCGGAAGAATTGCAACAAATTCCTCGCCTCCGTAGCGCGCCAAGATGTCTCCAGGTCGCCGCATAGCTCCTGAAAGGGCTGATGCCACCTGTCTTAGACAATCGTCACCGGCCAAGTGACCATAAATATCGTTGTAATTCTTAAAGTGATCTACATCGAAGATTATTGTTGATAGTTTGCGCTGATACCGACGACTTTGTCCAAAAATTTCTGCGAGCCTTAGGTCAAACGCTCGCCGATTGAATATACCCGTCAGACCATCTTGATCCGCGAGTTCGGCAAGCTGTTGATTTTTCCGCATGATTTGATCATGAGCGTTATGCAGCGCACGGTCAGCCTCTTTACGGACCTTCATGCTACGGAAAACATAGCTTCCAGATAGTGCGATAACTGTAATAATTATTAGTAAACAAATGGCTTGCACTTGGGTAGCGCTACGCCAGTGAGACAGAATTTCCTCCTCAGAGAGCGCTACCGTCACAAAGAGAGGATTACTTCCCAGATGTTCAAAAATGACGAGTCGTCTTATTCCATCAAAAGGAGACGCAAGCAATAGCATTCCGGCACGTTCATTCTTTGCTATATCCAAGAGTGGATTATTTGGAATGTTTCGACCCAAATCTTATACGGAATATGGCCTTCGTACAACAAGGATACCGTCGGCGAGGCTCAACGAAATTGCGCCCTTTTCTCCGATATCGAATCCATCCAGAAGATTTAATAAATATTTAACCCGAATAGTAGCAAGAACAACACCCGCAAATCTTCCGCTAGCATCGTTGAGACGCTTGGAAACCGGAATAATCCATTCGCCCGTGGAACGACTCTGCAACGGCTTACTGACAAGCACTTTTTTACTCGGGCTTTCGCGATGGCTTATAAAGTACTCACGGTCTGAATTGTTTGCATTCGGGGGTTGAGTCGCCTGTGTGTGTACGAGCCAATTTCCATTGGCATCATATACAAATATTCCATGCAAATAATCGGCGTTTCCTAGATGGTTGACCATCAATGGCTGAAGCGACTCAAGGGCCGCCAGCTCCATATCTGCTTGCTCAATTATATATTCTATGGTGTTTAGTAGCCGTCCGACCTCGCTAAACACACTGTCTAATTGATGTGCAACAGAATGCCCAAGATTCCGAGAAGTTCTTTCGGCCTGGGACCACGCGTCAGCATGTGCACGCCACGCGAGCCACACGTTGGTAGCGACCAACAGGAAAGTCAAAAGTCCGAGGGATAGTGCAGCAGCTAAGAAAGGGCGTCCAATCAAGCGCTGTAGTGGGCGCTGATGTCTTTCATCTTGAAAAGGAGGCGTCATACTGCTGATTTTAACGAGGTATCAGCCTAGTAAGATGGGCGCACAGACCACCACCTGATCAAAATACCCTGGCTTGCACAGTCGAGCATCCTAGGCGTAGCGGGAAAACCCGGTAATGGTATTTTGACTTATCGATTCAAGACAAGAGCTTCGCGCACACGGTCCATCTCCGCACGGAGCGTGCGAAAAAAGAATTTCAAATGCACGAGCCGTTGATTAACTGTGACGGGAAATCAAGTCAAACTCGTGTTGAACCATGGATGCTGCGTGCCTGATAGCTGCCCGAAGCTCGGGGTCACCTGATTCAATGTTGATGACCCAATTGGACGCACAAGCATCTTGTTGCAAAGGTAGGGCCATTATCGAGATGCCTGGTAAATTCTTCACATGGAAATGGACCGAATACTGACTACTGAATAGTGCTTGGTATATCGCCGAGATCAACTCCTCAGGCGTCTTTTCCTTCCTGGTCATAAAATCACCTCATGGAAGACAAGCGAGAAACTTTAGTCCCACCATGGTGCAAAAGACTCGCCATATTATATTTCTCAAAGACTATCTATGCATTTATTGTTAAATCATTCTCCAAAATTAAATGTTCCAACGCCATATTTATTCATTTCCTGAAAATCATTCCCCAATCGGTCAACAACAATCAGAAGATCCAGAAGGCCATCACCCGCTCTCCAAAAAGCCCTGCCACCATATTTACAGTTTTGAACAAAATATTGCAATGATTGGCGGGTTTTACGTTGCAGCAATAAAGATCTTCAATCAAATCAAACCTATTTTTGACTCTTGCTATCACCGCCAACATGGCGCGAGAAGACCATGCAATTTTACGCACCTGAACTGTGGTAGAAAAGAATTTGGTAAATAAACGATAGGGCCTATTGAGATGTTGCCACTGATAGCGCCTACTAATTTGTGTTGAAATGGTTCAACTTGCAATACTGTCATTAAAGTCGAAGTTCGGCACGATGGCTAGCTCCAGAATATCTTAGAAGCCGTTTGCAATCCGGAACACCCTTGCAAGGAGAGTAGCCCAGCTGTGGCAAATTACTTAAGTCTCTTTCCATCGACACTGTGGGCTGCATCGATATGACCGCGCCGAAAATAGTGGCGTATGCAGTGTCAGCCGCATCACGTCCTCTGCCGATCCTTATGAAATTCTTCGTATCTGCTATGCTTATCGGATCTAACAACACCCACCCACCGCTCAGAAAAGCCTCTACACAGGCGTGGAAAGTTGGCATAGGTTGGCTTTGAGCTTCTGTAAAACTAATGCCCGTGACCAGACGGGAAGGTATGTTAAGCGCCCTCAGAAAACTAATAGTTAGGTGGGCAATCTCGCGCCCTCCGCCTGCCCGGTCAATCATGGTGTCGAGAGCGGATGTTGTGGTGGCCCCGGCTGCGGGGTAATAGGCTATATAGTTACTTACCCAGGCCCGGACTGCGGCGATGCGCTGGAGTCCAGGTTCAGATTTGCCAAAGTTCCTATATGCTATTGCAGCTAACTTATCTGACTGACAGTATCTGCTGGGATATAAATATGGCAGAGTAGTTGACGGTAGCACACCAACAGGGACTTCGTTATATTCGCGAGGTTGGAAAATACGCTGTGTTAGTGAAAAAGTAGATTTATAGAGCAGCTCAAAATTCCCTTGCTCTGCATGGAGATGGAAAACACGGTTTCCACGCCGTAGCCTGGCTGGCAATTTGTACTCAACGGGTTGGTTAATCTTCATGGCCTCGTCCAGAATAACTTGCTGTTTGTCGGCCGCGACAGGGAAACCAAATATAAAGTCAGCGCCACTCACATCACGAACATCGTAGACGAACCGCATTTCGACACTGTATATTTGCATAATATTAAACACTTGGGATATTGAGAAATCGCTCCTCAGTGTCTGCCAAATTTTGGCATGGAAGCAAGTAGGCGGAAGCCGCGAGGCAGCTTATCCTTTGAATGTAAAAAATGCCGTATCCGTATAACTTGCCGAAAATATTTCGCCGTTCGAAATTTACGTTTATGCCATCTCTAAAACTTATCAGCCTCTTCCTACATCTTTATTGCAAGCTCGCCTTATCCTCAGATTTTCCTAACCCAGGAGATCACGATGAAAAAGACGGACAAGGTATCCGGGGACAGCGTCAAGGCAGCCTCGGCACGAAATACAGATAGTGGTCCTGCTTCTATAAAGGCAGTGGACCAACTTTCGGAAAAATCTCTTCAGACTGAGACGCTTGCTGCCGGCCGCCCTTACAACCCGATCAAGGCTGGCGAGCATGGCTTTGACAACGGGACACGACCTGCTCCTGGCGCTGTGAGTGCTTCTGCGTCGCGCCTAGCAACCGCCAGCACCCTGTCCGAGCAAAATTCCTCAGCCAAAACGGGTTCGGAGGCTGTGCAAGGCAACAATGCCACCGTAGACACGCTGGACCGAGTGCGTGTGGATGCGGCGGGTCAGGTGCTGACCACCAACCAAGGCGTGGCTATTGCGGACAACCAGAACTCGTTGAAGTATGGCGAGCGTGGGCCCGTTTTGCTTGAGGACTTCATCCTCCGCGAAAAGATCACCCATTTCGACCATGAGCGCATCCCCGAACGCATCGTTCATGCGCGCGGCTCCGGCGCCCACGGCTTCTTCGAGTGCTATGAGCCGCTTACTGAGCTGACACGCGCTGCACCCTTCAAAGAGGCAGGCAAGATCACGCCGGTGTTTGTGCGCTTTTCGACGGTGGCTGGAGAGCGCGGCTCCAAGGACACAGCGCGTGACGTGCGCGGGTTCGCAGTGAAGTTCTATACCGACGAAGGCAACTGGGATCTGGTTGGCAACAACATGCCGGTTTTCTTCATCCAGGACGCCATGAAGTTCCCCGACTTGGTGCATGCCGTCAAGCCTGAGCCACACCATCAGATGCCGCAGGCCGCGAGCGCCCATGACACGTTCTGGGATTTCGTCTCGCTCATGCCCGAGTCCACCCACATGCTGATGTGGCTGATGTCGGATCGCGCCATCCCCCGCAGCTTCGCCACGATGCAGGGTTTTGGCGTGCACACCTTCCGCTTCGTCAATGCAGAGGGACAGTCGGTCTTCGTCAAGTTCCACTGGAACCCCAAGGCGGGCACGCATTCGCTGGTCTGGGACGAGGCGGTCAAGATCTCCGGCGCGGACCCGGACTACAACCGGCGTGACCTGTGGGAACGCATCGAGGCCGGCGCCTATCCTGAATACGAACTTGGCGTGCAGGTCTTCACCGAGCAAGAGGCCGATGCGTTCAGTTTTGACATCCTCGACGCCACCAAGCTCATCCCCGAGGAACTGGTTCCCGTGCGCCCGATAGGCCGCATGGTCTTGAACCGTAACCCCGATAACTTCTTCGCCGAGACGGAGCAAGTGGCGTTCTGTGCTGCGCATGTAGTTCCAGGCATCGACTTTTCCAACGATCCCCTGCTTGCCGGCCGCATCCACTCCTATGTGGACACCCAGATCTCGCGGCTTGGGGGCCCAAATTTCCATGAGATCCCAATAAACACCCCTTTGACACAGGTACATAACAACCAACGTGACGGTATGCATCGGCAGGCCATTCACCGTGGCAAGGTAGCCTACGAGCCCAATTCTCTGGGCGGCGGTTGCCCATTTCAGGCAGGTGCTGCCCAAGGATTTGTGTCCGTTCCTGCACGGATCGAAGCCAGAGCGGCCCAAGGAAAAGTGCGTGCGAAACCCGAGAAATTCGCAGACCACTACACACAGGCCAAACTATTCTTCGATAGCCAAAGCCCGATTGAGCAAGCCCACATCGCGGCAGCCTTCCGTTTCGAGCTGAGCAAGGTCACGGTTCCTGCCATCCGTGAACGAATGGTGTCTTCCTTACGCAATGTCTCTGAAGAGCTAGCAAACCAGGTAGCCGTTAAGCTGGGCATCACGGAAATGCCCGAGCCGATGCCCAAGGCGCTGACCAGCGCTCCTGCAGCTGAGGTGAACATGTCGCCCTCGTTGTCGCTCCTCGCGCGACCTGGAGAAACAGGAATCCAGGGGCGCAAGGTTGCAATTTTGGTTGCCAATGGCGTTGAAGCCGAGAGCCTGATCAAGCTGCATAGCAAGCTCTTCGAACTGGGAGCGGTGCCACGTTTCGTTGCCCCTCACATTGGCCCGTTAACCACCAGTAAGGGTGCGGTCATTGATGCCGATGCATCACTGGAAAACGAACCAGGATTCCTCTTCGATGCTTTGGTCTTGCCTGATGGGGAAATGGGCGTCAAGGAACTGGCTAAGGATGGTCACACACTTGAATTTATCAAAGATCAATATCGCCATTGCAAACCCATAATGGTCATGACTGCTTCCACGGTTCTTATGCACATGGCACAAATCCCGCCGCTCCTGCCTTCAGGCAATGAAGATCCCGGGATCGTGGTGGGGATTGACGATTCAGCAATCGCACAGTTTGTATCTGCAATTGCGCGACATCGACATCCCGAACGCGAAACCGATCCCCCTGCTGTGTAGCGGATTCATTGTTTTACATATGCCTGGAGACCGTACGGTCTCCAGCATTACCCGAGCACATCATGTCTAAAACGAATACTCCAAATAGCTCGGCCAAAGACGTGCTGGGTTCAATGCCGGACACGTCCAGTGCCTCTTACGCTGATAGATCACCAATACTGACAGCCTTCGACCATTTTGCTAGCAGAGTTACACGGTGGGCCGGTTCTCCAGTTGCTTTCTGTATAGCGTTAGCTTGCGTGCTGGTCTGGGCCGCCGCTGGACCAGTTTTCTCTTTTTCAGAGTACTGGCAACTGGTGATCAACACCGGCACGACCATTGTCACGTTTCTTATGGTTTTCTTGATCCAGCAAAGCCAAAATAAGGACAGCGTCGCACTACATCTTAAACTTAACGAGTTACTGGCGGCGAGTAAATCTGCCAGCAATCGTATGATTGGGATTGAGGACCTCGATGAAGAGCAGCTTCGTGAAGTCGCAAATTTCTATGATCAACTGGCAACTCAGGCTCGCGCTCAAAAAGCATGCAAAGAAATTCATTCTATTGACGAAGAAGTGACACCAGCCTTGAACAGAGAATAGCGACAGAAACCAGTCGACGTGCACCCACGCAAAAGCTGTTGTCGAGCGCGTATTGCGGTTTTTCCAAGGTAGCGAATCGCAAGCGAGCCATTCAGTTTGTGGTGGTGTTGTTCAATGCTGCCGCCAGATACCGTGCCGTGCGCGAGGCGGTGCAACGTGCCACCTGATGCGGCGTCCCAGTCGCTACGATGCGTCCACCTTGTGCGCCCGCACCAGGACCGATATCGATCACCCAATCGCTGGAGGCAACGAAGTGCATGTCATGTTCGACCACCACGACGGTATTGCCAGCCTGGACCAGCGCGTCCAGCTGCAGCAACAGGCGGTCCACGTCGGCCGGATGCAGGCCTGTCGTAGGTTCGTCCAGTACGTACAGGGTATGGCCGCGCTGGGTACGCTGCAGCTCGGTGGCAAGTTTGATGCGCTGAGCTTCACCCCCTGACAGCTCTGTCGCGGGCTGGCCCAGACGCAAATAGCCCAGCCCGATGTCGCGCAGCGCATGCAGCGGCCTCAGCACGGCTGGCTCGGCGGCAAACGCCTCGCAGGCAGCGTCCACCGTGAGGCCAAGTACATCGGCGATGCTGAGCCCGTTCCATGTGATGGACAGTGTGTCGGAGTTGTAGCGCGCGCCGTGGCAGGTGGGACACGGCGCGTACACGCTGGGCAGAAAAAGCAGTTCGACGCTCACGAAGCCTTCGCCCTCGCAGGTGGAACAGCGGCCTTTGGCGACGTTGAACGAAAAGCGGCCTGCGTCATAGCGTCTTTTGCGCGCTGCCGGTGTAGCTGCGAAGAGCTTGCGCACGGCATCAAACAGGCCGGTGTAGGTGGCAAGGTTGGAGCGGGGCGTACGGCCGATCGGTTGCTGGTCCACGCGCACAAGCCGGCGAACGTGGTCGGTGGCCCCGCCAAGTCGGCCTGAAGTAGTGGCGCCTTCATCTGTCATCATGATGGAGCCCGGGTCATCGCCGTCCGCTGTGGCATCAGGCGGCCCGTCGGCCAGGCTTTCACCTTCACTCGACGCAAAGGGCTGCCCCAAGTGGGCAGTGACCAACTCCAGCAGTACTTGACTAACCAGGCTCGATTTGCCCGAGCCGGAGACGCCGGTTACGGCAGTCAGGCACGCTGTGGGAAAGGCCACGTCGACGCCACGCAGATTGTGGCGGTGTACACCTTGCAGCGTCAGCCAACCCTGAGTTCGATTTTCGGGGTTGGGGGTGCGCCGCTCGCGGCGTGAACGCGTGCCGTCCTCGAACAGGTAGCGACGCGTCTGCGACTCGGATATCTCTGCGAGGCCTTCGGGCGGGCCGCTGTACAGGACGCGTCCCCCACGCTCGCCGGCCTCGGGGCCTACATCCACCAGCCAGTCTGCGCGCTGCATGGTGGTCACGTCATGTTCGACCACGAAGATGGAATTGCCAGCGTCCTTCAAGCGTTGCAGCGCAGTCAGCAGCGAAGCGGTGTCGGCCGGGTGCAGTCCGGCAGACGGCTCGTCCAACACATACACCACGCCGAAGAGTTGCGATGCCAACTGCGTGGCCAGCCGCAGGCGCTGCAGCTCGCCGGGTGACAGCGTGGGCGTCGCCCGGTCGAGCGAGAGGTAACCCAGCCCCAGTCCGGTCAGGGCCTGCACGCGGACCAGCAGTTCCTGAGCGATGCGCTGTGCAGCCAGCTGCTTTTCGGGCGAGAGGTGGGGCGTGCGGCGCACATCGGGTGCGGCAGCATGGGCGCAGGCGCCGTCCGCCTTCCGTTGAAGTGCGGCGCGCTTGCGTGCAGCAGCAGTCATGGCAGCACCGGCATCGCCCGTCACGGTTGGAGTGGTCGCGCCCTCGGCCACAGGTCGGAGCACATCGGCCAAGGCGTCAAGGGGCAAGCGAGCCAGATCGCCAATGTCCAGACCGCAAAAGGTGACCGAAAGCGACTCGGGCTTCAGCCGCTTGCCATGGCAGACTGGGCAGCGCGTCCCCACCATGAACTTGGACACCTTACGCTTCATCATTGCGCTCTGGCTGGTGGCAAATGTCTGCATCACATAGCGGCGTGCGCCGGTGAACGTGCCCATGTAGCTGGGCGGCTGGCCCGCTTGGCGCGCGCGTCGAACCTCGTCAACCGTGAGTCCCGGGTACACCGGCACGGTGGGCTGCTCGTCGGTGAAAAGGATCCATTCGCGCGTCTTGCGCGGCAAATTGCGCCAAGGCACGTCGATGTCGTGGCCCAGCGTTGTGAGAATGTCGCGCAGATTTTGGCCCTGCCAGGCGCTTGGCCAGGCGGCAACGGCCCGCTCACGCACGGTGAGCGAATCATCCGGCACCATGGACGCCTCTGTCACGTCGTAAAGACGGCCCAGTCCATGGCAATGCGGGCAGGCGCCCTGCGGGGTGTTGGGTGAAAAATCCTCCGCATACAGCATGGGTTGGTGCGCGGGGTACGCTCCAGCACGCGAGTAGAGCATGCGCACCAGGTTGGAAAGAGTGGTGACGCTGCCTACCGACGACCGCGCCGTGGGTGCGCCACGATGCTGCTGCAGAGCCACTGCAGGGGGCAGTCCATCGATGCCATCAACCTGCGGAACGCCCACCTGGTCGATGAGTCTGCGCGCATAGGGCGCGACCGATTCGAAGTATCGGCGCTGCGCCTCGGCATACAAGGTGCCGAAGGCGAGCGACGACTTGCCCGAGCCGGACACCCCGGTGAAGACCACAAGGCAGTTGCGTGGAATCACCACATCCACGTTCTTCAGGTTGTGCTCGCGCGCGCCACGAACACGAATGCAGCCATCGGTGGGGTGGGACACTGCCGTGGGATCGTTGTGCGCAGGAGCTGCTGCGGGAGTCTTCGCAGATTCTGAAAAGGGGGATGGAAGAGGCATGGGCGAGTGGTCGGGTTGTCACAAGGACCGCTGGCGGGCTGGGCTACTGGCATCAGTGTCGTGGTGCAGGCAGTGGCACGCCGTAGGCGGATGCCCCTTGCCCCCTATGGTCACCGACCACGATCACATCGCATGGCGTGAAAATGCCGACATGACAAGCATGTCCGCAGGCAGCTCGACTCCCTACATCCCTGCGTCTTCGCCTCGCAGCGCTGACGTGGTTTTGTATCTTGATCTTGACGGCGTGGTTCACCATGAAGCTGTGCTTTGGCATCCCCGACGTGGCATCTACATGAGCCCATACCAAGCCTCTGAGCACTCCTTGTTCGAGTGGCTGCCCCTTTTGCAAGAAGAACTCGCCCTCTACCCCCAAGTAGCCATCGTGCTCAGCAGTACATGGTGCATACGCCCCGGCTATGCCAAGACGCTGCAGCTGTTGCCCAAGGAGCTGCGCGCCCGCTTCATCGGTGGCACTTTCCACAAACGTGTCCACGGAGCTGATCCCTGGCTTCTGGCGAGCTTTCGGGACACTTCGCGTGGCCAGCAAATCTTGGAAGACGTGACGCGCAGGAAGCCCAGGCAATGGCTGGCCTTGGACGATGACATCGAGGACTGGCCCCCCGCTATCTTGGATCGCTTGGTGGCGTGTGATGGCAAGACAGGACTTTCTGATCCGCAGACGCTCATGGCGCTTAGAGACATGCTTCAGAAATGTGATGCAGCGCTAGTCGGCAACCATTGAAAGTCACCGGGTCTTCTTCAAACGCATTTACCCAGAACTTCCAAAAATCAACGTCCACTGGTACCTCGCGGCGTGGCAAAAGCCGCTGTGCAGCTGCGCAAGGCGCCTCGCCGGCCTTAGTCCGCGCGCACTCAAAAAATCGGGCTGCCGCCTCACCATTGAGCGAGCTAAGGGGGGTAAAGCTCACATTTCTATCATCACAACCCGGGAGGTGTATGTCCTAAGCGGATGGCGATGTCGCGTTGGGTGGACGTCAATGCTGGCCATATTAAATGGACCCTACTCTCGTCCATTGATAGCAAATCCGATCTTTGCTTGGCAGTCTTTAGAGTGACCTTAAAAAATCCGGGATTATGTTCTATTTGATTAATCTTGAGCCGCCATAAAACGACGAATGCATATTTCGGCGTTAGATTTTTATTCTTCCTGAGATAGGTAAGTGCATTTTTTAAAATTTCGTTGTTCTCAGTCGCAGCCACCCTCTCCAGCGCATTGATACAAGATTCCATGCGCATTTGTTCTTCGAGACGATTCAGTCTACGTTTGGCTTCCTCTGGTGAAAGCCTGCGTCCTTGTTCGAAAACAGAGACGTTGAATCGCAAGATACAATGTGATCCGACCCATAAATGGTGATGCGTTAGCTGATTCTTTATGCGGAAATGATAGCTGTCGCATCCCGGACGATTGCATAGACTCTAAACGCTATCCACTCTTCATGGCCCGAGCCGTTCTAAAGGAGTTGAT
>NZ_JAQOTI010000026.1:0-22425 GCF_028401915.1 Delftia sp. DT-2
GGACAGTGAAACGACTTTGCGCCGATGATAGTGCGGGTTCCCGTGTGAAAGTAGGTCATCGTCAGGCTCTTACAGCCCAAGAAACCCCGTAGCCCAAAGCTACGGGGTTTTTTGCATTGGGGTGCAGGAAACGGGGAAACAGGCTGAACAGCCAAAACGGACAACCCAAAAAAAGAGAGCGCTGACGCGCTCTCTTTTTATTCCTGAATGCGCAATGGTTCAAAGCGGCAGGCATTCGCCCTGTACAAAGACCTTGAGTTCGCCCGACTGGATTGAGGTCCAGGTCTCATTCTTGGTCAATGGCGCCGTGACGATGATGGCCACGCGGTCCTGGGGTGTGGTTTCCCGGGCGAAGTCCACGGCCAGGTCTTCATCCGACAGATGGGCCTGGGCAAAGGGGTGGCGTCGTTCGATATAGCACAGGTGCGTGGTGGCATGGGCCCACAGCGCTTCGCCGTTGGACAGCAGGAAATTGAAGGTTCCATGCGGCGAGATGCGCCTGGCCAGCTCGCGCAGCGTGTGGGTGAGTTCCTGCACGCTGGGCAGGCCGGCATGCGACTTCCACAGCTCCTGGAGAATCCAGCAGAAGGCCTGCTCGCTGTCGGTGTTGCCTACTGGATGGAAGTGGGCATGCAGTTTGGGAGCGAAGCCCTTGAGATCTCCGTTGTGAGCGAAGACCCAGTTGCGGCCCCACAGTTCACGCACGAAGGGGTGGCAGTTCTGCAGGCTTACCGCGCCCTGCGTGGCCTTGCGGATGTGGGCGATGACGTTGCGGCTCTTGATCGGGTACTCGCGTATCAGCTTGGCGATGGGTGAGTCGATGGCGCGCTCATAGCCCACGAAGTGGCGCAGGCCCTTGTCCTCGAAGAAGGCGATGCCCCAGCCGTCCGTATGGTCGCCGGTATTGCCCGCCCGCTGGGTGAACCCCGAGAAGCTGAAGCGCACGTCGGTGGGCGTGTTGCAGTTCATTCCAAGCAGCTGGCACATGGCGGTATCGTTGTTTGCGTAGTTCAAGCCATAGCCTAACGCCTGGCGCAGCAGCTGCAAGCACAATGCGGTGCAACGGCAAAAAAACGGAAGAAACCCATGCCCATCCTCTGTCTGCATACGGCGCACAGCAACGCCGTGATCTTCAAGCAGGCTGCTGCCGAACTGGGCTGGCCGGCCCACTCAATCGTTCATCAGGTGCATGAGGAACTGTTGTTGGAGGCGGAGGCTGCTGGCGGCATGGATGCGGCGCTTCGGCGGAAAACAGCAGGGCAGCTTGATGCGCTGGCAGACCCTGCCGATATCGATGCCGTGCTGCTGACCTGCTCGACCCTGGGCCCGGCCGTGGCGGATTGCCGCAGTGGCAAGGTCTGGCGTGCCGATGGCATGCTGGCCCGCAAGGTGGCCGCTGCCTTGCAGAGAGATCCCCAGTCACGCATTGCACTGCTGTGTGCTGCTCCCACAACGTATGAAGCCACGCGCGATCTGTTCATGCAAGCGTTGCTGCCTGGCGATGCACATCTGCGCCTGCAGCTGCAGTGTGTCGAAGGCGCATGGGCGCTTTTCCGTAGAGGCGATCTCTCTGGCTACCAGGCACGGATGACCGATGCCGCTTTTCAAGCCTATGCGGCCGGCGCCGCCCAGGTGGTTTTGACCCAGGTTTCCATGGATGGGGTTGCCAGGTACTGGCAGGCCAGAGACTCCCATCCTGTGCCGTGGACCGTGGCTGCCAGTGCGCTGCAGGCACTTGGAGAAATGCGCAAGTAAAGCTGCAGCTTCATGGAAAAAGGCAGCCGAAGCTGCCTTTTGCATGCGTTGGAGGAAAAGTCCTCAGCTGCGTTCGGACCAGAGCTTGCCGCCCGTGGCCCAGTTTTCGCGCTTGATGTCGGTGATCAGGATGTCCACCGATTCGGGCGAGCCGCCGAGGACTTCGACCGAGACGCGCGTGATCTCTTCGACCAGCTTGCGCTTTTGTTCGACGGTGCGGCCTTCCATCATTTCGACGTGGTACGTGGGCATGTCAATCTCCTCAGGGATCAAGTTCTAGGGGGTTGGATCGGCGACATCATATCGGCCGACGCGGGCGGTCGAGGCTTGTCGGTGCCAAGTGCGCAGGCGGGGCACAGGCAGGCCTTGTTGCGCAGGGGCTCCGGAATGCGGGCCAATGCATCGGGTGCCACCGGCGTGTCCATGCACCAGCAGTTCAGCGGATCAACGCCCGCAAGAATGGCGCACTGATTGCTGCGGCCGCACAGCGGACACAGGCTGGCATCGGGGGGAGGGGCACTCATCGTGGTTCTGAGTGTAGGTCCATGAAAAAAGCACCTCAGGCAAGCCTGGGTGCTTTTTCAAGCGCCGGGCGCCGCCCGCGTCAGGCGGCGGCCTTGACCTTCAGGCGCCAGGCATGCAGCAGGGGCTCGGTGTAGCCGCTGGGTTGCTCCTTGCCCTTGAAGACCAGGTCACAGGCAGCCTGGTAGGCCATCGAGGTGTCGAAGTGGCCGGCCATGGGCTTGTACAGCGCATCGCCCGCGTTCTGCTGGTCGACCACGGCGGCCATGCGCTCGAAGGTCTCGCGCACCTGCGCCTCGGTCACGATGCCGTGCTGAAGCCAGTTGGCGATGTGCTGGCTGGAGATGCGCAGCGTGGCGCGGTCTTCCATCAGGCCCACGTTGTGGATGTCGGGCACCTTGGAGCAGCCCACGCCCTGGTCCACCCAGCGAACCACATAGCCCAGGATGCCCTGAACGTTGTTGTCCAGCTCCTGCTGCTTTTCGGCGGCGCTCCACTTGTCTTCCTTGACCACAGGCACCTGCAGCAGGTCGGCCAGGATGTTGGCGCGCTCGGCGTCGGCATTGGTCTGCTCCAGCTGCTTTTGCACTTCGGCCACGTTGACCTGGTGGTAGTGCAGGGCGTGCAGCGTGGCGGCCGTGGGCGAGGGCACCCAGGCGGTATTGGCGCCGGCCTTGGGGTGGCCGATCTTTTGCTCCAGCATGGCCTTCATCAGGTCGGGCATGGCCCACATGCCCTTGCCGATCTGCGCCTTGCCGCGCAGGCCCAGGCCCAGGCCCACGAGCACGTTGCTGCGCTCATAGGCGGCCAGCCAGGCGCTTCCCTTCATGTCGGCCTTGCGGACCATGGGGCCGGCATACATGGCGGTGTGCATTTCGTCGCCCGTGCGGTCCAGGAAGCCGGTGTTGATGAAGGCCACGCGCGATGCGGCGGCGGCGATGCAGGCCTTGAGGTTGACGCTGGTGCGGCGCTCCTCGTCCATGATGCCCAGCTTGACGGTGTTCTCGGGCAGGCCGAGCACCTTTTCCACGCGGCCGAACAGCTCGCTGGCGAAGGCGGCTTCCGCAGGGCCGTGCATCTTGGGCTTGACGATGTAGACGCTGCCCGTGCGCGAGTTGCGGATGCCGTTGGCGCCCAGACCCTTGATGTCATGGACGGCGATGGCCGTGGTGACCATGGCGTCCAGGATGCCTTCGGGGATTTCCTTGCCGTTGCCCCAGAGGATGGCCGGGTTGGTCATCAGGTGGCCGACGTTGCGAACGAACATCAGCGAACGGCCATGCAGCCTGACGGGCTTGCCGTCGGCGCCGGTGTACTCGCGGTCTGCATTCAGGCCGCGCGTCATGCTCTTTCCGCCCTTGTCGAAGGTCTCGGTCAGCGTGCCCTTGAGGATGCCCAGCCAGTTGGCATAGCCCACCACCTTGTCCTCGGCATCCACGGCCGCCACGGAGTCTTCCAGGTCCAGGATGGTGGACAGGGCCGCCTCGACCACCACGTCGGCCACGCCGGCGGCATCGGTCTGGCCGATGGCCGTGGTCTTGTCGATGCGGATGTCGATATGCAGGCCGTTGTTGAGCAGCAGCACGGAAGAGGGCGCTGCGGCATCACCCTGGTAGCCCACAAACTGGGCGGTGTTCTTCAGGCCCGTGGTGCCGCCGTTCTTGAGCGCGACGACCAGCTGGCCGCCTTCCACGCGGTAGCCGGCGGAATCCTTGTGCGAGCCCGAGGCCAGCGGGGCGGCCTGGTCCAGGAAGTCGCGTGCGAAGGCGATGACCTTGGCGCCGCGAACGGGGTTGTAGCCCTTGCCCTTTTCCGCGCCGCCGTCCTCGCCGATGGCATCCGTGCCGTACAGCGCGTCATACAGCGAACCCCAGCGCGCGTTGGCGGCGTTGAGCGCATAGCGGGCATTGAGAATGGGCACGACCAGCTGGGGGCCGGCCTGGATGGCCAGTTCCGCATCCACGTTGGTGGTAGTCGCCTTGGCATCCTTGGGCTGCTCGACCAGATAGCCGATCTGCGTCAGGAACTGCTGGTAGCCGGCCATGTCGGTGATGGGGCCGGGATGGGCCTTGTGCCAGGTGTCCAGCTCGGCCTGCAGGCGGTCGCGTTCGGCCAGCAGGGCGGCATTGCGGGGGGCGAGGTCGTTGACGATCTCGTCGAAGCCTTTCCAGAATGCCTCGGGCGCGACACCCGTGCCCGGGAGCACTTGTTCATTGATGAAGCGGTGCAGCTCTGTGGCCACCTGCAGGCTGTGGGCTTGGGTGCGATCGGTCATGGTGGGAACCCCGGTTGGATGGATGGAAAGACTGGCCTGGACCCTTTACGGGCCTGACTATAAGGAATACTTTATTAGATTTATTTGCGTACATAAATAGACCATAAATCTTAAAACTCGTGACTTTTACGCAAAAATGTGGGAAGGTTATGCGCCTGCCAAAACCATCGGAAATTGGCATGCAGCCCGGTGCGAAGGGCAAATGGCAGACAGCCAGTGCCTACTGCGCAAAAAGGCGGACCCCAGGAGACAGGCATGCATGCGCATGCCCCACAAGAACACGGAAAAGAAACGGACAGCAGTCATGGACAAGCTCAAGGCATTCGAGTCATTCGTATCGGTGGCCACGCGCGGCAGCCTCACGGCAGCGGCCAAGGCGGAAGGCGTGGCGCCAGCCATCATGGGGCGGCGGCTGGATGCCTTGGAAGAGCACCTGGGCGTCAAGCTCATGGTGCGGACCACACGCCGCATCTCGCTCACGCACGAGGGCAGCGCTTTTCTCGAGGATTGCCAACGCCTCTTGTCCGATGTGTCCAACGCCGAGGCCAGCGTCAGTGCGGGCGGGGTCAAGGCCACAGGACATCTGCGCATCACGGCGCCGGCAGGCTTTGGTCGGCGGCATGTGGCGCCTCTGGTGCCGCGTTTTCGGGACCTGCACCCCGATGTGACGATTTCCCTGAATCTGAGCGACCGCGTGGTCGATCTGGCCGGTGAGGGCTTTGACTGCGCGGTGCGGGTAGGCGACCTGCCCGACTCGGCCCTGGTCAGCGTGCGCATCGCCGACAACCGGCGCCAGTGCGTGGCCACGCCCTCCTATCTGGAGCGCCGCGGCACGCCGCGCCACCCCAGCGAGCTGACCCAGCATGACTGCCTGACGCTGTCCAGCGATGCCTCGCAGACGCGCGGCTGGGCCTTCCGCATTCCGCACCCGGACAGCGGTACCAGCGAAGTCGTGCATTTCAAGCCGGGCGGTCCGCTGGACTGCTCCGACGGCCAGGTGCTGCACGACTGGTGCCTGGGCGGCTGGGGCATTGCCTGGCGCAGCACCTGGGAGGTGGAGGCCGAGATCGCCGCCGGGCGCCTGGTGGCGGTGCTGGAGGAATTTGCGGCCCCACCGAACGGCATCTTCGTGGTCTTTCTCCAGCGCAAGCACATGCCGCTGCGCGTGCGGCTGTGGATCGACTATCTCAAGCACCATTACGAGCAGCCGGAATTCTGGCGTCGAACCCACGCGGCCTGAGCGGGCCGCCCAGCAAGGAGGAATGAGCATGGCAGTGTCGATCGCGAAGAAAGCGATATCCGCAACGCAGGCCGCGCCCCCCGCAAGGCGGCGCTGGATGTGCATGGCGCTGGGCGCCGCCTGCCTGGGGATGGTGGCGGGCTGTGCCGTCCAGGGGCCGGAGCAGGGCAGGGCCGCAGGGGCCCGCCAGGGGGCGGTGCCTGCGGGCATCGTGAGCGTCACCTTTGACGACCCTTCGCGCTTCGACGCCTCGCGCAGCGGTCCCGGGGAGACCGACAAGGCGCGCCGTGCCTGGGTGGACGCACTGGCCCAGTTCTTGGCCGAACGGGCCGCGCCCAGGCTGCCCCAGGGGCAGCGGCTGGAAGTCCACCTCACCGATGTGCAGCGTGCCGGCAGTTTCGAGCCCTGGCGCGGACCCCAGGCCGCCGATGTGCGCATCGTCCGCGATATCTATCCGCCGCGCATCGACCTGCGTTTCAAGCTGCTGGATGCCGACGGAAAGCTGCTGCGCGAGGGCAGCCGCCAACTGCGCGATGCGGCCTTCATGATGCGCCCCGACCTGTATCCCAACGATCCCCTGCGCTACGAGAAGACGCTGCTGGATGACTGGTTGCGCGCGGAACTGCCGAAGTAACGACGCAAGAGCCGGCGCGACGGGAGGACCGCAGTGGTCTACCGATTGCCTCGGACATCACGATGGCAGTCCCCGTTTCTGGCGTAATGGACGCTTGGCCCAAGAGGCCCAATTTCTATACGGATTCCCCATGACGATAGAAGCCATCCTGGCCAGCCTCCACCTGCTGGCCATCCTCACCTTCGTGGTGTTCCTGTCCAGCCAGGCGGCGCTGTGCCGCAGCGAGTGGATGAACGCCGCCGTGGTGCAGCGCCTGGCGCGGCTGGACATGATCTATGGCCTTGCCGTGGTCTTCCTGGTGCTCACCGGCATCGCCCGTCTGGTGTGGGGCGTCAAGGGCATGTCCTGGTACGTCTCGCAGCCACTGTTTCATCTGAAGATGACTTTGTTTGTCGTCGGTGCGCTGCTGTCGATCAAGCCCACGCTGGCCTTCCGGCGCTGGCGCCGCGCGCTGGATGCCGGCCAGGGCCTGCCCCAGCCGGCCGAGGTGGCCAGCACGCGCCGCTGGGTGATGTGGCAGGCGCATGTGGTGCCTGTGATCGCGGTGGTGGCGGTGTTCTGGGCGCGGGGCATGTAGGCCCGGTTTTCCTGTCTGGCGGCATGGGGCGGGCCTGCCACGTAGAATCCGCCGATGCTCTCCGTCAAACAGGAACTGCTCGCGGCTCTGGCCGGCGAGCTTGAAACTTTGTCGCCCGGCGCCGGTGCCCGTGCCGCTTTTGAATCCCCCAAGGTGGCTGCGCATGGCGATTTCGCCTGCACGGCCGCCATGCAGCTGGCCAAGCCGCTCAAGCTCAACCCGCGTTCGCTGGGCGAGCAGCTCAAGGCTGCGCTGGAGGCCACGCCGTCCTTCCAGCGTTGGGTCGATGCCATCGAGATCGCCGGCCCCGGCTTTCTGAACATCCGCCTCAAGCCCGCCGCCAAGCAGCAAATCATCCGCGAAGTGCTGGAGCAGGCCGAGAAGTTCGGCTGGCTGGCCGACCGTGGCGCCAAGATGCTGGTTGAGTTCGTCTCCGCCAACCCCACCGGCCCGCTGCACGTGGGCCATGGCCGCCAGGCCGCGCTGGGCGATGCCATCTGCAACCTCTATGCCACCCAGGGCTGGGGCGTGCACCGCGAGTTCTACTACAACGACGCGGGCGTGCAGATCGACACGCTGACCAAGAGCACGCAGCTGCGTGCCAAGGGCTTCAAGCCCGGTGACGAATGCTGGCCCATCGATCCTGAGAATCCGGCAAGCAAGGCCTTCTACAACGGCTCCTACATCCAGGACATCGCCGACGACTTCAAGGCCTGCAAGACCGTCAAGGCCGATGACCGCGAATTCACGGCCAACGGCGATGTCGAGGACTACGACAACATCCGCCAGTTCGCCGTCGCCTATCTGCGCAACGAGCAGGACAAGGACCTGCAGGCCTTCAACCTGCACTTTGACGAGTACTACCTCGAATCCAGCCTCTACACCAACGGCCATGTCGAGGACGCGGTGCAGCGCCTGATTGCGGGCGGACATACCTACGAACTCGACGGCGCGCTCTGGCTCAAGTCCACCGACTACGGTGACGACAAGGACCGCGTGATGCGCAAGCAGGACGGCAACTACACGTACTTCGTGCCCGATGTCGCCTACCACATCCAGAAATTCAAGCGCGGCTACTCCAAGGTCGTCAACATCCAGGGCACGGACCACCACGGCACCATCGCGCGCGTGCGCGCCGGCCTGCAGGCCGCCGACGTGGGCATTCCTGCCGGCTATCCCGACTATGTGCTGCACACCATGGTGCGCGTGGTGCGCGGCGGCGAGGAAGTCAAGATCAGCAAGCGCGCCGGCTCCTACGTCACGCTGCGCGACCTGATCGAATGGACCAGCAAGGACGCGGTGCGTTTCTTCCTGCTGTCCCGCAAGCCCGACACCGAGTACACCTTCGACGTGGACCTGGCCGTGGCCCAGAACAACGACAACCCCGTGTACTACGTGCAGTACGCCCATGCGCGCATCTGCTCGGTGCTGGCCGCCTGGGGTGGTGACGCGGCCACGCTCAAGGACGTGGACCTGTCGGCGCTGGAAGGCCCGCAGGCCCAGGCGCTGATGCTGCAGTTGGCCAAGTACCCGGCCATGCTGACCTCGGCCGCAGAAGGCAATGCGCCGCACGACGTGACCTTCTACCTGCGTGAACTGGCCTCGCTGTACCACAGCTACTACGACGCGGAACGCATCCTGGTGGACGACGAAAAGGTCAAGCTCGCCCGCCTGGCGCTGATCTCGGCCACGCGCCAGGTATTGCACAATGGCCTGGCAGTGCTGGGCGTCTCGGCCCCGCAACGCATGTAACTTCGAGCGACAAGCGATCTATGAAGACACAGCAACGTGGGGGCACCGTCATCGGTCTCATCATCGGCATGATCGTCGGGCTGGCAGCAGCCCTGGCCGTCGCCGTCTATGTGACCAAGGTGCCCGTGCCCTTTCTCTCCAAGGGCGGCAAGACGGCCGACCAGGACGCGGCCGAGGCCCAGCGCAACAAGAACTGGGACCCCAACGCGCCGCTGCAGGGCAAGAACCCGGCGCCGCCACCACCGGCCGCCGTCACGCCCAGCCTCCCTGGCAGCACCGCACCAACCGCCCCCACCCCGCCCGCCGTGGCAGGAGGCGTGACTCCGCCACCCGCGCCCGTGGACCCGGCCAAGCCGCCTGCCAAGCCCGAAACCAAGGCCGATGGCAAGAGCTCGGCCGATCCGCTGGGTGACCTGGTCAAGTCGCGCTCCGCCGCCGCCGAGAAGGCGGAAAAGGCAGAAAAGGCCGAGGCTGCCTTCAACTATTTCGTGCAGGCCGGCGCCTTCCGCAGCCAGGGCGATGCCGATGCGCAGCGGGCCAAGCTGGCCATGCTGGGATGGGAGGCGCGCGTGAGCGAGCGAGAGCAAAACGGCATCACCATCTTCCGCGTGCGCGTGGGTCCGTTCACCAAGCGCGACGATGCCGAGCAACTCAAGCAAAAGCTCGATGGCGCCGGGGTCGAGTCCACGCTGGTGCGCGCCGCACGCTGAAACAGCGTTGAGCAAGAGCGCTGAACTTTTTGGCAAACCCCAGCCTCCTAATCTGCAGCATTGAACGAGGAGTTTGTTTTGATGAATCGCCGCGACTTTTCCCTGGCTGCCTCGGCAGCCGCTGCCAGCGCGCTGACGCTGGGCACCTCCGCCGCACAGGCCCAGGCGGCAGCGCCCAAGGAGGGCAAGGACTACATCAAGCTGGCCAAGCCCGCACCCACCAGCGCCGGCGCCGGCAAGGTCGAGGTGGTCGAGTTCTTCTGGTACAGCTGCCCGCACTGCAATGCATTCGAGCCCACCTTTGCCGCCTGGAAGAACCAGGCGCCGGCCGACGTGGTCGTGCACCGCGTGCCCGTGGCCTTCAACGCCAGCTTCGTGCCCCAGCAAAAGCTGTACTACGCCTTTGAAGGCATGAACCTGCTGGACACCATGCATGCGCGCGCCTTCCACGCCATCCATGTGGAACGCAACCGCCTGGCCAAGGACGACGAGATCTTCGCCTGGGTGGGCAAGCAGGGCGTGGACGTGGCCAAGTTCAAGGAGGTCTACAACTCCTTCACGGTCTCCAATCAGGTGCGCAAGGCCACCCAGCTGCAGCAGGACTATGACGTGGAAGGCGTGCCGGCCATGGGCGTGGCGGGCCGCTACTACACCGATGGCACCAAGGCCGGGAACATGACCAATGTGCTGCGCGTGGTCGATCAGCTGATCGCCACCAGCCGCAAGGGCTGAGGTAGGGGCCTCGGCCCAGACCACCCGTGACAGGCCCGCCATTGAGCGGGCCTGTCGCTTTTGGAAACCTCTTTTTGTGCCTTCGTGTCAGCGCTTTGCCCCCCGGCTTGAAAGACGCCAGGAACGGTTGCGCGCGACACCCCCTACAATGGATGCAAGAAGCGTGCCCTCCATGAAACAACGACTTTCCCCCCTCCTGCTCGCAGCCGCCCTGGCGGCTTTCGCCGGTTTGGCCCAGGCCGAAAAGGCCGACAGCACCAAGCCCATGAACATCGAGGCTGACGCGCTGCGCCATGACGAACTCAAGCAGACCAGCGTCTTCACCGGCAACGTGGTGATGACCAAGGGCACCATCGTGCTGCGCGGTGCCCAGCTCGATGTGCGCCAGGACCCCGAAGGCTTTCAGTACGGCGTGGTCACGGCCGAAGCGGGCAAGCGCGCCTTCTTCCGCCAAAAGCGCGACACCGTTCCCGGCCAGCCCGAGGAATTCGTGGAAGGCGAAGGCGAGGTCATCGAATACGACGGCAAGGCCGATCTTGTGAAGTTCATCCGCCGCGGCGAACTGCGGCGCTATCGCGGCGGCCAGCTCAGCGACGAGATCACGGGCTCCATCATCGTCTACAACAACCTCACCGACGTGTTCACCGTCGATGGGCAAAAGACCAGCGGCGGCCAGCCCAGCTCCACCGCCGGCCAGGGCGGGCGCGTGCGCGCCGTGCTGGCGCCCAAGGAGGGCACACCGGGCTCGCAGCCGCGCGCTCCCGCCGCAGGCGCGCCGGGCACATCCCTGCAGCCCAGCAACACCCTGGACAGCCTTGGTGGTACCAAGCGATGAGTACCGAGGCCTCAGCCCCCGCTGCCCACGCTTCCTCCCCACGCGCCGAACAGGGCAGCAGCCTGCAGGCGCGCCATCTGGCCAAGTCCTACGGCAGCCGCAAGGTGGTCAAGGATGTGTCGCTGTCCGTCAAGAAGGGCGAGGTCGTGGGCCTGCTGGGCCCCAACGGCGCGGGCAAGACCACCTCGTTCTACATGATCGTGGGTCTGGTGCGCAGCGACGGTGGCGACATCTTCATCGACGGACAGGCCGTGGGCAACATGCCCATCCACCAGCGCTCGCGCCTGGGCCTGTCCTACCTGCCGCAAGAGGCATCGATCTTTCGCAAGCTCAGCGTCGAGGACAACGTGCGCGCCGTGCTGGAGCTGCAAAGGGATGAGCAGGGCCGGCCGCTGGCGCGCAGCGTCATCGAGGAGCGCCTGACGGCGCTGCTGCAGGAACTGCGCGTGGACCATCTGCGCGCATCGCCCGCGCTGGCGCTGTCGGGCGGCGAACGCCGCCGCGTCGAGATTGCACGTGCGCTGGCCACGCAGCCGCGTTTCATCCTGCTGGACGAGCCCTTCGCCGGCATCGACCCCATCGCCGTGATCGAGATCCAGCGCATCATCGGCTTTCTCAAGGCGCGCGGCATCGGCGTGCTCATCACCGACCACAACGTGCGCGAGACGCTGGGCATCTGCGACCATGCCTTCATCATCAGCGACGGCCATGTGCTGGCCCAAGGCACACCCGAGGAGATCGT
This sequence comes from Delftia sp. DT-2, assembly GCF_028401915.1. Classification (NCBI taxonomy): domain Bacteria; kingdom Pseudomonadati; phylum Pseudomonadota; class Betaproteobacteria; order Burkholderiales; family Comamonadaceae; genus Delftia; species Delftia sp. DT-2. The sequence goes on from NZ_JAQOTI010000026.1 coordinate 11,775, forward strand.
GGACAACGCCGAAGTGCGGCGCGTCTACCTCGGCGAACACTTCCGGATGTAGCGCCATGCCCTGCCTGGCCCGTCTGCGAGATTGCCTGCGCGAAGGAGCTGCCGCTTGAAGCCCGGACTGTCGCTGCGCGTCTCCCAGCATCTTTCGCTCACCCCGCAACTGCAGCAGTCGATACAGCTGCTGCAGCTGTCCACGCTGGAGCTGGCGCAGGAAGTGGAGCAGATGCTGGGCGACAACCCCTTCCTGGAGCTGGCGAACGACGACGGCGACCACGAAGCGGCAAGCAGCGCCCCGGAGCCTGCGGCGCCCGGCGCCGACGCCGCGGACTCCTTCCAGGAAAGCCGTGCGGACCAGCCATCGGCTGCGGTGGAATGGGAGGCGCCGTCGGACACATCCTCCGGCGATGCCGTCGAGACCTCCGGCACGGCCGAGTCCCTGAGCTGGGAAGGCGATGGCCAGACCAACTCGGGCAACGACGACCGCGACTGGGGCAGCGATGCGCCTTCCAGCCGCACGCGCGGCCAGGGTGACGATGACGAGACCGATGCCACCGAGCTGGCACGCAGCGCAGAAAGCCTGACCGACCACCTGCACCGCCAGGCCCTGAGCCTGCGCCTGGGCGAGGTGGACCGCGCCGCGCTGCGCTTTCTGATCGAGAACCTCAACGACGACGGCTACCTGGAAGACCCGCTCGACGAGCTGGCACAGGGCCTGGCGGGCGACGACCTGGAGGAGTGCGAGGAACTGGTGCACCGCTTCACCGTGGCGCTGCGCCTGTTGCAAAGCCTGGAGCCGGTGGGCGTGGGCGCGCGCGACCTGGCCGAATGCCTGACGCTGCAGCTGCGCGACCAGCTGGCCGATGCCGAGCGCGAAGGCGACGGCAGTGCCGAGGACGAAGATCGGCAGGCCGTGCTGCGCACCGCGCTGGACATCTGCGCCCAGCCCATGGACCTGCTGGCGCGGCGTGACCTGCGCAAGCTCGCCAGCCTGTGCGGCGCGCGCGAGGAGCGGCTGCGCGAGGCGATGGTCCTGATCGCCCGGCTGGAGCCGCGCCCGGGCCGGCGCTTTGCCGACGTGCAGCGCCAGATCGTCGTGCCCGATGTCATCGTGCGCCCGGTGCGCATGGGTGCGGGACGCATGGAGTTCAGCGTGCAACTCAACCCCGATGTCATGCCCAAGCTGCGCGTGCACGACATCTATGCCAGCGCGCTGCGCAGCCATCGGGGCAGCGAAGGCCATGCGGCGTTGCAGCAGCGGCTGCAGGAGGCGCGCTGGTTCATCAAGAACATCCAGCAGCGCTTCGACACCATCCTGCGCGTGTCGCAGGCCATCGTGGAGCGCCAGAAGAACTTCTTCGTGCATGGCGAGCTGGCCATGCGCCCGCTGGTGCTGCGCGACATTGCCGATGCGCTGGGCCTGCATGAGTCCACCATCAGCCGCGTGACCACGGCCAAGTACATGGCCACGCCGCAGGGCACCTACGAACTCAAGTATTTCTTCGGCTCGGGGCTGGGCACCGAGGCGGGCGGCAACGCGTCGAGCACGGCCGTGCGCGCGCTCATCAAGCAGTTCGTCGCAGCCGAGGACCCCAGGAAGCCGCTGTCGGACAACCAGCTCGCCGACATGCTCAAGGAGCAGGGCATCGAATGCGCACGGCGCACCGTGGCCAAGTACCGCGAACTGCTCAAGATCCCCCCGACCACGCTGCGCAAGGCCCTGTAGCCGCGCAGGGCGCGCACGCTCTCAGGCCGCAGGCGCGCGGCCGGCCACGTCATCCCATTTGAGGCCGAATTTCAGCAGGTACTTGCGCAGGCGGTCGGCATCGTTGACCACGCTGCGCTGGGTGCGTGACTGGTCGAACAGGCGGCGCCCCGCATCGGACAGCGAGGGCGATTGCCTGCACACGCGCAGCACCGCTTCGAGCTGCATGCGGTCGAACAGATCCATCTGCTCCAGCCTATCGGCGGGCAACAGCGCATCAAGGCCGCAGCCGGCGCCGGCGGGGGCGGGCTGCGCTGCCTCGCCCCGTTGCCACAGCCACTGCATGCGCTGGATCTCGGCATCGACCAGGGCCGTGGAGATGCGCCCTCCGTCAGCCAGCGTGGCCAGGCGCGTCATGCTGGCCGACAGGTCGCGGAAGTTGCCGCTCCACAGCGCCTCGGGCGAGCGCGCAAAGCGCAGATAGCGCTCGCGGGCCTCCACGTTGAAGCGCACCATCTGGCCGGTCTCGTCGGCCGAGCGCGCGAGCAGGTGGTCCATGTTGGGTTCTATGTCCTCGGGGCGCCCGGCCAGGCCCGGCAGCGCGTAGGACCACAGGTTGATGCGCGCGAACAGATCCTCGCGAAAGCGCCCCTGCGCCACGTCGATGCGCAGGTCGCGGTGCGTGCCGGCGACCAGCTGGAAGTCGCTGCTGACCTCGCGGTCGCTGCCCATGGGATAGAAGCGCTTTTCCTCCACCGCCTTGAGCAGCATGGCCTGTTCGTCCAGGCCCAGCTCGCCGATTTCGTCCAGGAACAGCACGCCCTGGTGCGCGCTGCGCAGCAGGCCGGCGCGGTCGGCCGCAGCGCCCGTGAACGCGCCCTTCTTGTGGCCGAACAGCACCGAGGCCGCGCCATCGCCGCGCAGCGTGGCGCAATTGACCTCGACGAACTCGCCCTGCACCTGGTGCCTGGCCTTCTTCAACTCGTACATGCGCCGCGCCAGATGCGATTTGCCCGCACCCGTGGGACCCGTGAGCAGGATGGGCGCGCGCGAGCGCACGGCCACGCGCTCGATCTCGTCGATCAGCGCGTTGAACCCGGCATTGCGCGTGGCGATACCGCTCTTGAGAAATTGCACGGCCTCGCTCTGCTCGGCGCCGAAGCGCTGGGCGATCACGTCGTAGCGCGACAGGTCCAGGTCGATCAGCGCATAGCTGCCCGGGTCACCCATGCGCTGGCGCCGGGGCGGCGAAGTCTGGGCCAGCACGCCGGGAATGCGGCGCGACTCCACCAGCAGGAACAGGCAGATCTGTGCCACGTGCGTGCCCGTGGTGATGTGGGTCCAGTACTCCTCGCGCTCGGGGTCGAAGCGATAGGCCTGCGTCCAGTCGAACAGCCGCGCATAGACCTCGCCGAAATCCCAGGGATCGGCAATGTCCATGGGCACGAGGTTCACCCGGGTCTCGGGCGATGCCGTAGCGATGTCGCCGTGCAGCAGCTGCGCCAGGGCCAGATGGGGCGGCGTGTAGAGCAGCTCCAGCCGCTCCACCACCAGATCCTCGTGCTGCATGAGGGAGAGGGTCGGCCGCCATTTTTCCCAGCGCCCCGCGCCCCTGCCGGAGTCCAGCTGCGTACCCAGAAAGCCGATGACGACCTTTTTCTTTTCCATGTGTTTGTCTAGTTGGATAGCTGAAATTCTAGTTTCTTTGGATTGAAGAAGAAATCAAGGAAAGTGTGATTTGATATTTATCCAAATAAATCAATGGGTTGAAGAATTTTTTGGCACCGGATGCCAGGCTGGCACGCATCTCGCAATAAGCAAGGCATCCAGTGCAGGCGGTGACCGCTCACAGGCCGGGGTTGGGGCAAACGCCCGCCCCGCCGGTGCGGGAAGTCCGGGCCCCCAGGGGCCTGTCGATTTCCCGCATGCCGCACGCCGCAGGCGCTGGGTAACGGCAAGGTTGTGGAAACCGTCCCGCAAGGGACGCCTGGTTCGACTCCAGGCTTGCCAGCCACTGGTAGCTCAGTCTGGTAGAGCACCCTCGCAAGAGGACTGTCGCAGGTTCGATTCCTGCCCACTCTTCCGGCCGCAAGGCCGGGCTATTGAAACGGTCGAAAGACCACCCGCCGAACGCGGGAGGTGGCCACCGGGTTGCGATGCAGCCCCAGGCCGCCCCCCGTCAGCAGCGGCGGCTGTGCCAGGTCCCGGCACGGTCCGCGCCCGCAGCCAGCCACGCTGCAACCTGTTTCCAGGGTTGCCGCCACGGCGCACTGCAAGGCCCGGGCCGTGCCCCCTGGAACCCCGCCGCTGCTGTAACGGCACCCCTATTGATTGCGGCGAAGACGCCGAACGAGGAGAAGAAGAAATGCTGAAGATCCAACGCATCACCATCAAGAAGAACGAACGCGCCCTGCTGCTGCGCAATGGCGATTTCGAGCGCGTGCTGCACAGCGGCCGGCACTGGCTGTTTGCCGGCACCGACCAGCTGCGCGTGGAAACCTTTGCCCTGGAGCAGCCCGCCTTCACGCACGGCCTGGCCGACTACCTGATGGCGCAGGAGCCCGCCGTGGTGGCCGCCGAATTCCTGCGCGTGGAACTGTCCGAAACCGAGGCGGGCCTGCGTAGCGAAAACGGCGTGCTGGTCGAGATCCTGCCGCCCGGCACGCGCCGCCTGTACTGGAAGGGACTGGTGGATGTGAGCGTGCAGGTGGTCGACCTGCAGGGCGGCGCCGAGCTGCCCGCCGCCCTGGCGGCGCGCCTGACCCAGACGCAGCTGCGCCAGCGCAGCGTGTCCGGCCTCAACGGCGTGCTGCAGGTGCAGGTGCCCGCAGGCCAGTGCGCGCTGCTGACCATCGACGGCAAGGTGGACCGCCTGCTGCAGGCCGGCAGCCATGCGTTCTGGAAGTTCGGCCGCAGCAATGCCGTGGAGCTGGTGGACCTGCGCCTGCAGGCCGTCGAGGTCTCGGGCCAGGACATCATGACCCGCGACAAGGTGAGCCTGCGCCTGAACCTGAGCGCCACCTATCGCCACACCGACGTTCTGCGCGCCTTTGCCCAGCTGCAAAAGCCCGCCGAGCACCTGTACCGGGAGCTGCAGTTCGCGCTGCGCGCCGCCGTGGGCACCCGCACGCTCGATGAGCTGCTGGAGAACAAGACGGTGATCGACGACGTGGTGACCGCGCACATGGCGGCCAAGCTGCAGCCCTTCGGCATGGTGGTGGAGAGCGTGGGCGTGAAGGACATCGTGCTGCCAGGCGAGATGAAGGCCATCCTGACCCAGGTGGTGCAGGCCGAAAAGCAGGCCCAGGCCAACGTGATCCGCCGCCGCGAGGAAACGGCGGCCACGCGCTCGCTGCTCAACACCGCCAAGGTCATGGAGGACAACCCCGTGGCCCTGCGCATGAAGGAGCTGGAGACGCTGGAACGCGTGGCCGAGCGCATCGACAAGATCTCCGTGTTCGGCGGGCTGGATCAGGTGCTCAACGGGCTGGTGAAGATGCGTTGATCACGCGATGAGGCGGGCGTGGAGTCGCCGGCGGTGCCGGTTGCTTCATGCCTGCCCTTGAAGGAGAGACACCATGGACAAGAAGATGACATCGAAAAGGATGCAATCGCCTGCAGCGCAAATACAGGAGCGTACAGACGCCCTGGCTGCTGCATCACAGGCGCTCTACCAGAGCTTTGCTGGATACAGGTCGCCGTCGGTAGCGCTGGACGCTTGCGTCACATGCTGCATGGATGCAGACCTGGAGCGCGAGATGCGTCGACTGCCCCTGCGCAGCCTGACCGAGCACCATTTCTACCAATACAACGACGCTGCCAAAAGCGTGGTCCAGCCTGCGGATGAGATCAAGTACCTGGCGCCAAGAATGTTGGAACTGCTGGCGCAGGGCGCAAGGCTGCACCACTCCACCGAGTTGTATCTGGACCGCCTTGGTCGTTGCGAGCCCGGCTCCTTTTCATCGCAGGAAAGCGCGGCGTTGCAAGCCTTTGCTCGTGCCTTCTTTGCCTTGGGGCTGGAGCAGTGGGCTGAGCCGGACACCAGCGTTTTCCAGGGCGAAGAGGCCTTCTCCTTTTTGCTCATGTGGGACTACGCCGGTGTGCCGCTCCAGCCCCTGCTGGACCACTGGCTGACCTGTGACAGCGAGAGCGCCACGCTGCATTTTGTCGATGCATGCTTCTACGAATTCATCTGGGGTGGGAACTGCATCAGCAATGCCTTCGCATCCGATCGCAATGGCTACCGTGCAACGATGGAGCAGTGGCTCTCGCAGGCAGGCACCAAGAAGCATTGGGCAGAAAAGCTGCTGCAACTGGCCGAGCGCGGCCCGGCCAGCTCCTGGCTGCCTTCAGGCAAGCGCGACCACCAGTGCTACCCGCTGGATGAGCGCATAGGCGCGGTATTCGACGCCATGGCCACTTGAGGCGGAAACACGATTCAACCAAGAACAAAGACATGAAAGAGAACAGCACCATGAACAACTACCAACAGCATGATGTCGAGGGCGGCGTCCCCATCAAGATGTGGACCAAGGGCGTGCCCGTCGAGGACGAGGCGCGCAAGCAGCTGGAGAACGCCGCGCGCCTGCCCGTGGTGTTCAAGCATGTCGCGGCCATGCCCGATGTGCACCTGGGCATAGGCGCCACCGTGGGCTCGGTGATCCCGACCATCAAGGCCATCATCCCGGCGGCCGTGGGCGTGGACATCGGCTGCGGAATGATGGCTGCCAAGACCACGCTGCGCGCCGAGGACCTGCCCGACAACCTGGGCCCGCTGCGCTCGGCCATAGAGCAGGCCGTGCCGCATGGCTCGGTGCCGCGCCACCGGGGCCGCGATCCCGGCAGCTGGGAGAACCCGCCCGTGTCGGTGGACCAGGTCTGGGCCACGCTGGCCGAGGAGTTCGACCTGCTGTGCGAGCTGCATCCGCGCCTGGCCAACACCAACAACCGCAAGCACCTGGGAACGCTGGGCAGCGGCAACCACTTCATCGAGATCTGCCTGGACGAGGCGGGCTTCGTGTGGTTCATGCTGCACTCGGGCTCGCGCGGCGTGGGCAATGCCATCGGCACCCATTTCATCGAGCTGGCCAAGAAGGACGCAGAACTGCATCAGCGCAACCTGCCCGACAAGGACCTGGCCTATTTCGAGGAAGGGGCCCGCTACTTTGGCGACTATGTGCGCGGCGTGTCCTGGGCGCAGAAGTTCGCCATGCGCAACCGCGAGGTGATGATGGCCAACCTCATCGCCACGGTGCGCAAGGTGATCGCCAAGCCCTTCGAGTCGCATGTGGAGGCGGTGAACTGCCACCACAACTACGTGCAGCAGGAGCGCCATTTCGGCCAGGACGTGTTCATCACCCGCAAGGGCGCGGTGAGCGCGCGGCGCGGCGAGCTGGGCATCATCCCGGGCAGCATGGGCGCGCGCAGCTATATCGTGCGCGGCCTGGGCAACCCGGAGAGCTTCGAGAGCTGCAGCCACGGTGCGGGCCGCGTGATGAGCCGCACCAAGGCCAAGAAGATGTTCAGCGTGGAGGACCACATCAAGGCCACCGAGGGCGTGGAATGCCGCAAGGATGCCAATGTGGTGGACGAGATTCCCATGGCCTACAAGGACATCGATGCGGTCATGGCCGCGCAGCAGGATCTGGTGGAGGTGGTGCACACCCTGAAGCAAGTGGTGTGCGTGAAAGGGTGAGTGGATGAGGGCCCCAGGCTCTCATCCTCCGGAACAGAAAGCAGGATGAGAGCATGAGGGAAGAGAAGGTATTGAGCGCGCATCCGGTCTCCGATGCCATGCGCGCCACGGTGCTGGCCAATCTGGCCGAGGTGGAGCGCAGGCACGAGGTCACGGTGCTGTTTGCCTGCGAGTCGGGCAGCCGCGGCTGGGGCTTTGCCTCGCCCGACAGCGACTATGACGTGCGCTTCATCTACGTCCACCGCCTGCCCTGGTATCTGACGGTGGCGCCGGGCCGCGATGTCATAGAGCAGCCGCTCAGCGGCGAGCTCGATGTCAGCGGCTGGGAGCTGCGCAAGGCGCTGGGGCTGCTGCGCGCCTCCAACCCCACGCTGCTCGAATGGCTGCGCTCGCCCGTGGTCTACCGGCAGGAGCAGCCCTGGGCCGAGCGCCTGCATCTGCTGGCCGAGCAGGGCTTTTCGCCGGTGCGCGGCTACCACCACTACGTGGCCATGGCGCGCAAGAACCTGCGCGCCCACCTGCAGGGTGATGTGGTGCGCTACAAGAAATACTTCTATGTGCTGCGCCCCTTGCTGGCCGCGCGCTGGATACGCGAGGGGCGTGGTGCGCCGCCCATGCGCTTTGCGCAGCTGGCGGCGGGCACGCTGGAGGATGCAGTCCTGCTGGCCGAGCTCAACGAGCTGCTGGAGCTCAAGATGCGCCTGGGCGAGGCCGCCAAGGGGCCGCGCCGGGTGCGGGTCCATGATTTCCTGGAGCGCGAGCTGGCCCATGCCATGGCCCATGCGCCCGATCCGGGGGACCAGGCCGATGCGGCGCCGCTGGACCGCTATCTGCGGGATGCCGTGGCGCGCTTTGGCGGCAATGAATGAAAGAGAAAAATGAAAGTGATCGAGATCGACGGCTCCGCCGGGGAGGGCGGAGGCCAGATGCTGCGCAGCGCGCTGGCGCTGTCCATGTGCACGGGTCAGCCCTTTGCCATGCAGCGCATCCGTGCCGGGCGCGCCAAGCCGGGCCTGATGCGCCAGCACCTGGCCTGCGTCAATGCCGCCGCCGAAATCTGCGGCGCGCAGATGCAGGGCGCCGAGATGAATTCGCAGACGCTGCAATTCACACCGGGGCCGGTGCGTGCGGGCGAGTACCGCTTCGTGATCGCCTCGGCGGGCAGTTGCACCCTGCTGCTGCAGACGCTGTGGCCCGCGCTGATGCTGGCCAATGGCGAAAGCCGCCTGACCCTGGGCGGCGGCACCCACAACCCGGCCGCGCCGCCCTTCCATTTCCTGGAGCGCAGCTATGCGCCGCTGCTGCACAGGCTGGGCGCGCGCTGCGAACTGCGGCTGCGCCGGCTGGGCTTTTATCCGGCCGGTGGCGGTGAGATGGATGTGACGATCACGCCGGCAACCAATGGGCTGGTGCCTTTCGATATCACCGAACGCGGCGCACCCGTGGCCAGCCATGCCGAATGCTTTGCGCCCGCGCTGCCACGCGCGGTGGCCCAGCGCGAACTGGACCATCTGGGCCAGGCCCTGGGCTGGTCTGGCGAGCAGTTGCAGGTGGCTGCCGTGCGCCAGAACGAGGGGCCGGGCAACGCGCTGCTGGCCACGCTGGCCTATGAGCACCTGAGCGAAGTGTTCACGCAGTTCGGCATGAAGGGCGTCAGCGCCGAAAAGGTGGCGCATGACCTGGCACGCGAGGTGCGCCGCCACCAGGGCAGCCGGGCCGCGCTGGGCCCGTACCTGGCCGACCAATGGGCCCTGCCGCTGGCGCTGGCCGTCTGGCGCAGCGGGCGCGGTGCCAGCTACACCTGCACGGAACTGACGCCGCATGCGGGCAGCAATTTCGAGGTGATCGAGCGCTTTGTGCCTGTGCGCTTCGCTACGGACGCAACGGGCGACGGCTGGCGTATTTCGCTCTCGCCAGCCTGAGCGGCCTCAGCGATCGGCCCGCACCAGCGTGCTCTTGCCGAACAGGCTCTCCAGCAGGTCCACCACCAGCTCGGCCGTCTGGTTGCGCAGGTCCAGCGCCGGGTTCAGTTCCACCAGGTCCATCGAGCCCAGGCGTCCGGTATCGGCCAGCATCTCCATGCACAGCTGGGCCTCGCGGTAGCTGGGGCCGCCGCGCACGGGCGTGCCCGTGCCGGGCGCGATGTCGGGATCGAGGTAGTCCACGTCGAAGCTCAGGTGCAGGTGGGTGTCGCTGCCGGCGAGGCCGTCGAGCGCGCGGCGCATGACCTCGCGCATGCCCAACTCGTCGATGGCGCGCATGTCGTACACCTCGATGTCCAGCGAATGCAGCAGGCGCTTTTCCTGGTCATCCACGCTGCGCAGGCCGATCTGGCACAGCGAGGCGGCATCCAGCGCCGGATCGCCGCCCTGGGACAGCGCGGTCAGCGGCTCGGGCCCCAGGCCGCAGAGGCTGGCCACGGGCATGCCGTGCAGGTTGCCGCTGGGCGAGATATCGGGCGTGTTGCAGTCGGCGTGGGCGTCCAGCCAGATCACGCGCAGCGCGCGGCCCAGGCGGCGGCAGTGGGCGGCCACGGCACTGATCGAGCCCATGGCCAGGCTGTGGTCGCCGCCCAGCATCAGCGGCAGCTCGCCATCGTCCAGCGCCTGGCCCACGGCCTGGTGCACGGCCTGCATCCAGGCGCGGGCCGGTGCGAGGTGGCGCAGCCCCTGCTCGGGCGGTGTCTGGGGATTGGGTGGACCGGCCAGGTTGCCGATGTCGCGCACCTGGCAGCCCAGCTGGCGCAGCGCCGGGGCCAGGCCGGCCACGCGCAGCGCGTCGGGGCCCATGGCGCTGCCCAGGCGGCTGGCGCCGATGTCGGTGGGCACGCCTATGAGTCTCAGGGCGCGTGCGGTCTGCGGGGTCGTATGGGTGTTCATGCTCATGGGACCCATGGTATGCAGTCCCCGTGTCAGCCAAAGCCGCGTTCTGCCTGCCCGGCCTCGCGCACCAGCCGGTACAGGTCGCGGGGGTCGGCCAGCGAAGGCACCAGGTCGATCGACTGCATCAGCCCGGTGTCGTGGGCCAGCGCGCGCAACCAGCGCAGGGCCGAATAGTCTTCCAGCGCAAAGCCCACGGAGTCGAACAGCGTGATCTCGGTGTCGTGCCCGCGTCCCGGCGCCAGGCCATTGATGACCTGCCACAGCTCGGTCACGGGCGCGTCGGCGGGCAGCTGCTGCAGCTCGCCTTCCACGCGCGTCTGGGGCGTGAACTCCACGAAGATGCGCGCGCGCCGCAGCAACTCCACGGGCAGT
>NZ_JAQOTI010000026.1:22475-47323 GCF_028401915.1 Delftia sp. DT-2
GCGCACATCGGCATCGGCGATCACGCAGGCGCGGCGCTTGGCGGCCGTGACCGTGGTGACGATGTCGGCGCCTTCCAGCGCCTGGGCGCTGCTGGTGCAGCAGGTGATGCGCTGGGCGGCAATGCCTGCATGGCCCAGGTTGTCCACCAGCTTGCGCATGGCCTGGACGTCGATGTCGAAGATGCGCAGCCGCTCCACGCCCAGCAGGTGGGTGAAGGCCAGGGCCTGGAATTCGGACTGCAATCCTGCGCCGATCAGCGCCATGCTGCGGCAGCCCTGTCGCGCCAGCCGGCGCGCGGCCAGCGCCGAGGTGGCGGCGGTGCGCAGCGCCGTGGCCAGCGTCAGGTCGGACAGGAAGACCGGCAGGCCCGTGGCCACGTCGGCCAGGGCGCCGAATGCCATCACCGTGGGCAGGTCCCGGTCGGCGTTGTCTGGATGGCCATTGACGTACTTGAAGGCGTAGTCCAGCGCATCGGACACGGGCATGAGCTCGATCACGCCGCCGGGCGAATGGTGGGCGATGCGGGCCGATTTCTCGAAATCGGGCCAGCGCGCGAAGTCTTGCTCGATGGCATCGGCCAGGCCGGCCAGGCAGGCGGCGACGCCGACCTGCGCCACCAGGCGTGCGGCCTGCGTGGCGCCGAGGAAATCCGTGTGGACGGGCGTGGTTCGAGTCTTCATGGTGCTCTCCCTCGCGGTTGCTTCCACTGTAGGCCCGGGCCGAAGCGCAGGCAAGCGGGTTTCGGCTGGCGCCTGCGCGGGGAATCGCGGTGCGCGTATGCTCGGCACCCAAGCTATGAACCAACTGCATCTGTTTTTGCCCTGCGCCGCCGGCGTCGAGGGATTTCTGGCCGACGAGGTCCACGCGATCACCGGCCTGAGCGGCCACGACCTCCTGGTCGGCCGTGGCGGCGTGATGGTGCGCGGCCTGTGGCGCGACGCCCTGCTGCTGAACCTGCACAGCCGTCTGGCCCAGCGCGTGCTGGTGCAGCTGTCGCAGACCCTGTACCGCAACGAAAACGACCTGTACCGCGCCGCCAGCGAAGTGGCCTGGGAGATCTGGTTCTCCCCGCGCGAGAGCTTCAAGATCGAAGTCACGGCCCAGCACAGCCCGCTGACCAGCCTCAACTTTGCGGCGCTGCGCGTCAAGGACGCCATTGCCGACCGCTTCCGCGACAGGAAGGGCGTGCGCCCCGACGTGGAAACGCGCCACCCCGACGTGCGCGTGCACCTGCACCTGACGACCGACGAGGCCACCATCTACATCGACACCTCGGGCGAGGCGCTGTTCAAGCGCGGCTGGCGCGAGGACAAGGGCGATGCGCCGCTCAAGGAAACCCTGGCCGCGGCCATGATCGCCGCCACGGGCTGGGACCCGCACGGCGACGATCCCCAGCCGCTGTACGACCCTTGCTGCGGCAGCGGCACGGTGCTGATCGAGGCCGCGCAGATTGCACGCCGCATTCCGGCCGGCATTCTGCGGCGCTTCGCGTTCGAGAAGCTGGTGCCCTTCCAGAGGCATGTGTGGGAAGCCATGCTGGACGAGGCCGAGGCCGCCATCCTGCCCGACAGCCCCGTGGCCATCTATGGCTCCGACGTGTCCCACCGCATGGTGGACTTTGCCCAGCGCAACGCCGAGCGCGCTGGCGTGGGCCAGACCGTGCAACTGCGCGGTGGCGACGCGCTGCAGCGCATGCCGCCCTGCGAGCAGCCCGGCCTGATGCTGCTGAACCCGCCCTATGGCGAGCGCATTGCCGCAGCCGGCTCGGCCGGCCGCAGCGCCGGCGAACGCATGGAAGTGGTCGAGCGCGCGGGCCGCGAGACGGCCCAGACCGAGGACGGCGTGGAATTCTTCAGCCAGCTGGCCACCCACTGGAAGAAGAACTACAGCGGCTGGAGCGCCTGGATGCTCACGCCCGACCTCAAGCTGCCCGGCAAGATGCGCCTGAAGGAAGCGCGGCGCACGCCCATGTGGAACGGCCCCATCGAGTGCCGGCTGTTCCGCTTCGACATGGTCCGTGGCGCTGTCAAGCCCAGAAAGGCCGCCGAAGGCCCGGCAGAGGGCGCCGCGCCATGAAGATCGTGCTGCGCTGGCCGCAGTGCAACGACGGCTACGAAGGTCCCCTGCCCCGGCCCGTGGTGCTCGATACCAATGTGGTCCTTGACATGCTGATCTTCGACGATCCGCATGTTCCGCCGATCCGCGAGCTGGTGGAGCAGGGGCAGATGCGCTGGATCGCCGACCAGGCCCAGCGCATCGAGCTCGAACGCGTGCTGCACTACAGCCAGATCGCGCCGCGCGTGGCCTTCTACGGCAAGACGGCCGAAGGCGTGCTCTCGGCCTTCGACGGAGCCGTCGAATACGTGGCCGATGCGCCGCGCATCCGCTTTGCCTGCACCGACCCCGACGACCAGCATTTCCTGGACCTGGCCAGCCAGCACCAGGCGCTGCTGATCAGCAAGGACAAGGCCGTGCTCAAGCTGCGCAAGCGCGTGGCCGGCCTGGGCGCCACCGTGGGCAACATCCTGCTGGCTGAACAGGAAGAGGCACTGGCCGCCTGACGCCCTGGCCGCTGTTGTGCAGCAACCACCCAGGCGGCAATGGGGCAACAGGCTGGGTGCGGCCGGCTTGAAGGCTTTCTCCTAAACTGGCGGCCATGCAGGAGGCACAAGCCCTTCTGCCAGGAGGACGGCCTCCCCCACATCGGGACATGCATGCGCCGGGACGACCCGGCTTCACAAGGAGTTTTCCATGGCATGGGTCTATCTGTTGGTGGCGGGGCTGCTCGAAGTGGTCTGGGCGTTTTCGATGAAGCAATCGCACGGCTTCACGCGGCTGGTGCCCAGCGCCATCACCATCGTCACCATGATCGCCAGCTTCGGCCTGCTGGCCGTGGCCATGCGCAGCCTGCCGCTGGGCACGGCCTACACGATCTGGACCGGCATCGGCGCCGTGGGCGCCTTCCTGGTCGGCATCACGGTCCTGGGCGAGCAGGTCAGCGCCATGCGCATCGGCGCGGCCGTGCTCATCGTCTCGGGCCTGGTGCTGATGAAGATGTCTTCGGACTGAGCGGGGCGGCCGTTCAGCGGCCCGTGCCCAGCTCCAGCGTCAGGCGCAGCATGTCGCGGTGCTGCACGCCGCGCTCCCACAGCTGGGTGGTGTAGTGCTTCAGAAAGAAGTCACGCACGATTCCCGTCACGCGAAACCCCGCGCGCTGGTAGAAGACCAGCTGGTCGCCGAAGCTGCCGGTGCCGACCTCGATGCGGGGAGCACCTTGCGAGCGCGCCCAGGCGATGGCCTGGCGCAGCAGGGCGGTGCCCAGGCCCCGGTGATGCAGCGATTCCGCGACCGCGATGTTCATCAGCTCCCAGGCGGGTGGGCCTGAGGCCTCGTCGCCGCTGGCGCGCAGCGGCACCAGCACGCACATGCCCAATACCTCGCCGCGCCCGCCGGGACGCGGCGGCTGGCCTTCGCGCTGGAAGGACTCGCGCGCGGCAAAACAGGTGGAGCCCGCCAGATAGCCGCGCACCTTTTCCCGCGACGGGTCCGCCGACAGCAGCAGCGGCCACGGCGCCTCGGCCGGGTTCAGCGGCTCTATGTGCCAGGGTGCGAGGGAAACGGAAGGCGCGGTCATAAGCCTGAATCATCCCATGCCTGACATTGGGACGCAGTTGGGCACCTCTGCGGAATCTTGACGTGCGCTTACAACTGTGCGTTTGCACGCCGGGATCTAGTGGTTTATACTTAGACCTAGGGTAAACGCTTAGAGGGTTTTCCCGGCATTCGCGGCACTTGAGATGCATGCCGCCAGTGATTGTTGAGCGTCTCAGTAAGGAAGTTCACCATGCGCCAAGCAATCTATTCCCTGATCGATTTCATCCAGCAAGCCCGCAACGCCGAGCTCGAAATCGCCAACCAGTAATCCGGTTGGAGGCAGGTGCGCCCCGAAGCGCGCCCACCGATGCGATCGCCCCATTTGCCGATGATGGCCTTGGGGCTTTTGTGTTTCTGGGCGCCAGGCATCTGGGCGCCGGGCTTGCGGGCACAGGGCAGCGGAGCCCTGTCTACAGGCCCAGCACCAGCCTGCCGCTCCTGGCGCGCGAGCAGCAGCTCATCATCTTGGTGCAGGCCGCGCGCTCGCCGCGCGTGAGCACCATGTCTCGGTGGTCCACCTCGCCTTCGAGCACGGGCACTTCGCAGGACCCGCACAGCCCTTCCCGGCAGTCGCTTTGCACTTCGATCTTCGCGCTGCGCAGGGCGTCCAGCAGCGTCTGGTCGTTGCGCACCTGCACCACAAGGCCCGAGGCGCGCAGTTCCACCTCGAAGCCCTGCTCCCTGGCAGGGTCCAGCGCCCCCACGGTGGAGACGAAGTGCTCCACGCGCAGGCTGTCCTCGGGCCAGTGGCGGCTGGCGGCCTCTAGGCCGTGCAGCAGGCGCGCCGGTCCGCAGGCATGGATGCGGGCTCCGGCGCGCGGCGTGGCCAGCAGGGCGGCGTAGTCGGCGCGCCGGCCTTCCTCCGCCACGTACAGGTGCAGCCGGGCGCCATGCTCGGCCTGCAGCGGCGCCTGCAGCGCCATGCCCGCGCGGCGCCGGCCGCTGTAGTGGATTTCATAGGACAGGCCCAGCGCCCTGGCGCGCCGTGCCATGGCCGAGATGGGCGTGATGCCGATGCCGCCGGCCACCAGGATCAGGTGGCTGGCGCCTTCGTCCAGCGGGAAATGGTTGCGCGGGCCCCGCACCTGTACGGTGGCGCCGCGGTGCAGATGCTCATGCACCCAGGCCGAGCCGCCACGGCCGTTGGTCTCGCGCAGCACGGCAATCTCGTAGCTGCCGGTGTCCTGCGGGTCGCCGCACAGCGAATACTGGCGCGACAGGCCTGTGTCGCCGCATTGCAGGTCGATGTGCGAGCCCGGCGTCCAGCGCGGCAGGGCGTGACCATCGGCGGCCTTCAGGCGCAGGCGCAGCACGCCTTCGGCGGCAGCCTCGGCCTCGGCCACGACCATGGGCCGGCTGGCGCCGCCCTGCAGGGCTTCGCCGATGCGCACGGGCTGGCGCGCCTGCAGCAGGGCGGGACGGGCGCGCTCGGGGTTGAGGGCCGGGTCCCACTCCACCCACAGGTGCTCGGGGCCCCGGAACGAGGTGTTGGGCACGTAGGTGAACCGCTGCTCGGCCAGCCGCATGTGGGGAAGGCGGCGCGTGAACTCCTCCAGGAAGATCTGCATCTCCATGCGCGCCAGGTTCTTGCCCATGCACTGGTGCGAGCCATAGCCGAAAGTCAGGTGGTCGCCGGCGTTGTCGCGGTGGATGTCGAAGAAGTCGGCATCGGCGAAATGCCGCTCGTCGTGGTTGGCCGACGAGGTCACGATGAGCAGCTTCGAGCCCGCCGGCACGGCCACGCCGCCGATCACCACGTCGCGCGTGGCCAGGCGCCGCCAGGCGGCCACCGAGCCGTTGTGGCGCAGGCATTCCTCCACGGCATTGGGGATCAGCGCGGGGTTCTCGCAGATCTGCTTCCAGGCGCCGGGATGCTGCAGCAGCAGCTTGACGGCGTTGGCCGTGGCATTGGCCGTGGTCTCGTGCGCGGCCACGATGCCGGCCATCATCATGGAGTGCAGGTAGGAGTCGGTGACGACCTCGGGAAGCTCCTTTTGCTTGCGTATGCCGTATTGCATCCAGCCCGGCGCATCGGGGTTCTCGCGCATCTTGGCCAGCACCTTGCCGGCCAGCTGCCAGAAGTTGCCCACCGCATGGGCTACGGCCACCTGCTGCTCGGGCCGGGGCCGGCCCCAGGTGTTGACGGTGTGGGCGATGGAGTACTCGCGCAGCCGGTCCATGTCCTCCTCGGGCACGCCGAGGAAGTGCAGGGCCACGGTCAGCGGCACCTCCCACAGCATCTGGTCCACAAGGTCGGCGCGGCCGTCGTCGATGAAGCGGTCCACATAGGCGCGCGCCAGCTCGCGCACCATGGGCTCGTGGTGGCGCAGCTCCTCGGGCGTGAACGGGTCCATCAGCGCGCGGCGGCGCGGCATGTGGGCGGGCTCGTCCTCGTTGACCAGGGTGCGGTTCAGCGCGAAGCCGTAGGAGGCCAGCACGGCATTGGCCTCCTCGCCCGTGGGCGTGATCTTCTCCAGCGCGATCGAGGGACTGAAGGCGATGTTGTCGCGGAACACCGCCTTGATGTCGTCGAAGCGCGTGACCACCCAGTAGCCCAGTTGCGGGCTGTAGAACACCGGCTCCTGCTCGCGCGCCCAGCGCACATATTCGGGCGGGTCCTGCTGGTAGCCGTCGCTGAACGGGTCGAAGGCCGCGGCACCTGCGCTGACGGGGCAGCCCGTGGGGCCGGTCTGGCCGCTGGGCTGGCGGTGGTCGAAGGGGCAGCGCGCGGAGGCGGGCGCAGAGCCGGGCGCAAATGCTGGCGCAAAAGCGGACGGGGCGGTGTCGGGGGCGGCGGAGGCAGTCATGGCTGGTTGTTCGCAGGCAGGCAGGCGCGGAGGGTCAATCCAAAGTGATGTTCTGGTCGCGGATCAGCTGGTGCCAGCGCGTGCTTTCGCTGGCCAGCAGCGCGGCGAACTGCTCGGGCGTGTTGCCCACGGGCTCCACGCCGAAATCCACGAGCTTCTGGCGCACGGCGGGCTCGTTGATCGCGGCCACGACCTGCCGGTGCAGGGCCGCGATGACCGGGGCCGGCGTCCTGGCGGGCGCCACCAGTCCCACCAGGGCGGCGGCCTGCACCTTGGGCAGGCCCAGCTCGGCGAAGGTGGGCACGTCGGGCAACTGGGGCAGGCGCGTGGCGTTGGCCACGGCCAGCGGGCGGACCTTGCCGCCCTTGATGAAGCCTGCGCCCGCGGCCAAGTCCACCATCATCACGGGCACCTGGCCGCCAGCCACGTCGCCCAGGGCCGGCGCCGCGCCCTTGTAGGGCGCGTGCACCAGCTTCAGGCCGGCCTCCACCCTGAGCAGTTCCATGGCCAGGTGGTGCGGGCTGCCGGCGCCGGCCGAGGCGTAGTTCACGCCGTCCTTGCTGGTGCGCGCCTGGGCCAGGAAGTCTTTGGCCGTGGCCGCTGCCATGCCGGGGCCGGCCACCAGGATCATCGGGAAGCGGCCCATCAGCGTGACCGGCGCGAGGTCCCTGGCGGGGTTGTAGCTGAGGCTCTTGTAGAGCACGGGATTGAAGACCAGGGTGCCGTTGTCGGCCGACAGCACGGTGTAGCCATCGGCGGCAGCACGCGCGGTTTCCGAGGCGCCTATGGCCGTGTTGCCGCCCGGGCGGTTGTCCACCACGATGGGCTGGTGCACCTGGCCGCCCCAGGCCTGGCCTATGGTGCGGGCCAAGAAGTCCGAGCCGCCGCCGGCCGCGTAGGGAACGATCCAGCGCACGTTCCTGCTGGGGAATCCGTCCTGGGCCAGCGCGCCGGGCAGGGCGGTGGCCGATAGCAGGCCTGCGGCCAGTGTGGTGAGGAAAAGGCGCTTGTGCATGGGGCTTGTCTCCGGTGAGGCCTGGGTGGAATCCATGGAATCTTGTTTTGCGTAATTTTTCTACGCATTGCGTAAAAATACCGCCCGGGATTACCCGCAAGCTGCGGCACAAGGCCCCGCCAGCCCTTAAAACAGGCCTTTCCAGACCCGTCCTGCCGCCATGACTTCCACTGTTGTCTCCGAGATTGACGAGCCCGCGCCGCCGCGCGAAAGGCGCCAGCGCGTGCAGGCCGCCGAGACCTGCCTGGCCGTGCTCAAGGCCCTGGCCACGCTGGGCGGACGCGCCAGCCTCACGGCCATCGCGGGCGCGGTGGAGGAAAGCCCGGCCAAGGTCCACCGCTACCTGGCCAGCCTGATGGCCGAGGGGCTGGTGGAGCAGGACCGTGGCGGCACGCAGTACGCGCTGGCGGCCGAGGCCATGCGCGTGGGCCTGGCCGCCATGCGGCAGTCCGACCCCATCCGCCTGGCCGAGCCTGCCCTATTGCACCTGCGCGAGGCCTTGCAGGTCACCAGCTTCGTGGCCGTGATGGGCAACCTGGGGCCGACCATCGTGCGCTTCGAGGAGCCGGGCCTGCCGGTCACCGTCAATGTGCGCGTGGGCTCGGTGATGTCGCTGCTGTGGTCGGCCACGGGACGCGCCTTCTTCGCCTTCATGGACGACGATGCCCGCGTGGATGCGCTGCTGGCCCGGGAGCTGGCCGAGGCGCCGGCCGCGCGGCGCGCGCTGCTCGATGGCGCGGACCCGCTGGGCACGCTGCGCCGCGAGATCCGCGCTGCGGGCTGCGCCTCGGTGCGCGACGTCAACCTGCCGGGCATCAGCGCCGTGGCGGCGCCGCTGCACGACTACACAGGCCATGTGGTGGGCGTGCTGTGCGCGCTGGGCGCCAGCGGCGGCTTCGACCCGGACCCGCAGGGCGCTGTGGCCCGGGCCCTGCGCGCCGAAGCGGCGCGCGTCAGCGCCTCGCTGGGCCATCTGCCCGGTGAGGCCCGGCTGAAGCCCGGTTGAGGCCGGGTTGAGGCGTGCAGCCCGCTGCCGCTACGGCGTCACCAGCGTGTAGGCCATGCGCACGCGCTGCATGTCGCGGCCCAGGCGGCGGCTCTCAGGCAGGCGGCGCACCCAGGCCAGCTGTTTCACGGTGCGCGCCATCAGGGCGCGGGTCTCGGGCTCCATGGACTGCACGAAGTCCCGCCAGGCCGTGCGCGCGGCCGGCATGGCGCCGGCCTGCTCCAGTATCCAGGCCGTGGAGTGGGCGTAGCACAGGGCATCGCGCACGCGGCACAGCGCCAGGGGCAGGTGGGCGGCAGGGTCGTCCTCGAAGTCGATGAAGCCGATCACGCCATCGGCACAGCAGACCATGTTGCGCGCAAAGGCCTGGCTCAGGCAGTCGCCGCTGCCATGCACCTGCTGCAGGGTCTGCAGGCCCTGCAGCCACAGCGCCAGCGTGCTGCCATCCCCCCGGGGCAGGGCGGCTTCCATGGCATTGCCCAGCGAGGGCGCCTCCACGCCGGGGCTGCCCAGGTGGCGCATGGCAAAGCCGTCCTCGCACTCGGCCAGCACGGCAGGCACGCGCAGGCCGCGCTGCGCGAGCTGGCGCAGGCGGCGTACCTCGGTGCGGATGGCTTCGTGTCCGCCGGGGTTGGGCACGGGCCGCAGCACGGGCAGGCGCAGGCCGGCGGCCAGCAGGGCCAGGGCGCGATAGCGCCACGCCGGGTTGCTGGCGCCCGCGCGCTTGACCCAGATGGTTTCGTCGCCGCGGTCATAGCGCTGGATGCTCAAAGGCTGGCTCAGCACATGGGCGCGCAGGAAGGCGTCGTAGTCTGGCGATTCGGAAGGCGGGACGGCGGCAAACGGTTCGGACACGGCAGGCTTTTCTGGTGGGAGGCGCAGGGCGCCAAGCATGGACCGATTGTGCCGTGTCATGTCCGTTGCGCGGGGCAAGGCCTGTTTACGGGTTTGCACTGCGCATGGCGCTGGAAATCTGTGCGGCGGCACCCTGAAAATTGAGACAATCGTTTCATCTTTTCAGCCCTCATCAATCCATGAACTCCGAAGACAGTGGCAAGCTGGTGGCCGCCCTGGTGCGCGGCATCTCCGTACTGCAGTGCTTTTCCAACAAGCACCAGGAGCTCAGCGCCCGTGAACTGATGGACATGACGGGCCTGCCCAAGCCCACGCTGTTCCGCCTGATTGACACCCTGTGCGAACTGAACCTGATGCGCTACTCCGAGCGCCTGTCCAAGTACGTGCCGGGCGTGGGGCTGCTGAACCTGTCCTCGCCCGTGCTGGCGCGCATGCACATGCGCCAGTTCGCGCGGCCGCACATGCAGGAGCTGGCCAATCACCTGGAGGGCCAGATCCAGCTGGCCGTGGGCCACGGCCGCCAGCTGTGCCTGGTGGAGCTGGCCAACGGCCTGACCAACAAGGTCTTCCTGCCCGAGATCGGCGTGCACATCTCGCTGTCGCGCACCGCCACGGGCCGCGCCTACCTGCTGAGCCTGCCCGAGGCCGAGCGCGAGGCCTTCATCGCGGAACTGCAGGCCGACGATCCCGCACGCGCCCAGCAACTGCGCGAGCGGCTCGACGATGCGCGGCGCGACCTGGCCGAGCACGGCTTTTGCCGCAGCCACGGCGACCTGCACCGCGAGATCCAGTCCATTGCCGTGCCCATGTCCACGGCCCAGGACGGCGAGTACTGGGTGTTCTCGGTCTCCCTGCCCATCTACAGCCCGCAAAGCCGCGCGCTGGAAAGCGATGCCGGGCCGCGCCTGATCACGCTGGTGCGCCTGGTCGAAGGCATGCTGGGCGCCTCCAGCCTCTCGTGAATCAGCGGGCGCTGCGCCAGACTTCCTGCGCGCGCCCTGCGCTCACCTTCTCCCGCACGCTGGCGGTGTCGGAGCCTGCGGCATTCGCACGGCCCGGCGCATAGGCCTGGCCGTCAAAGCGTGGCGCGGGGCTGGCCTGCAGGGCGCCGCCTTCGGGCTGCAGATAGACGCCACGCGCCTGCAGGTGCGGGTGGCTGGCGGCTTCCACAGGGCTGAGCACGGCGCCGAAGCAGGCATCGCTGCCCTCCAGCAATTGCTGCCAGTGCGCGCGGGGCCGGGAGGCGAACAGCGTCTGCAGCTGCGCGCGCCGCGCGGGCCAGGCGGCGCGGTCCCACTGGGGGCCCTGGAACGCTGCGGCACCGGCCAGGCCCAGCCTGTCCAGCAGCAGGGCGTGGAACTGCGGCTCGATGGCTCCCACGGTGATGAAGCCGCCATCGGCACAGGCATAGGTTTCGTAGAACGGTGCACTGTCGTGGATGCTGTGGCCGCGCTCGTCGGCCACCAGACCGCGCTGGCGCGCGTGCAGCATGAGGTTGAGCATGTGCGCCGCACCATCGACGATGGCCGCGTCCACCACCGTGCCGCGCCCCGTGGCGCGCGCCTGCACGATGCCGGCCAGCAGCCCCGTCATCAGGTACATGGCGCCGCCGCCGATGTCGCCCAGCGTGGCAAACGGCGAGACCGGCCGGGCATCGGCCGGCGCGCATCCCCACAGCGCGCCTGAGACGGCCGCATAGTTGTTGTCGTGGCCGGCTGCATGGGCCAGCGGGCCGTCCTGGCCCCAGCCCGTCATGCGGCCATAGACCAGGCGCGGGTTGAGGGCCTGGCAGGCCTCGGGTCCCAGGCCCAGGCGCTCCATGGCGCCGGGCCGCATGCCCTCGATCAGCGCATCGGCATCGCGCACCAGGGCCAGCACCAGGTCACGCCCTTCGGGTGACTTGAGATCGGCGAACACCGAGCGCTTGCCGCGCGACAGCGCGGAGGCGGCTGAGGTGGCGGCGGGTTCCGCCTCAGGCCGCACGATGGACACCACATCGGCACCCAGGTCCGCCAGATGCATGGCGCAGAACGGCCCCGGGCCGATGCCGCCAATCTCCAGCACGCGCACGCTGTCCAGCACCTTCATGGCGTCTCCGTCGAAATCGGTTCAGTCGAGTTGCAGCTGGCGGCTGGTGATCAGCGCGCCCCAGCTCTTGCGGTCGTTGTCCACCAGCTGGGTGAACTGCGCCTGCGGCATGCCGCCCGGGCGGCCGCCGAGCTCGCGGTAGCGGCGCGCCACCTCGGGGTCCCGGAGCACGGCGACCAGGCCGTCGGTGAGCTTGCGCACCACGGCGGGCGGCGTCTGCGCGGGCAGGAAGAAACCCATCCAGCCGACCTTGTCGAAGTCCTGCAGGCCCAGCTCGGTGGTGGTGGGCACGTTGGGCAGCTCGGGCTCGCGCTGCGCGCCCGTCACGGCGATGGGATGCAGCTTGCCCGCCTTGATGTGCACCAGCGAGGCCGTGAGGTTGTCGAACATGAACTGCGTCTCTCCCGAGACGATGGCCGCCGTCGCCGGTGCCGAGCCGCGGTAGGGCACATGCACCACGTCCACGCCTGTGCGCTCGCGCAGCAGCTCGCCCATGAGGTGCGTGGTCTGGCCCACGCCGGCCGAGGAGAACGACAACTTGCCCGGCGCCTGCCGCGCGGCCTTGAGCAGATCGTCCAGCGAGCGCACCGGCGATGCCTGCGGCACGACCAGCACGTTGGAAAACGAGATCATGTCCGTCAGCGCCACGAAGTCCTCGGGCCTGTAGGGCAGCTTCTTGTAGGCCGTGTAGTTGATGGCGTTGGAGCCCGTGTTGCCCACCAGCACCGTATAGCCGTCCGGCTGCGCGCGTGCCACCTGGCTGGCACCGATGGAGCCGCCCGCGCCCGGCCTGTTGTCCACGATGACGGGCTGGCCCAGCCGCTCGCCCAGCTTGAGCGCCAGCAGCCGCGCGGGAATGTCGGTGGAGCCCCCGACCGCGCCCGGCACGACCAGGGTGATGGGCCGGGTGGGCCAGGCATCGGCTGCAATGGCGGCCGTGGCGCACAGCAAGGCAGCCGCCGCCAGCGTGAGACGTTTGAACATGGTGTTTCTTCTCCGCGCGTGTGCTGGGCCGGGGCGCTTCTCAGCGAGGACTCATCCGAATGGCACCGTCCAGGCGAATCGTCTCGCCATTGAGCATGGGATTTTCAAGAATGTGCAGCGCGGTCAGCGCGTACTCGGACGGGTGGCCCAGGCGTGCGGGGTTGGGCACGGAGGCGGCCAGCGACTGGCGGATGTTGTCGGGCAGCTTGGCCAGGATGGGCGTGTCGAACAGGCCCGGCGCAATGGTGCACACGCGGATCATGCGCGTGGCCAGGTCGCGCGCGGCGACGATGGTCATGCCGATGATGCCGGCCTTGGCCGACGCATAGGGAATCTGGCCGATCTGCCCCTCGTAGCCCGCCACCGAGGCCGTGAGCACGCAGGCGCCGCGCTCGCCTTGCACGGGCTCGTTGCGCGCCATGCTGGCGGCGGCCAGGCGCAGCGTGTTGAAGGTGCCGATCAGGTTCACGCGGACGATGCCCGTGTACTTGTCCAGCGAGCCCGGGCTGCCGTCCTTTTCCACCAGCCGCAGCGGCCCGCCCACGCCCGCACAGTGCACCAGGGCCCGGAACTCGCCGAAGTCCTCGGCGGCGGCAATGGCGGCGGCCATCTGGTCGGCGTCGGCCACGTCGGCCTTCACGAAGCGCAGGCGACTGCCGTGGCGCTGGCGGGCGGCGTCCACCATGGCCGCGCCGCGGTCCTCGTTCAGGTCCACCACCACCACGTTCAGGCCGCGTTCCAGCAGCGCCAGGGCCGATGCCTCGCCCAGGCCCGATACGCCGCCCGTCACCAGGGCCGTCATGTTCTCTTGCAGTTGCATGGATGTGTCTCCCGTGCCTGGCTCACAGGCGTTCGATGATGGTGGCGTTGGCCATGCCGCCGGCCTCGCACATGGATTGCAGGCCGTAGCGCGCGCCGCTGTCCTCCAGCGCGTGCAGCATGGTGGTCATCAGGCGGATGCCCGAGGCCCCCAGCGGATGGCCCAGGGCGATGGCGCCGCCGCGCGGGTTCAGCCGCTCGGGGTCGGCGCCCAGTTCCCTCAGCTCTTTCAGCCAGGCCAGGGGCACGGAGGCGAAGGCCTCGTTGATCTCGCAGTGGTCCATCTGCTCCAGCCGCATGCCGGCCTTGGCCAGCACGCGCCGCGTGGCGGGAATGGGGGCCGTGAGCATGTACAGCGGATCGTCGCCCACCACGTCCAGCGCCACGAAGCGCGCACGCGGGCGCAGGCCCAGCTGCTGGGCGCGCTTCTCGCTCATCAGCAGCATGGCGCTGGCGCCGTCGGTCATCTGCGAGGCATTGCCCGCCGTGGTGTGCCAGCGGATCTGCGGAAAGCGCGCCGACAGCTCGTCGTTCTGGAACACGGCCTTGAGCGCGCCCAGCTTCTGCGCCGTGGTGGCCGGGCGGATGGTCTCGTCGGCCGTGAAGAGGCCGGCAGGCGTGGTGATGCCCACGATCTCGCGCTCGAAGTGCCCGGCCGACTGGGCCGCATGGGCGCGCTGGTGCGATCGCGCGGCATAGGCATCCAGTTCCTCGCGGCTCAGGCCCCAGCGCGCGGCCACGAGGTCGGCCGACACGCCCTGGCCCACCAGCCCCGGTGCAAAGCGCGCATCGAAGCGTGCGCCCGTGGTGTTCTGCCCCATGCGCGAGCTGCCCATGGGCACGCGGCTCATGGACTCCACGCCGCAGGCGATCACCATGTCCTGCGTGCCCGACATGATGGCCTGCACGGCAAAGTGCACGGCCTGCTGGCTGGAGCCGCACTTGCGGTCAATGGTGGTGGACGGCACATGGGCCGGCAGGCCTGCGGCCAGCCAGGCCAGGCGGCCCGGCGTGCCGGCCTGCTCGCCAGCCTGGCTCACGCAGCCGGTGATCACATCGTCCACCGCGCCGGGGTCGATGCGGTTGCGCTGCACGAGCTGCTCCAGCACCTGGCTGAGCAGATCGACGGGGTGGAGTTGGGCCAGGGCGCCATCGGGCTTGGCCCGGGCCATGGGACTGCGGATGGCATCGACGATGACGGGAGTGTTCATGCTGATTTAATGAGACTGGAGGTTCACGAAATGAATGATAAGTCTCGAAATTTGCATTGAACAAAGCGTTTTCCCGGATGAAAAACCGCGAGCAAACAAAAATACTTGCTGAAACCCGATGAATTCGAGACGGCGGATTCAAAAAAGCAAAGGAGACAGGCGTGCATGACTTTCACAGCTGGGCCGATGCCCGGCCCGACCGCGTTGCGCTGACCATGGGCGACAGCGGCCAGCAGCACACGGCGGGCGCGCTGGCGCAGCGCTCGCGCGAGGTGGCGCAGTGGATGGCCGGGCAAGGCCTGGCGGCCGGCGATACGGTGGCCGTGCTGATGGAAAACCGCGTGGAGATCCTGGAGCTGGTGCTGGCCGCGCGCCTGGCGGGCCTGTACACGGTGGTCATCAGCACCCACCTGACGGCGCCCGAGGTGGCCTACATCCTGGGCGACAGCGGGTCGCGCCATGTCTTTGCCTCGGCCGCCACGGCGGCGCAGCTGCCGGCCGAACTGGCCCCCTCCGTGCATTCGGTGGACGGAGACTGCGCATCCACCGGCCTGCCGTCGCTGGCCGATGCCCTGGCCGCCTGGCGTGCGCAGGCGCCCGCGCCCATCGACCTGTCAGGCCGTCCGCTGGGGCGCGACCTGCTGTACTCCTCGGGCACCACGGGCCGGCCCAAGGGGATCAAGAAGGCGCTGCCGGCGGCGCTCTACCGCACGCAGGCCGACCCCGAATTCCTGGCCTGGCAGCGCAACATGGGCTTTGACGCCGACACGGTCTACCTCTCGCCCGCGCCGCTGTACCACGCAGCGCCGCTGCGCTACTGCCTGCGCACGCTGGACGGCGGCGGCGCGGTGGTGATCACGGCGCGCTTCGACGCACAGCAGGCGCTGGCGATGATCGAGCGCTACCGCATCACCCACAGCCAATGGGTGCCGACCATGCTGGGCCGCCTGCTGCAGCTGCCCGAGGAGGTGCGGCACGGCTATGACCTGTCCAGCCACCGCTGCGCCATCCATGCGGCCGCGCCCTGCCCGGTGGCCGTCAAGCAGGCGCTGCTGGACTGGTGGGGCGACATCCTGCTGGAGTACTACGCAGGCTCCGAAGGCTGCGGCATCACCCTGATCAACTCCGCCGAATGGCGCCGGCGTCCAGGCTCCGTGGGCCGCGCCAGCTACGGTCGGCTGCGCATCGTGGGCGACGACGGGCAGGAGCTGCCTGCGGGCCAGATCGGCCGCGTGTTCTTCTCGGACGTGGCGCCCTTCGCCTACCTCAACGACCCCGCCAAGACCCGCGAGGCCATCGACGAGCGTGGCTGGGCCACCTACGGCGACCTGGGCCATGTGGACGAGGAGGGCTACCTCTTTCTCAGCGACCGGCGGGCCGACCTCATCCTGTCGGGCGGCGTCAACCTCTATCCGCAGGAGATAGAGAACGCGCTGGCCACGCACCCGGCCGTGCAGGAGGTGGCCGTGGTCGGCGTGCCCGAGCCCGACTTCGGCGAGCAGCCCATGGCCGTGGTCGTGCTGCGCCAGGGCCATGCGGCCAGCGCCGAGATGGCGCGCGCCATCGTCGCCGAGGCCGGCGCCACGCTGTCGCGCCTCAAGCGCCCGCAGCGCCTGCAGTTCGTGGACGAGCTGCCGCGCCTGCCCACGGGCAAGCTGCTGCGCCGCGTGCTCAAGGACAGGCTGCGCGAGCAGCCCCACGCGGGCTTCAACCTGCGCAGCGCCTGAACGGCCCTTCCCCGTCTTTCCTCACCGACAACCACCGGATACCGACCCATGCAAGACCTGACCGAGCGCTCCGTCTACCGCGAAGACCATGAACAGTTCCGCGAGCAGGCCCGCCGCTTCTTCGAGCGCGAGATCGTCCCCCACCATGCCGAATGGGAGCGCCAGGGCATCGTGCCCAAGGAGGTCTGGCGCAAGGCCGGGCGCGAAGGCCTGCTCAACCCCATGCTGCCCGAGCCCTATGGCGGCGGCGGCGACTTCGGCCATGCGGCCGTGCTGCTGGAGGAGATCGCGCGCACGGGCGCCAGCGGGTTGGGCTTTCCGCTGCATTCGGACATCGTCGCGCCCTACATCCATGCCTATGGCAACAAGGTGCAGAAGGACCGCTGGCTGCCGCGCATGGCCGCAGGCGAGCTGATCGGCGCCATCGCCATGACCGAGCCCGGCGCGGGCAGCGACCTCAAGTCCGTGCGCACCACGGCGCGGCGCGAGGGCGACCACTACGTGCTCAACGGCCAGAAGACCTTCATCACCAACGGCATCAATTCGGAGCTGGTCATCGTCGTCGCCAAGACCGCGCCCGAGATGGGTGCCAAGGGCGTGTCCCTGATCGTGGTCGAGGACGGCATGCCCGGCTTCTCCAAGGGCCGCAAGCTCGAGAAGATCGGCCTCATGGCGCAGGACACCTCGGAGCTGTTCTTCGACAACGTGCGCGTGCCGGCCGACCACCTGCTGGGCGAGGAGAACGCGGGCTTCAGGTATCTGATGCACGAACTGGCCCAGGAGCGCCTGGTGGTGGCCGTGCGCGCGGCCGCCTCCAT
This sequence comes from Delftia sp. DT-2, assembly GCF_028401915.1. Classification (NCBI taxonomy): domain Bacteria; kingdom Pseudomonadati; phylum Pseudomonadota; class Betaproteobacteria; order Burkholderiales; family Comamonadaceae; genus Delftia; species Delftia sp. DT-2. Next base: position 39,461 of record NZ_JAQOTI010000026.1, read on the forward strand.
CGAAGCCTTTTTGCACAAGACCATTGCCTACACGCGCGAGCGCAAGGCCTTCGGCCAGCCGGTGTTCGACTTCCAGAACACGCGCTTCAAGCTGGCCGAGGCCAAGGCCCAGGCCACCATGCTGCGCGTCTTCGTGGACGACTGCATCGCCCTGCACCTGCGCCGCGCGCTCGCCCCCGACCGGGCCGCCATGGTCAAGCTCAATGCCACGGCGCTGCAAAACCGCCTGCTCGACGAATTCCTGCAACTGCACGGCGGCTACGGCTACATGACCGAATACCAGATCGGCCGCGCCTGGACCGATGCGCGCATAGGGCGGATCTACGGGGGCAGCGACGAGATCATGAAGGAGATCATCGGAAGGACTCTTTGAACCCCTGAGCCGCTGCGCGGCTTCCCCCTCTCTACTCGCTTCGCGAGGGAGGGGGACGGCGCCATCGCCCCGAGGCGGCTCTTGCTCGGCGCCCCTGACTTTGGGCCGCGCCCGTCTCAGGGGTCACGGGCGATCGGGGCGGCTGGGCTTTCGGGGCAAGTTCCGACCGGGCGCCACGGACATGGCGGCGCGGCTACACTGCGGGCCATTCATTCGAGGGGCTGGCCGTGGCCGGTTCCTTCTCCCTGTTTTCCCTAGAGATTTCCGCCATGTCCAACGACGCCCACGAAGCCACCGCCCTGCCCGACGAGCCTGCCCTGACGCCCGAGGCGCTAGAGGAGCTTGACGATCTGCTCGACGAGCTGCGCACGCGCGGCGAGGAGATTCCGCAGTGGGAGTTCTGCGACGGTTTCCTGACGGCGCTGATCTGCACGCGCCGCGAGGTGCCGGCCGCCGAGTGGCTGCCCATGCTGCTGGGCGACGGCGGCACGCTGGAGGTGGCCGAGGGCCAGCCGCTGCCGCTGATGGAAGTGTTCAAGGACGCGGCGCAGCAGGCTCGCTTTCTGGAGCTGGTGGGCCTGCGCATGGACGAGATCCGCACCCAGCTGGACGCCGACGTGAAGACGCTGGAAGACGACCGCACCTTCCAGCCCGAGGCCATGGACATGCGCGGCGCCATCCTGTCGCTGCCCGAGGAAGAGCGTCCCGATGACGGCGAGATTCCCTCGTTCGGCCAGATCTGGGCGCTGGGCTTCATGTTCGTGGTCGAGAACTGGGCCGAGGAATGGGCCGCCCCGCGCGACAAGGAAGCCGCCGGCTGGCTCAACGAGGCGCTCAACGCCGTCGTGGCCCTGACCGAGGACGACACCGGCAAGCCCGAAGTCTGCATGTACGACGAGGACGGCCCCGCCAGCACCAGCCAGGAGCGCGTGGAGCAGTTCGGCGAGGCCATCTGGGCGCTGTACGACCTGCGCCAGATCTGGAAGAGCATGGGCCCGCGCCAGGAAACCATCGTCAAGGGCGAGCAGCCGGGCCGCAACGACCCCTGCCCCTGCGGCAGCGGCAAGAAGTTCAAGAAGTGCCACGGCGCCTGAGCGCCCGCGCCACAGGCTTTGGATGCACGGGCCATGAGACATATCGGTGAACGCATACGCGCCCGCCGCGCCGAACTGGGCATGACCCAGGGCCGGCTGGCCGAGGCCGCAGGCATCACGGCCTCGGCCGTGTCGCAGATCGAATCGGGGGCCATCCGCACCCTCAAGAACGACACCCTGGCCCGCGTGGCCCTGGCGCTGCAGACCACGGCGCTGGAGCTGACGGCGGGGCTTGAAGACGACAACGCGCCGCTGCCCGTGGACGAGCAGCGCCTGCTGGAAAGCTACCGCGCCCTGCCTGCACCGCTGCAGGAGATCGCGCACAGGCTCATAAAAGCCTTGCGCTGATCAGCGCATTGAGGCGCTGCAAGGCGTGTGCCACGGTGGCCTGGCGCACGGCGGCGCGGTCGCCGTCAAAGCGCACGCATTCGCTGTGCGTGGTGCCGTACACGCTCCAGCCGAACCAGACCGTGCCCACGGGCTTGGCGGCGCTGCCGCCGCCCGGCCCGGCCACGCCTGTCACGGCCACGCTGCACTGCGCGCGTGAGTGGGCGACGGCGCCCTCGGCCATGGCGCGCGCCACGGGCTCGCTCACGGCGCCGTGCTCGGCGATCAGCGCCTCGGGCACGCCCAGCAGGTCGTGCTTGGCCGCGTTGGAGTAGCTGACAAGGCCGCGCTCGAACCATTCGCTGGAGCCGGCGCGGTCCGTGCAGGCCGCAGCGATCATGCCGCCCGTGCAGCTCTCGGCCGTGGCCAGCATCCAGCCGCGCTGCAGCAGCAGGCCTGCCAGGGTTTCGACGAGTTCGTGGGATGCGCCCATGCCAGCTCCTTCAGCCAATGAAATGGCGCCATAGCGCGATGACCAGCAGCGTGCAGAAGGCGGCCACCAGGTCATCGAACATGATCCCCCAGCCGCCGCGCCAGCCGAAGCCCTTGAAGCACCGGTCCGCCCATTTGACGGGCTGGGGCTTGGCGGCGTCGAAGAAGCGAAACAGCGCAAAGGCGATGAGCTGGCCCCAGAAGCCCGTGGGCATGACCAGCCACAGCACCAGCCAGAAGGCCACGATCTCGTCCCAGACCAGGTTGCCCGGGTCGGCCACGCGCATGTGGCGCGCCGTGACCGTGCAGGCCCACCAGCCCAGCGGAATGCTGCCCGCGATCAGCAGGCCGATCTGCTGGGGCGTGAACCAGTGCTGCAGCAGCAGGAAGGACAGCCAGGCCCACAGCGTGCCCACGGTGCCGGGCGCGATGCGCCCCAGCCCCGAGCCCAGCCCCATGGCGATGAAGTGGGCCGGGTGGGACATCATGAATTCCAGCGTGGGGCGTGCCATGCCGCTCTGCGGCGGGCCTTCCGGTGGGCGCGCCGCAGAGGCAAAGGTGGGGGTAGCAGGATCGCCGGAAACCTCCGGCCGCAGCGGCGCGTCACTCATGGGGCGAGATCATAAGCGCGGCCCTGGTGCTTCACTGACGCTCTTCGACCGCCAGATCCTGCGGATGGCGGATCTGGTGGCGGGCCTCGAAGCTGGCGCTGGCGCCAGCGGCCAGCGGCTGCTGCCAGGCGATCATGCCGTTGCGGTCGTTCCAGCGCGTGGTGGCCGGCTGCGGGTTGTACTGGGACTGCGCGCGGATCTGCTCGTTGCGCGAGACGGGTGCGGCGTCCACCACCTGCAGCTCGATGGCGCGGTCATGGCGGTTGTCCACCTGGAAGCGCCGCGTGACCTGGCGTTCGGTGCTGCTGCTGAGCAGGCCGCCGCTGCCCGTGGCCGAGTCCACGGGCAGGTTGCGCACGACCACCTTGTCGTCACGGCCGAAGGACAGGCCCTGGGCCAGCGCGGCGGCGTTGCCGAAGTCCAGCCGGCCCTGGCCGGCGAAGGCGCCTTCGCGGAACAGGGCCACGGGGCCTGCGGGCCAGACACCGGCCGGCACGGCCAGCTGGGCCACCAGGTAGGCGGCCTCTTCCACGGCGGGCGCCGTGCGCGTGAGCAGGGTGGCTGGCAGGTTCTGCGAGCCCAGGGCCAGGGTCACGCGCTCGCTGCTGGAGGGCACGCTGATGCGGTAGGGCACGGAGAACTGCGTGGCGTAGGCGGTGTTGAGGCTGGCGACATCGAGCACCGGCAGTTCGGCGGCCTCGCCGGCCGCCCCGGGCTTGCGGGCGCGCTCCAGCATCATCGCAGGGGCCGCCGGGGCCGGCGCTGGCGCAGGGGCCATGGCGGCCACGGGGCGGGGCCGTTCCACATCCAGCGTCCAGGGATTGGGCAGGCGCGCCTGCGTGCTGCGCGAAGGCTGGCCGGTGGACAGCAGCAGCTGCACCTGGCTCCAGTCCTCGCCGCTGTTCTGGGCCACCAGGGCCAGGCGTTCGATGGCCACCGTGCCCTTGGCCGGGTCCAGCTGGGCGCGGTAGGTGGGCTGCCAGCTCGGGCCGCGCACCTGGTAGGTCAGCTGCACATTGGCATCGGCCGGGCTGGCCAGTTGCACGGTGACCTTCATCACCTGGGCGTTGCCTGCGCCCGTGCGGTCGCGTTCGAGCTGCAGCGGCCTGAGCTGCTCCTGCAGCGCCTGCTTTTGCCGCAGGATCTGGTGGGCGCGCAGCGTGTTGCCACGGCTGGTGCTGCGCAGCGCCTCGGTGGCGGCGCCCAGCTGGCTGGCGGCGGGCAGGGCGGGGGATTTGGCGTCATCGCTGGGCTTGGCCAGGCCCTGCAGGTAGTCACCCACGAGCTTGGCGGCGGACTCGTCGGCCTCCAGCGCGGCCAGCTGGTCTTCCAGCGTGCGGATCTGCTGCTCCAGCGGGCTGGCGCAGGCCTTGGAGGCCAGTTCGCGCGGCTGCGACTGCAGCTTGTAGTCGCCCAGGCGCACGCCGGCATCGGCGCTGACCTGCAGGCTCTGCGGGTCGATGGAGCCGGGCAGGCACTCGAACACCAGCTGGCGCGTGGCGGCCGTGATGCGCGCCGTGCGCTCCACCGAGGCCACGCCCGCATACAGGGTGACGCGCGCGATGGGGGCGCGGGCGATGGTGGCTTCCTGGGCTTGTGCCTGGGCCTGGACCGGGGTGCCTGCCAGCAGGAAGCAGGCGGCTGCCAGGGCAGAGAGGGCGGGCAGGGCGGAGCGTTGAACCATGGGCAGTCCTTCTCGGATGAAAGTGGTTTGGCGCGGCCTCAGGCCGCAGCGAAGTGGTCGAATGAGGCCCATCGGGGCGCCATGGCCGCACCGTCCGGGCCGATCAGCCGCAGGCCGGGCTGCTCCTCGATGCAGCCGATGCGCGTGACGCGCGTGGCGCTGTCGCGGCCTGCGGACTGCACGGCATCGCGCCGGTCGGCCGGGGCCGTGAAGCACAGCTCGTAGTCGTCGCCGCCGGACAGGGTGCACTGGTGCAGCAGGTCGATGGTCAGGGGCGTGTGCCGGCCGGCATCGAGCAGCGGCGTGATCAGGCGCGTATCCAGGCTGGCGCCCACGCGGGATTGCTCCAGGATGTGGCCCAGGTCGCCCAGCAGGCCGTCGCTCACATCCAGCGCGCTGCTGGCAATGCCGCGCAGCGCCTGGCCCAGGGCCACGCGCGGCGTGGGCGCTTCCAGGCGCTGGCGCGCGGCGGCCAGCGTGCCGGGTGGCAAGGTGGTGTGGCCCAGCAGGGCTTCCAGCGCCAGGCGGGCATCGCCCAGGCTGCCGCTGACCCAGATGTCGTCGCCCGCGCGCGCGCCGCTGCGCAGCAGGGCCTGGCCGGGCGGCACTTCGCCGAAGACGGTGATGCAGATGTTCAAGGGCCCCTGGGTGGTGTCGCCGCCGACCAGCTCGCAGCCGTGGGCGTCGGCCAGCGCCAGCAGACCGGCCGCAAACGCCTCGGTCCAGGCCGCATCGGCACGCGGCAGGGACAGGGCCAGGGTGAAGGCCATCGGGCGCGCGCCGCAGGCCGCCAGGTCGGACAGGTTCACGGCCAGGGATTTGTGGCCCAGCAGGCGCGGGTCCACGTCGGCGAAGAAATGCCGGCCCTCGACCAGCATGTCGCTGGAGACGGCCAACTGCATGCCCGGCGCCGGGGCGAGCAGTGCGCAGTCATCGCCCACGCCCAGGGCGGCGCGGCGCACGGGGCGCTGGAAGAAGCGGCGGATCAGGTCGAATTCACCCACGGTGGCGGCTTTCGGAGGCGGTTGGCGATCAGGCTATTGTGCTGCGAGGTTCGTGCTGCCCCGTATCAGGTGGTCTCGCCCGCACCGGGCCGATGCTCCAGCGCCAGCGCGTGGAAGGCCTGGGCGGCCGGCGACAGGCTGCGCTGGCGCCTGCGCACCAGGTACAGGTCGCGCCGGCGGTCGGCATCGGCCAGCGGGCGCGTCACCAGGCCAGGCTGCACGAAGTGGAACAGCGCCAGGGCCGGCACCACGCTGATGCCCAGGCCCGCGCGCACCATGCCCATCACGGTGGCCAGGTGCTCCACCTCCAGCAAGGTGTTGAGGGGCGGGGCCTGCTCCTGCGATTCCAGGTACTGGCGCACGCTGCTGTGGCGGGCGAGCTGGATGAAGGGCTGGTCCCGCAGGTCGGCCATGGCCGGCGCGGGCAGGGCCGCCAGCGCATGGTCGGCGCGGCAGACCAGGTGCAGCCGGTCGGCGCAGAACCATTCGGCCTGCAGCTCCTCGGTGTCGGCGCGGATGGCGGCCAGCGCCAGATCGGCCTGGCCCGAGGCCACCTGGGCGATGCACGATTCGGACAGCAGGTCCGACACCTGCAGCTGTATGCCCGGATGGCGCGCATGGAACAGCGCCAGCACGGGCGGCAGCCAGGCCGCCGCCAGCGAAGGCAGCAGGGCGATGGACACGCGCCCGCGCTGCAGCGCCGCCGCCTCGCGCAGGCCGTGCACGGCATCGCCCAGGTCGGCGCGTATGCGCTGCGCGGCATCGAGGAACTGCGCCCCCTCCTGCGTCAGCGCCACGTGGCGCGTGCTGCGGTCGAACAGGCGCACGCCCACGCCGTCTTCAAGCCCCTTGATCAGGGCACTGAAGGCCGGCTGCGACAGATGGCAGCGCTGCGCGGCCAGGGTGAAGCTGCTGAGCTGGGCCAGGGCGATGAAGGCATCGAGCTGGCGGGAGGAGATATTCATCGGGTTTTTGGATAAGTCGATCCGAACAATCGATTTCACAGATTAGCAGCGGCTGCCTACATTGGCTCTCATGGACAACCTGGAACCCTCTCTTGCCCCGGACAGGCCCCCGCTGTGGGTGGGCTGCGCAGCCGGCTTCTCGGGCGACCGCACCGATGCCGCCGCGCCCGTGGTGCGCGCCCTGGCGGCCAGCGGCCAGAGCGCCTGCCTGATCTTCGAGACCCTGGCCGAGCGCACGCTGGCGCTGGCCCAGCTCGCGCGGCGCGAGCAGCCCGACGCGGGCTACGAACCCCTGCTGGAGGACCTGCTGGAGCCCGTGCTGGCCGATTGCCTGGCGCATGGCATACGCATCGTCAGCAACTTCGGTGCGGCGAATCCCGAAGGCGCGGCGCGCTGCATCCAGCGGCTGGCGCAGCGCCTGGGCCTGCGCGTGCCGCGCATCGCCGTGGTGCATGGCGACGATGTCAGCGGCCCGGCGTACCGCGGGGCGCTGCGGGCCGCGCTGGGCGCGGAGTTCCCCGAGGATTCGCTGGTCAGTGCCAACGCCTACATCGGCGCGCGCGCGATTGCCGAGGCCTTGCAGGCCGGCGCCGAGATCGTGGTGGCCGGCCGCGTGTCCGACCCCTCGCTGACCCTGGGGCCGGCCATGGCGCATTTCGGCTGGGCCTGGGACGACTGGGACCGCCTGGCGCGCGCCACCATGGCCGGCCACCTGCTGGAATGCGGCGCCCAGGTCACGGGCGGCTACTTCGCTGACCCGGGCTTCAAGGACGTGCAGGGCCTGGCGCGGCTGGGCTATCCCATCGCCATCATCGAGCCCTCGGGCGACTGCACCATCACCAAGCCCGAAGGCACGGGCGGCCTGGTCAGCGAACGCACGGTCAAGGAACAGCTGCTGTACGAGGTGCACGACCCGGCCGCCTACCTGACGCCCGACGTGGTGGCCGACCTGTCCGAGGCCGAGGTGCACCAGGTGGGGCCTGACGCCGTGCGCCTGAGCGGCGTGCGCGGCCATGCGCACAACGGCCACTACAAGGTCAATGTCTGCCATGCCTCGGGCTGGCTGGCCGAGGGCGAGATCTCCTATGCCGGCCCGCGCGCCCTGGAGCGCGCCCGGCTGGCTGGCGAGGTGCTGCGCGAGCGCCTGGGCGGCGAGGCCGCAGGCGACCTGCGCCTGGACTGGATCGGCGTGGCCAGCGTGCTGGGCGATGACGCCGGCCGCTGGCGCGACGCGCAGCCGGCCGGCGCAGCCGCCCCCCAGGACGTGCGCCTGCGCGCTGCCTGGCTGCGCCCCACGCAGGCCCAGGCGCGGC
>NZ_JAQOTI010000027.1:0-31838 GCF_028401915.1 Delftia sp. DT-2
CGGCGCCTGGTGCGCGAGGCCGCGCTGCTGGGCAGCGATGCCAGCGCCGATGGCCTGGCCGGCACGCTGCGCATCGGCGCCATCTCGACCGCGCTCACCGGCATGCTGCCGGCCGCGCTGCGCAAGCTCACGCAGGCGGCGCCACAGTGCCGGCCCGTCATCGTGCCGGGCACCTCGCGCGCGCTGTTCCAGATGCTGCAGGCCGGCGAGCTCGATGCCGCCGTCATCGTGGCGCCCCCTTTTGAACTGCCCAAGGCGCTGCGCAGCGTGCAGCTGCGCCGCGAGCCGCTGGTGCTGCTGGCCCCGCCCCAGGCGCGCGGCCGGCCTGCCGCGCTGCTGCGCAGCCTGCCCTACATACGCTACGACCCCGATGCCTGGGGAGGCCGCCATGCGGCCGACTGGCTGGCCGACCAGGGGCTGGAGCCTGCGGTGCTGTGCGACCTGGACGCGCTGGAGGCCATTGCCATGCTGGCCGCCGACGGCATGGGCGTGGGCCTGGTGCCGCACTGGACGGGCCTGGAGCGCTTCATGGGCGACTGCCGCATGCTGCCCATTGCGGGCGCCGCCTATGAGCGCGCCATCTTGCTGGTGACCAGCGCCGAGCCCGACCTGCCGCGCATGGCCGAGCTGCTGGAGGGCGCACTCGCGTAGGTTGCGGCCTTCGCTCTCAATCCGCCTGCACGTAGCCCGTGACGCGGATCATCTCGCGGTACTTGGCGATCTCGCGCGCATAGGCGGCCGCCGCATCGTCCAGGCCCATGGGCTTGGCGACATCACGGCCGTCGGCCTCCAGCTTGGCGATGACCTGCGGGTCCAGCAGGGCCTGGCCGATGGCCTGGTTCAGGCGCTGCTTGACGTCCTGCGGCGTGCCGCGCTTGACGAAGTAGCCCGCCAGGCTGGCGTACTCGAAATCGCGCAGCGCCGGCACTTCGGTGATGCTGGGCACGGCCGACAGCACGGCAGGCCGGTTGCGCGACAGCACGGCCAGTGCCCGGAAGCGGCCGGTGCGGATCATCTCCAGCATGGACGCCTGGAACGGCATGATGCTGAAGTCGATCTGGCCGCCGGCCAGGTCCTGGATCACGGGCGCCGTGCCCGCATAGGGCGCGTGGGTGAACGGCACCTTCACCACCTTGCCCATGTACTCGGTGATCAGGTGGTAGAGCGAGCCCACGCCCACCGAGCCGTAGGTCAGCGAATTGCTCTCGTTGCGCGAGCGCGCCAGCGCCAGGAACTCTTGCATGTCCCGGGCCGGCAGGCCCGAACGCACCAGCAGCACCAGGTGGGTGACGGTGATGTACTGCAGGTTCTCGAACGCATCGGGCTGGTAGCGCACGGCCTTGTTGGTGAGCGGCGGCAGGATGAGTTCGTTCTGCGTGCCCTGGAAGAACATGCTGCCGTCGGCCCTGGCGCCCAGCACTTTGGAGGCGGCAATCGTCCCCGTGGCGCCGCCCAGGTTTTCCACGATCACCTTGGTCGCCAGTCCCTCGCCTATGGGCTTGCTCAGGATGCGGGCGCTGACGTCGCTGGGCCCGCCTGCCGGGTAGGGCACCATCAGGCTGACCGGGCCGGGCGCCGAGGCCGCGGCAGGCTGCAGCAGCAGGGGCGCCAGCGGCAGGCCGGCGGCGATTTTCAGGAGCGAGCGGCGTGTGGGCAAGGCAAGTGGATTCATGAAAGTGCACCAGGCAGTGGCTTGAGGGGAAGGCGGGAATCAGGCGCGCCCTACCACCGGGCGTGGGGCAGGCGCGCAATGGTGTGGAGCACCGCCAGGCCGCGCGGGACGATGGTTTCCACCTCGCAGTACTCGTCGGTGGTGTGGAACTTGCCGCCTACGGGACCGGTGCCGCACAGCGTGATGGCGCCCAGGCTGGAGGTCACGCCCGAGTCCGCGCAGCCGCCGCTGAACTCGCCCTCGGCCTTGTGGCCCAGCGCGCCCAGCTCGGCCTGGTACAGCTCGAACAATTGCTGCGACTGCGGCGTGGGAACGAAGGGGCGGAACTCGCCGGTGATGTTCAGCGTGGAGCGCGTGCCCTGGATGAAGGACTTGTCGCAGATGCAGCGTATGCGGCCCACCAGGGACTCGCGCTGGTCCAGATCGAAAATGCGCAGGTCGATGGCCGCCTTGGCCGACGGCGCCGACGTGTTCACCGACAGCCCGCCCGACACCAGGCCCACGTTGACCGTGACGCCCTTGTCCAGGTCGGTGAGCGCGTCCAGCGCCACCACCTTGTGCGCCAGCTCCGAGATGGCGCTGATGCCCTCGGCGAAGTTGGCGCCCGAGTGCGCCGCCTTGCCCTCGATCTCCACGCCGAAGAACACGCCGCCCTTGCGGCCCGTGACCACGTTGCCCGAAGGCCGGCCCGGCTCCGCATTGAAGACAAAGCCCGCCTTGCGCGCAAAGGGCTCGATGACGGACTTGCTCAGGGGCGAGCCGATTTCCTCGTCGCAGGTGAACAGGCCCGTGACCTCGGGCGCAGGCTCCGCGCTGTGGGCCAGCGCAGCCAGCAGGAAGGCGTTCATGACGATGCCCGACTTCATGTCGGCCACGCCCGGGCCGTAGGCCCTGCCGCCTTCGATGCGGAACGGCCTGCGCGCGGCCTCGCCTTCAGGGAAGACCGTGTCGCAGTGCCCCATCAGCAGCACGGGCCTGCCCACGGTGCTGCCCGCGTTCACGGTGACCGAGATCGCGGCCTCCACGCCATCGACGAAATGCGGGCTGACCTGCAGCCCCTGGCCCAGGAAGAAGGCCTCCAGGCGCCGGAACACGCGCGCCACGCCAGGCTTGTCGAAGCTGCCCGAGTCGATGTTGACGATGTCCGCCAGCAGCGAAAGCATGTTCTCCCGCTGGCCCTTGATCCACTCCGACGCGCCGACCGCCCGGTCCGCACTGACAATGGCTTGCTGTGGCATCCGCTGCCTCCGTATTTTTCAATACTTGGTATTGTTATTTAATACTTCAGATTCACAATCAGGTAAAACGATGATCGAAAACGCGTTGTATGTGGGTTCCGTGGGCAAGGCATTCCGCGTGCTGGACTGCTTCAAGGGCGCGGCGGGCGACCTGAGCCTCACGGAAATCATGGAGCGCAGCGGCCTGGACAAGAGCGCCGCCCAGCGCTACGCCTACACCCTCAGCGCCGAGGGCTACCTGCAGCAAAACAGCCAGACCCGCCGCTACCGGCTGGGCCCGGGCGTGCTGGACCTGACCTTCCACTTCCTGCGCACCCATGCGCTGGCCGAGGCGCTCAACCCCCTGCTGCTGCAGCTGTCCAAGGACACGGAGCAGAAGATCAGCCTGTCGCTGCGCGACGGCGACTGGCTGGTGCATGTGCTGCGCCACCAGACCAGCACCGAGCACTACCACGCCTCGCTTGTGGGCCGGCGCGTGCCCCTGCAATGCACGGCAGGCGGGCGCGCCGTGATGGCACGGCTGGACGAGGCGCAGGTGGAGCAGCTGCTGGCCCCCGGCCGCCTGGTGGCCAGCACGCCCCGGACGCTGACCACCGCCAAGGCCGTCCAGGCGGAACTGAAGAAGGTGCGCGAGCGCGGCTACGCCATGGTGGTGGATGAATTCATCATGGGCGAGGTCGCGCTGGCTGCCGCCGTGGTCGATGCCGACGGCGTGCCGCTGGGCGCCCTGCACCTGAGCGGATCGTCAAGCCAGTGGAGCGGCGCCGACTACGCGAAGAAGTTCTCGCCCCTGCTGCTCAACGCCATCGCCCAGTACGAGCGGCGCAACGCCTGAGGCCGCAAAGATGCGCTGTAAGGGGCGCTGAAGGGACGCCTAAAAGTGCTCCCACAGGCGCGCCGACATGGCCCATGCCAGCGCGCTGCGGGCATCAGCCGCGCAGGCGCCGCTCTTGCAGCGCGGCCCCTGCGGCCAGCAGAACGCCCAGCAGGGCCAGCATCCAGGGCGAATCCACGGGGATGGAGGCCGGCGAGGGCGACGGGCCTATGGGCGTGGTGACGGTGCCGGTGCAGCCGGTCTCGCAGGAAGCGTCCCCGCCCCCCGTCACGTTGGCCGTGTTCACGAGCGTGGTGTTGCCTGCGGACGCCTTGGCCGTCACCGGGATGGTGAAGCTGGCCGACTGCCCCACAGCAAGGCCCGCCGGCACGATGCAGGCAACGCTCTGCCCGCTGGCCGTGCAGCCGGCAGGCATGGTACCCAGCGCCAGGCTGGTGGACAGCACGTCGCGCACCGTGGCGTGCGCCGTGGTGGCGGTCGTGCCGGTGTTGGTCACCGTGAAAACATAGTTGGCGGACTGCCCGGCCAGGAAATGGCCCGACGAGAAGGTCTTGGCGAGCGAGAGTTTGGGCGCGTTCACCGGCACCACCACCGTGGGGCTGTCGCAATTGGCCAGGCACAGCGGATCGCCGCCCCCCGTCACATGGGCCGTGTTGAGGATGGAGGAGCCCGCCGTGCCGGACCTGGGCACCACCGAAAGCGTGAAGGTCGCGGACGCGCCCACGCCCAGCCCCGCAGGCACCGTGCACAGGACGGTCTGGCCGGAGAACGCGCACCCGGCAGAGACGCCCGTCACCATCAGGCCCGACGCCATCTCGTCGCGCACCACGGCGTCCTGCGTGGTGGCCGTCGTGCCCACATTGCGCACCGTGATCACGTAGCTGGCGGCCTGCCCCTCGGCGAAGGCTCCGGCCGACGCCGTCTTGCTCACCTCCAACCTGGGTGACTCCACCGGCGTGGTCACGGTGCCACTGTCGCAACGGGCCACGCAGGAAGGGTCGCCACCGCCCGTCAGACTGGCCGTATTGGCCAGCGTGGTGTTGGCCGCTGCGGCCTGCGGCGTGACGGGGATCACCGCACTCCATTGCCCGCCCGTCGCCAGCCCGGCGGGCACGGTGCAGCTGAGCACCTGATCCATCACCGAGCACCCTGCCGGCAGGGTGCCCAGGGTCAGCGTGGAGGCGATCACATCGCGCACAAGGGTCGGCGCCGTGGTGGCCGCCGTACCTGTGTTCCTCACGGTGATGGTGTAGTAGGCCGCCTGCCCCACCACAAACACCGGGCTGGACGCCGTCTTCGCGATCTGCAGTTGCGGTGTGTTCACCGGCTCCACCACCTCGTTGCTGCTGCATCCGGATAAGCAGGACGGGTCGCCCCCGCCGTCAACGCGCGCCGTGTTAGAGATGGTGGTGTTGCCGGCGGTCGTCATGGGCGTCACGGGAATGGTGAAGCTCACCTGGCCGCCGGGAGCCAGGCCCGCCGCTATCGTGCAGGTGACCAACTGGCCCGCCGCCGTGCAAGGGCCCGGCAGCGTGCCGATGGTCAGCGTGGTGGCGATCACATCGGTGATGCGGGTCTCGGCGATGGTGTCTGCCATGCCCGTGTTCGTCACGGTCAGCACATAGCGCGCAGGCTGGCCGACGATGAAGGCATCGTCGGAAGCGCGCTTGACGATCCGCAGCCTGGAGGCGTTGACGGGCACCAGCACCTCGTTGCTGGTGCAGCCAGCCGCACAGGAAGGATCGCCGCCGCCACCGACCTGGGCCACGTTGGAGATCGCCGTGTTGGCCGCCGCCGGCTGGGGCGTCACCGAGATGGCAAAGCTCACCTGGCTGCTGGTCGCCATGCCCGCAGGAATTGTGCAGCTGACCAGCTGACCCGCGAACGAGCAGCCTGCAGACACGGAATTGATGAGCAGGTTGGCCGCCACCGTGTCGGTGACCGTGGCGGGCGCCGTGGTTGCCGCCGTACCCGTGTTGCGCACGGTGAGCACATAGCTGGCGTTCAGGCCCACGACGAAGGACTCCATGGAGGCCGACTTGGCAATGGCCAGCCTGGGCGCCTTCACGGGCACCTGGACTTGGCTGCTGCAGGCGCTGGGGCACAGCGGATCGCCGCCGCCCGTGGCCGTTGCGGTGTTGGTCAGCAGGATATTGGCCACGGTAGGCGTCACGGGAATGGCAAAGCTGACCTGGCTGTGGGTCGCCAGCCCTGCGGCAATGGTGCAACTGACCGCCTGGCCGCTGCGCGTGCAGCCCGCCGGCAGGCTGCCGATGGTCAGGCTGCTGTCGAGCGTATCAGTCACCACGGTGGCCTGCGGCGTCGCACCGGTTCCCACGTTCTCGACAGTGATGGCATAGCTGGCCTGCAGGCCGACGATGAAGGAATCCATGGAAGCCGACTTGCCCACCTTGAGTCTGGGCTGGCCCACGACGGTGGTCTTGGCGCTGGTGCAGCTGGTGGTGACAGCGTCGCACTGCGGCCCGGGCGGCGACGGCGGCAAGGCCGAGGTCGCAGGTGGCGCGGGATGCGTTGCAGCGTAGTTGACGATGGAGCCCACAGCGGGCGCGTTGACCTGGATGCTGAAGGTCTGGCTCGCGCCGCCACCGGCCAGCGTGCCCGGCAGCGTGCAGGTGAGCAGGGCACCCGGCACATTGAGCGGCGCGCAAGCGACCGGTGCGGTGGAGGTCGTGGCCGCCACGCCCGGCGGCAGCTGGTCCTGCACCACGGGGTTGCTGATCGCGGCGGTGCCGCCCGTGCGGTAGTTGGTCAGCGTGAGTTGGTAGGCAAAGCCCTGGCCTACGAGGACTGAGTTCGGGCCTGACTTTTCCACCACGACCTGGCCCTGGCGCTGGTTCACGAATGTGCTGGAGTTGTTGGCCGGATTGGTGTCGTTGATGGTGATGGCGGCCGTGTTGGTGATGCTGTTCGTCCCCGATGCCGGCGTCACCTGGAAGCGGTAGACCAGGTAGTCGCCCGAGGTGGGCGGCACATGCGCCGCCCCGCCGCTGCTGTTCACCGGCAGCACGCCGGTCCTCATCGACAGTGCCCTGCCGTTGGCCGCCTGCGTTCCGCACACGGCGGCACCGGAGGAGATGCAGGCAATGGGCGATGTCAGGCTGACGTTGTCCGGCAGCAGGTCGGCGACGGTCACGTTGCCGGCCGCGTTGGGTCCGTAGTTCCAGACCTTGAGCTCGTAGTCGAACGGCGTGGCATTGTCGAAGGTGTCCGGCCCAGTCTTGGAAATGCCGATGTCCGTATTGAAGTTGGCACAGCCGTCATAGGATGCCGGATCGCTGGGATCGCGCAGGTTGGCGGCGGGAATGATCTGTGCGGACTGCCCCGGCGGCGTCCAGCGCAGGCGCAGGTGGTTGAGCCCGCCCTGGTTGTTCCAGTGCACGCGCATGGCATAACAAGTGTTGTTCTGTGCCACCACGAAGCTGCCGGGAATGTTCTCAAACTGCGTATCGCCCGAGGTAAACGACCCCAATTGCCCCACAGGTACGTTGTAGTCGAAGGTTCTGTAATGCGCCGCGTTGGCCTTGGTGAAATTGGTGGAGAACTCCACCTTCACCTCATCATCGTGCGCAGCGGAAAATCCATAGGTTCCCGCCGTGGGAAATACAACCAGCGCATACACCACGCGGCCCTGCAGCCACTGCTGGCATGCGGCGGAAGACTGCCAGCCGCTGCCGGCCGCGCTGTTGCACAGCGTGGCACTGGCAATATTCCAATCGATATTCTGCGCAGTGCCTGAAGACGCGATGTTGGTGGTGGAGCTGGCAAAGCTCACCAGATTCTGCAGCTGTACCACCGAATTTCCACCGGAATAGTTCAGGTAGTTGGGAGCCGGCGATCCACCAGGCACCGAAACCTGTCCACGGAAATTGTCGAAGATGACCCCAGCCTGCACCGCGACGGGCATCAGCGCCGCCAGAGATAGTATGCCAATCAGTTTCCACCAATCGGTAGATGATTTTCTCTGGCGCCAGGAATAGGAAATTCCGAGATCCGAAACCATAAAGGCGCGCTCCCTCTTAAAAGGAATACATGGAATACAGATGAAATGAATGGATTGAATTGGCCACCGGGCCAATAAACCACATCATCCCGGACGCGCCGAAACAACTTGTAGGATGTTTTTGATTATTTAAATTACATCTTCTTTCAGATGCTGCGGATACCGTTGATTCAGTAGTCCGGGCATGGGTGTTTACGCGGATTTCTGGGCAGGACGGCAATCATTATTATTTTCTATTGAAATGAATACAAATTTATTAAAAACCATCGACACTGCAGACGATTCGAAAATCTGCCGCTATACTGCGCCCCTTCTTTCTTGAACGAGCTGCTGCAGGAAAGACGTTTTCCGGGCCTTTGCCGCCCGGGTGTCTTTCATCGTCCGTACACCCATCGGACGCGGCGAGCGCCAACCAGGCCTCGCGGATCTGCAGCCATGAGCACTCCTCAACGACTCCAGCGTGCCTTTGCACGCACGGGCATCTCTCTCGACTATCGCGACGGCATCTACCACGTGCGCGATGGCCAGGCCGAGGCCCACATCCTTCTTCCCGACAGTCTTCCCCTGGAGGACAAGGCCGTGCGCCAGCTGCTGGCCTTTGCGGCCGTGCGCCGGCATGACGGCCAGGGCAGCCACGGCGCCGTCTGCCGCGCCTGCGCCACGCCCGACTTCCATCCGGGCACGGTGGCGCCCGTGGGCAGCGTGGTGGCCACGCCATCGGACTTCGTCATTCCGGCCGCCATCGGCACGGACATCAACTGCAGCGTGCGCCTGCTGACCACGGGCGCCCGGCTGGACCAGCTGGCACCGCACAAGGGCCGGCTGGTGGACTTGCTGACCGCCAGCCTGCTGGGCAGCGGGCGCGACGTGCCCGTGACCACGGCCGCCTTCCGCGCGCTGTTCGACCACGGGCCGGCCGCCTTTGTGGACCGGCTGAATGGCCAGGGCCTGTGGGGCCATGTCGACAGGGACCGCCTGCACCGCGAGCTGGCCGCCTGCATCGGCCTGGACAGCTTCGCTGGCAGCGCCCGCCACGCGCCCCATGCCTATCTGCAGGAGCGCCATGCCGTGTTCCGCGACCCGTGCCTGGGCACGGTGGGATCGGGCAACCATTTCGTGGAACTGCAGGTGGTCGATGAGGTGCTGGACCGCCACGCGGCCTACCGCGCCGGCCTGCGCGCGGGCGACGTGGTGGTGATGATCCACAGCGGCTCGCGCGACCTGGGCTTTTACGTGGGCCAGGCCTGGATGGACCGCGCCCGGGCCGAGTGGCCGCAAGGCGTGAAGCACCCGGCCAGCGGCCTGTACGGCCTGTCGGGTCCGCTGGCCGGCGAGTACCTGCAGGCCATGGGCGTGGCGGCGCGCTATGCCTGGGCCAACCGCGTGGTGCTGGCCGAGCTGGTGCGCAAGGACCTGGAGCAGATCGTGGGCGCAGCGGATTCGCGCCTGGTGGTCGATGTGCCGCACAACGTGGTTCTGCAGCAAGGCGGCATGAACATCCACCGCAAGGGCGCCACGCCGGCCAACGAGGGCGACTTCGCGCTGATCCCGGGGTCCATGGGCGATGCCTCCTACCTGGTCACGGGCCTGGGCGCGGCCGACTGGCTCTGGTCCTGCAGCCATGGCGCGGGGCGGCGCATGCGCCGCCAGGCCGTGCGCGCGCTGCGCCCCGAAGCCCGCGCAGGCCATGCGGGCGAGCAGGGCTGGCAATGCGTGACGCTGCGCGAGGAGCGCCGCATCGAGGAGGCGCCCGAAGCCTACAAGCCCATCGGCCCGGTCATCGAGTCGCAGGAGGCCGCCGGCCTGATCCACGCCGCCGTGAAGCTCAGGCCCTGGATCACCTTCAAGGCCTGAGCACCGGCAAGCGCCTCACTGCAGCCGCAAGCCGTCCGCCGCACGGTCCTGGGCCAGCTTGCGGTACAGCGTCTGGCGGCTGATGCCCAGCATGCGCGCGGCCTGGGTGACATTGCCCCGGCAGTTCTCCAGCGCCTGCCGCACGGCCGAGCGCGAGAGTTCATCCAGGCTCTGCGGCGCAGCGTCGAGCCGGGGGCCGCTGCGGGCGGTCTGCGCCAGCTCGGCCTGGAAGTCGTCGGGCAGGTGCTGCCACTGCAGGCAGTCCTCATGGGGATCGAGCATGGCGCAGGCCGTTCTCAGCACGCTGGCGCACTGGCGCAGATTGCCGGGCCAGCCATGGCCGGCCAGCTGCGCCAGCAGGGCCGGTGCCATGCGCAGCGGGCGCGCGGGTTCGATGTCGGCCAGCATGCGCGCGGCCAGCGCCTCGAAGTCGCCGCGCTCGCGCAGCGGAGGCAGCTCCACGGCCAGGCCGTTGATGCGGTAGTACAGGTCGGCACGAAAGCGCCCCTGGTCGGCATCCTCGCGCAGCCTGCGGTTGGAGGCGCTGACCAGCGCGAAATCGACCGCAACGGGCGTGCCGCCGCCCAGCGGCACCACCTGCCGCTCCTGCAGCACGCGCAGCAGCCGGGTCTGCAGCGACAGCGGCATGTCGCCGATCTCGTCCAGGAACAGGGTGCCGCCGTGCGCCTGGCGCAGCAGGCCCGCCTGTCCTTCGCGCCGCCCGCCCGTGAAGGCGCCCTGGCGGTAGCCGAACAGCTCGGCCTCGATCAGCGACTCGGGCATGGCCGCGCAGTTGATGGCCACGAACGGGCCGTCGCGGCGCGGCCCGCTGTCGTGGGCCGCGCGCGCAAACCATTCCTTGCCCACGCCGGACTCGCCCTGGATGAGCAGCGCAATCGGCTTGCCCAGCACGCGCCGGGCCTTGTCGGCCGCCGCACGCCAGCGCGCATCGCCCGTGTCCAGCCGCGCCAGCGCATCGCGGGGGGCCTGCCGTGTTTCCCCCGCTTGCCGCGCTCCCAGCGCCTCCTGCACTGTCTGCGCCGCCGCCCCCGCCATGATGGTGCGCCGGTCCGGCACCAGCTGGCCGAACAGCGCCGTGCCGTCATGGCGCCGCAGCGGCTGGGCCGCATCGGGCTGGCGGTGCTGGCGTGACAGCAGCTCCTGCAGGCTGGCGTCCAGCACCTGGTCCAGCGCCACGCTGCCCAGCTGCGCGTGCGACAGGCGCAGCAAGGCCAGAGCGGCGCGGTTGGCACCCACCACCCAGCCGTCGCCCGAGATCAGCGCAATGCCTTCGCCCACCGTGCCAATGCCTTCGGGCCGCGCGTGCAGGTGCAGGCGGATGTGGCGCTGGCCGTCGCAGGCCATGAGGCGGTTTTCGATCATGCGGGCCGCCGTGCCGACCAGGCCCAGCGTGTGCGGGCTGCCCCGGCCATATTCGCTGGAGATGTCCAGGATGCCCAGCAGCTGGCCCGTGCCCGACAGGATGGGCGCGGCCGCGCAGGTGAGAAAGCCGTTGCGCTCCAGGAAATGCTCGCCGCCCTGGATTTCGATGGAGTCCATCTCGGCCAGTGCCGTGCCGATGGCATTGGTGCCGCGCTGCGCCTCATGCCAGGACGCACCGCTGGCCAGGGCCACGCGCTCGGCCTTGCCCAGAAAGAAAGGGTCGCCGCAGGTATCCACCAGGGTGCCGCAGGGGCCGGCCAGCACCACCACGCTCTGGCTGCCGCGCACCTGCTCGGACAGGTATTCCATGACGGGCCGTGAATGCGCCAGCAGCGCATGGTGGCGGCTGCGCAGCACGCCCAGCGCATGCTGCTCCAGGTTGTCGGCGGCGCCCAGGCGCCCGGTGGGACGCAGTCCCTGCTCGATGCAGCGCTGCCACGAGCGCGCCAGGCGCTCGTCCACCAGGCCGCTGGGGCAGCGGCCCGACTCCATCAGGCTGTGACGGGCCTGGCGCAAGGCCACAAGGGAGGCTCTCGATTGCATGCTGTCTCCTGCTCGGGCGTCATTGCGCCGCGTTGCGGGCCAGTATGCGGGGCCGGCGGGCACCGGGCAAGCCAAGTGGCGGGTCAGGCGCCCGACTGTTCCATTTCTGGACAGTTGTCCTGTTGCGCAACGTCACGGCACAGGGCGAACGCGCACGGGAATACCCGCAGCAGCCACGTCCCGCGGGCCTTTGCGGGCACCTGCCGTGCGGCCTGCGGGCTGGCACGGCTTTTGAATCATGTCTGCCGTCCGGCCATGGCCGGATATCCCGATCCACACCCGATCACAACAGACCCATAAGCATCCTCAGGAGACAAGCAGCATGACCGTCTACGCAGCACCCGGCGCCGCTGGCGCCAAGATCGCCTACAAGGCCCGCTACGACAACTTCATCGGCGGCAGGTTCGTACCTCCGGTCAAGGAGCAGTACTTCGACGTGGTCACCCCCATCAGCGGCAAGGTCTACACCCGCGCCGCGCGCTCCACGGCCGAAGACATCGAACTGGCGCTGGACGCCGCCCATGCCGCCAGCGACGCCTGGGGCCGCACCAGCGCGGCCGAGCGTGCGAACGTCCTGCTGAAGATCGCCGACCGCATCGAGGCCAACCTGGAGCTGCTCGCCTATGCCGAGACCGTGGACAACGGCAAGGCCATCCGCGAGACGCTGAATGCCGACATCCCGCTGACCGTGGACCATTTCCGCTATTTCGCGGGCTGCGTGCGCGCCCAGGAAGGCGCGCTCAGCCATATCGACGAGACCACGGTGGCCTATCACATCCAGGAGCCGCTGGGCGTGGTGGGCCAGATCATTCCCTGGAACTTCCCCATCCTCATGGCGGCCTGGAAGCTGGCGCCCGCGCTGGGCGCAGGCAACTGCGTGGTGCTCAAGCCGGCCGAGTCCACGCCCATCAGCATCCTGATCCTGGCCGAGCTCATTGCCGACCTGCTGCCGCCCGGCGTGCTCAACATCGTCAACGGCTTCGGCCGCGAGGCCGGCATGCCGCTGGCCACCAGCAAGCGCATCGCCAAGATCGCCTTCACGGGCTCCACCTCCACGGGCCGCGTGATCGCCCAGGCCGCCGCCAACAACCTGATCCCGGCCACGCTGGAGCTGGGCGGCAAGTCGCCCAACATCTTCTTCGCCGATGTGATGGACAAGGACGATGCCTTCCTCGACAAGGCCGTCGAAGGGCTGGTGCTGTTCGCCTTCAACCAGGGCGAGGTCTGCACCTGCCCCAGCCGCGCGCTGATCCACGAAAGCATCTACGACCGCTTCATGGAGCGCGTGCTCCAGCGCGTGGCCGCCATCCGGCATGCCAACCCGCTGGACACCGACAGCATGATGGGCGCGCAGGCGTCCAAGGAGCAGCTCACCAAGATCCTGTCGTACCTGGACCTGGGCAAGCAGGAGGGCGCCGAGGTGCTGGCCGGCGGAGGCCAGGCCCATCTGGGCGGCGACCTGGAAGGCGGCTACTACGTGCAGCCCACGCTGTTCAAGGGCCACAACAAGATGCGCATCTTCCAGGAGGAAATCTTCGGCCCCGTGCTGGCCGTGACCACCTTCAAGGATGAGGCCGAGGCCCTGGCCATTGCCAACGACACGCTCTACGGCCTGGGCGCAGGCGTGTGGAGCCGCAACGGCAACGTGGCCTACCGCATGGGCCGCGCCATCAAGGCCGGGCGCGTGTGGACCAACTGCTACCACGCCTATCCGGCGCACGCGGCCTTCGGCGGCTACAAGGAATCGGGCATCGGCCGCGAAACCCACAAGATGATGCTGGACCACTACCAGCAGACCAAGAACCTGCTGGTCAGCTACAGCGAGAACAAGCTGGGCTTCTTCTGAAGTTCTTCCCAGGTGAATGCGGCCGGCGGCGCACAGCGCGGCCGGCCGCCCAGGAAAGGACCAACCCATGGTTGACAAAGTGATTGCCACCGAGGCCGCACTGGCGCTGATCGCCGACCTGCAGGCGCAGCACGGGCCGGTGTTCTTCCACCAGTCCGGCGGCTGCTGCGACAACAGCGCCGCCAACTGCTATCTGCCCGGCGAGCTGACGATAGGCGCCCAGGACGTGCTGCTGGGCCAGGTGGGCGGCGCGCCCTTCTATATCGGCAAGTCGCAGTATGAATACTGGAAGCACACCCAGCTCATCCTGGACGTGATCGAGGGCCAGGGCGGCACCTTCTCGCTGGAGGGCAGCACGGGCAAGGCCTTCCACACACGCTCCAGGCTGTTCACGGACGAGGAATACGCCGAGATCCTGGCCGGCGAGGGCAACGGCCCCTGACAGGGGCCGCGCGGCGGGCTACTTTCCGGTCAGCCGCTTGACCGCGGCCTCGGTCTGGCGCACATGCTCGTCCGGGTCCGAGCCCATGTGCACGAAGCGGACCTTGCCGTCCTGCCCGATCACGTAGGAGATGCGGTCGGCGCGCTGGGGGTTGGCGGCGGCCGAGGCGTCGTAGGCGCGGATGGTCTGCGCCTGCGGGTCCGATGCCACGGCGAACTGGTCGCGGCAGGCCTCGGTGGAAAAGCGCTTGAGCGTATCGATGTCGTCATGCGACATGCCCACCACCGTGGCGCCCATGGCCGCGAAACGCGGCGTGGCCTCGGCAAAGGCGTGGGCTTCCATGGTGCAGCCCTGGGTGAAGGCCTTGGGGAAGAAATACAGCACCACCGGCCCCTTCCTGAGGGTGGCGGCCATGTCGAAATCGAAGGCCTTGCCCGCCACCGCGGCCGGCGTGGTGAAGCGCGGCGCGGTGTCGCCCACCTTGAGCGCTGCCTGGGCCAGCGGCGACAGCAGCAGCGCCGCCAGCACGGGTGCGGCGGCGCGCGCGCAGCGGCGGCCCCAAGAGGTGCGATGGTGGGTGGAATCGCCGCAGCGGATATCGGACATGCATGGCCTCCTGAGCCTGGAACGGGATGCGCCATTGTGGCCAATCGGCCCGGGCCGCTGGCGCATTTGCCGTGGATCAGCGCGGGGATTCGCCGGGCCTGATCCTGAACCAGATCGAGTACATGGCGGGCAGGAAGACCAGCGTCAGCACCGTGCCGGCCAGCGTGCCGCCGATCAGCGTATAGGCCAGCGTTCCCCAGAACACCGATTGGGTCAGCGGGATGAAGGCCAGGATCGCCGCCAGCGCGGTCAGGATCACGGGCCGGGCGCGCTGGACGGTGGCCTCCACCACCGCCTGGAACGGCGCAAGCCCCTTCTGCTCGTTGTGCTGGATCTGCCCGATCAGGATCAGCGTGTTGCGCATCAGGATGCCCGACAGCGCGATCAGCCCCACCAGTGCATTGATGCCGAAGGGCTGCTGAAAGACGATCAGCGTCGGCACCACGCCGATCAATCCCAGGGGGCTGGTCAGGAACACCATGACCATGGCCGATATCGACCGCACCTGCAAGATGATGATGATCAGCGTGATGGCGATCATGATCGGGAACAGGGGCAGCATGGCCGTCATGGCCTTGCCGGATTCCTCGATGGAGCCGGCCTCGTCGATGCGGTAGCCCGCAGGCAACGCCTTCCTGATGGGCTCCAGCTGCCGGGTGATGGCCGCAGAGACATCGGGCGGCTGCAGGCTGTCATCGATGTCTCCGCGGACCGTGATGGTGGGCATGCGGTCGCGGCGGCGCATGACGGGCTCCTCCATCTGCACGGTGACCTCGCCCAGCTGCGACAGCGGTATGCGCTGGCCAGTGGCGTTGGTGAGCGTGAAGTCGCCGACCCTGGCCACATCGTGGCGGGTGCCGCCCGCAGAACGCGCCATCACCTGCACGGTGCGGATGTCCTCGCGCACGGTGGTCACGGGCACGCCGCTGAGCAGGAATTGCAGCTGCTGCGCGACTGCCGCGGAGGTCAGGCCCATGGCCTGCAGCCGGTCCTGGTCCAGGGTGAAGCGCATGACAGGGGTGCGCACGCCCCAGTCGGAGTTCACGGTCCGCATCATCGGGCTGTCGTGCAGCACCTGGTGCACCTGGCCGGCAATGTCGCGCAGCCGCTGCGGGTCGGGGCCGGAGACGCGATACGCCACGGGGAACGGGGAGTACGGCCCGAACACGATCTGCGATGCGCGCACCTGCGCCTGCGGGGCCAGTCCCTGGGCGATGGCCTCGCGCAGCCTGAGCTTGAGCGCGTCGCGCTGCGCCTGGTTGGCGGTGCGCACGACGATCTTGGCGAACGACGGGTCGGGCAGCTCAGGCGAGATGGCCAGAAAAAAGCGCGGTGCGCCCTGGCCGATATAGGCGGTCACGATCTCCGATTCGGGCTGCTGCAGCAGCCAGGCTTCCACCGTGCGGGTGGTCTCGCTCGTCTGGCCGATGGAGGTGCCGTAGGGCATCTGCACCTCGACCATCACCTCGGGCCGGTCGGAGATGGGAAAGAACTGCTTCTTCACGATGGACATGCCCAGCACGGAAGCCACCATGAGCCCGCCCACGACTGCGGCCACCATGCCCTTGCGGGCGATCACCTTGCCCAGCACGCGCCGCAGGCGCTCGTAGCGGGGCGTGCCATACATCGCCGCATGTCCGCCTTCGACCTTCTTGAGAGGGGGCAGCATCTTCACGCCCAGATAGGGCGTGAACACCACGGCCACCACCCAGGACACGATGAGCGCGATGCCGACGATCCAGAACATGTTGCTGGTGTACTCGCCCGCCGTGGAGCGTGCGAATCCGTTGGGCATGAAGCCCACCGCCGTCACCAGCGTTCCGGACAGCATGGGCGCCGCGGTATGGCTCCAGGCGTAGGCGGACGCGGCCACGCGGTCGTAGCCCTCTTCCATCTTCACCACCATCATCTCGATGGCGATGATGGCGTCGTCCACCAGCAGGCCCAGCGCAAGGATCAGCGAGCCGAGCGTGATGCGGTCGAAATTCTTTCCCGTGGCGGCCATGATGATGAACACGGCCGCCAGCGTCAGCGGCACGGCCGCAGCCACCACCACGCCAACGCGCCAGCCCATGCTGGCGAAGCACACCACCAGCACGACCAGCAGCGCGGCCAGGAACTTGAGCATGAACTCATCGACGGAGGCGCTGATGTTCACGGCCTGGTCCGTCACCTTGGTCAGGCCCATGCCCAGCGGCATGTCTGCATTGATGGCACCCACCTCCCGGTCCAGCGCCTTGCCCAGGTCCAGCCCGTTCCAGCCGTCGCGCATGACGACGCCCAGCAGCAAGGCCGGCTCCGCACCGTTGCGGATGATGAAGGTCGAGGGGTCTTCGTAGCCGCGCTGGACGGTGGCGATGTCGGACAGCTTGACCGTGCGGCCCTGGGCCACGATGGGCGTGTCGCGGATCTTCTGCAGCGCGTCGAACGCCCCGTCGATGCGGATGAACACCTGCGGTCCCTGGGTCTCCACCGACCCGGCAGGGGTGAGGGCGTTCTGGTTGTTCAATGCCGCGAAGACGTCCTGCGGGCTGATGCCCAGCGTGGCCAGGCGCTCGTGCGAGAACTCCACGTAGATCCGCTCGGATTGCTCGCCGACGATGTTGACCTTCTTGACGCCCGGCACATGCAAAAGACGCTGGCGCAAGGCTTCGGCATCGCGCACCAGCGCCCGGGGCTCTTCGCCGCGCGCCTTGAGGGCGTAGATCGCAAAGGTCACGTCGGCGTACTCGTCGTTCACCATCGGACCGATCACGCCCGCCGGCAGGTTGCGGGCTTCGTCACCGAGCTTCTTGCGGGCCTGGTAGAACTCCTCCTGCACCTCGCCGGGGGGCGTGGAGTCGAGCAGGGTCAGCGTGGTGAAGGCCAGCCCCGGTCTGACGAAGGTTTCGGTGCGGTCATACCAGCGCAGCTCCTGCAGGCGCTTTTCCAGCTTCTCTGCCACCTGGTCCTGCATTTCCTGCGGGGTGGCGCCAGGCCAGGCCGTGATGATGGTCATGACCTTGACGGTGAAGGCCGGATCTTCCGCCCGGCCCAGCTTCAGGAAGGCAAAGACACCCGTCAGCGAAATCAGCAGGATCAGGAACAGCGTGATGGAGCGCTCACGGACGGCAAGCGCCGACAGGTTGAAACGGCCTTCACTCACGGGACGCTCCCTTGGACACGGAGGACGCCGTGGACGTTGTTGCCGTTGTTGCCGTTGAAGGCGCCGGCGCCTCGCTGTCCAGCCGCACCTGCGCACCCTCGCTCAGCAAATGCGCGCCGAGCGCGACGATCCGGTCCCCCTGGTCGAGCGCACCCGCCACCTGGGCATTGCCGTCCTGTACCTGAACCACGGTGACGGGCTGGCGCCTGACCTGATCGCCCTGCACCACCCAGACAGCGGCGCCCTTGCCCTCATCGAGGATGGCGCCGATGGGGACCTGCAGGGTTGCCTTGCCGGCCGTCGCTGTCGATGTCGATGTCGATGTCGATGTCCCGCCAATCCTGAGCGTGACCGTGCTGCCCAGCGGGGCGCTGGCCGCCGCGCCGGCGTCCAGCACATAGCGGGCCTCAAAGGTGCGGGTGGCCCGGTCGGCCACATCGGACAGCTGGCGCAGTCTGGCGGGGATGACCACATCCTCCCTGCCGAACAGGCGGGCCTGGGCCGCCGAGCCCAGCGCGGGCCGCAGTGTCTCGGGCAACTGGACGACCGCTTCGCGCCTGCCGGCATGGGCGAGGCGCACGACCACCTGGCCGGCACTGACGACCTGGCCAGGCTCGGCAAGTGTTTCCATCACGATGCCATCGGCATCGGCCAGCAGTTCGGCGTAGCGGCTGGCGTTCAGCGCTGCGGCGGCCTGCGCTTCGGCCGCCCTGAGCTGGGCGCGGGCGGCATCCGCGGCCGCCTTGATCTGTTCATGGGCCAAGGCCGAAACGGCACCCGTTCCCTGCAGGTCACGGTAGCGCTGCTCCTCGTCGCTGGCCTGCTGGGCCCGTGCCCTGGCGGCTGCGACGGCCTCCTGCTGGGCATGGGCGGCCAGCTTCAGGTCCACCGGGTCGAGGCGCAGCAATGCCTGGCCGCGCCTGACCGTCTGGCCTGTATCCACCAGGCGCTCGAGCACCTTGCCGGCCACGCGAAATCCAAGATCGCCCTGCACCCTGGCCGCGATGGTGCCGGTGAAGACGCGCTCGGAAGCATTGCCTGGCGCTACCAGGGTGGTGCGAACGAGGGGTGGCTGGGTGCGCGGATCCGGCGGCGGGCTTTTGCCGCAGGCTGCGAGTGCAAGTGACAGTGCGCCGACAGCGGCGATGGACAGATGGCGGTGCCGAAGCATGAGGGGGTCCCGATCAATGAGCAGGACCCGATTCTGTGATTAGTGACCATTTATGTCAATGGTCACAACTGCAGGATTTAGGGCGACAGGCTTCTCAGCACCAATCCGGCCAGTTGTGCGGGCGCCTCGTCCGCATGGTCGAGGCTGTGCTGCAGCATCACCGGGTTCAGATAGGGGAGCATGACCAGGAAGATGGCGCGCCCGGTTTCATCCAGCGGCGTCTTGCGCTCGAAATCGCCCCGCTGGCGCCCGGCGTCGAGCACCTGCAGCAGCAGCTGATGCATGCGTTCCTCATAGGCCTGCGCTGCCTGCCAGCGCTCGGCCGACGCCGAAATGGCGATCTCGTACAGCTTGCGGTCCTCGGAGAAAAGCCGCAGCGTGGCAGCGACGATCGCCTTGAACAGGCGCCGCAGCTGCTCGGGAGGCGCATCCGTGCTGGCGACGGCCTGGCGGATCTCCGCCTCCATCTCCATCAGGCAGTTGGAACAGATCATCTCGCCGATGACCTGCTTGGACTCGAAGAACTTGTAGATGTAGGCCTTGGAAAAGCCGATGGCCTTGGCAAGGTCGGACACCGTGGTTTTCTCGTAGCCGTAGCGGCTGAAATGCTCTTTCGCCGCAGTCACGATCTGTTGCCGGACATCGTGTTCGACCGGGCCGCGCGCAGAGGTCGGATAGACGTTGGTGGTGCTCATGCGGCCTAGCTTACTCCATCAAAAAAATACTATGCAAGTGACCATTTTGGAATATAGTCACAGCGTCACCACGCTTCTGACTGTTGAACATGCCGCGTCTTGCCGCCCCCGTCTTTCTGATGCTCGCCAGCCTCTGTGCAGGGTGTGCGGTAGGCCCTGACTACCAGCCGCCCGCCACGGCCCTGCCCCAGGCCTACATGGGCAGCCGCGTTCTGGGTGAGACCAAGCCGCCCTCGCCGGCCTCCTCCACGGACCTTGCAGCCTGGTGGGCAGCCTTTGGCGATCCGCAGATGGCGCGCCTCGTCACGGCGGCACTGCAGCAAAACCTGGATGTTGCCCAGGCCGCTGGCCGCGTGCTTCAGGCACGCGCCGGGCTGGATGCGGTGGCAGCCGCCCTGCTGCCGTCGGCCCAGATCTCGGCGCAAACGGCCAGGAGCTATCAGTCGGTCGAAACTCCGCTGGGCCGGGTGCTCGACTCCATGCCGGGGTTCGATCGCTACGGCAGCGCCCAGGAGGCCAACCTCGGGGCCAGCTGGGAGCTTGATCTCTTCGGCGGCCTGCGCAGGGCCCGGCAGGCTTCCCTGGCCGAGTACCAGGCATCGGAAGCCGGCGCCACTGCCGTGCGGCTCGCGGTGGCCGCACAGACTGCGGACACCTATATCCAGATTCGCGGCCTGCAGGCGCGGCTGGCAGTGGCACGCTCGCAAGTGCAAACCCAGCAGCAACTGCGCTCCATCGTCGAACTGCGGTTTGGCAAAGGCCTGGCACCGGAGCTTCAGCTGCGCCAGGTCGAGGGAGCGCTCGCACGGGCACAAGCCACCGTCCCGCCGCTGGAAAATGCGCTCGAGGCCGCCCTCAACGCCATGGACGTGATGCTGGCCACGGCACCCGGCACGCACCGGGCCGAACTGGCCGATCCCCGCCCGGTCCCCGTGCTGCCAACCCTTTCCCTGGCGGAGGCGCCCGGCGATCTGCTGCGGCGACGCCCGGACCTCATCGCGGCGGAGCGGCGCCTGGCAGCGTCGAACGCACGCATCGGCGCGGCGATCGCCGAGTACTACCCGAAGCTGTCGATCAGCGGCCTGATCGGCAGCGTCACCTCCATCTCCGCAGGCAATCTCTTCAGCGCCGGCGCGTCGCAGGCCAGCGTTGTGGGCGGCCTGCGCTGGCGGCTGTTCGACTTCGGTCGCATCAACGCCCAGATCCACCAGGCGCAGGCACAGGAGGCGGAAAGCCTTGCCGCCTACCGGCAGTCGGTACTGCGCGCCACGGAAGAAGTGGAGAACGCCCTGGTCTCGCTGGACAGGCGGCAGGAGCTGATGGCCGTGCTCGCCAGGGGTGCGGATGCGCTCACGCTGGCCCGGCAGGCCGCAGGCGCCGCCTACGACAAGGGCGTGGTCAGCCTGATCGAGGTGCTGCAGGCGGATGAAAGCCTGCTGGGCGTGCTCGATGCACAGGCGCAGGCCCGGATGGAGTCGGCGCGCTCGACGGTCGCGATCTTCAAGGCGCTGGGCGGCGGCTGGAAGCCGGAGCCCCTGCCTTCCAGGGCGTTGGCGGCCGCCAGCCACGGTCTTCCCGCCAGCGTTGCCCCCTGAACCTGCCACTTCCCGAAAGGAGCCCCCTTTCCACACAGCAAAGCAACCGAACACCCCTGCGGGACATGCGGCCCAGGCGACCTGCCCAAGCAGGCGGCCCAAGCCATGGCCCGGCTCCACCCACCCCCATCCGTCAAACCATGCCAAACACAACCCCCTCCCCCACCGTTGCTGCAGCCGCACGCATCCTGAAGCCGGCGCTTGCGGCCATTGCCTTCTCGACCTGCTTCGCAGCCCATTCGCAGCCGCAAGACGCCTCGGCAGCCACATCGGACGCAGCGCTTTCCCGCGCCGAAGTCATCGCCGATCTCGCACTCTGGCGCCGCGCCGGATTGGACCGCCATGCGGAGATATCGATCTCCTACGGAGTCGAAACGCAGGAATATCGGGCCGCATACCAGGAGTACCTGCGCCTTCGCAACAGCGAGGCGTTCCAGGCGGAGGTCCGCAAGGCGCTGAGTCGGTAAGGCGGAGCGCCTTCCCGCCCAGGCCATCGCGGCAGCGGCTGGCTGCCTGGGGACGTGGCGCGGGGCTTTGCCTACAGGCCCAGGTCGGACAGACCGGGGTGGTCATCGGGGCGACGCCCCAGCGGCCAGTGGAACTTGCGCTCCGATTCCTGGATGGGCATGTCGTTGATGCATGCGAAGCGCCGGCGCATGAGACCGTCGGCCTCGAATTCCCAGTTCTCGTTGCCGTACGACCGGAACCAGTTCCCGGCATCGTCGTGCCACTCATAGGCGTAGCGGACTGCGATCCGGTTTTCCGCGTACAGCCAAAGCTCCTTGATCAGCCGGTAGTCCAGCTCCTTCTTCCACTTCCTCTCAAGAAGGGCCTGGGCCTCGGCGCGGCTGTTGGCGAACTCCGCCCGGTTGCGCCATTTCGTGTCGAGGGTATAGGCCATCGCGACCTTGGCCGCATCGCGTGTGTTCCATCCATCCTCGGCCAAACGGACCTTTTGGACGGCGCTTGCGAGAGAGAACGGGGGCAGGGGTGGGCGAGTTTCCATGATGTGACCTTTGAAAAGATGTAGAACGATCTGTCTACATGCACCACTCTAACGGAGGTGGAACGATCTGTCTACAATGTCTTCATGAAAACTCCCGAGCCATCCTTCGAGTCATTGCCCCCCCGCGAGCGCATCCTGGTAGCCGCCCACGGCCTCTTCTACGCAGAGGGCATCCGGGCCACGGGTGTGGACCGGATCATCGAGCGGTCGTCGGTCAGCAAAGTCACCTTCTACCGCCAGTACGCCAGCAAGGACGACCTGATCCGTGCGTACCTCGACTACCGCCATGAACGGTGGATTTCCTGGTTCCAGGCCAGCCTGGCGCAGCAGGCCGCCGGGGGCTCGTCAGCGTTGGATGCCCTGTCCACCACCCTCAGGAGCTGGTTCGGCCAGCCCGACTTTCGGGGCTGCGCCTTTCTCAATGCCGCTGCCGAACTGGGCTCGTCCGACCCTGAGATCCTGGCGACGGTCCGGCGGCACAAGCAGGAAATGTCGTCCGTGCTGGATCGCCTGTTCGGTGGCCATCCCCTGTCCGTGGGCGCTGCGCTCACCCTGGTGGCGGATGGCGCCATCGTCCATGCGCAGATGGGTCAGCCGATCGATGAAGTCATGGCGAACTTCAAGGCAGCGGCCGAAGGGATCGTGAGCCGCCCCGGGTGGTGAGCCGGCTCAGGAGCGGGGCGCCGCTGAGGCTTCGGCGCGCCACAGCGGCAGGTCGTTGCTGCCTCGCCACCTTTGGCCACGCAGGGGCCGGATCTGGCAAGTCAGTGCTTTGCCACACGCTGTCCTGCCGCGTCGATGACGGCTTCGCCGTCCTCCTTGGAGAATGCCCCTTGCTGGGGACGCGGCAGTATGTCCAGCACCACCTCGGATGGCCGGCACAGGCGCGTGCCCAGTGGCGTCACCACAATGGGGCGATTGATGAGGATAGGGTGCCGGAGCATGGCGTCGATCAGCTGGGCATCGGTCCATTCCGGGTCGCCCAGGCCCATCTCGTCATACGGCGTACCTTTTTGCCGCAGAACCTCCCGCACAGGCAGGGCCAGGTCCGCCAGCAGCCGCTCCAGCGTGGCCCGGTCGGGCGGTGTCTTGAGGTATTCGATGACGGCGGGCTCCTCGCCGCTGTTGCGGATCAGGGCCAGCACGTTGCGCGATGTGCCGCAGGCGGGGTTGTGATAGATCGTGATGGTGCTCATGGCAGGTGGGTTCTGTGAGGGAATTCAGGCAGCCACGCTCAGGCGCAGCGCAAGGGCGGCAAGCGTGATGAGCAGCACGGGGGCCGTCAAAACCGTACCGACCCTGAAGTAGTAGCCCCATCCGATGGTCATGCCTTTGCTGGCCAGTACATGCAGCCACAGCAGCGTGGCCAGGCTACCGATGGGCGTAATCTTCGGGCCCAGGTCGCAGCCGATCACGTTGGCGTAGACCATGGCATCCCTGACCACGCCGGTGGCACTGGAGGCATCGATCGACAGCGCACCCACCAGCACGGTGGGCATGTTGTTCATCACAGACGACAGCAGGGCCGAGAGCACTCCCGTGCCGATGGCTGCGCCCCAGACGCCGCCTTGGGCAAAGCGGTCCAGAACGGATGCGATAGAGGTGATCAGCCCGGCATTGCGCAATCCGTAGACCACCAGATACATGCCCAGCGAGAACACGACGATCTGCCACGGCGCGCCATGCAGTACCTTGCGGGTGCTGATGACGCAGCCGCGTGCCGCCACGGCCAGCAGCAGGGCGGCACCTGCGGCCGCGACCGCGCTGACAGGCACGCCCAGCGGCTCCAGCCCGAAGAAGCCGACCAACAGCAGGACCAGGACCACCCAGCCCGCGCGAAAGGTCGCCGGATCGCGGATCGCATCGGCCGGGCGCCTGAGCTGGGCCAGGTCATAGGTTGCGGGAATGCCGCGCCGAAAGAACAGCATCAGCATGGCGAGGCTGGCCAGCACCGAGGCGAGATTGACCGGCACCATTACCGAGGCGTATTCGTTGAAGCCGATGTTGAAAAAGTCGGCCGAGACGATGTTGACCAGGTTGGAGACGATCAGCGGCAGGCTGGCCGTGTCGGCGATGAAGCCTGCCGCCATGACGAATGCCAGCGTGGCGGAGGGCGAAAAGCCCAGCGCCACGAGCATGGCCATCACGATGGGCGTGAGAATCAGGGCGGCGCCGTCGTTGGCGAACAAGGCGGACACAGCCGCACCCAGCAGCACGATGAACGCGAACAGCTTGCTGCCCCGGCCGCCGCCCCAGCGTGCGAAGTGCAGCGCGGCCCATTCGAAGAAGCCGGCCTCGTCAAGCAGCAGGCTGATGATGATGACGGCCACAAAGGTGGCGGTCGCATTCCACACGATGCCCCAGACCACTGGAATGTCGGAAAGATGCACCACGCCGGCCAGCAGGGCAACGACCGCGCCCAGCGAGGCGCTCCAGCCAATGCCCAGGCCGCGCGGCTGCCAGATAACCAGCACAAGGGTGGAGATGAAGATCAGGACTGCCATGAGCATGGTGCTGGGAGATTCGGGTTTCAGAAGGCGCGCATTCGTGGACGAAGGGGGCGTCAGTGGGAGGCCAGTTCGCGGGCGGTGCCCTGCAGCCTTGCCTTTTCCAGCTTGTCGTCGGGCAGGTTGACCAGCAGCTCCAGACGACGACGCATCATGTGCAGAGTCTGTCGGAATGCTTCCAGCTTGACCTCTTCAGATGCGTCTCCCTGCGAGGGATCGGCGTATCCCCAGTGGGCGGTGGCGGGGTGGCCGGGCCAGATCGGGCAGACCTCGCCAGCTGCGTTGTCGCAGACGGTGATGATCAGGTCCATCTGCGGCGCCTGCGGGGCCGCGAACTCATCCCAACTCTTGCTGCGCAGCCCCTGCACAGATACGCCGGCACGTTGCAGCACCTGCAAGCTCAAGGGATTGGGCTGCTGATTCGCGCGGGGGCTGCTGCCGGCCGAATACGCTTTGAAGCGCCCATTGCCCATGTCGTTGAGCAAAGCTTCGGCCAGGATGCTGCGCGCCGAGTTGTGAGTGCACAGGAACAGGACATTCAGGGGGGTGATGGAATCAGACATGGTGGCTTAGCAGCAGGACTTGGAGGAAGAGGCAGCTACGGTGCCTGGGGCGCAGCAGGCAGATGCGGCCGCCTGGCGCGGGGCCGTCGGCGCGCAGCACGCGCCGCTGGCTTCGACAGCTGCATCAGGGGCCTCGTGAAACACGGGAATGTTCTCCAGCGAATGAAAGTGCTCCCAGGCAATCCCCTGGGGATCGGTGATCCAGTGCTTGTCGCTGCGTGCATAGCAGCAGGTGGTGGCGCCTTCGTCGAGCATCGCCAGGTCGGCGGCCCTGGCGCGTGCCTTGAGCGCATCCAGCTCCTCGGCCTCATCCACTTGGAAGCCCAGGTGGTCCAGGCCGGCTTTCTCGCCTCGCGTCGAAATGGCGAAGTTCACCCGGGGCTCGTCCAGCATCCACTTCGCGTAGTCGCTTTCCACGCGGGCGGGCTCGGCACCAAACAGCTGGGAATAGAACGCGATGTTCTTGGCCAGATCGTCGACGTGCATATGGACATGGAAGCGTTTCATCGTGGACTCCGTTCAGCAGTTGCAGGGCAAGGCATCCACCGTGGCGCATGCGGCGCCCTGGCAGCAGTTTTCGGTGAGGTAGGCGAGCAGGTCGTTCATCGCCGCAAAGGACGCCCGGTACAGCACATTGCGGCCCAGGCGCTCCTGGCTGACCAGCTCGGCATGGGACAGCTCCTTGAGGTGGAACGACAGCGCGTTGGGTGCGATACCCAACTGTTCGGCCAAGGCGCTGGGCGTAAGCCCCGCAGGGCCGGCGACTACCAGGGCGCGGAAAACGCGCAGGCGCGCTTCATGGGCCAGGGCCGAAAGCGATCGGATGACTTGGGTTTCTTGCATGCATCAATAATACAACTATTGTTGAATTGTTGTTGAAAAAAAATGAGGGCGGCCGTGCGGCTCCATTGCGCAAGCTCCGTGCGGAACGCCACTGAACACGCCGCGCGTCACGCAGATAACTCGTTGATTTCTCAGGTCCTCGCAAGCCATGCGCCAGCGATCCTTAGAGAGATGCGCCACTGAACTTTCGTCTGTACGGAAAACGCGCCACTGCACTTTAGTTTTTTGGCCAGCAAGGCTGAGGAGCGAGCTATCGGCCGAGGCGCAAGGGCTCAGGGCCGATGTGCGGCGGCGTCGCGCGTTGCCATGGGCTCTTGTGTGGCAGCTACCGACCCGTTGCAGTCGTTTGTCGCAGGCCTGTCGGTGTCGGCTTTGCCTCGGCAGCTGCCGCCCCCCCGCCGCCGGGCGAACTCACGCTGCATGGCACCAAGCAGTCCTTAGCCCCTGCGACAAGCGCTGGCCCAAATGGTGGGGCTACTCGAAGGCTAGGGTATTCTCCGGGCGCTCGCCCCGTGCCAGTGATCGTCTCACCCCCACTCAAACTTGCAGTCCCGAAACACGGATGGACGGCCAGGCTCGCCATGACACCCTGACAGCTCTACCCTCGCAAACATCGCCATCAACGGCGGACAGCACATCCACTGATGCTGACGACGTTCACACGGGGCGCAGCTGAAAACATTTCAGAACTTCATAGACACCGCCACGCGCATATTCCGCGCCTCCCCGTAGTACGACGAGGTCGAGACCCCTTGGTACTTGCGGTCGAAGACGTTGTAGAGGTTGGCCGAGACCGTGAGCTTCGGATTGATGGCGTATTGCACCATCAGGTCGGCCACAGCATAGCTTTTCTGCTCGACACGGCTGACGTTGGGCAGGCCCAGGAAGGAGAGGTCGCTCCAGGTGCCGCTTTGCCAGCGCGCGCCGCCGCCCACGGTCAGGCCGTGGCCTATATGAGGCAGGCGGTAAGTGGTGAACAGCTTGAGGGTGTTGCGCGGGATTTCGGGGTTCAGGCGGTTGCGCTCGGCGTCGCGCGCGATGTTGCGGGCAAAGCCGACGGAGGCGTTCCAGTGGCGGCGGATTTCGCCGGTCATCTCCACCTCGAAGCCACGCGTTTCGGCGCCCTTGACGGCACGGTAGGCCTGCTCGCCATTGGGCGCGTAGCTGCCCGTGATGGCCTGGGCCACGTTGTCCTGCAGCAGGCGGTAGACGGCGGCGCCCACCTGCAGGCGCTTGTCCAGCAGCTCGCCCTTGAGGCCCAGCTCGTAGCTGCGGCCCAGTAGGGGATCGAGCTTTTTGCCGTGGATGTCCAGGCTGCTCTGCGCCTGGAAAATATCGGTATAGCTGGCATAGGCCGACCAGTCGCGGCCCACGTCCAGCACCAGGCCGGCGAAGGGCGTGAGCTTGCCGTTTTCGGCCATGGCGCTGCCGCTGGTCTCGCCGCTGGCGAAATCGGTGTAGCTGTCGCGACGCTTCCAGTTCGTGATGCGTGCGCCCGCGATGACGGACAGCCGGTCCGTGGGGCGCAGCTGCAGCGATCCGTAAGCACTGCTGCTGCGTTCCACGGCCGCGCTGCGGCCTAGTACCGGGTTGTCGGGCTGCACCGGCGTGCGGCCATCCCAGGTGAAGAGGTTGTCTATGGTGTTGTCCCAGCCGGGGAAGGCCCAGCGGCCATGCGAGCCGCTGTCGTTGCGCGTGCGCGCCACACTGGCGCCGAAGGCGGCCTGGTGCTGACGTCCCAGCAGCTGGAAGGGACCGGAAGCCGTGAGGTCCAGCGTGTCCTGCCGAGGCCGCCCCGTCCACCAGGCGGCCCACAGGCCGGCACCTGCGCCGGTGGTGCGGTCCACAGGCTGTTCATTGGTCCAGCCCGGAATCTCGTCATAGCTGCTGCGGTCGAGCGTGTAGATGGCCTTCAGGCGCCAGTCGCTGGCCATGCGGTGTTCGAGCGAGGCGAAGACGCTGCGGTAGTCCCGCCGTGCCGAGGCCCAGCGCGCGCCCGAGGACGCGGAGCGGCTCCAATCGATGCGCGTGCCATCCGTGTAGAAGAAAGGCCGGCCCCCACGGCCTACGCCAGAAGCGTCGTAGTCCTGCGCGGAAAAGCCCACGGTGGCCAGCGTGGACGGCGACAGGTCAGCCTCCACCACGCCGTACAGCGAGCGGCTGCGGTCCTGCTCGTAGTCGACCTTGGAATGGCGGTTCTGCGATACGGCCACGATGCGCCCGCGCACCGATCCGGAGGCGTTGAGCGGCGATGACAGATCCACCTCGGCACGTGCGAAATCCCAGGAGCCTGCCGTGAGCCTGGCGCTGCCCTGGAACTCGGCCGTGGGCAGCTTGCGCACCAGGTTGATGGTGGCGCCGGGCGTGCCCGCGCCGCTCATCAGCCCCGAGGCGCCGCGCACGACTTCGACGCGGTCGAACATGGCCATGTCGCTGGTCTGGAAGATGGCCGGGTAGTCGCTGAACAGGCGGTTGACGCCATCGACCTGGAAGTTCTTGATCTGAAAGCCCCGCGCGAAGAACTGGTTGGTGTCGCCGCCCGTGGGACCGTACTGCGCATAACTCAGGCCCGTGGTCTGGCGGGCGATGTCTTCCTGCAGCACGATGCCCTGGTCGTCCATGCGCTGGCGCGTGATCACGCTGACCGACTGCGGCGTCTCGCGCAGCGACAGGGACAGGCCCGTGGCGGCCCGCGATTCGCTGGCGGCGTAGGACTGCGTGCCCTCGGTGACGGCGCTGCGCTCGGCCTGGGCGGTGACGCGCACCTCGGCCAGCGTGGCCGCGCCGGTGGGCGTTCCCACGGCCAGGGACAGTCGCACCACAAAGCCGCCGCCCTCGCGCGGCAGGGCCTGCAGGCCCGTGCCGGCCAGCAGCGCGGACAGGGCCTGGTCCACGGTTCGATCACCCTGCACGCCGGGGCTGGTCCTGTCTGCGGTCTGGGCGGTGGAGAAGGACAGCAGGATGCCCGCCTGGGCGCCAAAGCGATTGAGCGTGGCGGTCAGCGGCCCGGCAGGAATGTCGTAGCGCTGCACTGCCTGGGCGTGGGGCTGTGCCTGTGCGTGGGCCTGCGCCGGGGCAAGCACCGCCACCAGCGGCAGTGCCAGAACGGCGGGGCGCAAGGCCTGCCGCAGTTGAAATGCCAGTCGTGTGGCGCGAAAAGTCGGGTGATGGCCCATGGTGTGCGTGTCCCTCGGTCCTGGATGGTTGGCAATGGAATGCGGGCGCAGAAAAAAGCGCTTCATCTCCATTGCCCCGCGAGACGCGAAAAGCGATCAGCCAGGATCGACAAGAGCCAGGAAATCAGGCCGGCTCGACCACCACCCAGTAGCGCGTGGCCGTGCGCAGGCGCACCGGCAGGGTGGCCAGCAGCATGGCCAGCACCTGGTCGGTGTCGGCCAGCGGATAGGTGCCGCTGACGGGCAGCTGCGCCACGGCGCCATCGCAGTCCAGGTGGCCGGGCCGGTAGCGCGACAGCTGGTCCAGGAACTCGGCCAGCGGCATGTCCTGGGCCACCAGCATGCCGCGCGTCCAGGCTGCCAGGGCCGGATCGGCGGGCCCGGCCGGCGTGGTGGCCTGAGCGTCGAACTGCGCCTGCTGGCCTGTTTGCAGCAGATGGAGGTGGCCGGGCCGTTCGCGGGGCGCGATCTCCGTGGCGCCTTCAAAGACCGCAACCCGGCTGGGCCCCTGGCCGCGCTGGCGCACGACGAAGCGCGTGCCCAGGGCACGTATGCGGCCATGGCGGGTTTCGACGAGCAAGGGCGGCGCACTATCCTTCAGGCCCTGGGCCGTGGCCACCTCGATGTCGCCGCCGCGCAAGCGCACCAGGCGCTGCTGCGGGCTGAAATCCAGGTCGACCGCGCTGTCGGCATTCATCTGCAGCTGGGTGCCGTCCGGCAGGCGCAGGCTGCGCCGCTGGGCCGTGCCCGTGCGCAGGTCCGCCCCCAGGCCGGCCAGCCAGTCGCCCGAGGATGCCGGACCTCTCCATGCCACGGCACCGGCACCCGCGCCCGTGAACAGCAGCACGACCAGGCTGCGCACCGCCAAGCGCCGCCCGCGCCCGCGTGCCGTGCGCGCGGCCTGGGCCAGGGCCACGCTGGCCGGCGTACCGGACAGCGGCTGCAGGCGTGCGCCCATGGCCTCTATGCGCAGCCAGGCGCGCTCATGGTCGGGATGGGATTCGCGCCAGTGCTGCAGGCGCTGCACCAGCATCTCGCGCGTGCCGGCGCTGTGATCATCGGACTGCAGCTCCACCAGCCATTCGGCGGCCTGCTCGCGCACCGCAAGAGGAATGGGCAGGCTCATGCGCCGTCGTCGTCCAGAAAGCAGACTTGCACCACGGCCCGCGCGATATGGCGGCGCACGGTGGGCACGGAAAGGCCCAGTTCAGCCGCGATGTCGGCCTGCCTCATGCCGTCGATCTGCGACAGCAAAAAGGCCTGGCGCACGGGCAGTGGGAGCAGGGCCAGCAGGCGGTCCACCTCGACCAGGGTCTGCAGCACGATGGCGCGGTGCTCGGGGGACTGGGCCACGGCCTCGGGCATGAGGGCCAGGGCGTCCAGATAGGCCTGCTCCACGCAGCGCTTGCGGTAGAGGTTGGCGGCCAGACCCTGGGCAATGGTCATCAGCAGGGCACGCGGTTCGCGAATGGCCTGGATCTCGGCGCCGCTGCGGCCCAGCAGGCGCACATAGGTGTCCTGGGTCAGATCGGCCGCATCAAAGGCATTGCCCAGGCGCTTGCGCAGCCAGCCCAGCAGCCAGCCGTGGTGGTCGGAGTAGAGAGTGGCGACATCGGGAACAAGGGCGCGGTCGGCGGCGGGCATGGGAAAGCGGCACGAGTGAAGCAGGAGGAAAGGCACCGGGGCAATATGCAGCGGCAAACAAGAATGCTTCTTATTTTCATTGTATCCAAATCCTACATCGTCATTGCACCAACCTGCGCACCAACGCCTGAGTGCGGACGCTCGGCGCGAGCACCATCGTGGGCTGATGCCACCTTCGTTGAAACCAGTCGGAGCGACGGCATTGAGTCGACAGGAATCAGCGGTGCAGCGCGAAATGGGGCCTTCGAGGCGAGGCACGGCGCACCGAAGAATCGACTGGCCACTTCCAAACGGTGAAGCGGT
The DNA here is from genome assembly GCF_028401915.1 of Delftia sp. DT-2. Taxonomy (NCBI): domain Bacteria; kingdom Pseudomonadati; phylum Pseudomonadota; class Betaproteobacteria; order Burkholderiales; family Comamonadaceae; genus Delftia; species Delftia sp. DT-2. The sequence continues at coordinate 31,149 of NZ_JAQOTI010000027.1, forward strand.
CGTCCAACAATGGAAGCCTTCAACGGCAGGTGTTGGTCGTCCCTGTCACTCTCGCTTTGCACAGTGAAGGGCGTAGATCAGCCTGAGGCCATCGTTAGAAAGTCTGCAGTTGCCAACTGCTCCGCAGCGATTGCTGCTGCTCACGGCCACCTCGTGACCTATCAGTTGCAGCCACATGGTGGTCATCCAAGCTTCAGGGCTGGCGGCATCGCCAGATGCTTCGCTCCTCATCCGCACCCGACCTGGTGAAGCTCCCCTTTAGGACTGGCCCGTCATCGTGCCACGAAGGCGGAGCTTTTCTCCCTCTGACCACAGAGGTCACCAGACGAGGCCTCGGTCTCGTTCGCGCCTGATCAAGGGCAGTCAGTCTGCACGGCTGGCTGATCTTGGGTGCGCTCAGCACCACGGCCAGGGCGCCTTCGATGCGACGTTAGGTCACAGCCCGCAAGGCTGCATGGTGATTCAGCGACAGCCTTTCGCCGGAAGTTCTGTGTGCTCCTGCAGGCCGCGCTTCGCCGCTGGCCAGCGCGGGCGCGCCCCGAAAAAACTAAAGATCAGTGGCGTTCCGCACTCCGCGCCGGATGTGCCGTCTTGCGGCACATCCGGCCCTACCTGTCGCATCCCGGACGATTGCATAGACTCTAAACGCTATCCACTCTTCATGGCCCGAGCCGTTCTAAAGGAGTTGAT
>NZ_JAQOTI010000028.1:0-28259 GCF_028401915.1 Delftia sp. DT-2
CATGCAGATCGCCCCGGGCCGCGTGGGCGATGCGCCGACCGCGCCGGGCCAGCGCGTGACCACGCCGCTGACGGTGCCGTGGCCGCGCAGGCCCAGCCTTTCTGGGGCCTGGCCGCGCGTGGCGCGCAGGTGGAAGCCGGGGCGCCGGCCTTCCATTTCCGGCTCAGCGACAAGCTGCAGGTCTGGACCGACAGCGCCTCCGACCTCTACGCCCAGGCCGTGGCCGCGCAGTGGAATGCCGACACCGATATCGACTGGAACGACGCACCCGAGCTGCCCGCGCCCGTGGAGGACGCCATCGTCCAGCTCATGACCTACATGGTGGAGAACGAGAACGCGGCCCTGCTGGTGCCTGCGCGCTTCCTCGGCCAGCTGCACCCGCACTACCGCGAGCTGCAGGCGGCGCTGGCCATCCAGGTGGCCGACGAGGCGCGGCACATCGATGTCTTCACGCGCCGCATCCGCCGCCATGGCCGCGAGCCCGCGCTGTCCACGGCGGGTGGCCAGGCCTCGCTCAAGAGCCTGCTGGACGAGACGGATTTTTCCGTGGCGGGTTTCCTGCTGTCGGTGCTGGGCGAAGGCACCTTCGTACACCTGCTGCAGTTCCTGCAGACCGAGGCGCCCGACCCCCTCACACGCCAGATCTGCCGCCTGGCCGCGCGCGACGAGGCGCGCCATGTGGCCCTGGGCATGTCCCACCTGCTGTACCGCCTGCAGCACGAGCCCGGCTTCCAGCACCAGCTGGCCCAGGCCGTGGAGCAGCGCTTCGACAACCTGGCCGGCACCTCGGGCTTGAACGAGGAAGTCTTCGACGCCCTGATCCTCATCGCGGCCGGCACCCTCACCCCCGAGGCCCTGGCCCGTGGCGCCGCCCGCGTGCAGCAGCTCATGCGCGACATGGCAGACGGCCGGTTTTCCAAGCTGCTGCGGCTGGGGTTCGAGCGTGGGCATGCGGAGCGGCTGGCTTCGCTGCATACGCGCAATTTCATGTAGGCAAAGGGGCTGCGGCTGCGCCAAGGCCCTGACGACAGCCTTGTGCTAAGGTCAGCGCGATGAAATGACGGGGGCTGATCATGGCAACGGCAAGTGCTCACTCGGTAGCGATCGAGATCGACGATGACATCAAGGCGAGGATGGAACATCTGGCCGATGTGCGCCACCGCTCCGCCCATGCATTGATGCAGGATGCCATCAGCCAATACGTGGAGCGCGAGGAAAAACGCGACGCCTTTCGCCGCGACACGCTGAAAGCCTGGGAGCAGCATCAGGCCAGCGGTCAACATGCGACGGCCGCCGAAGCCGACGCCTGGCTTGCACAGCTGGAACAGGGCAACGATATCGAGCCGCCGGAGTGCCACGGCTGAGCTGGTCACCCCAGGCGCTGCGCGACGTGCAGCGCCTTTATCGTTTTCTGGCCAGCAAGAATGCAGACGCCGCGAGACGCGCGGCCGGGGCCATCCGGCAGGAAATGCAGGTTCTGGCACTCCAACCGGGCATAGGCCGACCCGTGGATGCAATGCCCAACGAGTTCCGGGAATGGATGATCGATTTCGGCCACAGTGGCTATGTCGCCCGCTACCGCGTGAGTAGTGAAGAAATCGTGATTCTGGCCATCAGGCATCAACGCGAAGCTGGCTACGACTGATGTGTCGTAGACCTCGCCCAGCCTTGCAACACTCCGGCGGCAACCCCAGCCTCAATCCACCATCAATTTGTTGTTCAGCAGCTGCGTGATGATCTGCTGGTCCGTGGTGGCGCCGGAATACAGCGTCTGCAGGTCCACGCCTTCCAGGATGATCCGCTGCGTCTCGGCCGCTGCCGAGTAGCCCGCACCCACTGCATGCGAGTCTGCGCCGAAGCCGCCCGTGTGGCTGACATGGACCACGGTATGGCCGCCAGTGACCGCGAAGTGCAGGTAATCGGCCAGGTTGCCTGCGGCATTGCCGGGGCCTGCGGATTCACCCTGCAGCAGGTCGCGCAGGTCCAGTACATCACCGCCTGTGCCGTTGGCTCCCGCGGCCGCAGTGGCGAAGTTCTGGATTCGGTCCAAGGCCGGTGTTCCCGCCGCCCCCTGGTCTCCCAGCGACCAGGCAAAGACATCCACAAAGTTCTCGCCCGCATCGCCGCCTATCAACAGGTCGTCACCGGAGCCCCCGGCCAACAGGTCCGTGCCCGACCCCGCGTTGAGGGTATCGTTGCCGCTGCCGCCCATCAGCGTGTCGGAGCCGGTGCCTGCAGACAGAATGTCGTCGCCAGCGCCGCCATGAACAACGTTGTTTCCGTTGCCGGCGTTGATGATGTTGGCGCCGTTGCCGCCCGTGATGTATTCGTTGGCCGAGCTGCCCGAATAGCTGCCGCTCTCTGTCGTGGTGACATCCACGGTCGTGTACGAGGCCTTGAGCGTGACCACGGTGGATGTTGCTGCCGTAAAGCCTCCGCTCAACTCCGTGGCCGTGACCTGCACCGTGAGATGCGTGGCATTCGTGGTGTAGCTGCCTGGCAGATTCAGGGTGAGATTGGGCAGGTCGGCCTCGGTGAATCGCCAGACACCGCCTCCCAGGTTGGTGCCCGCATTGAAGGACGGGCCGTTGGGCACTCCAGCGATCCTGATCGACAGGGTTTCCGAGCCATCCGCATCCACCAGCTTCGTGGTTATCGGAAACCTGACGCTGGTCCCGCCGGTGCCGTGTGCGATGGCCAGCAGGGACTTCAGGACAACGACCGAAGAAGCGCTGGCCGCTCCAACTGACAGATTGACCGTGCCGATACTGGTGCCGCCGCGCCCATCGCTGACGTCGTAGAGAAAGCTGGCCGGTCCTTCGTAGCCTGCCGCGGGCGTGAACAGCACCCCGCCCGCCTGCAATGCAAGACTGCCATTGAGCGGCGAATGAACCGAGGTGATGGTCAGGCTGTCGCCTTCGGCATCCGTATCATTGGCCAGCAGCGTGGCAAAAGTGATGCTTACCGTCGTGTCCGCGGCAACGGTCACGTGGTCTGCCACGGCGACCGGTGCATCGTTCACGGGGGTGATCGTGATGGAGACGGTTGCGATGTTTCCATTGGCCTGCCCATCGCTGGCACGGTAGGTGAAGCTGTCGGAAGTGGTCTCGCTGCCGTTGTGGGTGTAGCTGAAAAGCAGGTAATTGGCCAGCGGGCACCGGCTCTGGCAAGGGCCGCTCGAAGGCCGCACGACCCCTCCAATGCGCCCAGCTCGTCCGACCGCCCGCCCTTGCCTGGCAGGTACCGGCCCAGATCCACCCCGCCCACATGCGGGCCGCATATCACTCGACTTGTGACAACCCTAGAAAACTCAGGGATTTTCTCGCGGGCCTTTGTGATTGTTCCCATCAGAAAAACCGAGCCGCATCAGCGAATTAAGTCAATGGATCCGGAGAAAGTTTCGCAAAAAGACAAACGCCTGCGCAATCTGACAAGAGAAAGCTTTTCCAAATGTAAACAATTGTTTATTCAGCCTGTAAGATTCCTCCAGTCAATCAGTGTTTCCCATGGGACAGGCCTGCGCCACCCCACAGATGCATTCATCATGAAAATGCATCAATCGAGCAGGATCATTGATTTTTTCATGCAAGAATTCTTACTCAATCCATCTTTTGACGCACAACATCCACGGCCACCCAGATGAGAGCGCATCCAGATTGTGGAGAATAATATCCGACCATCACCAGCGTACTGATCAGGGAAACAATAAAATCAGCCGGGCCGAGCAATTGCTGCAGGCCTGCAAATGGCCGGAGCCGCCGATATATCCATCATTGGTACTCAGGCATATTCAGGAAGCGCAGGCGATTTTCGAATTGCACCGCATGCCTGACCGCGCGGTGTCGTCGCGCATCGCAGCGGCCTTCATCCATTGCCAGCTGGGTGAGGAGCGCAATGCCATTTCACTGGCCACGGCGGCCATGGCCAATCCCGCGCTGCTGCCGCCCGAGGCCCTGGTGCGCGCCACCTATGTGCTGGCGCTGGCGCATGGCCGGCTGGGCGAGCTCGATACCGCCCTGCAATTGATCGAAGGCAAGGACCATGATTTTGCGCAAATGGCGCCCGGAGACAGCCCCTGGCTCCCCGCCCTGATCACCTGGGCCCGGGCGCAAATCCTCTGGAAGGTCTTTCTTTATAAAAACCACCAGGACCTGTGGTGCGGGCCGCCGCCCGATTCAGGCCTGGTCCAGCTGGGTGCCGCTGCGCCCGACAGCGTTGCCTTGCAGGACCTGCTGGGGAATGTGGGCCGCCAGCTGCCAGCGGGCCTGGCCTGGCCGTACAGCGAGCTGCTGCGGCTGTCGCTCAAGGGGCTGGAGTCGGGCCGGCGCGAGGCTGCCGCCGTGGTCCGCTCCATTGAGCGCATCGGCATCCACTACCAGGCCAAGAACCCGCCCATTGCAGGCTGGGCCTGGCTCAGCAGTGCGCTGGTGCATTGCAGCAAGCGCCAGTACGGACAGGCGCTGCAGGCCGCCGTACTGGCCAAGTCCACGGCGCAGACCTACCAGTTGGAGGGCCTGCACCGCAATGCGCTGGTCTATGAGTACCACATACAGGAAACGCAGGGCGATTTCGCGGGCGCACTGTCCACGCTGAAGGCGCTGAACATCATGCGACTCAAGAGCATGGCCATCAGTCCTTATCTGGAGAAATCACGATTCACGGCCATGGACGAGGCGCGGTTGCATGACCTGGAACCTGCCTATGTGAAACGCGCCCTTCAATACATAGAAGACAACCTGGACAAGAAACTGCTGGTGCAGTCCATTGCCGACCATTGCCGCGTCAGCCGCCGCACGCTGGAAGTTTCATTTCGCCATAGCCGATCATGCAGCATTGGTGAATATATAAGACAAAGCCGTATCCACCTGGCTGCGGAATCCTTGCTGACCACGGATCAAAGCATAGGACAGATTTCCTCCCGGCTTGGATATTCCTCCCTCTCCACATTTTCCAGGGATTTTTCCGGCCATTATGGGATACCGCCATCGGCCTGGGTTCGGCACCACCGGCTGACGTGATTTGAAAAATCCTGGAATGCATATAACGGGCGTGTATTCAGGCCCTATCGATCACCCGAAGCAACACGCAAAGTAGGACGCAAAGGAAGACGCATGAAATATCTGAAGAATATGAAAACGGGCTCCATGCTGGGTCTGGGTTTCTCGGTTCTCATCCTCATCGCGCTGTCGATTGCGCTGCTGGGCCGAGCGCGGCTGATCCAGGCCTCGGACGATGTCTCCTACCTGGCCGACACGCGCATCACCAGCCTGCTCAGGCTGGTGGAGGTCAAGAGCTCGGTGGAGTTCATCTTCCGCGGCGTGCGCAGTCTGGCGCTGATCGAAGACCCTGCGGAAAAGGCCCTGGCCAAGGCCACGCTGGACACGCAGCGCCAGAAGATAGGCCAGCTCATGGAGCAGTTCCGCGAGGGACTGACCACGCCGCAGGGCATCGCCCTGTACGACCGCATGAGGAATGCGCGCACCGCCTACCTGCCGCTGCTGGACCAGTTCATGGCCGCGGCCATGCGGCATGACCTGCCCACCGTCTCGGCCATGCTGGGCAGCAGCGGAGAGTTCCGCAGGCAGCAGGACGCGTTCTTTGCCGCCATCAACGACATGCTGGCCCACCAGCAGGTGCGTGCCACGGAAACGGCCCAGGCCACCGAAGGCAAATCGCTGGCCGCCGGCCGGCAGATGCTGTCGCTGGCCCTGGCCTCGCTGTTGCTGGGTGCGCTGGTGGCCTGGGCCATCACCCGCCGCATCAAGGGCCTGCTCGGTGGCGAGCCGGCCTACGCGGCCCAGGTCACGCAGGAAGTGGCCAAGGGCAACCTGGCGGTGAACGTGCAGCTGCGCCGGGGCGATACCACCAGCCTGCTGGCCAGCCTGGAGGCCATGCGCGCCAGCCTGGCCGGCATCGTCAGCCAGGTGCGCCACAGCAGCGAATCGATTGCCACGGGCGCCAGCCAGATCGCCTCGGGCAACGCCGACCTGAGCGCTCGCACGGAGGAGCAGGCCGCCAACCTGGAGGAGACGGCCGCCTCCATGGAGCAGATGACCGCCACCATTCAGCAGAACGTGGACACGGTGCGCAGTGCCTCGGGCCTGGCCCAGTCGGCCAGCGCCACGGCCGTGCACGGCGGCGAGGTGGTGCATGGCGTGGTCAGCACCATGGAGGACATCACGCACAGCTCGCGCAAGATCGGGGAAATCATCGGCGTGATCGACGCCATCGCCTTCCAGACCAACATCCTCGCGCTCAACGCCGCCGTGGAGGCCGCGCGTGCCGGGGAACAGGGCAAGGGCTTTGCGGTGGTCGCCTCGGAGGTGCGCTCGCTGGCCCAGCGCTGCGCCAATGCGGCCAAGGAGATCAAGGGCCTGATCAGCGAGAGCGTGGGCAAGGTCGCCGCCGGCTCCCGCCAGGTGGCCGAAGCCGGCAGCACCATGAACGACATCGTCACCCAGACGCACCGCGTGGCCGAACTGATCTCCGACATCGGTGCCGCCACGCAGGAGCAGTCCCAGGGCGTGACCCAGGTCAGCGACGCCGTGCAGCAGCTCGACCAGGTGACGCAGCACAACGCATCCCTGGTGGAAGAGTCCGCCGCCGCTGCCGACAGCCTGAACAAGCAGGCGGCGCAGCTGGTGCAGCTGGTCAGCGTGTTCCGCCTGGATGAAAGGGAGGCCCGGGCACAGGCCGTGTCCGCGCCGGTGGCAGCGGCCGTGCCGGCGCGTGCACAGACCGCCAGGCCGTCTCCCGCGCTGGCCCCTGCCGTTCCCCGCCCCGCCAAGCCCTTGCGCGCGGCAGCGGCTGCGGCCTCCAGCGCGCCTGTGGCGCTGCCCGCCAAGGCAGCAACACCCCGCCGCGCCACGGCGGCCGGAATGGCCGAGATGGCCGAGACCGATGAGTGGGAGCAGTTCTAGAACAGGCTCAGCGCATCACCAGGCCGCCATCGACGAACAGTACCTGTCCCGTCATGAAGCCGCTCAGTTCCGAGGCCAGGAACAGCACCGGCCCCGCCACGTCTTCGGGGCTTGCCAGGCGGCGCAGCGGCGTGGCGGCCATCAGCGATTCGCGGAAGGACTCGCGCGTGTCCTGGGTGCCCTGCGTGGGATAGACCAGGCCCGGCGCGACGCAGTTGACGCGTATGCCCACGGGCCCCAGTTCGCTGGCCAGGTTGCGGCTGAAGGCCACCAGCGAGGCCTTGGCCGTGGTGTAGTCGTGGTAGGGCACGACGGGGTGCTCCACCAGGTTGCTGGCGATGTTGACGATGCTGCCCCGCGCACGCTGGCGCATCTGCGGCAGCACGGCGCGGCAGACGTTGAAGGCCGCGCCCACGGCACCGTCGTACTGGGCCTGGTAGTCGCTCCAGTCCAGGTCGTCGAAGCGGCGGCGGCGCTCGGGGTCGAAGGCGTAGGGTTTGAAGGCGTTGTTGACCACGATGTCGATGGCGCCGGCCTCGCGCGCGATGGCCTCGGCCATGGCCTGGACGGCAGGCTGCGAGCCTACATCGGCCTTGATGGCCCAGGCATCGCCTCCGGCCTGCTTGCCCGCAGCCTGGCAGGCCGCCACGGTGCGGGCGGCGGCAGCGTCGTTGGACAGGTGGTTGACCGCCACGAGGGCGCCCTCGCGCGCGAAGGCGGTGGCAATGGCCGCGCCTATGCCGCGGCCGGCGCCGGTGACCAGTACCACCTTGCCTTGCAGGCCCAGGGAAGACGGCTGTGCCATCTCAGGCCCCGGGCAGCAGGCTGGTGTCCACCACGTCGGACACCTTGATCTGCCTTTGCACCATGCCCAGCGCGCGGTAGGCGTCGGCGCCCTTTTGCAGGGCGGCCAGGTCGAAGCTGCCCAGCGGCTTGCCGGCCTGCAGCGGCTGCGAAGACGCATTGCGCAGGCGGATCACGTCCAGGTTGATATCGCGCTGGGTGCCGTCGATGGCGTGCTTGCCGGCCAGCGTGGCGGCCTCATCGGGGTTGGCCATCATCCAGGCGGCGCTGTCGCGGTAGCCCTTGAGGAAGGCGCGCAGCAGGTCCTTCTTGTCGCGCAGCGTGTCCTCGCGCACCACGAACATGTCGCTGGAGATGTTCAGGTGGTCGCGCACCTGCATCACATCGACCTCGCCAATGCCTTTGCGCAGGCCCACGGCCAGGCCGGTGTCGGTGGCGGCCGTGGCATCGACCTGGCCCTGCATCAGCGGCGCGAAGTTGAGCAGGCCGGTGACGACGATGGTCACGTCCGACTCCTTGAGGCCGGCCTGGTGCAGCATCACCAGCAGGTTCTGGCGCGTGCCGCTGGACAGGCTGTAGACGCCGATCTTCTTGCCCTTGAGGTCCGCCGGCTTGCGGATGCCGGCCGACTTGAGCGAGACCACGTTGAACACGTTCTGCGGGTAGATGTCGTAGATGGCGACCAGCTTCTCGCCCTTGTCCAGCGCCATGAAGAAGGAGCCGGGGTCGGTGAAGGCCACATCGGCCTGGCCGCTGAGCATGTTGCGGATGGCGTCGCCGCCGCCCGCGCCGGGCAGGTAGGCCAGCTCCACGCCCTGGGCCTTGAAGAAGCCCTTGTCGGGCTCGGCCAGGATGTTGGTGATCTCGCTGATGGGCTTGCTCCAGCCCGCCAGGCGGATCTTGCCCTGGGCGGGCGCGGCCGCTGCCAAGGTGCCGGCCAGAGTCAGGCCTGCCAAGCCTGCCAGGCCAGCGGTGGCGCCCAGCAGGCTGCGGCGGGTGAGGAAGGGGGATTGCTGTGTGTGCATGGCGCTTGGGGAAAAGGTTTCGGAAGTGTTCAGGATGGTCAGGCGGCGCGCGAGCGCAGCAGCCGGCGCTCCAGCACCAGGCAGGCCTGGTACAGCAGCAGGCCCATGGCGGCGATCAGCACCAGGGCGGCGAACATGAGGGTGGTGTCCATCATTCCCTGGGCGGCAATGACCACGGCGCCCAGGCCCCGGCTGGCGCCCATGAATTCGGCCACCACGGCGCCGACCAGGGCCAGCACCACGGCCACGCGCAGGCCCGCAAGAATGGCGGGCAGGCCCGTGGGCAGCTTCAGGCGCAGCAGCGTCTGCAGCCGCGTGGCGCCCAGCATGCGAAACAGCTGCAGCCGCTGGGCATCGACCTGGCGCAGGCCGGTCAAGGTGTTTTCCATCAGCGGGAAAAAGCAGATCAGCGCCGTGATCAGCACCGTGGGCAGCATGCCGAAGCCGAACCACAGCACGAACAGCGGCGCCAGCGCCAGCTTGGGAACGACCTGGCTGACCACCACATAGGGCTTGAGCACACGCTCCAGCAGCTCGGATTCAGCCAGGGCCATGCCCGCCAGCAGGCCGATCGCGCTGCCGGCCGCCAGCCCCAGCAGCAGGGCCTGGAGCGTCGCCCGGATGTGCGGCCAGAAATAGCCCGTGGCCAGCCCCGTCCACAGCGATGCCGCAATGGCCGAGGGCGCCGGCAGCACCAGGGCGGACAGGCCCCATTGCCGCACCAGCAGCTCCCACAGGCCCAGCAGGACCAGCGCCAGCGCGGCGGCCAGCAGGCGGGCATGGAACAAGGACACCGTCATGCCGCCGTCCTGTCCAGGGCTGCGCGCACGCGGGCGCAGTGTTCGTTGAACGCCGGCCCGTGGCGCATGGCCTGGGTGCGCGGCGCGGGCAGATCGACTGCCATATCGGCCACGATGCGCCCGCCGTGCATGAGGGCGATGCGGTCGCCCAGGTAGACGGCCTCGTTGATGTCGTGGGTGACGAAGAGCACCGTGGTGCCGCGCTCGCGGCAGGTGCGCAGCAGGTCGTCCTGCAGCTCGGCGCGCGTGATGGCGTCCAGCGCGGCAAAGGGCTCGTCCAGCAGCAGCAGCGGCGGATCGAGGACCAGCGCCCGCGCCAGCGCCACGCGGCTTTGCTGCCCGCCCGAGAGATGGCGCGGATGGCGCTGCGCATGGCTGGCCAGGCCCAGCTGCTGCAGCAGCGCCAGGGCGCGTTGTTCGTCCTGCGGCGCGGGCCGCCTTTGCAGCGACACGGGCAGCAGCACATTGCCCAGCGCCGTATGCCACTCCAGCAGCGTGGGCGCCTGGAACATGAAGCCCAGCTGCGGGCCGGGCTCGGCCAGCTCGGCGCCACGCAGCAGGATGCGGCCCGACTGCGGCCTGAGCAGCCCCGCCGCCAGCTTGAGCAAGGTGGTCTTGCCGCAGCCGCTGCGGCCCAGCAGGCAGTGGACCTCACCGGCCTGCACGCGCCAGTCCACGCCGTCCACCACGGGCGGGCGGCCCGGGTAGGTGAAGACCACTTGCTCGACATCGAGAAACGCCATGGTTGCAGCCCCGTCCGTCCCCTCTTGCAGGTTCGCCATGTCAGTCCGCATACGGCGCAAACGGCTGCGCCGCCGCCTCGGCAGATTGCTCTATCTCGGTCATGCGCACCAGGTCCAGCAGGTTGAAGCGGCCGTCATGGTGCCAGCCGGCCTCGGGCATGCTCATGGAGCCGATGGCACTGATGCGCGTGACGCCGGCCGCGCCCAGCAGGCCCGCCAGCCGGTACAGCTGCTCGGGCGAGGCGGCAATGCCGGCCGTCTGCAGGTAGTCGCGCTGCGCGGCCACCACGGGCACGGCGTCATCCAGGCGGTCCACGCCCACCACGGCAATCGTGCGGTACAGGGCCGTGGGCGCCAGCGGCTGCAGGCTGTCGCTGTACGCCACGCTCCAGGGCGCGTCCACCGGACCCAGCAGTTGCTGTTCGTCACCCGACCATTCCACGGCCTGCTGCCAGCGGGCCACGGCGGCGCCCTCCTCCAGCTCCAACGGCCGGCGCGCAAAGCGCCGCTGCAGGTTGGCCAGTTCGGCCGCCAGGTAGTCGGCAAAGGCACGCGCAGAGACTGGGGCGCCGCGCTCCACGTAGAAGACATGGGGCGAGTAGCAGCCCTGCTGGTCATAGCGCATCACGTCCCAGGCCGCCAGCCGCGCCACGGCGGGCGCCTTGAGCGTGTCCAGCGCATGGGCGCCCACCATGCCGAAGCCCAGCTTGTGGCCGTGCGGCAGAAAGCGCGTGGTCACGGGCAGGCGCTGGCGCAGCGCCTGCAGCGTCTGGTTGCCGCCGTAGGCGAGCACGGTGTCGGCCTCGGCATGGAGCGCGGCGGCTCCACCGCCATCCACGCCATCGGCGCCATCCGCCCCATCCACACCACCCGCGCCGCTCCACCACACCACGGCCAGGCAATCGGCCAGCGGCGGATGCACCTCGGCCAGCAGCCGTGCGAACCAGCCCGCGAACAGCGGCTCGGCGCTGGCCAGCTTGCCAATGGCGGGCGCCTTGACCAGCAGGCCGCAGACCAGGCTCCACAGGGACAGCGCAGGCACATTGCCGGCCCAGCTGTGCATCAGCAGGTCGGGCCCGAAGGCGCGCACCGCGCCGCCCTTGGGCGCGGGCTGGAAGCCGTCGAGCACGGCCGGGTTGGCAAAGTCCTCCGCCACGAAGCGCCGCAGCTGCGCGGCGCGGAAGGTCTTGAAGAAGCCCGTCAGCCCCAGGCGCACCATGTCGGCGTCATAGCCGCTGACCACGGGCAGCCAGGCCTCGGCCTGGCGCCGATAGGGATCGCTGCGGTCCAGCAGGCGGGCGATGGCGCGGTCGATGGCGTCGATGATCTCGGCCACGGGCATGGCCCTGAGGTGGCGGTCTGCGGCTCGGCGCACATGGGCTGCCAGCGCATGCATCTGCGGGCCGGTCAGCAGGGGCACGGAGACTTCCAGCCGCACGCCGCCGCGTTCGAAGGGCAGCACATGCCACTGCACCTCGTCCTCGCGCAAACCAGGCAGTTCGGGCAGGTAGCCGGCCGTGATCCGCTCGATGTTCATGCAGCAGCGGCCTTCACGAATTCATCGACCGCCAGCGAGCAGCCCTTGGCCGCTGCGCCCTCGGCACGCCCCAGCAACAGGAAACCGCTGTTCTCGCCATGGCCGGCCCACAGGCCCACGTCCTCGGTGAGGATGGTGGTGACCGCGTTGTAGTTGGCCAGGTCGCAGTGCACGAGAATGCCGCGCTCGCCGGGCGCCACGCTGCGGCCGGTGACGGGCTCGACCAGGCGCGAGCGTATCCAGTGCGGCCCCGACTTGACCGAGGGCAGCGTGGCATTGCCGTCGTCATAGAACTGCGTGCTCAACTCGGTCATGCCGTACATGTTGATGCAGTGGCTGCGCGGCACGCCCAGCAGCCGGGACAGGTCGGCGTAGAAGTCCTCCAGCGGCAGCTCGCGCGACTGGCCCTTGTAGCCGCCCGTGTCCAGGATGCGGCTGCCCGGCGGCAGGCAAAAGCTGCGGCCCTGCTCGCGCAGCGCGTCCATCACATGCACCAGGCTGAAGCTGGCGCCCAGCAGCGCATAGGGGCGGCCGCTGCGCTCGGATTCCTCCAGCACGGCGCACAGGCCGGGCATGTCCAGGCCGTCGGGGGTGAGGAAGTAGCGGCTGTCGGGAGTGCCGAATTCCGTCTTGGCCAGCGCCAGGTAGTGGGCCAGCGAAGAGTTGGGCATGGCCTGCTCGTCGGGAAAGAGGATGCCCATGGGCAGGCGCTCGTGCCCGGCCATGAAGCGCTGCGCGAAGTTGCGCGTCATCGACGCATCGTAGACATCGAGCGCTGGATGGAAGTGGCGCCCGCGCGCGGACAGTCCCTTGGCCTCGCCCGTGGTGCCGCTGGTCATGAACACGCGCTCCGCGGGCGAGGCCGGCTCGCTGCGCAGCTCCATGGCCTTGAACGCATCGATGGGCACGGCGGGAATGTCGCTCCAGGTCTTCACATTGCGCAGCGTGGCGCCGCGCCGCTGGCAGAAGCTGCGAAACGGCGCATTCGATTCGTATTGGTAGGCGAACAGCCGCAGGGCCAGTGCATCGAACTGCTCGTCGGTGCAGCCGTCCATGGCGATGAATGCAAGCAGGTCTGCGACCAGAGAAGCCGCCTGGGGCCGGGCCTTGTCCATGGAATTCCTTCGAGAGCTGGGACGTGATGCTCCGAAGGCTCCCCCGGCCGTGGCGCATGGGCGGCCACGCAGGGGTGCAGGCTCTTCTTCCGCCGGAATGACCCGGTTCAAGTTCTCGGGTGTGGATCTCAGCACTGGCGTGCACCCCGGAGCGGAGGGCTATCTTACAGCAGGGTCGCCAACGCCGCAGGCCCGGGGCCATCGCCCTGCAAGACTGCGTCAGCCCAGTGCCGTCAGCCGCCGCATCACCCATTCCACGGGCCCCTGCGCCACCTTCTTGCTCCAGGCCCAGGCGGCCAGGCTGGCGATGATCACGTACAGCGCGGCGGCCACGGCCACTTCGCGCAGGCTGCGTGATCCGTCCAGCGCGCCCATGGCCTCCAGCAGGCCCATGCCGATGAGGATGTGGGCCAGGTACAGGGTCAGCGTCATGCGCCCGGCCGGCAGCAGGCCGCGCCACGGTCCACCGGGCCAGCGGTCGGCCAGCCGCAGGCAGGCGCCTATGGCAATGCTGGCGCAGCCCAGGCCCATCAGCAGGTAGGCCGGGCCGGGCGGCATGGGGCCGGTGGCCAGCCAGGGAGCCCAAGCGCTGCGGGCCGCAAGCGCCGGGACGGCGCAGGCCAATCCCACCATCACGCCACCCGCAGCCACCAGACCCCATTGCACGCGCGGCTCGGCCAGCGGCAGGCGCGCCAGCAGCATGCCGCACAGGAAGAACGCAAACCAGGGCAGCACCGGATGGAAGCCGTTGAACAGCAGGTTGCGCGCAAAGCCGGCCGGCTCCCACAGGCCCTGGTAGGACAGGCTGGCCCAGTCCCAGCCCTGGCTGTAGTCCAGCTGCAGCAAGGCCCAGGCGGAGAGCACGGCCACGGCCGCCATGCCGGCCAGCAGCGCCCTTGCGCCGGCCTGCAGCCAGGCGATGGCCAGCACGAAGTAGACCGCGTAGTAGTGAATGATGTCGGCCGGAAAGATCACCAGGTTCATGCCACCGGCCACCAGCAGGAACAGCGCGCGGCGCAGCGTCCAGAGGCGCGCCGTGGCCGGCTCCAGCGAGCGCGTGGCCAGCACCAGGCCCAGGCCTGCCAGCACCACGAAGGTGGCCGAGGCCTTGCCCTCCAGGAAATGGAAGAACGACAGCAGCCAGCCAGGCTCCTGCAGCGCGGGATGCATGGCCTGCTTGAAGTTGACGAACACCATGCCTGCCAGCGCGAGGTAGCGCGCCAGATCCAGCCCCGCCAGGCGGGCGCCCCTGCCGGTGGCATGCCTCATGTCGCGTCCACCCGTGCCTCGCCTCCAAGAAGGCAGGCCAGCAAGGCGGGATGCAGCACATCGACCCCTTCATCCGCCCCCGCGTCTTCTTGCGGCGTCACCGCCAGCGCAAAGCGCAGCGCATCGCTTTCCACCACATCCAGCAGCAGTTGCGCGGCCAGGCGCACGGGCACGGCGGGCCGCAAGAGGCCCTGCTGCGCCCCGCGCTCCATGAAGCCTGCCAGGCCGTCGAGCATGCGCCTGCGGTTGGCCTCGAAGGCGGGCGCCAGGCCCGGCGAACGCGCGATCTCGGACAGGCACTCGGCGCTGAGCACGGCCCATTCCCGCTGACGGCACAGCGCCTGGTAGGCGGCCAGGAATTGCGCCACCACCGGCAGCGAAGGGGCTGCGGCCCGCTCCAGCGCCTGAAGCAAGGGCAGCAGCTCAGTCTGCTCCTGCGTGGCGACCTCGGCAATCAAGGCCTGCTTGCTGTCGAAGTGGTTGTACAGATTGCCCAGGCTCACCGAGGCAGCCTGCGCGATGTCGCGCATGCTGGTGCAGTGAAAGCCGCGCTCCACGAAACACTGCAGGGCCGCCTCCACGATGAGGGCCCGGCGCTCGCTGATGTCTTCCTTCTTTTTCATGACACAGATAATGAACGAACGTTCATTCATAGTCAACACCCGGGCATGGAATCACGGCGGCATGGCCTGGCACGAGATGGTGATGGCGCTTCGAGCGGCGGAACTATCCATGGTCTCCGTTGTCGAACGGCCTTCGCTGGAGACCTCAACGCATAACAGCCCGGCCCACACTCCATCGTTGCCGATGGAGCCACTGCCTGCCCAGGCAAAGGTGAAACCGTCATGCAATGTCCCGCCTGCCGAGATGCCACGCTCATCATCTCCGAGCGCCAGAACATAGAGATCGATTACTGCCCCCAGTGCCGCGGAGTCTGGCTGGACCGCGGAGAGCTGGACAAGCTCATCGAGCGCTCCGCCGCCCAGGCGCCCACGGCGCCCACAGCCTATGAGCGCCCGCATGAACGGCGCGCGGGCCCTGACGGATCCCATGACCGGCGCGAGCACTCCAGCCACGATGGATACCGCCGCAAGAAGCGCGAAGGCTTTCTCTCCGATCTTTTCGACTTCTAGGACCACGGCACGTCCGCTGCGCCGGCATCGGGACATGGCAGCCGCGCCACACTATGATTCGATTTTCAGTTCCTTGACCCCATGCCCCGCGCCCGCACATCCAAGCCCGCTCCGTCCGAAGAGAACACGGCCCCGTCCGGCACCACAGCGCCGGGGCCGTCCATCGACGCCTCTTTCCTGCACACCCTGGTCGGCTACAACGCCCGGCGTGCCTCGATGTCCATCATCGAGGTGTTCGTGGAGCGCATGGCCACCCACGATCTCAAGATGGTGGAGTTCTCCGTGCTGTCCCTGGTGTCCCACAACCCCGGCATCACCTCGCGCCAGCTGTGCACGGCGCTGGACGTGATGCCGCCCAACCTGGTGGGCCTGATCGCCGCGCTGGAGCGGCGCAAGCTCATCGAGCGCCGCCCCCATCCCACAGACCGCCGCGCCGTGGGCGTGCACCTGACGCCGGCCGGCGCCGAACTCACGGCCCAGGCCGAACGAACGGCGGCCCAGCTGGAGATGGATGCCACCTACCGCCTGACCGATGCCGAGCGCAAAACGCTGATCCAGCTGCTGCAGAAGATCTACAACTGAGCGCGCTCAGTCCGCCTTCTGCGCGGCGGGCCGGTCCAAGCCCAGCAGCCGCACCGCATTGCCCTTGAGGATGCCGGGCATCACCTCGGGCTTGAAGCCGGCTTCCTGGAAATCCTTCATCCAGCGCTCGGGCGTGATCAGGGGATAGTCGCTGCCGAACAGCACGCGGTCCCTGAGCAGGGTGTTGGCGTACTGCACCAGCTGCCGGGGAAAGTACTTGGGGCTCCAGCCCGACAGATCGATCCAGACATTGGGCTTGTGCAGGGCCACGGACAGGGCCTCGTCCTGCCAGGGAAAGCTGGGGTGGGCCATCACGATCTGCATGTCGGGAAAGTCGATGGCCACATCATCCAGGTGCATGGGGTTGCTGTAGGCCAGGCGCAGCCCGCCACCGCAGCGCATGCCGCTGCCAATGCCGCTGTGGCCCGTGTGGAAGATGGCCGGCAGTTGGTACTCGGCCACCACCTCGTAGATCGGCCAGGCCATGCGGTCGTAGGGATGGAAGCCCTGCACCGTGGGGTGGAACTTGAAGCCCCTGACACCCTCTTCCTCGATCAGCCGCCGCGCCTCGCGCGCACCCATGCGGCCCTTGTGCGGATCGATGCTGGCGAAGGCCACCATCATGTCGCTGTTGGCCCGCGCAGCCTCGGCGATCTCCTCGTTGGGAATGCGGCGCCGGCCCAGCTGCGACTCGCTGTCCACCGTGAACATCACCAGGCCCAGGTTGCGCTCGCGGTAATAGGCCACGGTCTCGGCGATGGTCGGGCGCCGGCCGTTGCCGAAGTACTTGTCGGCGGCGCGGTCGTACTCCTCGCCGTAGTTGTCGAACGGGTTCCAGCAGCTCACCTCGGCGTGCGTGTGGATGTCGATGGCAATGAGTTTTTCGTGGTCCATGTCTGTCTCCTGTGCGGCCTGCTGCCTGCCCCGCAATCAAGGGGAAGTCCCAGTAAGAAATTCGCAAAGGCCGCTTGAATTGGTTATTAAATATAACCAAAATCGCGGCCATCAGAAAGCGATGCAGATGCAGGCAACGGCTGCCACGCAACGGATTCGCGCTGAGGCTTCACACCACCTTCCGAGGAGACAGACATGGACAGAAAGATCCACAAGACCCGTTCCCGCGCCTTGCCGGCCGCGCTGGCCGCCGCCCTGCCCGCCCTGCTGCTGTCGGCCTGCGGCGGCTCGAGCGACGGCATCGCGCAGCTGGCCGAGGCCCGCCCCGCCACGCTGCTGTCGTGCACGGACCTGGCCGCGAAAATATCCTTCCCCAACACCCGCATCACCGCCGCCGAGACCGTGGCCGCCGGCACGCTGGCGGTGGCGGGCAAGCCCATTGCCGAGCACTGCCGCGTGACCGGCCGAATGCACGAGCGCGTCAGCACCGTGGATGGCCAGAACTACGCCGTGGGCTTCGAGATGCGCCTGCCGCGCGACTGGAACGGGCGCTTCTTCTACCAGGCCAACGGCGGGCTGGACGGCGTCGTGAGCACGGCCGTGGGCGCGCTGGGCGGCGGGCCGCTGGGCAACGCGCTGCAGATGGGCTTTGCCGTGCTCAGCTCCGATGCGGGGCATGCAGGCAGCCTGGGTCCCTTCTTCGGCCTGGACCCGCAGGCGCGGCTGGACTATGGCTACCAGGCCGTGGGCAAGCTCACGCCCATGGCGCGCAGCGCGCTGCAGACGGCCTATGGCAAGGGGCCTGACCGCTCCTACCTGGGCGGCTGCTCCAACGGCGGGCGCCACGCCATGGTGGCGGCCTCGCGCTATGCCGACCAGTACGACGGCATCATCGCCGGCAACCCCGGCACGCGCCTGCCGCTGGCGGCCATTGCCAACATTGCCGGCGCCCAGGGCTATGCGAAGCTGGCCACCACGGCCTCGGACCTGGGCACGGGCTTCACCCAGGCCGAGCGCCGCCTGGTCAGCCAGGCCGTGCTGGCCCGGTGCGATGCGCTGGACGGGGCCACCGACGGCATGGTGCAGGCCGGCGCAGCCTGCCAGGCGAGCTTCGACCTGTCGCGCGATGTGCCCACCTGCGGCGGTGCGCGCGACGGCAGCTGCCTCAGCGCCGAGCAAAAGAGCACCATTGCCGGCCTGTTCAAAGGCGCCACCACCAGCGGCGGCAGCCGCATCTACAACAGCTTCCCGTATGACGCGGGCCTGGATACGGCCGGCTGGGCCGGCTGGAAATTCTCCAACCCCATCAGCCGCGACTCCGGTGCCGTGGCCTTCATCTGGCAGACGCCGCCGGAAAGCGCCGCCAGCTTCAACGACGCGCAGTTCGCCCTCAACGGCAGCGTGGACAGCATGCTGGCCAAGGTGCAGGCGACCAACGGCACCTTCACGGAAAGCGGCCTGTCGCTGATGATGCCGCCCGACTACGGCAAGCTGCCCGTGCTGCGCAACCGGGGCGCCAAGCTCATGGTCTACCACGGCACGGCCGACCCCATCTTCTCCAGCGATGACACCGTGCAGTGGTACGACACGCTGCGCCGCAACCATGGCGACGCCGCCGACTTCGCCCGCCTGTACCTGGTGCCCGGCATGAACCACTGCAGCGGCGGCCCGGCCACCGATCAGTTCGACATGCTCAGCTCCCTCGTGGCCTGGGTGGAGAAAGGCCAGGCGCCGGACCGCGTGATCGCCAGTGCGCGCGGCGCGGGCAACGCGGGCGGCGCCAACGCCGACCTGCCCGCCAACTGGTCGCCCACGCGCACCCGGCCGCTGTGCCCCCATCCGCTGGCCGCCCGCTACAACGGCAGCGGCGACATGGAAAGCGCTGCCAGCTTCAGTTGCCGCTGACCATGCACTGAAGGCGGGCGGCGCCTGAACGGTCACCTGAAAGGTCACCTGAACGGCACGCCCCCTCCGCCCCCATCCACCCCTTGTCCGCAGTCCCGCCCCCGGCGGGGCCGGGCCCCGCTGCGCCTGAGAAAAGGCGCGCGGACACCCACGCCAAGACGGCAACGATTTTTCAAACCAGAGGAGACATCACCATGAAAACCACCCCATCCCCGCGGACCCTGGCGGCCACCGCCGTGCTGGCCCTGGCCGGCTCCGGCGCCAGCTTCGGCGCCTTCGCGCAAGGCACCTCCAGCGTCACGCTCTACGGCATCGTCGATGTGGGCGTGGAGCACCTGAACAATGTGGCGGCGGGCGGCGGTCTCAGCCGCATGCCATCGACCACCAGCATGGTGCCCTCGCGCTGGGGCCTGCGCGGCAGCGAGGACCTGGGCGGCGGCCTCAAGGCCATCTACACGCTGGAGTCGGGCTTTGCGCCCGACCAGGGCACCTTCAACCAGGGCGGGCGCGGCTTTGGCCGCCAAAGCTGGGTGGGCCTGGGCGGCAACTGGGGCAGCCTGACCATGGGCCGCCAGAACTCCATGCTGTTCTGGTCGCTGCTGGACTCGGACATCATCGGCCCGGCCGTCTTCGCCATGGGCTCGCTGGACGCCTACATTCCCAACTCGCGCGCCGACAACATGCTGACCTGGCGCGGCAACTTCGGCGGGCTGGCACTGGGCGCGGGCTACAGCTTCGGGCGTGACACCGTCAATGCCGGCCCCAGCCCGGCAGGCACCAACTGCCCGGGCGAGAGCGGATCGGACACGCAGGCCTGCCGCCAATGGTCGCTGTACGCCAAGTACGACACACCGGCCTGGGGCGTGGCGCTGGGCTACGAGCAGCAAAACGGCCGCACGCCGGCCTCGTCCACCGACCCGGTGTTCGGCGGCATGAACTCCAGCGCCAAGCATGACGAGCGCCTGCACCTGGGCGGCTACTTCAAGCTGGCCGGCGTGAAGATCGGGGGCGGCCTGCTGCGCCGCGACAACGACGGCGACGCCGTCAAGCCACGCAGCAACCTGTGGTACGTGGGCGCCTCCTACCCGGTCACCGAGGCCCTGGTGCTCGAAACCCAGTGGCTCACGCTGCGCTACCGCGGCGTCTCGGGCTACGACTCCGACCTGCTGGTGGCACGCGCCATCTACAACCTGTCCAAGCGCACGGCCGTCTACACGCAGCTCGGCCACATCCGCAACGACCGCCTGGCGACCGTCTCGGTCAGCGGCGGCGCGCCGGGCAGCAACACCGCGCCGGGACGCTCGCAGACCGGCATCAACGTGGGCATCCGCCACATGTTCTGAGCCGCTTCCATCCGCCTGCCTTTCCCATATTCACCAGGAGACATCCCATGCAGATGCATCGCCGTCATTTCGTCCAGGCCCTGGGCAGCGCCGCCGCCCTGGGCTCGCTGTCACCGCTGCAAGCCCTGGCCCAGGCACTGGACCAGGTCAAGATCATGTACGGCTTTCCGGCCGGCAGCTCGGGCGACAGCGTGGCCCGCCGCGTGGCCGAGCGGCTGGGCGGCACGCCCTACAGCAAGGGCCCGGGCTTTGTGGAGAACAAGCCCGGCGCCGGAGGCCGCATCGCGGTGGAGGCCTTGAAGAACTCCCCGCCCAACGGTTCCGTGCTGGCACTGGCCCCCGTATCGGCCTTCTCGGTCTATCCCCACATCTACCCCAAGCTGACCTACAGGCCCGAAGACGCAACGCCTGTATCGATTGGCGCCGTGATCTACCACGGCCTGGCCGTGGGCCCCGCCGTGCCGGCCGAGGTCAAGACGCTCAAGGACTTCCTGGCCTGGGCCAAGGCCAACCCCGACCGCGCCAGCTTCGGCTCGCCGGGCGCGGGCTCCATGCCGCACCTGCTGGGCGCGCTGCTGGGCCTGCGCTCGGGCGTGGAGCTCAAGCACGCGCCCTATCGCGGCACCGTGCCGAGCATCACCGACCTGGTGGGCGGCCAGATCGCGGCCACCATGAACCCCAGCGGCGACTACCTGCAGTACCTGAAGGCTGGCCGCCTGCGCGTGCTGGCCACCTCGGGCAGGCAGCGCTCGCCCTTCCTGCCCGAGGTGCCCACCTTCACCGAGCTGGGCTTTCCCGATGTCACGGTGGAGGAATGGTTCGGGTTCTACGCGCCCGCCAAGACCCCGGCCGCCACCATTGCCAACGCCAACGCGGCCATCACCGCCGCGCTCAAGGACAAGGCCGTGATCGACGGGCTGGCGGCCCTGGGCCTGCTGGCGCGCGGCAGCACGCAGCAGGAGATGGCCGCCGACCAGCAGGCCGAGTTCGAGCGCTGGAGTTCGCTGGTCAAGCAGATCGGGTTCACGGGCGAGTCCTGATGGCGCACCCGGACGGCAGGTCCATATCCCTTCGCGAAACAAGGCCACATTCATGCAACAAATAATGTTGCATGAAACAGAACAGCCAATTCTCGGACGTCCTGCATGTGCTGCTGCACATGGCCGAGGGCGATGGACCTGCCACCTCCGACATGCTCGCCGCCGCGCTGCAGACCAACCCGGTCGTGCTGCGCCGGCTGATGTCGGGCCTGCGCGATGCAGGCCTTGTCACCTCCGCCAAAGGCCATGGCGGGGGCTGGGTGCTGTCTTGCGAGCTGGACCGCACCACGCTGCGCGACGTGCATGAAGCCTTGGGCGCCCCTGATCTGGTGTCGCTGGGCTTCAGGGAAGACCGGCCCGAATGCCTGGTCGCCCAGGCCGTGAACGAAGCGCTGAGCAACGCGGTGCAGCAGGCCGAGGCCGCCCTGCTCGCGCGCCTGGGCTCGGTGACGCTGGCTGCCCTGTCCCAGGACTTCCATGCCCGCCTGGCGCGCCACCGCGCAGCGGGCGGCCAGGGCTGGTACCAACTGCAGGAGCACCAGCATGAAACACATTGATTTCGCCGTCATCGGCGGCAGCTATGCCGGCCTGTCCGCCGCCCTGCAACTGGCGCGTGCGCGCCGCCAGGTGCTGGTGGTCGATGCCGGGCTGCGGCGCAACCGCTTCGTGGACCAGGCCGGCGAAACATCGCACGGCTTTCTCACCCAGGATGGCGTCGCCCCCGCCCAGATCGCCGCCCAGGCCCGGCAGCAGCTGATGGCCTACCCCACCGTGCAGTGGCTGGACGGCACGGCCGAGGACGCCCGCGTGGCGCCTGATGGCCGGCTGGAGTTCCATGCAGCGGGCACCGCCATCAGCGCTGCCCGCCTCGTCCTGGCGCTGGGCGTGCATGACAGCCTGCCGCCCGTGCCGGGACTGGCCGAGCGCTGGGGCCGCAGCGTCTTCCATTGCCCGTACTGCCACGGCTACGAGATGAATGCGGGGCGCATCGGCATCATTGCCAGCTCGGCCCTGGCCCATCACCACGCCGTCATGCTTCCCGACTGGGGCCAGACCACCCTGCTGCTCAACGGCGCCTACGCGCCAAGTGCCGATGAGCTGGCCGCCTTCGCACGCCGCGGCACGCAGGTGGAGGCCACCCCCATCGCCCGCCTGGAAGGCCGGGCCGACGTGCTGCTGCAGGACGGCCGCCGCCTGGTCATGGATGGCCTGTTCACCCAGCCGCGCACCCGCATCGCCAGCCCCGTGGCCGAACAGCTGGGCTGCGCCCTGGAAGAAGGCCCCATGGGTCCCTTCGTCAAGGTCGCGGAAGGCCAGGCCACCAGCGTCCCCAACGTGTTCGCCTGTGGCGACGCGGCCCGCGCGGCCGGCAACGTGGCCATGGCCGTGAGCGATGGCGCCATGGCCGGCATTGGCGCGCACCGGTCGATGATGGGATGGTGAACTGCGGCGCCCGCCCTAGAGCGTGCTATGCACTTTGATGTGCCCGCGAAAGCCGGGAAAGGGGTCCGGGACGAGGCGTAGCACGCTTTATCCGAAGACCGCGCCGCCCGCATCCAGCGAGGGCGGCCGCAGAAGATCGGCATTGACGCCCATGGCCTCGCTGGCCCGCTCCACGGCCTGCCAAAGAGGGGCGGGCATCTGCAGTATTTCTTCGGGGGAATTCGCGCGGGCAATCCAGTCGCTGATCTCAACGTGCTGCTCGGGGGTGAGCAGGTCCAGGTTCAGCATTTCGTCAATGGTCTTCATCGGGTGTCGGTCTGTCGCTCGTGTGCGGAAGGTGTACGGAAAAGGAACGGCCCGTGCATTGTCAGCGGTCCACGGCAGGCAGTCGCTGCAGCAGGGCATCGCGGGCGCGCAGGCCGGCATTGGGCTTTTGCGCCTGCTCGTCCTGGATCAGCGTGGCGAACACCAGCCTGCGCTGGTCCTTGGTGGCCCAGCCCACGTACCAGCCATAGGCCCGGCTGGCGTCGTAGCGGTTGTCGCTGCCCGGCGAGCCCGTGCCCGTCTTGCCATGCACGGTCCAGCCGTCCACAGGCACGGGGTGCCGGGTGATGCGCGCAGTCATGTCGATGGCCTGACTGCTCACAGACAGTTCCCGGCGCACGATCCTGCGCATGAAGGCCACCTGCTCGGCCGCCGAGATGCGCAGCGAAGACACCACCCACACGCCGTTGTGGCCCGGGTCGGCCACTGGCACGGCAGAGACATCCTCGTTGCCATAGCGGAAGGCCTTCACGTAGGCGTCAAAGCGCTGCTGGCCCAGACGCATCACCACCTGCTGCGAGTACCAGAACACCGAGTCTTTCATCCACGCCTGGGGCGTGATATCGCGCCGCCAGGCATCCCCACCCCAGTCCGGATACTCCGGTTGGTACGGCCACGCGGGCCGGGACTCGTCCTGCAGGATGCCGGCGTCATAGCCCATCAGGCTGATGGCGATCTTGAAGGTGGACGCCGGCGTGACCCGCTCGGCGCAGGCCGGGCCGCTGTGCACCAGGGACTGGCCCGTGTCGGCGTCGGCGACGATGGTGCACAGTTCGTGCGCGACAACGGGGACGGGAACGGAAACCCAAAAAAAAGCTGCCACGGCCGTGGCAGCGGTCCCAGGAAATCTATGCATGTGCTGTGCGCTGCGGTGTTCGTATCTGGCGCGCGATCATAGATGCGCGCGCAGCCTTTGCAGAGCCCCTGCAGCAAACAGCCCCACGGCGCCCTGGGCAAGCGCGTGTGGGACTTGCCCATGGATGGGAACTGCCCGCGGGGCTACGCCTGCGCCTCCTGCAACTGCCGCCACATCACCTTGCCGCTGCCGCTCTTGGGCAGGGCCTTGACGAACTCCACCACCTTGGGCGCCTTGTAGACGGCCATGTTCTCGCGGCACCACTGGATGATGTCCTCGGCCGTGGTGTCTTCCTTGCCGGCACGCAGCACGACGACGGCCTTGACCGACTCGCCCCGGTAGGCGTCGCGCGTGGAGATCACGCAGGCTTCCTGGATGGCGGGGTGGCGGAACATCAGCGATTCGACCTCGGCCGGCCAGACCTTGAAGCCGCTGGCGTTGATCATGCGCTTGAGGCGGTCGGTGATGAAGTAGTAGCCGTCCTCATCCACGTGGCCCAGGTCGCCGGTGCGAAAGAACCGCTTGCCGTCGATCTCCATGAAGACCTGGGCCGTGGCGTCGGGGCGCTTCCAGTAGCCGTCGAAGACCTCGGGCCCGTGGACCACGATCTCGCCCTGCTCGCCCTGGGGCACTTCGGCACCGGTGTCAGGATCGATGACGCGCGCCTCCGTGCTCATGAAGGGAATGCCCAGGCACTGCTGCTTGGGGTGCTCGGACGGGTTGCTGTGCGTGGGCGCAGCGGTCTCGGTCAGGCCGTAGCCCTCGCAAAAGCGCAGGCCGTATTGCTCCAGCAGGCGCTGGGCCACGGCCTGGGGCATGGCCGCGCCGCCGCCGCCGATGTACTTGAGGCTGGTGAGGTCGAACTGAGCGAAGTTGGGGCTGCCCAGCAGGTCGATGACCATGGTGGGGATGTTGGTCCAGCTGGTGACCTGGTAGCGCGAGATCAGCCGCCCGGCCAGCTCGCGGTCCCAGCGCGGCATGACCACCACGGTGGCACCCATGAAGATGGCCGTGTGCAGCACCGACACCATGCCCGTGATGTGGAACATGGGCACCACCGCCAGCACGACCGCCTCGCTGGTGCCGCTGCCCCAGTAGCTGCCCGCCACGGCGTTGTGGTTGATGGAGCGGTGCGGGTGCATGCAGCCCTTGGGATGGCCCGTGGTGCCGCTGGTGTAGGGCAGCACGGCCATGTCGTCGCGGCCCACCACATGGGGCGGCGCGGCGTCGGTACAGGCCAGGGCCTGCTGCCAGGTGTGGACGCCGCCGCCCTCCAGCACAGCCGGCTCGCGCCGGGTGAGCAGCCAGTCGTGCCACTGCGCAGGCGGCGCATCGTCGCCCTGCACCCCGGCATCGAAGGCGTCCGTGAACTGGGTGACGACCAGGTGCTCCAGCCGCTGGCCGGGCGCCAGCGCATTGCTGGCCTTGGCCAGTTCGGGGGCCAGGTCGGCCGTGGTGATGGCGACCTTGGCGTCGGCGTCGGTGATGTAGTGCTTGAGCTCCTCGGCCATGTTCATGGGATTGACCGGCACCACCACGGCATTGGCGCGGAAGATGGCGTAGTGCGCCAGGATGAGCTGAGGCGTGTTCTGCATCAGCAGGATCACGCGGTCGCCGCGCTGCACGCCCAGGCTGTGCAGGTAGGCCGCCATGCGCTCCGTGCCCTCGCACAGCTCGCGGTAGCTGATGGAGCTGCCGAAGTAGCGGATGGCCGGCTTGTCGGGATAGCGGCGCGCGTTGACGGCCAGGTTCTCCCATACGCTGGTGGCGGGCACGGTGATGGAATGGGGCAGACGGCTGGGCCAGAAGGCGTGGTGCGCGGGCAGGGTCGACATGGACGGATGGGCGTTGAATGGTCGGTGAGTGGATCGGACGGCGGCAATCCGCCTTGCCAGCGAGGCTAGGCGCACACCCGGTTCCCGGCATTGGGGAAGGCCCCAGGGAATCGTCGCCAAAGTGACGCTTGAGCGCCCATGGCATACCGGTGCCACCGCAACTCGCCTTGTGCTTTCGCAAGCCGGCCACGCGCACGCCACAAGTACGCCACGGGTACGATGGCGCCATGCCCTCCACGCCCTCCACGCCCGCCATGCCCCACCTGTCCCGCCTGCAGCTGTCGCTGCGCGATCTGCTGGCCCGCCGCCGCAGCGCGGCCCTGGCCACCCAGCCCGCCGACTCCCCTGCCCCCGGGACTGGCGATGCACTGCCCGCTCCCCGTCTGTCCATGGTGCCCTGGGCCTGGAATGCGCAGTTTGGCTGCTTTGTGCTGCACGTCAGCGCACTGGCAGCGCACACGCGGGCCATGGAGCTGCACCCGGCCGTCAGCCTGCTGGTGTGCGCGGCCGAAGTGGACGGCGAGGGCGTGCATGCACTGGAGCGCGTGGCCATTGAAGGCGTGGCCAGCACGCCGCCGCCCGGCAGCGTGCTGGCCG
This sequence comes from Delftia sp. DT-2, assembly GCF_028401915.1. Lineage (NCBI taxonomy): Bacteria > Pseudomonadati > Pseudomonadota > Betaproteobacteria > Burkholderiales > Comamonadaceae > Delftia > Delftia sp. DT-2. The sequence goes on from NZ_JAQOTI010000028.1 coordinate 26,166, forward strand.
ATGGTGCGCGCGACAGCTATGTGCTGCGCTTCCCCGAAGCCGCGTTCATGACCGATCTGGGCGACTTCCGCTTTGTCTGCATCACGCCATCCATCGCCCGGCACGTGGCGGGATTTGGCGCGGCGCGCGATGTGTCGGCCCATGACCTGATCGAAGCACTGAGCATCCAGCCCAGCTGACTCACGTGCCCCGCACGTGGGCCGCGATCAGGGCGCCCGCCGCATCGCCCTGCCCCGCCACGCAGGCGCGCACATGGTCCTCCCACATCTGGCCCTGCTGCTCCACCTGGGCATGGACAAAACGCTGCAGCATGCGCCGGGGATCGTCGCAGCGCTCGTAGGCATAGGGATCACCGCGCATGCACAGCGCCTTGAACTGCAGCCAGGCGGACTGCCGCGTGACGGGCATGCCCTGCAGGCGCTGCCACTGGTGCAGCAGCTCATGGGCAAAGATGCCTGCGATCTGCGGATGCGACAGGCGCAGCGGCTGGCGCGGATCGGACTGCATGAAAAAGGCGCGCGGCATGAAGATGCGCCCGCCATTCATGGACAGCGCCCTGCGCGTGTCGCCCAGGCGGCGCAGATAAAGGCGCATGCGCGGCAGCAGCGCATCCAGCGAGGCGCCGAAGTGCGTGCGCACAAAGGCCTGTTCCTGCGCATCGAGCGGCCGGCTCCAGAACACCATGCTCAGTCCCCCGGCCCCTGCCGATAGCGCCGTGCCATGAAATCCACGAAGGCACGCACGGCCGGGCGCAGATGCCGCGTGCGCGGATACAGCGCGTGGTAGCTGTACTGCCCCAGATGAAAACAGGGCAGCACCCGCACCAGCTGGCCGCGCTCGATGGCCGAGCGCACGGTATGCCAGGTCAGCGCCGCAATGCCCCGCCCCGCGCGTGCGGCCTCGAAGATGGTGGCCACCGAATCGGTGCGCAATGCCGCTAGCGGCTGGACCTCGGTGACAGCGCCCTGCCCGGACACCACGCTCCAGCGCAACTGGGCCGGACCCGCAGCAAAGGCCAGGGCGCGGTGCGCGGCCAGTTGCTCTGGCGCCTGCACCACCCCGTGGCGCATCAGATAGGCGGGCGAAGCCACCAGCACCAGAGGCGAATGCGTGAGCAGCCGCGCCTGCAGTCCACTGTCCGGCAATTGCCGGCTGATGCGCACGGCTGCATCCACGCCCTCGGCCACCAGGTCCACCAGCCGGTCGGTGCACAGCAGTTGCAGCTCCAGATCCGGGAATTGCTGCTCGAACTCGGGCAGCCAGTCGCCCAGCTCGATGGCGCCCACGGCCAGCGGCAGCGTGATGCGCAGCACGCCCGCCACGCGTGCGCGGCGCACGGCCAGCGCGGCCTCGGCCGCATCGAGCTGCTCCAGCAACTGCACGCAGCTGAGGTAGTAGCTGCGCCCCGCCTCGGTCAGGCTCAGCCCGCGCGAATTGCGCTGCAGCAGCTGCGTGCCCAGTTCCGACTCCAGCCATTTGACATGGCGCGAGGCGGTCGAATGCGTCATGCCCAGCCTGTCCTGCGCCGCCGTGAAGCCCTGCGCATCCACTACGCCGCAAAACACCCGCATGGCCTGCCATCTGTCCATTGCCCGTGCACTCCTTTGGCGGGGATTGTGGGGCATGCGGGCGGCCGCATTCCGTTGCGCCACAGCCCCACGCCAGCCCCATTTCCGCCCCATTCCTCCCTTTGGGCCGCAGAAACAGACTATTCCTAGAGACAAGCACGCCGCAGCTGCCTAGATTGACCGGCAACCCGGACACAGGCTTGCCTCCACCAGCTCCCCGCCAGACGCATGGCCGCCTCCTGCCCGAGATTCCTAAAAATCCCGAGGGAGAAACTCACATGCACCCACGGCACACGCTGCTGCGCAGCGCCTTGCTATGCCTCGCCGCACTGCTGGCCCAGGCCATGCCCACCCTGGCGGCTGCCGCCCCCAACCTGGGCGGCGGCTCCGGCAAATGCGACCCCACCGTGCAAAGCTGCGCCCCCGGCACGGGCGGCGGCATCGACCTTGGCGGTGGCGGTGGCGGCTCGGGCGGCGGCACCTGCGCCCCCACGCCCGGCGGCAGCCCCTGCGGCGGCGCCGGCCC
>NZ_JAQOTI010000029.1:0-27936 GCF_028401915.1 Delftia sp. DT-2
CGGCCGCGCCTGCCATGCCGGCGGCGCCGGCCAGGGCCGCCGCGGCCATGCCGCCCGGGCGCGGATCGCCGCCCTGTGGCGGGTTGGGCGGGTTGCCGGCAGGGCGGGGCTCGAAGTGCGGGTTGTTCGCGATGTGGGTGACGTTGCCACCGTTGTTGATCTGCGTGTTGCGGATGTTCTGCACCACTGTGGTCGAGCGCGTCACATAGGTGTTGTTGTTGTAGATCACGGCTGGCCGGCGCGAGGGCGGTGGCGGCGGCTCGTTGCGGTGCCAGCGGTAGCCGGGCTCGCCCCAGCGCATGCCCCAGGAGTTCCAGCCCCAGGGGCGACGGTCCACGGACTCGGCGAGGATCACGCCTGCGCCAAAGCCGATCAGCCCCGCCACCACGGGCGTGGCCGAACTGCCCACGTAGACGGGCTGCGGCGCCACGATGGGGCGGTAGCCGCCATACACCGGCAGCGGCTCGCCATACACCACACCCGGGTCGTACTGCGGCACATAGACGGTGTCGGGCTGGGCGGGAGTGATCTCGATGAACTGCGAGGGCGTATCGATCACCGGCACCGGCAGCATGGACGACAGGGGCTCGCCCATGTCCTGGGGCGCTGGCTGGGGATCGCGCGGCGGGGCGTCGGCCGCGGCCACGGCCACCTTGAGCCGGCTGGAGTCCTTGAGCGTACCGGCCTTGTAGGCGCGCTGGCGCATTACCTGGATGGCGTTCATCACGTCGGCCGGATCGTTGTAGTAGGCCCTGCCCAGGGCCGTGGTCCAGGGAATGTTGGAAGACAGCTGCGCCAGCACGTTGGGAAACTGGGCCAGGGACTTGACCGACGGGTCCCAGTCCTGGCCGTTGACGGCGTCCTGCAGTTCCTGGGGCTTGAGGCCCGGGTTCTGCCCCAGCCAGACCTCGGCGGCGCCGACCTGGTCCGGATAGGTGGAGGCGGCCAGCACCTGGGCCACGAGCTTGTCGGGGTACAGCGCAATGGGCGCCACCATCTGGTAGAGCGTCTCGGCCGACGGCGGCACATAGGCCACGGGCGTGGCGACGGGCTGGGCGCTTTCGGTGGCAGGCGGCAGCGGCGCGCTGGCGGCCTGCGGGGGCTTGTCCTGGGATTCGTTGCAGGCGCTCAGCGCCAGGGCGGCGGCCAGGCCCAGCACGCTCAGGCGCAGGGCGCCGGCGTGGGAAGCTGAGGGGGCCATGGTGCGTGCTCTGGGCACGGCGGATTGCAGCATTGCGTTCTCCTGGGCAGGAACGCCTTGCGCGCCGAAGCGGCAAGGCACATGTCATTTGAACGCCAAAGTGCACGCTGCGTTGACACCGGCGTGTCAGCCGATGCCCCCAGTCCGCGCAACTTCTGTGACGCGGTGTTTACCCAGGCTGAATCAGGCGGCGCTCAGGCCGCGCTCAGGCCGCGATCAGGCGGGCCTGGTAGCTCTCGGCACCCTTGGACCAGGCCAGCAGGCGGTCGATGTTGGGGTGCTTGCCAGGGAAGGCGATGGCGTCCTGCGTGTGCTCGGCATACCACTCCAGGCCCAGTTCGGCGGCGGCGGGCGTGATGCTGCCGCCGTAGAGGGCGGCCAGCGCGTGGTACACGGCCAGGGAGCCGGTCTGGCCGGGCTTGTTCTCGATGGTGGCCACGACCTGGCCCTGGGCATCGGCCAGCTGCAGCGCGGCGAGGTGGGTGACGGTGGGCAGTTGCTGAAGGCGTGCGGAGAAGTTCATGCTGAAAGGCAAATCAAAGAAAGGAAGGCGGAGAAAGAACGATCGGCTCGGGGCGATCAGGCCTTGGCGGCAATCCACGCACACCAGAACAGGCTGGAGAAAAAGCGCTTGGCCTGAACGAAGCCGGCCTGGGCCAGCATCTGCTCCACTGCCTCTTCCGAGGCGGGTGGAACCGCGCCCTGCCGGATCTTGCCGAGTTTCGCATGGACGGCGGCCTCGTCCGCGCCTGCCATGCGCCAGCGCATGGCCCAGGCGTCCAGGAACAGCGGCTCGCTGTCGTAGCGATGGCGATTGCAGGCCAGGATGAAGGGCGCGCCCGGCGCCAGCCTGGCCGACAGGGCCTGCAGCAGCCTGAGCTTGTCCGCATCGTCAGGAATGTGGTGCAGCACGCCGATCAGCGTGGCCGCGTCGAACACCGTGCCGGCGGGCAGGTCCTCCACCGCACAGGGTGCTGCACGCACCTGGGCCGACAGGCCGGCGGCTGCGATGCGGTCCATGGTCTGGTCCAGCATGGGGGGCGAAGGGTCGGCGGCCGTGAATGTCCACTGCGGCCTGAGCCGCGCCGTGGCCAGGATTTCCTGGCCCGTGCCACCGGCGCCGCCAATCAGCACGGACTTCGGCCCGGCATCCAGGCTGGCTGCCAGCAGGCAGGCCGCCAGCTCGTGGCAGGCGTCGTAGCCGGCCAGGGCGATGCGGCTTTGCGTCTCGTACTCGGCCGCGCGGGAGGTGTCGAACTTGGCGGCGGAAGCCGCCTGTGGCAAGGCTTGGTTCATGGCCTGGAATTGTGCTGAGGCCATGGTCACTGCAAAAGCGCCGATGTGCGATGGCCCACCCCTGCAAAGCAGGATGGTGGGCCATCTTCGGGGGAGCGGTGCAGGTGCCCGCCAGCGGGCCGTGCGCCTACTTGCCCCAGGAGTCCTTGAGACCCGTTGCGCGGTTGAACACGGGCTTGCCCGGTGCGTGGTCCTTGCGGTCGGCCACGAAGTAGCCGAAGCGCTCGAACTGGAACTTGTCGTCAGGCTGTGCCTGGGCCAGCGACGGCTCCACGTAGGCCGTCACGACCTTGAGGCTGTCCGGGTTGAGCAGGGCCAGGAAGTCCTTGCCGCCCGCATCGGGCTGCGGGTCGGTGAACAGGCGGTCGTACAGGCGCACTTCGGCCTGCACGCCATCGGCCGCGCCCACCCAGGTGATGGCGGCCTTGACCTTGACGCTGTCGGCGCCCGGCGTGCCGCTCTTGGTGTCGGGCACCACGGTGGCCAGCACCTTGGTGACGTTGCCCTCGGCATCCTTCTCGCAGCCCGTGCACTCGATCACGTAGCCGCCCTTCAGGCGCACCTTGTTGCCGGGGAACAGGCGCTTGTAGCCCTTGGGCGGCACTTCGGCGAAGTCCTCGCGCTCGATCCACACCTCGCGGCCCAGCGTGAAGCGGCGCACCGGCACCTGCTGGCCTTCGGCGGCGTGGGGCAGGGCGGGCAGCTCGCAGGCTTCCAGGTGGTCGGCGCTGCCGAAGACCTCGGCCCAGTTGGTCAGCTCCAGCTTGAGCGGGTCCAGCGCCACCATGCCGCGATGGGCCTGGTTTTCCAGGTCTTCGCGCAGGCAGCCTTCCAGCGTGGAGTAGTCGATCCAGGCGTAGTCCTTGGTCACGCCGATGCGCTCGCAGAAGGCCTGGATGCTCTGCGGCGTGTAGCCACGGCGGCGCAGGCCGACGATGGTGGGCATGCGCGGATCATCCCAGCCGCTGACGATGCCGTTGTCCACCAGGTGCTTGAGCTTGCGCTTGCTGGTGATCACATAGGTCAGGTGCAGGCGCGAGAACTCGTACTGGCGCGGCTGCGGCGCGGCGATCAGGCCGCCTGCGCGCAGGTGGTCCAGCAGCCAGTCGTAGAACGGGCGCTGGTCCTCGAACTCCAGCGTGCAGATGCTGTGGGTGATGTGCTCCAGCGCGTCCTCGATGGGATGGGCGAAGGTGTACATCGGGTAGATGCACCACTGGTTGCCGGTGTTGTGGTGCTCGGCATGGCGCACGCGGTAGATGGCGGGATCGCGCAGATTGATGTTGGGCGATGCCATGTCGATCTTTGCGCGCAGCACGGCAGCGCCATCGGGCAGCTTGCCGTCGCGCATTTCGCGAAAGCGCGCCAGGTTCTCGGCCACCGTGCGGCTGCGGAACGGGCTGTCCACGCCGGGGCGTGAGAAATCGCCGCGGTTGGCCTTCATGTCGTCGGCGCTTTGCTCGTCCACATAGGCCAGGCCCTGCTCGATCAGGTACTCGGCCGCGCGGTACATGAAGTCGAAGTAGTTGCTGGCGAAGTAGAGGTTCTCGTGACCGTCGGCTTCCTTCCAGCCGAAGCCCAGCCAATGGACGGCATCGATGATGCTGTCCACGTACTCCTGGTCTTCCTTCTCGGGATTGGTGTCGTCGAAACGCAGGTGGCAGGCGCCTTGGTAGTCGCGCGCCAGGCCGAAGTTCAGGCAGATGGCCTTGGCGTGGCCCACGTGCAGGTAGCCGTTGGGCTCGGGCGGGAAGCGTGTGCGGATCTTCGCCACGTCCACCTGGCCCTGGTTGTGGTGGTCGCCATCACCGGGGCTTCCACCCCAGCGGCGCTGGGCGTAGGTACCGTTGGCCAGGTCGGCCTCGATGATTTGGCGCAGAAAGTTACTCGGTTTGACCGGATCTTTGGAGATGGGGGAGGCGTCAGCAGAGCTCATCGCAGCATTGTAGGCGCGCGCCTGCCGACCCGCTCCGGACGGCTTTCGGACAGCCGCGCCAGCCAAGGGTTGAGGCATTTGGAAACAAACTTGTATAAAAGCCTGCCATCCGTAGACCCCTGTCGCGCGTTGAGAATGCAGGGCGTATGCCGTCCCCCTGTGCCAAAGTGCGGGAAGGCGGCAGCAGCGGCAATGCCTGCCACGCCTGTCCAACTTCGAGGAGAGACACCATGACAACGACAGCTTCCCCGTGGGTTGCAAAAGCAGCAGCAGCCGGCCTGGCCCTGGCCGCCCTCATGGCTTCGGGCGCCGCCCAGGCCCGGGGCGATGTGCAGTGGTCCATCAGCCTGAATTCGCCGGGCATGTATGGCCCGCCCGTCTATGTCGCGCCTGCCCCCGTCTATGTGGCACCGCCCCAGCCCATTTACTACGCCCCCCCGCCGCCGGTCTACTACGCGCCGCGCGCCGTCTACCGTGCTCCGCCCGTCGTGGTCGTTCCCGGCTACGGATACGGCTATGGCGGCGGCTACCGGGGTGGATACCGTGGCGAGTACCGCCATGGCCATGGTCACGGGCATGGCCACTGGCGCCGTTGATCTGAGCTGAGCCGCGCTGAACCGACTCTTGCCGCCCCTTTGGGCGGCTTTTTCCGTGGTGCCTGCGCCAAGACCGGGCCGGGGATGGCCCGCATAATCCAGCCCGTTGGAAACCTGGAGTGTCCCCGCCGTGAAAACCGTCTATGTCCTCAATGGCCCGAACCTGAACCTGCTGGGCCTGCGTGAACCCGCCATCTATGGCTCCCAGACCCTGGCCGATGTGCGTGCGCTGTGCGAAGCCGCCTGTGCGCGCTACGGTCTGGCCCTGGAGTTCCGCCAGAGCAACCATGAAGGCGAGCTGGTGGACTGGATCCACGAGGCCGGCCGCGTGCACGCGGAAGGCCGCCTGGCCGGCCTGATCTTCAACGCCGCCGCCTACACCCACACCAGCGTGGCCCTGCTGGATGCCGTCAAGGGCACGGGCGTGCCGCTGGTGGAGCTGCACATCAGCAACGTGCATGCGCGCGAGAGCTTCCGCCACCACTCCTACCTGTCGGCTGCGGCGCGCGCCGTGATGTGCGGCTTTGGTGTGGCCGGCTACGGCCTGGCCATCGACGCCGTGGCCCAGTGGTGAACACGCCTGTCGCCATAGAGCGCCTGCGCGCCCGTGCGCGGCGCCTCACCACGCCGCTGTCTGCCGCGCGGCCCGAAGACGGCCACATGGTCTGGCATGTCTGGGGCGAGGCGCGCGCGGGCGTGCTGCCGGTGGTCATGCTGCACGGCGGCAGCGGCAGCTGGACGCACTGGCTGCGCTGCATGGACGCTCTGCTGGCCCAGGGCCGCCAGCTGTGGATACCGGACCTGCCGGGCTTTGGCGATTCCGATGGGGTGCCAGGCGGCCAGGATGCCGACACCCTGGTCGAGCCGCTGCGCCAGGGCCTGCGGCAACTGCTGGCCGATGGCGCAGCGCCCGCCGCCCCGCTGTGCGATCTGGTCGGCTTCTCTTTTGGCGGCATGACGGCCGGCATGCTGGCGGCTGCCGACGGCACGCTGGCCCGGCGCCTGGTGCTGGCCGGGGCGCCCGGCATGGGCGTGGGCAAGGGCCTGGCCGTGCGGCTCAAGGGCTGGCGCCACCTGGCCACGCCCGAGGCGCAGGCCGTGGCCCACCGCTACAACCTGCAGGCGCTGATGCTGCATGACGCCAGCCTCATCGACGAGGACACGCTGGCCCTGCATGTGCTCAATGTGGAGCGCGACCGCCTTCCGCGCCGCCGCCTCTCGCACACCGATGTGCTGGCCCGCGCCCTGCAGGCCGTGGACGGCCCCGTATGGGCCATCTATGGCGAGCACGACGCGCTCTACCCGGGCCCGATGATGCAGGAACTGGTCCAGGCCTTTGCACGCCATGCGCGCGACTTCCGCGGGCTGGCCCTGGTGCCCGGCGCGGGCCACTGGGTCATGCATGAGCGTCCCGATGCCTTTGTGGCGGCATTGACCGCTGCGCTGGATGCCTGAGCGCATGCGCCCCATCGAGCTGCATGAGGTGCAGTGGACCGCCATGCGCGCCCAGGGCGCGGGCGGCCAGAACGTGAACAAGGTCTCCAGCGCTGTGCACCTGCGTTTCGACGTGCGCGCCTCGCGCCTGCCCGAGGCCGTGCAGCAGCGCCTGCTGGCCCTGCGCGACGGCCGCATCACCAACGAGGGCGTGGTCGTCATCAAGGCCCAGCAGTACCGCACGCAGGAGCAGAACCTGCGCGCCGCGCTGCAGCGGCTCAACGCGCTGGTGGCCGCCGCCTATCCCGAACCCATTCTTCGCCGCGCCACCCGGCCCACGCTGGGATCGCAGCGGCGGCGCCTGGACAGCAAGAGCCGGCACAGCGCCACCAAGGCCCTGCGGGGCCGCCCGCGCGACGATTGAGCCGGCCAGCGCAACAATGTGTGCCGCCTTTGGCGGCTTGGCGCGGCCCGCTTGCGTCCCTACATTAGGGGAATGCAAGATTTCCACGCTTCCCTCGATTCCGGCGCCTCCTCCATAGCCGCTTCGGCAGGCACTCGGCTGCCCGTGCTCTATGTCTCCCACGGCTCGCCCATGTTCGCGCTGGAGCCGGGCGAAACCGGCCCTGTGCTCGCGCAATGGGGCAGGGCGCTGCGCCAGGCCCACGGCCCGCTGCGCGGCGTGGTCGTCATGTCGCCGCACTGGATGTCGCATGGCGTGGAAGTCATGACCGGAGCCACGCCCTCCACCTGGCACGACTTCGGCGGCTTCCCGCCCGCGCTCTACGAACTGCAGTACCCGGCCCCCGGCGCGCCCCAGCTGGCGCAGGAAGTCATGGACCGCCTGCAGGCCGCAGGCATTGCCTCCACCGCCAACGCGCAGCGGCCCTTCGACCACGGCGCCTGGGTGCCGCTGATGCATTTGCTGCCGGATGCCGACCTGCCCGTGGTGCAGCTGTCCCTTCCCGCCTCGGCCGGGCCGGCCGAAACCCATGCGCTGGGCGCGGCCCTGGCGGCGCTGCGCGATGAAGGGGTGCTCATCGTCGGCTCCGGCAGCATGACGCACAACCTGGCCGAATTCCGGGGCGGCACGGGCGAGGCCACGGTGCGGGTGGACGACGCCGTGCAGGCCCTGCGCAGCCAGGATGGCCTGCAGGACGACCATGCCGTCGGCGGCTCCAGCGCCTCCTCGCCCTACGTGCAGGATTTCAGCCGCTGGATCGAGTCGCGCCTGCAGGCGCAGGACCTGCCCGCGCTGCTGGACTACCGCGCACGCGCTCCCTCGGCCCGGCGCGCCCATCCCAGCGAAGAGCACTTCATGCCGCTGTACTTCGCCCTGGGCGCGGCCGGCGCCACGGCGCGGCCTCGGTATCTGAGCCGCGAAGTCATGTACTCCATCCTGGCCATGGATGCGATGGCCTTCGAGGACGCGCAGGCGGCATAACCTCCTGCCCCCGCGGACTTGGCGAGGCGCCACAATGGCGCGTTGCCCGGGACCACCCCGGTCCCGGAAATCGCTTAAAAACCAAGGAGTCCGTGATGATCGACCTGCCCCTGCTGGCGCTGGAGCGCCCCGCACAACCCGCACCGGGGCAGCAGCCCTGGCTGCTGGTGCTCATGCATGGCGTTGGCAGCAATGAACAGGACCTGTTCGGCCTCGCATCGTTCGTGCCGCCGCAGTTCCACGTGCTCAGCCTGCGTGCCCCGTTTTCCATGGGGCCCAGTGCCCATGCCTGGTTCCAGTTCACGGTGGATGCCAACGGCACGCGCCACATACACGCATCGCAGGAAGAGCACAGCCGCGCCCTGGTGGCCCAGACCGTGCAGCAGGCCGGCGCGCGGCTGGGCATTCCTGCCCAGCGTACCGTGGCGGGCGGCTTCAGCCAGGGCGGCATCATGGCGCTCAGCCTGCTGCTGACCCAGCCCGCGCTGCTGCGCGCCGCCATGTGCTGGCACAGCCGCCTGCTGCCCGAGGCCTTGCCGCACCAGGCCCCTGACGCGGCCTTCGACGGCAAGTCGCTCTGGGTCAGCCACGGCACCTACGACAACGTCATTCCGCTGACCAGCGCCCACGCCATTCGCAGCCACGTGCAGCGCCTGCCGCTGCAACTGAGCTACCACGAATACCCGAGCATGCATGAGATCCGCCCCGACGAGCTGCAGGCCGCCATGGCCTGGCTCCAGGATCTGGGCACGCAGGGCTGAGCCTGCTGTACCGCCCCCTTCTTGTGCGCAGGCTGGCCGCGTAAGCCGGGTAACGCCTTGTTGCCTGGCGCGCACAAGGGCCTGCGCAGGCAGCGGGGCGGCTTATAAACACCAGTCAGGGGCTGGTGTCAGGAAAGCCCGGGAACCCCGGTTGTGCTTTGCTGTCGCACGTCCTGCGGCAACTGTGCTGCCAGCCCCTGCCCAAGCCAAAGGACCCATCCATGCCAGAACGCGACCCCCAAGACTTCCGCCCCCGCGCCAGATCCTCCGGCCCATCGGCTTTCGGCATCGCCGCAGCGGTACTGGCGGCTGCCGCCGTGGGGGGCGCAGCCTGGTGGTACTGGTGGCGTCCCGCCGACGTGCCCGAGGCGCCGCCCGAAGTGGCAGAGGCGCCCGCCCAGCCTGCCGAGCCTGAACCCGTCCCCGCGCCCGAGCTGACCGAGCCCCAGAACCCTGTCGATGCGCTGGAGCCACCCGCGCCCGGCCTGCCCGCGCTGCAGGACTCCGACGCCCATGTCGCCCAGGCCCTCAACGGCCTGCTGGGTCGTGACAAGGCAGGCAGCTTTCTGCAGATGGACGGTTTTGTGCGCCGCGCCGTGGCCACCGTGGACAACCTGACCCGCTCCCAGGCCCCAGCACGGCTTTGGCCCGTGCACCCCGCGCCGCAGCGTTTCACGGTGGAGGGCGCGGCGGAGGCCGGGGAGGCACAGGCCATCTCCCCCGCCAACGCCGCACGCTACAAAGCCTTCGTGGCCTTCGCCGAGTCCATTCCCATGGACGGGGCCGTCAAGCTCTATGCCCGGCTGTATCCCCTGTTCCAGACCGCCTATGAAGACCTGGGCTATCCCAGCCGCTATTTCAACGATCGTCTCATTGCCGTCATAGACCATCTGCGCGCCGCGCCCGAGCCCGCGGGTCCGGTGCAGGTCAGGCTGACCAAGGTGGAGGGCGAGGTGCCCTCCGTCCAGCCCTGGGTGCGCTACGAATACGCCGACCCGGAGCTGCAGGCCCTGTCCAGCGGCCAGAAGATGCTGGTGCGCGTGGGGCTGGACAACGAGCGCCGCCTCAAGGCCGTGCTGGGCGAGCTGCGCCGCCGCATCGCCATCGGCGAGATGGCCAAGCCTGCGGGCTGAGGCCAGTCTCCATCGGCCTCAGCCTGCGGCCGGCAGGGGCAGGGCGGTCTTGTACCGCACCTGCTTGAGCGTGAAGCTGGAGCGGATCTTCTCTATGCCCGGAATCGGCGTGAGCTGCTCCACGATGAAGCGCTCCAGCGCGCCGATGTCGGCCAGGGCCACGCGGATCAGGTAGTCGGCGTCGCCGCTCATCAGGTAGCACTCCATGACCTCGTCGTGCTCGGCAATGCGGCGCTCGAAGTCGGCCAGCGATTCCTTGGCCTGGGACTTGAGGCTGATGTTGATGAACACGTTCAGCCCCAGCCCCAGGGCCGACGCATTGGCCAGCGCCACATAGCGCGCGATCACGCCGGCCTTCTCCAGCGCCTTGACGCGCGCCAGGCAGGGCGAGGGCGACAGGTGCACACGCCGCGCCAGCTCCACGTTGGACAGCGAGCCGTCCGTTTGCAGCTCGGCCAGAATGCGCAAGTCGATGGTGTCCAGTTTCATGTGCCGGATTTTATGTAGATGCCGGCATGAAATGCTGGAATATGGCGTTTCCCTTATCCATGAACGGCTGCTCATGCCGGTCCGCCAGTCCTAAAGTGGCGGGCATGAACGCACCCACGCCGCTGGCCACGCTGGCCGATATCGATACCGATCCCCAGGAAACCACCGAATGGCGGGAGGCCTTCGCGGCCCTGGTCGCCGCCGAGGGGCCGCAGCGCGCGCGCTTCGTGCTCGAAGAGCTGGCGCGCATGGCGCGCGAGCAGCGCCTGGGCTGGCAGCCCGACCTGAATACGCCCTATGTGAACACCGTGGCCGCGCAGCAGCAGCCGGTGTTTCCGGGCGACCTGGCCATGGAGGAGCGGCTGGCGTCCATCATGCGCTGGAATGCGCTGGCCATGGTGGTGCGCGCCAACCAGGCCTATGGCGAGCTGGGCGGGCACATCGCCAGCTACGCCAGCGCGGCCGACCTGTTCGAGACCGGGTTCAACCATTTCTTCCATGCCCGGGAGGGGCTGGCGCCGGGCCAGCACCGGGGCGACCTGGTGTTCTTCCAGCCGCACAGCGCCCCCGGCGTGTATGCGCGCGCCTTCCTGGAAGGGCGGCTGAGCGAGCAGGACCTGCAGCACTATCGGCAGGAGATCAGCGCGCCGGCCGCTGGCGCGCAGGGCCTGTCCAGCTATCCCCATCCCTGGCTGATGCCCGATTTCTGGCAGTTCCCGACGGGCTCCATGGGCATAGGCCCCATCAGCAGCATCTACCACGCGCGCTTCATGCGCTATCTCACGCACCGCCGCCTGCTGGACTGCCAGGAGCGCAAGGTCTGGGGCGTGTTCGGCGACGGCGAGATGGACGAGCCCGAAAGCATGAGTGCCCTCACGCTGGCCGCGCGCGAGGGGCTGGACAACCTGGTCTGGGTGGTCAACTGCAATCTGCAGCGCCTGGACGGCCCGGTGCGCGGCAACGGCCGCATCGTCGATGAACTGGAGCGGCTGTTTGCCGGCGCGGGCTGGAACGTGGTCAAGCTGCTGTGGGGCAGCGACTGGGACGGGCTGTTGGCTCGCGACATCACCGGCACCCTGGCACGCACGCTGGGCGGCACGGTGGACGGGCAGATGCAGACCTTCGCCGCCAAGGACGGCCGCTACAACCGCGAGCATTTCTTTGGACAGAACCCCGAGCTCGCCGCCCTGGCTCAGGGCCTGACGGACGAGCAGATCGACCGCTTGAAGCGCGGCGGCCATGATCTGGTGAAGATCCATGCGGCCTATGCAGCGGCTGCCGCCCATCGCGGCCAGCCCACGGTGATCCTGGCCCATACCAAGAAGGGCTACGGCATGGGCTCGGCCGGGCAGGGCAAGATGACCACGCACAGCCAGAAGAAGCTGGACGAGACCGACCTGATCGAGTTCCGCAACCGCTTCAACCTGCCGCTCAGTGACGAGCAGGCCAAGGGCCTGGCCTTCCACAAGCCTGCCGATGACAGTGCCGAGATGCAGTACCTGCGCGAGCGCCGAACGGCCCTGGGCGGCGCACTGCCGCGCCGCGAAACGGTGTGCGACCGCGTGCCCGTTCCAGCGCTGGAGCAATACGCCCAGTTCGCGCTGGCGCCTGCCGGCAAGGAAATGAGCACCACCATGGCCTTTGTGCGCATGCTGGGCAGCCTGCTCAAGGATGCGCAGCTGGGCCCGCGCATCGTGCCCATCGTGGCCGACGAGGCGCGCACCTTCGGCATGGCCAACCTGTTCAAGCAGGTGGGCATCTACAGCAGCCTGGGCCAGCGCTACGCGCCCGAGGACATCGGCTCGGTGCTGTCCTACCGCGAGGCGCTGGACGGCCAGATCCTGGAGGAGGGCATCAGCGAGGCCGGCGCCATCGCCAGCTGGACGGCGGCGGCCACCAGCTACAGCGTGCACGGCCTGGCCATGCTGCCGTTCTACATCTACTACTCCATGTTCGGCTTCCAGCGCGTGGGCGACGCCATCTGGGCGGCGGCCGACCAGCGGGCACGCGGCTTTCTGCTGGGCGCCACCTCGGGCCGCACCACGCTGGGCGGAGAAGGCCTGCAGCACCAGGACGGCTCCAGCCATCTGGTGGCGGCCACCATTCCCAACTGCAAGGCCTGGGACCCCGCGCATGCGGGCGAACTGGCCGTGATACTGGACGCCGGCATGCGCGAGATGCTGGTGGAGCAGCGCGACGTTTTCTACTACATCACCCTGATGAACGAGAACTACGCCCAGCCTGACCTGCCACCGGGCGCGGCCGAAGGCGTGCTGCGCGGCGGCTATGTGTTCGGCCGCTTTGGCGATGCGGGCCATGCCACGCAGCATGTCACCTTGCTGGGATCGGGCGCCATCCTCACCGAAGTGCTCAAGGCCGCCGAGCAATTGGCCAGCGAGGGCATGGCCGCCACCGTGGTCAGCGTGACCAGCTGGAGCGAGCTGGCGCGCGATGGCGTGGCCTGCGAGCAGCGCATGCTGGCGGGCGAGGCACCTGGCCAGCCCTGGATCGCGCAGCTGCTGCACGGTACGCAGGGCCCGGTGATTGCCGCCACCGACTATGTGCGCGCGGTGCTCGAGACCGTGCGCGCCTTCCTGCCCGCAGGCCGCCGTTTCCTCACGCTGGGCACGGACGGCTTCGGCCGCAGCGACACGCGTGCGGCGCTGCGCGGCTACTTTGGGGTGGATGCACACAGCGTGGCGCAGGCCGCGCGCCGGATGATCCACGCGGGTTGAGCCGAGCCTGTCCACGCACCCGGCATCCCCGGGATGTACACATGGCGGCCCCTTCGCGGGGCCGCTTTGCATTGCTGCGCCCCCATTTGCGCCGCCACTTTTCCTGTGGATGGATTAAGCCCGCGTTAAATGCGCAAGTGGCTTATCTTTTTCGTCGGCTTGCATCAAAAAATAGGGTGATTCCACTAGAATTTGTATATATAAGAAGATATTGCGCAAAGAGATTGATATTTGCTGCAATGGTTGCATGCGTTGGGTGGAATATCTCGTCAATATCCGATTTTCTCTTTCAATAATAATTTATTTCACGGGATAAAAGACGATGAAACTCTCGCTCAAGCAAGGCCTGCTGTGCGTGGCCGTGCTGTCGGCTGCCGCATGGCAGCTCGCCATCTCGGCGCCGGCGCCCGAGGTGGATCATGCGCAAATGCCGCAGATCATCGATGACCTGCCCGCCGACTATGCGGCGGACCTGACCGCCGAGCAAAGAAACCTGGTGGACCGTGGCCGTTATATCGCGCGACTCGGTGATTGTGTGGCCTGCCATACCGGAAATAAAACACAGCCCATGGGCGGTGGCCTGGCGCTGGAGACGCCATTCGGCAAGATCTATTCCACCAATATCTCGCCTGACGCCGATACGGGCATGGGCAAATACAGCTTCGATCAGTTCGACCGCGCCATGCGCAAGGGCGTGGCGGCCGATGGCCGCAACATGTACCCGGCCATGCCCTATCCCTCCTACGCCAAGATGACGGCCGAGGACATGCAGGCCCTGTATGCCTACCTGATGCAGGGCGTGGCGCCCGTGAAGGCGGCCAACAAGGAGTCCGACCTGGGCTTTCCCTTCAACCAGCGCTGGGGCCTGGCGCTGTGGAACTGGGTGTTTCTGGATGACACGCCCTTCCAGCCCCAACCGCAGCAAACTGCCCAGTGGAACCGGGGCGCCTACCTGGTGCAGGGCCTGGGCCACTGCGGCGCCTGCCATACGCCGCGCGGCGTGGGCTTCCAGGAAAAGACCATGACCGGCGAGGGCCGCAAGGGCGAGTACTTCCTGGCCGGCGAGACCGTGGAGAACTGGCGCGCGCTGAGCCTGCGCAATCTGTGGACACCCGAGGAAACCGCCCAACTGCTCAAGACCGGGCGCAACAGCCACGGCACCGTCTCCGGCAACATGGTCGATGTGGTGCAGCACAGCACGCAGTACATGAGCGATGCGGACCTGCTGGCCATCGGCATCTATCTGAAGTCGCTTCCCGCAGGCAAGAACGACCTGCCCATGCAGGTGGCCCAGGGGCCGGGGCCGGTCATCGCCCCGCATCCGGCGCCGCAGGCCTCCGGGCATGCGCCGTCCGCCACGTCGGCAGTGTCTTCCGACGTGCCTGCCGATCTCTACGCCAGCCGGGGCGGCCTGGGCTATCTGCAGTTCTGCGCCGACTGCCACCGTGCCGATGGCGGCGGCGTGAAGGACGTGTTCCCGCCACTGGCCGGCAATTTCTCGCTGCAGTCGCAGGACCCCTCCACCCTGATCCATCTGATGCTGGTGGGCTGGAAGGCGCCCGTCACGCAAAGCCATGCACGGCCGCTGACCATGCCGGCCTTCGCACAGCTCAAGGATGCGGAGATCGCCGACATCCTCAACTTCGCCCGCAAGAGCTGGGGCCGTGCCGATGCGCGCGAGATCCATGCCAGGGAGGTGCAATCCATGCGCAAGCAGCTCGATGCCAAGGGCGAAAGCGCACGCCCCTTCGAGACGCCGCGCCTGGCCGCCATGCTGGACGAATCCAATGCGAAGCAACTGGTTTACGGCGCCCGCCTGAACATTGAGACGCGCGACCTGCTGCCCAGGAATGTGGGCAACGCGCTGAACTGCGCCAGCTGCCACCTGAACGCGGGCACGGTGGCCGATGGCTCGCCCTACATCGGTGTCTCGGCCTTCTTCCCCGGCTATGCGCCGCGCGCGGGCCGCGTCATCACGCTGGAGGACCGCATCAATGGCTGCTTCCTGCGCTCCATGAACGGCAAGCCGCTGCCGCTGGAGTCCGACGAGATCAAGGCCATGGTCGCCTACTTCGACTGGATGCGCCGCGAAACCAAGCCCGAGGACAAGGTCGAAGGCCGGGGCGTGGGCAAGATCAGCCAGTCCATCGTGCCCAACGTGGACAACGGCAAGAAGATCTATGCGGCCCAGTGCGCGGTCTGCCATGGCGGCGAGGGCGAAGGCGTGAAGAACGCCAAGGGCCAGTGGGTCTATCCGCCGCTGTGGGGTGACCAGTCCTTCAACATCGGTGCGGGCATGGCGCGCACCTATACGGCAGCGGCCTTCGTCAAGCGCAACATGCCCATCGCCTTCCATGGCAATTTCCCGCTGGGCCAGGGCGGCCTCAGCGACCAGGAGGCCGTGGACGTGGCCGAGTACTTCAGCCACCAGCCGCGCCCGGACTTTGCCAACAAGCACAAGGACTGGCCCAAGGACAAGAAGCCGGCCGACGCGCGGTACTGATGCGCCATCGAGGGAGAAGAAGGCGTTCCCGCCACGCGGCGGGCGCCTGAAGGCGGGGCAGGGAGCGATTCCTGCCCCGCCTTTTTTCGAGGGCAGTGCCCAGTCTTGCGCGCGCTGCAGATTCTTCTTGGCGGTGGCCAGTTCATTGCCCAGCCCCTGCACGTGTTGCTGCCGTTGCCTGGCCATCTGCTGCAGCCGGCAGGCTTGGTTCCAGGCCTTCCCGGCAGCGCGTTCGGCGCGCTCAGCCCGCGCGCTGCAGCAGCACCGGCACCGAGGAGGCCAGCAGCGCCACGCCGGACAGGCACAGCAGGCCCAGCACGATCTGCCGGAAACGCATCTCGCTGATGCCGATATAGAGCCTGGAGCCCAGCAGCGATGGAATGAGCATGGCCGGCGCCACGATGGCGAACAGTGGCAGCATGCTGCGCGCGACCATGCCGGTGCCCAGGTAGGTGGCCATGGTCACGGCCAGCATGGACAGGTTGAAGTTCTGGATGACCGAGCGCTGCTCATCCTTGGGGTAGCCGCGCAGCGTGCACCACAGCGTGGGCAGCGTGCCCGTGAAGCCGCCCAGTCCGCCCATCACGCCGCCCGCCAGGCCCACGGCGCCGTCTGCCACCCGACCGCCGCGCGCCAGCCTGGGCAGGCGGGCCGACAGCAGCATCACCGGGCACCACAGCACCAGCATGCCGCCCAGCAGGGCCTTGAACCAGGCCATGTCCAGGTGCGGCAGCAGCAAGACACCCAGGGGAATGCCGGCAAGACCGCCCAGGATGAAGGGCAGCAGCTTTGCCAGTGCAAACCCGCGCCGCACGGTGATGGCCGACAGCACCTGGCCCAGCAGCGAGCCGAAGACGGTGAGCACGGCCGCATCGCGCGGCTCCAGCACCCAGGCCCAGAACGACATGGCCACCATGCCGAAGGCAAAGCCCGACAGGCCCTGCACGAATCCGGCCGCCGCCGCGCCCAGCGCGATGATGAAAAACATGCCATCCATGGTCTGCCTGGTCCTCTCGTTCTGGGTGTGCAAGACGCCGGAATTCTGGAACGCATGCATAAGCAGAAATTCGTTTGTTTTTATTGTTCAATATGGTTTTGCTTATGACGCGCCACGCCTGAAGCCATGCCGCAACACCCCACTGCATCGACCGCTGCCCAACTGGCCCACCGCATGGCCACGCGCCTGAAGATGAAGCATTTGCTGCTGCTGCGCTCCATCAGCGAGCTGGGCACGCTGACCCGCGTGGCCGAGCGCATGGCCACCAGCCAGCCCGCCGTGACCCAGGCCCTGGCCGAGCTGGAGTCATTGTTCGGCGCGCCGCTGTTCCTGCGTTCTGCGCGCGGCATGGAGCCTACGGAGCTGGGCGCGCTGGTGCTGGCGCGCGCCCGGGGCATGCTGGCCGACCTGGACCATTGGGCCCACGACATCGAGGCCGTGGGGCAGCAGCGTGCGGCGCACCTGCAGGTGGGTGTCATCCCCTTCCTGCCTGCGCGCATGCTGGCCGATGCCATCGGCAGGACGCGGCCGCAAGGCCGGCGCATCACGGTCACGCTGCATGAGGACACCAGCGACCGCCTGCTGCAAAAGTTGCGCGCACATGAGCTGGACTGCGTGATTGGCCGCGCCTCGGCCGTGCTGGACATGAGCGGCATACGGCACAGCGTGCTTTATGAGCAGGAGCCTCGCCTGATCGCCCACCGCAGCCTGGCCACGCGGCTGGGGCGCCGGCCTCTGCAGTGGGCCGAACTCACGGGGCTTGACTGGGTGCTGGGCCAGCGCCGCACGCCCATGCGCGAGCAGATCACCGACTTTTTTCTGCGCGCAGGCGTGGAGCCGCCGCCGCCGTTTGTGGAAACGCTCTCGGCCAAGGTGATCGGCGAGCTGGTGGCGGCCAATGAGCGTGCCGTGTCCATCGTGCCGGCCGACATTGCCGAGGAACTGGTGCGCATTGCGGGCGTGGGCATCGTGCGCCACCGTTTTGGCTGGACCCTGCCACCCATCACCCTGTTCGAGCGCAAGGCGGGCGGGCAGTACGAGGAGCAGCGCCTGTTCGCCCAGGCGCTGAAGGAGGTTTGCTCCGATCAGGGGTGACGGGTGGCCGGCTTGAAGAGCGCAGCCAGCAGCGGCTCCAGCGTGGGGAATTCCAGGGCAAAGCGGGCGCGGTCCACGAAGAAGGCTTCGCAGGCCACGGCGAAGAATTCGGCGGGCGCGGTGGCGCCATAGCCGTCCAGCCAGGGCCATTCGCCGCCAAAGCGTTCGGCGATGGTGATCTGCTCACGGAAGGCGTCGTAGGCCGGCGCCCAGGCGGCCTGCCATATCTCGCGGGCCTGGCGCGCGGAGCCGCTGCCCATGAAACCGGGCGGCAGGGGCGGGCAGCCATCGGCGCCGCCGTTGCGCATGTCGATCTTGTGGGCGAATTCGTGGATCACCACGTTGGCGGCCTGGCCGCCGTGACCGTGGTGGCTGGCATGCGGCCCGCGGCCTGCGCCGATGGCCTGCCAGCTCAGCATGACGGGGCCGCCATGCATGGCCTCGCCCATGATCACTTCGTCGTAGTCGTGGATGACGCCGGCCTCGTCCATGCTCTGGCGCCGTGCCACGGCATCGCCCGGGTGCACCACGATGCCGACAAAGTCGTCATACCAGGACAGCGCGCCCTGCGGCTCGCCCCAGTGCAGCAGTGGCAGGCAGGCCTGGGCGGCAATCTCCAGCGCCATGGCGTCGCTCACTTGCAGGCCGTGCGCGCCGTGGAAGCGCTTGCGCTGCAGGAAGACGGCGGCCAGTGCGCGCAGCTTCGATTGCTCCTCCAGCGTCAGCGAGGAAAGAAAGGGGTAGGCGGCCAGTGTGGACAGCCACAGTGGCGCTGGAATCTCAGGCACCGGCGAGACGGCGGAGCGTGCGCGGCGGCCCAGCCGCCGGACCCAGTGGCCCAGTTGTCGCCAGAGGCTCATCGTTGGGGCGCCTGTTCAAGTACTTCGGACAGCGGCAGGCGCCGCAGGCCCTGGCCCTGCTCCCAGCGCAGCACTTCGGCGCGCGGCACGGCGGCTGCCAAATCCCAGTCGCTGAGCACCACACGCCGCAGGCCATCGCCCAGTTCATGGTCGGCCGGGCGGTGCGTGTGGCCGTGGACCAGGGTGGCGGCGCGTGCGGCGCGCAGCCAGCTGCGCGTGGCCTCGGCATCCAGGTCGGCATAGGTGGGCATGGCGGCGGTGTGGCTGGCGGAGGGGGCGGCTGCGTCCGCTCCGGCCGATTCACGTTTGCGCGATTCGCTCTCCTGCCGGATTCCGCGTGCCTGCTCGCGGCGCAGCGGCAGCGGCTGCGCCAGGAAGGCCGCCTGCCACGCGGCGGAGCGCGCCATGGCGCGAAAGCGCTGGTATTCCGTATCGTCCAGGCACAGGGCATCGCCATGGCTGAGCAGGATGCGCTGGTCGCCGCAGTCGAGCACGGTGGGGTCGGCCAGCGTGGTCGTGCCGCACAGCGCATCGAACTGCGCTCCGGTCAGGAAGTCGCGGTTGCCCTGCATGAAGAACAGCGGCCTGCGGGCGGCGGCCTCGCGCAGGGTGGCGGCGCAATCGGCCTCGAAACTGCCGGGATCCAGCAAGGCGTCGTCGCCCACCCAGACTTCGAACAGGTCACCGAGCAGAAAGACGGCATCGGCCTGCGTGGCGTGCAGGTAGCGGCGAAAGGCCTGCACGGTGGCGGGCTCGCAGGCCTGCAGGTGCAGGTCGGAGATGAAGTCCAGCGTGCGCCAGGCCGCGGGCAGTGTCCATTCGGCCGCAATGGGCGGCACGCAGGGAGGGCGAGGTGCGGCAGTCTGGGCCATGGGCGGGTGCGCGCCCGGCAAGGGCGCTGCATGAAGGCTGGGGAAGGCTCTGGAGCAGGGCTGTTGTCCATGGGCACGGCCAGGGGCGGGCCATGTGCATGGACAACAGGGCGGCTGCACGCCAAGGGGGCAGCCGCCTTGTCGGAAGGGCGCCTGATTACAGGGCCACGGCCTTTTCGATGATCACGTCATCCTTGGGAACGTCCTGGTGGCCGCCGTTGCGGCCGGTCTTCACGCCGCGCAGCTTGTCCACGATCTCGGTGCCCTTGACCACCTTGCCGAACACGGCATAGCCCCAGCCCTGGGCGCTGGGCGAGGTGTGGTTCAGGAAGCCGTTGTCGGCCACGTTGATGAAGAACTGGGCGGTGGCCGAGTGCGGGTCGCCGGTACGGGCCATGGCGATGGTGTACTTGTCGTTCTTCAGGCCGTTCTTGGCCTCGTTCTCGATGGGCGCATCGGTGCCCTTTTGCTTCATGCCGGGCTCGAAGCCGCCGCCCTGGATCATGAAGCCATCGATGATGCGATGGAAGATGGTGTTGTCGTAGTGGCCCTTGTTCACATAGGCCAGGAAGTTCTCGGTGCTCTTGGGGGCCTTGGCGGCGTCGAGTTCGAGGGTGATGACGCCGTGGTCGGCGATGTGGAGTTCGACTTGGGGATTGCTCATGGCGATTCCTTGTTGGGTGGAGGGCAGGGGCGTGCCACGCTGGGCGCGGCGCGCGGTTTACTTGACTTCGGTGGCCGAGAGGATGGTCACCGGCTTGGTGGGTACATTCTGGTGCATGCCCTGGTTGCCCGTGGCCACCGTGCGGATTTTGTCCACCACATCCATGCCCTGGACCACGCGGCCGAAGACGGCGTAGCCGTGTCCGTCAGGCTTGGGTGCGTTGAGCATGTCGTTGTTCACCACGTTGATGAAGAACTGCGAGGTGGCCGAGTTGGGATTGCCCGTGCGCGCCATGGCGATGGTGCCCCGGTCATTCTTGAGGCCGTTGTCCGCTTCCAGCGGAACCGGCGCGCGCGTGGGCTTTTCCTTGAGGCTGGCGTCCATGCCGCCGCCCTGGATCATGAAGCCGTCCATCACGCGGTGGAACACCGTGCCGTCATAGTGCTTGTCGCGCACGTACTGCATGAAGTTGGCCACGGTCTTGGGGGCCTTGGCCTCGTTCAGCTCCAGCACGATGTCGCCCATGCTGGTCTTGAGCTGCACCTTGGGTGTGGCGTTCTGCGCCATGGCGGGCAGGGTGGTGCAAAGGGAAGCGGCCAGGGCCATGCCGGCCAGGGAAAGCGACGCAATGCGGCGTGTGGTCATGCAAATCTCCTGAGAAAGCCAAAGGGCTGGGGGATGGAGTGGGAAAACCCGGGCAGGTTCCTGCGCGTGCGCGCAGGCGTGGCAAGACCCAAATGGCGTGCAGACCGCCGTGCCTGGGCGCCGGGGTGCGCGTGTGGGCCGTGTCTTCTATTTGGTGCCGGTGACTGGAGCCAGCAATTCGCGCAGCAGCTTGAGCTTGGGCCGCACGCTGGCAGCACGGCCGTCCAGGCCTTGTGCCTTGCCGTAGGCCTCGTAGGCCAGGCGGGCGTGGATGTCGCCCAGATTCTCGTAGGCAACGCCGTAGTTGGGGTTGTTGCGCACGGCCGACTCCAGGGCGGAGCGGGCCTTGTCGAGCTGGTTCTGGCCTGCGTAGATGACGGCCAGGTTGTTGTAGGGCTCGGGCAGCTCGGGGTAGTCCTCGATGAGCTGGTTCAGCGCGGCGATGGCCTCGTCGGTCTTGCCACTGTCGGTCAGGGCCACGGCCTTGAGAAAGCGCATCTGGGGGTCGCGTGCGTTCTTGGCAAGATAGGCTTCGGCGCGTGCCAGGGCCTGGGTGCTTTTGCCGTTGCGCAGCAACTGGTTCACTTCCGTATAGTCGTCGGCGTGGGCGTGGCCTGTTGCGAGCAGGGCCGCCAGTGCCGCGAGGCGCAGGGCGGAGCGAAACGAGTTGCGTAGAGGCATGTAGGTGCTTTCGGGGCCTCGGGGAAACGCCCCGCGGCGCGGGCTTATACTGCTGTGAATTGTAGCTGAGGGGTGTGCTGGGTCACACGGGCTCTGCGCCTGCCGCTCCTGCTCCCTGCTGAGCATGCCTGCATCGGCGCCAAGGGTCCGGCGGCGCGTGGGACGCGCCCCCTGCAGCGGCCCTTTCTCCCCTGATGAACATCCATGAGTTTGCGTATCTACAACACGCTGTCGCGTGCATTGGAAGCGTTTTCGCCAATCGAACCGGGCCATGTGCGCATGTATGTGTGCGGCATGACCGTGTACGACCTGTGCCACCTGGGACACGCGCGCTCCATGGTCGCTTTCGACGTGGTGCAGCGCTGGCTTCGGGCCAGCGGAAATCGCGTGACCTATGTGCGCAACATCACCGACATCGATGACAAGATCATCCGTCGTGCCGTGGAGAACGGCGAGACCATTCGTTCGCTGACCGACCGCATGATCGACGCGCTGCACCAGGACGCCGACGCCCTGGGCATCGAACGCCCCACGCATGAGCCGCGCGCCACCGAATACGTGCCGCAGATGCTGTCCATGATCGGCCGCCTGCAGGACAAAGGCCTGGCCTACCAGGGCAGCGATGGCGACGTGAACTTTGCCGTGCGCAAGTTCCCCGGCTACGGCAAGCTGTCGGGCAAGTCGCTGGACGAATTGCAGGCCGGCGAACGCGTGGCCGTGCAGGACGGCAAGCAGGACCCGCTGGACTTCGTGCTGTGGAAAAGCGCCAAGCCCAGCGAGCCCGACGAGGTCAAGTGGGCCAGCCCCTGGGGCGCGGGCCGGCCGGGCTGGCACATCGAGTGCTCGGCCATGGGCTGCGAGATGCTGGGCGAGAGCTTCGACATCCACGGTGGCGGTGCCGATCTGCAGTTCCCGCACCACGAAAACGAGATTGCCCAGAGCGAAGGCGCGACCGGCAAGCCTTTCTCGCAGGTCTGGATGCACAACGGCTTCATCAACGTGGACAACGAGAAGATGTCCAAGTCGCTGGGCAACTTCTTCACCATCCGCGACGTGCTCAAGGAGTACGACGCAGAGACCGTTCGCTTCTTCGTCGTGCGCAGCCACTACCGCAGCCCGCTGAACTACAGCGACGTGCATCTGAACGATGCGCGCGGCGCGCTCAAGCGCCTGTACACGGCGCTGAGCCTGGTGGCCCCTGCCGAGGTCGCCATCGACTGGAGCCATCCCGCTGCCGCACGCTTCAAGGCGGCCATGGACGAGGACTTCGGCACGCCCGAGGCCGTGGCCGTGCTGTTCGAGCTGGCCGCAGAAGTCAATCGCAGCAAGAGCGCCGAGACGGCGGGCCTGCTCAAGGCCCTGGCCGGATGCCTGGGCTTGCTGCAGGGCGACCCCCAGGCCTTCCTGCAGGCAGGAGCGGCAGATGTGGATGCCGCCGCCATCGAGGCGCAGATTGCCGCACGCGCAGCCGCCAAGGCGGCCAAGGACTGGGCCGAGGCCGACCGCATCCGCAAGGCGCTGCTGGAACAGGGCATCGTGCTCAAGGACTCCCCTGCAGGCACGACCTGGGAGGCAGCCGCCAAGGGCTGATCCGTATGCCTTGCCAGACGTGCCGCGCCAGGTGCGGGGAGGTGCTTTGATGGCCTCCGCCAAACCCCTGGACACCATGGATTTCGAGCAGTTGCCGCTGGTGGCCGATCTGCCCGTGCCCGAACAGCAACCGGCCCCGCTGCCGGTGGTGACGCTGGGCGCGCGCGCAGGCTCGCCGCCTGCCGCCGCAGCGGCCGCTGCCGCCACGCCCAAGGCCAAGATATCGCTGCCCGCGCCGCCCGAAGGCGCGCCTGCCTACTGGGCCGAGGCCTGCCGCCAGCTCGTGCGCCGCGACCGCGTGATGAAGCGCCTGATCCCGCGCTTTGCCCACCTGGCCCTGCAGCCCGGTGGCGATGCCTTTGCCACGCTGGCGCGCTCCATCGTGGGCCAGCAGATCTCGATGAAGGCCGCGCAGACGCTGTGGAACAAGTTCGCACGCCTGCCTGCGCGGATGGCGCCTGACCTGGTGCTCAAGCTCAAGGTGGACGACATGCGCGCCGTGGGCCTGTCCGCCCGCAAGGTGGACTACCTGGTGGACCTGGCCATGCATTTCACCGAGCACCGCCTGCACCAGGACGACTGGCAGGGCATGAGCGACGAAGCCATCGTGGCCGAGCTCATGTCCATCCGCGGCGTGGGCCGGTGGACGGCCGAGATGTTCCTCATCTTCTACCTGCAGCGGCCCAATGTGCTGCCGCTGGACGATGCAGGCCTGATCTCGGGCATCAGCCAGAACTATTTTTCAGGCGACCCCGTCAGCCGCAGCGAGGCGCGCGAGGTTGCCGAGGCCTGGAAGCCGTGGTGCACCGTGGCGACTTGGTATATTTGGCGCTCGCTCGAGACGCAGCCTGCCGCCTGAAGACAAACCGATCACACCCGATCAACCCCCGTTTTCCGGTCGGAACGCATGCACCGTGCCTGGCTGGGACAAGGAGAAACAAGTTGGCGAAAAAGAACTTTCTGGATTTTGAGCAGCCCATCGCCGAGCTCGAATCCAAAATCGAGGAACTGCGCTACGTGCAGACCGAAAGCGCAGTCGACATCTCGGAAGAGATCGAGCAGCTCAGCAAAAAGAGCCTGCAGCTGACCAAGGACATCTACAGCGACCTCTCGCCCTGGCAGATCACCAAGATCGCGCGCCATACCGAGCGTCCCTACACGCTGGACTATGTGCGCGACTGCTTCACCGACTTCATCGAGATGCACGGGGACCGGCACTTTGCCGACGACCAGTCCATCGTGGGCGGGCTGGCGCGCTTCAATGGCATGTCCTGCATGGTCATCGGCCACCAGAAGGGCCGCGACACCAAGGAGCGCACGCTGCGCAACTTCGGCATGACGCGCCCCGAGGGCTACCGCAAGGCCCTGCGTCTCATGAAGACGGCCGAGAAGTTCGGCCTGCCGGTCTTCACCTTCGTGGACACGCCCGGCGCTTTCCCCGGCATCGAGGCCGAGGAGCGCGGCCAGTCCGAAGCCATCGGCCGCAACATCTACGAAATGGCACAGCTGCAGACCCCCATCATCACCACCGTCATCGGTGAAGGCGGCTCGGGCGGCGCACTGGCCATTGCCGTTGCCGACCAGGTGCTGATGCTGCAATACGCCGTCTACTCCGTGATCAGCCCGGAAGGCTGCGCCTCCATCCTCTGGAAGACCGGCGAGAAGGCCCAGGACGCGGCCGATGCCATGGGCATCACGGCCCACCGCCTCAAGGCTTTGGGCCTGGTGGACAAGATCGTCAACGAGCCCGTGGGCGGCGCCCACCGCGACCCCAAGCAAATGGCCGCCTTCCTCAAGCGTGCGCTTGGCGATGCCTACCGCCAGCTGGCCGACCTCAAGCCCAAGGAACTGCAGGACCGCCGCTACGAGCGCCTGCAAAGCTACGGCCGTTTCGCCGATACCAAGGCAGACAATCGCTGAAGGCCAGCGCCACGCTCTGGCACACTGAACGGCTCCCCCTGGGAGCCGTTTTCTTTTTGCGCCGGGACTCGGCCTGAGTCCTGCCATACCTGATCCAAGCCTGTGGAAATGCCGATCACCGACCTGCCGCAGAACCTGCCGGACACCTCATCAGACGCCGCGTCAGACGTCGCGTCAGGCGCCGCCTTGGGTGCTGCCATCCAGCGCTTTGCGCCACCGCTGCCGCTGGCCGTTGCCTTCAGCGGCGGAGCGGACTCCACTGCGTTGCTGCTGGCCTGCGTCGAGCGCTGGCCGGGCCAGGTCGTCGCCATCCATGTGCACCACGGTTTGCAGTCGGCCGCCGATGCCTTTGTGCTCCAGTGTGAAAAAACCTGTGCGCAGCATGCCGTCCCCTTGAAGATCTGCCGCGTGGATGCGCGCCACGCGCCGGGCCAAAGCCCTGAGGATGCGGCGCGTCAGTTGCGCTACGCCACGTTGATCAAGGCCGCCACCGAGCCCTGGCCTGCGCAGGGCGGTGTGCCCATGCCTGCCGTTCGCAGCCTGGCCCTGGCGCAGCATGCCGACGATCAGGTCGAGACGCTGCTGCTGGCACTGTCGCGCGGCGCCGGCGTTGCGGGGCTGGCCGCCATGCCGGCGCAGTGGAGCAGGGCGGGACTTGCGTGGTATCGACCGCTGCTTGATCTGCCTGGCCAGGTATTGCGGGACTGGCTTGCTGCGCGCGGCCAGGAGTGGGTGGAAGACCCTTCCAATGCCGATGCCCGCTACACCCGCAATCGCATCCGCGCCCAGTTGCTGCCGGCGTTGCGCCAGGCCTTCCCCCAGTTTCGCGCCACCTTTGCGCGCAGCAGCCGGCATTGCGCCGAAGCGGCCGAGCTCCTGCAGGAGATGGCCCAGGCCGACCTGGGTGCGGTGGGCAACCCGCCCCGCATCGCCGCATTGCAGGCGCTGAGCCCGGCGCGCCAGGCCAATGTGCTGCGCCACTGGCTGCGCAGCGTGCATGCCACCACCCCGAGCGCCGCGCAGCTCGATCAACTGCTCGCGCAGGTCGGCGTTTGCCGTACGCGAGGCCACCGCATCCATCTCAAGATGGGCAGGGGTTTTGTGCGGCGCCTGGGGTCAGTGCTCGATTGGTACAATTGACAGGTTTTGGTCCAACTTTGCACGAAAACCGGCGGCGCGCCAAAACCAAATGGCTTGCGCAAGACGGGTCTGGACGGACATTTCGCTACATGCGCAGTCCTCTTGAGCACCTGGCTTGCACAAGCACCCCCTGTCGTACAGCGCCGTGCCTAGCAGTTTCGTCACCCTGATATCCAATGGCACTGATCGTTCATAAATACGGCGGCACCTCGATGGGCTCGACAGAGCGCATCCGCAACGTTGCCAAGCGCGTGGCCAAGTGGGCTAGGGCCGGTCACCAGATGGTGGTCGTCCCCAGCGCCATGAGTGGCGAAACCAACCGTCTGCTGGGCCTGGCCAGCGAGCTGGCTCCCAGCTCGGCCAAAACGGCGTACTACCGTGAACTCGACATGCTCGCCTCCACGGGCGAGCAGGCGTCGTCGGCACTGCTGGCCATTGCGCTGCAGGCCGAAGGCCTGGAAGCCATCAGCTTCTCGGGCTGGCAGGTTCCCGTGCGCACGGACAGCAGCTTCACCAAGGCGCGCATCGAGTCCATCGATGACAAGCGCGTTCGCGCCGAACTCGACGCTGGCCGCGTGGTCATCATCACCGGCTTCCAGGGTATTGATCCCAACGGTCACGTCACCACGCTCGGCCGTGGCGGCTCCGACACCTCGGCTGTGGCCGTGGCTGCGGCGCTGAAGGCGGCCGAATGCCTGATCTACACCGACGTGGACGGCGTCTACACCACCGACCCGCGCGTGGTGCAGGCTGCCAAGCGCCTGAACACCGTGAGCTTCGAGGAAATGCTGGAGATGGCCAGCCTCGGCTCCAAGGTGCTGCAGATCCGCTCCGTGGAATTTGCCGGCAAGTACAAGGTGCCCATGCGTGTGCTCTCCAGCTTCACGCCCTGGGACATCGACCTGGAGGAAGAGTCCACCTCCGGCACGCTGATTACTTTTGAGGAAGACGAAAAAATGGAAAAGGCCGTCGTATCCGGCATCGCATTCAACCGCGGCGAAGCCAAGATCTCCGTTCTCGGCGTGCCCGACACCCCCGGCATCGCCTACGGCATCCTGGGCCCGGTGGCCGACGCCAACATCGAAGTCGATGTGATCATCCAGAACATCAGCAAGGAAGGCAAAACCGACTTCAGCTTCACCGTCAGCCAGGGCGACTACCAGCGCGCCATGGAACTGCTGCGTGACAAGGTCGTGCCTGCCCTGGGTGCCTCCGAAGTCGTCGGCAATCCCAACATCGCCAAGGTCAGCATCGTCGGCATCGGCATGCGCAGCCATGTGGGCGTGGCCTCCACCATGTTCCGTGCGCTGAGCCAGGAAGGTGTGAACATCCAGATGATCTCCACCTCCGAGATCAAGACCTCCGTCGTCATCGACGAGAAGTACCTGGAGCTGGCCGTGCGCGCGCTGCACACCGCCTTCGGCCTCGACAAGACGGAATAAAATCGATGTTTTGCCGAAACCGGCAAAAAAGCACGTTACAATAACGTCATTCCGGAAACGTGACCGAGTGGCCGAAGGTGCTCCCCTGCTAAGGGAGTATGGGGTGTAGAGCCTCATCGAGGGTTCGAATCCCTCCGTTTCCGCCAGAATCAAAAAGCCACCCGCAAGGGTGGCTTTTTTTATGAGAGGGTTGCTTCGGTGGCCTGATCGGGCGGCTGGGGCTGATGCTCTGGTTGCGGTGGCGAAGTTCTTCTTGTTGGCTTGTTGAAAAAACGTGCTACAATGCAAGGCTCTGCTAAAGAGAGCGATGCAGATCGCTGGTGTTGAAAAGATCGAAGAAATTTGATTGCAACGACGCTAAAAACTGTGCTAGAATTCAAGGCTTCGCTGATCGCAGCAAGTCAGAAGCAAGGAAGAAATTCTTCGCTTCGATCCTTAAAAATATACAGCCGATAAGCGTGGGCGTTTGAGGCGAACAGCCAAGTTCTTTGGAACTCGGCTC
>NZ_JAQOTI010000003.1:0-259726 GCF_028401915.1 Delftia sp. DT-2
AAGGACTCCAAGGTGATCGTGGCGATCAACAAGGACCCCGAGGCACCGATCTTCTCGGTGGCCGACTACGGCCTGGAAGCCGACCTGTTCCAGGCCGTGCCCGAGCTGGTGCAGTCGCTGTAAGAATGCAAGGCGCCGCACCGGGAGGCGGTGCCAACGGGCCCGGTGAAGTATCCGGGCCCTGGCCAGAGCGGCACACAAGGCATGTGCCCCGGCCCCACCTGGTTCAGAGATGCAGGAGACAGACATGCAGATTTCCATTGGCCGCCGCAGCCTTGCGCTTGCGGCTGTTGTCTTTGTGGCCACCACGGGCGCCAGCGCACCGGCATGGGCCCAGGCCAGCGACTTTCCCACGCGCCCGATCACGCTGATCGTGCCCTTCCCCGCAGGCGGCTCCACCGACCGCCACATGCGCACCCTGGCCGACATCGCGGGCAAGCAGCTGGGCCAGGCCATCATCGTGGAGAACAAGCCCGGCGCGGGCGGCACGCTGGGCCCGGGCAACATGTCCCGCACGGCCAAGCCCGATGGCTACACCATCACCCAGTTCCCCATGTCCATGCTGCGCATGGCGCACATGCAGAAGACGGCCTGGAATCCGGTCACGGACTTCACCTACATCATCGGCGTCTCGGGCTACACCTTCGGCTTCACGGTGCGCTCGGACTCGCCCTACAAGAGCTTCAACGAATACATCGCCGCCGCGCGCAAGAGCCCCGGCAAGATCGAGTACGGCTCCACCGGCATAGGCTCCTCGCCCCACCTGCTGATGGAGGAGCTGGCCGAGAACGCCAAGGTCACGCTCAACCACGTGCCCTTCAAGGGCAACGCCGACCTGCAGCAGGCCCTGCTGGGCGGCCACGTGGCCGCGCAAAGCGATGCCTCGGGCTGGGACACCTATGTGGATGGCGGCCAGATGCGCCTGCTCATGACCTTCGGCGAAAAGCGCACCCAGCGCTGGCCCGACGTGCCCACGGCCAAGGAACTGGGCTATGGCGTGGTCTCCACCTCGCCCTACGGACTGGCCGGCCCCAAGGGCATGGACCCGGCCGTGGTGCGCAAGCTGCACGACGCCTTCAAGAAGGCCATGGATGACCCGCGCCACATCGAGGTGCTCAAGCAGCTGAACCAGGACGCCTGGTACCGCTCCGGCGCCGACTATGCGCAATGGGTGCGCGAGGCCTATGCCAAGGACAAGGTCCTGATCGACCGCCTGGGCCTGGCCGCCAAGTAGGCCTGTCCTCCAATGCGCCCGCAGGGCCAGGGGGCTGGCGGGCGCAGTCCGCTTGAGATTCGTGAATTCGTGAAACGGAGTCCCTCATGACTGTCTCCCTGCCTTCGCCCGATGCGCCCTTCACCACGCTGGCCGAACTGATCCGCAGCCACGCGCGCCAGCAGCCGGTCCATGCCGCGCTGCGCGACGACCAGCAGACGCTGAGCTACGCGCAGCTCGACGCCCTCATGGACCGCGTGGCCGCCGCGCTGCAGCGCGACGGCGTGCAGCCTGGCCAGGCGATTGCCATCTGCGCGTTGAACTCGGTGCGCTATGCCGCGCTGTTCCTGGGCGCCCTGCGCGCGGGCGTGGTGGTTGCGCCGCTGGCGCCGTCCTCCACGGCCGACAGCCTGGCCTCCATGCTGCGCGATGCCCAGGCGCGCCACCTGTTCCTCGACAAGGCGGCCCAGGACCTGGTGCCTGCCGACAGCGCCCTGCAATGCATCTCGCTGGACGGCGCCGCGCCCGGCCGTGCCTTTGACGACTGGCTGGCGCCCGAAGGCGCGCAGCCCGCGCCCGTGAGCGTGGAGCCGGCCGCGCCGTTCAACATCATCTATTCCTCGGGCACCACGGGCACCCCCAAGGGCATCGTGCAGTCGCACGGCATGCGCTGGGCCCACATCAACCGGGGCAGCGTCTACGGCTATGGCCCCGATGGCACGACGCTGCTGGCCACGCCGCTGTACTCCAACACCACGCTGGTGGTGTTCTTCCCCACGCTGGGCAGCGGCGGCTGCGTGGTACTGATGCCCAAATTCGACGCGGCCCGCTACCTGCAGCTGGCCCAGCAGCACCGCGTCACCCACACCATGCTGGTGCCCGTGCAGTACCAGCGCATCATGGCGCTGCCGCAGTTCGGCGAGCATGACCTGTCCAGCTTCCGCGCCAAGTTCTGCACCAGCGCGCCGTTCCGGGCCGAGCTCAAGGCCGACGTGGTGGCGCGCTGGCCCGGCAGCCTGACCGAGTTCTACGGCATGACCGAAGGCGGCGGCACCTGCATCCTCGAAGCCCATCTGCACCCGGACAAGCTGCATACCGTGGGCAGGCCCGCCGAGGGCCATGACATCCGCCTCATCGACGAGGACGGCCGCGAGGTCGCCCCGGGCGAGGATGGCGAGGTCGTGGGCCACTCTGCCAGCATGATGACCGGCTACCACGGCCAGCCCGCCAAGACGCGCGAAGCCGAATGGTTCGACCCCACGGGCAAGCGCTTCATCCGCACGGGCGACGTGGGCCGCTTCGATGCCGATGGATTCCTCACCCTGTTCGACCGCCGCAAGGACATGATCATCAGCGGCGGCTTCAACATCTACCCCAGCGACCTGGAAACCCAGCTGCGCGCCCACCCGGCCGTGGACGACGTGGCCGTGGTCGGCGTGCCTTCCGAGCAATGGGGCGAGACGCCCGTGGCCTACGTGGTGTCGCGCGCGGGGCAGCCGGCCCTGCCCGAGGACATCATGGGCTGGTACAACCAGCGGGCCGGCAAGACCCAGCGCCTGGCGGACCTGCGCTTCATTGCCGAGCTGCCGCGCAGCGCCATCGGCAAGGTGCTCAAGCGCGAGCTGCGCGACCAGTACGCGACGGGGCGCTGAACCGGCGGATGCTTTCTCCAAACGATGTCCACCAAGAGGTACACCCCATGAGCAACGACACCACGATGTCCGAGGTCCGCCGCCAGGTGACGGCCGAGGAATGGCAGACCCGCATCGAGCTGGCCGCCGCCTACCGGCTGGTCGCCCACTTCGGCTGGGACGACCTGATCTTCACCCACATCTCGGCGCGCGTGCCGGGCCAGCCCGACCAGTTCCTGATCAACCCCTACGGCATGCTGTTCGACGAGATCACCGCGTCCAGCCTGGTCAAGGTGGACCACGAGGGCCGGCCGCTGATGGAGACCGAGTACGACGTCAACCCGGCCGGCTTCGTCATCCACAGCGCTATCCACGACGGCCGCCCCGAGGTGCAGTGCGTGCTGCACACGCACACGCGCTACGGCGTGGCCGTCTCGGCGCAGAAGGAGGGGCTGCTGCCCATCTCGCAGCAGTCCATCTTCCCGCTGGCGCGCCTGGCCTACCACGACTACGAAGGCGTGGCCCTGCGCGACGACGAGAAGCCGCGCCTGGTCGATGACCTGGGCGCCAGCAACTTCCTCATCCTGCGCAACCATGGCCTGCTGACCTGCGGCCGCAACGTGGCCGAGGCCGTGCTGGCCATGTACACGCTGGAGTCGGCCTGCCGCATCCAGATCCTGGCGCAGTCGGGCGGCGGCGAGCTCACGCGCATTCCGCAGGACATCATTGCCGACGCGGTCAACCAGTCGCGCCAGGTCACCAAGGGCAAGGGCGCAGGCCTGGCCTGGCCCGGCCTGCTGCGCCGCCTGGACCGCATAGACCCTTCTTACAAGGACTGAAGGAAACCATGGGAATTCTGGTCAACATCCATCCGAGCATGGGCGCGCCCATCGTCGACTCGCTGCGCGCGCTGGCGCCCGGTGTGCAGGTCTGGGGCCACCGCGAGGAGGCGCCGGCCGATGCGGTCGAGGCCATGCTCGCCTGGAGCCTCAAGCCGGGCGTGCTGCCGGCCTATCCGGGCCTGAAGCTGCTATGCGCGCCCAGCGCGGGCGTGGACAAGCTGCTGGCCGTGCCCGACCTGCCGGCTGGCCTGCCCGTGGCGCGCACCGTCGATCCGCAGCAGCATGTGGAGATCGCCCAGTACGTGGTCGGTACCGCGCTGCGCCACACGCGCGAGCTGGACCTGTTCGCGCGCCAGCAGCAGGCCGGCGACTGGCTGCGCCGCCCCGTGCGCGCCAGCGCAGACTGCCGCGTGGGCATCCTGGGCCTGGGCGAGGTCGGCCGCTTCGTGGCCGGCGCCATGCAGGCCATCGGCTACCCCGTCGCAGGCTGGAGCCGCAGCGCCAAGAGCATTGCAGGCCTGGCCACGCACAGCGGTGCCGAAGGTCTGAAGCAACTGCTGTCCACCAGCGACATCCTGGTCTGCGCCTTGCCGCTCACGCCCGAGACGCGCGACCTGCTGGACCGCCGCACCCTGTCCCTGCTGCCGCGCGGCGCCTACTTCATCAACGTGGGGCGCGGCGAGCAGGTGGTGGAAGACGACCTGCTGGTCCTGCTCGACGAAGGCCACCTGGCCGGCGCCGCGCTGGACGTGCTGCGCGACGAGCCGCCCCAGCCCGGCAACAAGGTCTGGGGCCATCCCAAGGCCTTTGTCACGCCGCACATCGCGGCCCAGGCCTCGGCCGACACCGTGGCGCGCCAGTGCCTGGAGAACCTGCGCCGCCTGCGCGCGGGCGAGCCGCTGCTCAACCTTGTGGATGTGGCGCGGGGGTACTGAGCCTTGTTTTCCATCCGACGCTGCGCTGTTGCGTGGCGTTTTTTCATCGCCGGGCCGCCCCAAGATGAAAAGCGGCCCCCTTGGGGGGCAGCGGACCTTGCGCAGCAAGGGTAGCGTGGGGGCCATTTTTCAACTTAGAAGAATCCAGAGACACCATGCCTTCGACTTCCCGCCGCGGCTTTTTGCAATCGACCGCTGCCGCCGCTGCAGCAGCCACCACCGTGCTGGCCCCCTCGGCCTGGGCCCAGAGCCCCTGGCCCTCCAAGCCCATCCGCATCATCGTTCCGTACACGGCAGGCGGCTTCACCGACCAGATGGCGCGCCTGCTGCAGGTCGGCCTGCAAAAGGCCCTGGGCCAGCCCGTCATCGTGGAGAACAAGCCTGGCGCCAACAGCATCATCGGCGTGGACCAGATCGCCAAGGCCGCGCCGGACGGGCACACCTTCGGCGTGGTCATCGCGGCCTATGCGGCCAACACCACGCTCTATCCCAAGCTGCCCTACAACCCGAAGAAGGACCTGGTCGGCGTCTCGCTCATGGGCGTCTCGCCCCTGGTCGCTGCCGTGGCCATGAACGCGCCCTTCAAGACCACGCCCGAGCTGATCGCCTATGCCAAGGCCAATCCGGGCAAGGTGGGCTTCGGCTCCTCGGGCAGCGGCTCCAGCGCCCACCTGACCACCGAGCTGATGAAGCTGCTCACCAGGACGGACATGGTCCACGTGCCCTACAAGGGCGCCGCGCCCGCGCTGGCCGACCTCATGGGCGGCCAGATCCCGCTGTTCCTGGACCCGCCGCCCAACCTCATCCAGCCCGCCAAGGCCGGCCGCATCCGCCTCATCGGCGTGGCCAGCGACAAGCGCCTGGCCGCGCTGCCCGACGTGCCCACCTTCGTGGAGCAGGGCTACGACGGCCTGCTGGGCAGCACCTGGGCGGCCATGATCGCGCCGGCCGGCGTGCCGCGCGAGATCGTGCAGCGCATGTCCGCCGAGGTGTCGCGCATCATCCGCAGTGCCGAGGTGTCGCAGCGGCTGGAGCAGGTGATGGGGACGTTTGCGGAGGGGTCCACGCCTGAGGAGTGCGATCGGTTCATTGCTGCCGAGACGGAGAAGTGGGGGAGGGTGATTCGGGAGGCGAAGGTGACGGTGGATTAGGTTTTTCTTGTTCTCGGGTCTGTTTTTGTCCCTGTCCCGTGCCTGCTCGTCCAGCTCCATCCGTCAGGCCTGGGTGACCTTGATGCCATGCCGATACATCTGTGTGGCATTGTCCTATGTGCTACCTTGTACGTACCCTGTAACACATGAGAGCCCGCGCCATGAGCGAAGCAACTTTCACCTTCCGGGTCGATGAGGTCCTGAAAAACGACTTTGCCACCGCCGCCAAAGCCTGCGACCGCACGGGTGCGCAGCTGCTGCGCGACTTCATGCGCTCATATGTGCAACAGCAGGAACAGACTGCGGCACATGACGCATGGTTGCGCGCGCAAGTGCAGGTCGGCATCGACGCGGCCAACGCGGGCGAGGTGCTGTCTGCCGATGAAGTGGAAGCAGAAGCACGGGCATGGCGGGCCGAAATGCGCAGGAAGATTTCCGCGCCGTGAAGCTGGTATGGACACGTCCAGCAGCCGCCGACAGGCGGGAGATCCGTGCCTACATCGCTCAAGACAATCCGTCCGCTGCGCTGGCCCTTGACGAGCGGTTTTCCGAAATAGCGGGGCATTTGATCGACCATCCCCTGCTTGGCCGAGTCGGGCGCGTCGCCGGCACGCGCGAACTGGTGGTGCATCCCAGCTACATCCTGGTCTATGACGTGATCGCCGACAGCGTGCGTGTGCTGCGCGTCCTGCATGCGGCCCGCCAGTGGCCGCCGCAGCGGACATAGCCGTATCCCGGACGGGGAGATCCGGTACGCGCATGGATCGACGCGACGCAGGAGTCGATGGTCGATGCCCATCGCGAAGCGGTGTTCAAACGTCTATGCCCGTAGCGCTCCCGTCCAGGGCATCGACCCTCCACCGCCTCCTGGGCGCCCTCAACGCATGCCTTTCCCGATAGGCCGCAGGCGCCATCCCCACATACCGCAAGAACACCCGCCGAAACGCCGAGGCATCCCCATACCCGCAGGCCAGCGCCACGGACGGCACGCTCTCCAGCGTGATCTCCAGCAGCACCCGGGCCCGTGCGCAGCGCAGGCGGTGCAGGTGGTCCAGCGGGCTGTGGCCCAGCTCCTGCTGGAAGTGGCGCAGCAGGGTGCGCGGGCTGGTGGATGCCGCGTGCGCGAGGGCCTGCAGGTCATAGGGCTGCTCCACGCGTGCCTCCAGCCAGGCGATGGCATGGGCCAGCACGCTGTTGCGCGTGGCGGGAATGCGGCGGTCCTGCAGGGCGGCGCGGGTGGCGCGTTCGCGCTGGGCATCGGGCTGCAGCACGGCGGCCAGCGCTGCGGCCAGGTCGTCGCCGAAGGCATGGCGTGTGAGCGCGACGGCCATGGGTGCCAGGGCCTCGGGGTGGGAGGCGCTGAGCCAGGGCCTGTCGTCCACGAAGGGCTGGCCCTCGGCCAGTTCGATGCCCGGGAAGTCCAGGCCGAAGCCACCCATGAAATACCAGGGCAGGGCCACAAGCCGGCCCTGGCAGCGGCCGCCCGCTGCCGCAAACCAGGCGGCGCTGCCCAGCGTGCAGACGGCCAGGCCCTGGTCGAAGGCCGTGGTGATGCGGCGCACGAGGGCCGGATGCGCGGCGACGATGTCGCGGATGGAGGGAATGTCAGGGCAGTGCAGCGCGCTCACGAAGACGGCCTGCGCGGGCCCTTCTGCTGCCGCGCCTTCGTCCGCGTGCGGCATGGTGGGCAGGGGCCGGCCCTGGCCGTCGACCCAGCGCCAGCCAAAGCGCGGTGCGCGCCGGCCCAGGCGCAGGCTGGCGACCAGGTTGGCGCTGCGCAGCATCTCCACCAGGTGCGCGGCGTGGCCGATGGCGCTGTGCTCCAGGCAGGGCAGCTCGATGACAAAGGTCCGGGGCATGGCGGTTCTGGCTCCTCGAATGGCGATTTTGACGTGCCCGTCATACGTGCTTCACTTTTAGCATGGCTGCTTGTGCCACTTTCCAGGACCACGAAGATGCTCCACACCAGCGCCGAGACAAAGCCTTCCTCCTTCCCGCGCACAGGCCTGCGCTCCATCGCCCTGGCCGGGCTGCTGGCCTGCGGCCTGCCACTGGCGGCCAGCGCCCAGGGGCTCGATGCACAGGGCCTGGCGGCCCTGGATGCCGCCATCCAGCCGCTGGCGCCCAAGATGGTGGAGTGGCGCCGCGACATCCACCAGCACCCCGAACTGTCGGGGCAGGAAGAACGCACGGCCAAGGTGGTGGCCGATCACCTGCGCCGCCTGGGCATGGAGGTGCAGATCGGCGTGGGCGGCACGGGCGTGGTGGGCGTGCTGCGCGGCGGCCAGCCGGGCAAGACCGTGGCGCTGCGTGCCGACATGGATGCGCTGCCCGTGGCCGAGAAGACCGGCCTGCCCTTTGCCTCCAAGGCCAAGGCCCAGTACATGGGCAAGGAGGTTTCG
Organism: Delftia sp. DT-2; assembly: GCF_028401915.1. Classification (NCBI taxonomy): domain Bacteria; kingdom Pseudomonadati; phylum Pseudomonadota; class Betaproteobacteria; order Burkholderiales; family Comamonadaceae; genus Delftia; species Delftia sp. DT-2. The sequence goes on from NZ_JAQOTI010000003.1 coordinate 8,175, forward strand.
GTCATGCATGCCTGCGGGCACGATGCCCACGTGGCCATGCTCATGGGCGCGGCCGAGGCGCTGGCCGGCATGCGCGCCAAGCTGCCCGGCACGGTGAAGTTCATCTTCCAGCCCGCCGAGGAAGGAGCTCCCGTGGAGGCCGATGCCCACGGCCATGTGCCCAGCTTCGGCGCCAAGGCCATGGTGGAGGCCGGTGTGCTCAAGGACGTGCAGGCCATCTACGGCCTGCACATCACGTCCAACCTGCCGTCGGGCATGGTGGGCTACCGCAGCGGGCCGCTGATGGCGGGTTCGGACAGCCTGAGCATCCAGGTCGAGGGCCGGGGCGGCCATGGCTCGTCGCCGTGGAATGCGGTCGATCCCATCGTCGCGGCCAGCCAGGTGGTGCTGGGCCTGCAGACCGTGGTCAGCCGCCAGCTCAACATCAGCCTGGAGCCCGCCGTGCTGACGATCGGCTCCATCCATGGCGGTACGCGCTACAACATCATCCCGGACAACGTGGAGATGCAGGGAACGCTGCGCACCTTCGACGAGGACATGCGCCAGGAGGCACACAAGCGCATCACCGCCACGGCCGAGCAGATCGCGGCCTCCAGCGGCGCCAAGGCCAAGGTGCGTTTCGGTCCCGTGGCCTATCCGGTGACCACCAACCCCGCCGCGCTGACCGAGGCCTCGCTGCCCGCGCTCAAGCTGGCCATGGGCGGCAAGGCCATGGTGATTCCCAAGGTCAGCGGCTCCGAGGATTTCTCGGAATTCCAGAAGGTGGTTCCGGGCTTCTTCTACTTCCTGGGCGCGCCGCCGGCAGGCCAGGATTTCGCGAAGGCGCCGTCCAACCACTCGCCGCTGTTCGATATCGACGAGAAGCAACTGCCCACGGGTGCGCGCTCACTGGCCGCGCTGGCCGTGGACTATCTGCAGCGCAACCCATAGTTATTCGACTCGCCCTGAGCGGCGGAAGCCGCTTCCCGTTGCACGGTGCCCCTGGCTTGAGATCGAGTCCGTGCGAACCGCGTCGGCTTTATTTGGCGCTGGCGATTGCCGATGGGCCTTTCCACCACCGGGCGATGGCAAGGCGGAACGGCAGCAGCAGTGCCACGCCCAGCACCAGCTTCACGCCCAGGTCGCCCAGGGCCCAGGTCACCCAGGGCTCGGCGGCGCCCGCGAAGGCGATGCTCCAGAACAGGAAGGTGTCCAGGCAGGCGGCCAGCAGCGTGGCCACCAGGGGGGCACGCCACCAGCGGCCCGCACGCAGGCGGTGGAACACGCCGATGTCCAGCCACTGCGAGGCAATGAAGGCTGCGCCCGAGGCCAGCGCGATGCGCGGCGGCGCCAGCACCAGCGAGGCGGCCACGGCCACGGCAAAGCCCACCCAGGCCACGCGCCGGGCCTGCTGCGGGCCGAAGCTGCGGTTGACCAGCTCGCTCACCAGGAAGGCGAACGGATAGGTGATGGCGCCCCAGGTCAGCCAGTCGTTGATGGCGTACTGCACCAGGATGTTGGACGACAGCACCACCACGCCCATGGCCGCAATGGCGGCCAGCAGCTGGGCGCGCGAGGGGGCGGCGAAACGGGGCGGACGCGGTGTCATGCTGCGCCACCGGAGCCGCGTGCCCCCGACGAGGGCAGGGGCAGCCCGAGGATGGCGCAGGCCACGGCCTCGCCCACCTTGACGCCATCCACGCCGGCCGACAGGATGCCGCCCGCGTAGCTGGCGCCTTCGCCGGCCGGGTACAGGCCGCGCGTGTTCAGGCTGTGGAAGTCCGCGCCGCGCTCGATCTTCACGGGCGAGGAGGTGCGCGTTTCCACGCCGGTGAGCACGGCATCGTGCATGTCGTAGCCGCGGATCTTCTTGCCGAAGGCGGGCAGCGCCTCGCGCATGGCCTCGATGGCATAGGCCGGCAGCACGTGGTGCAGGTTGGTCAGCGTGATGCCGGGCTTGTAGGAGGGCTCGACCTCGCCCAGCGCGGCCGATTCCTTGCCCGCGATGAAGTCGCCCACCAGCTGGCCCGGCGCGTTGTAGTTGCGCCCGCCCAGCAGGTAGGCCTTGGTCTCCAGCTGGCGCTGCAGCACGATGCCCGACAGCGGGTGCAGCTCGCCGTCCTTGAGGTTTTCCACGCCATGGGTCTTGCCGTCGAAGGCCCAGGCAAAGCTTTTGGCATCGCGCGGGTAGTCGGAGGGGTCGATGGCGCAGACCATGCCGGCGTTGGCATTGCGCTCGGCGCGCGAGTACTGGCTCATGCCGTTGGTGACCACGCGCTCGGGCTCGCTGGTGGCCGCCACCACGGTGCCGCCCGGGCACATGCAAAAGCTGTAGACCGCGCGCCCGTTGCTGGCGTGGTGCACCAGCTTGTAGTCGGCCGCACCCAGCAGCGGGTGGCCGGCATGCCTGCCCCAGCGCGCGCGGTCGATCACGCTTTGCGGATGCTCGATGCGAAAGCCCACCGAGAACGGCTTGGCTTCCATGTGCACGCCGCGCTCGTAGAACATGGCGAAGGTGTCGCGCGAGCTGTGGCCCAGGGCCATCACGGCATGGTCGGTCTCCAGCCACTGGCGCTCGCCGCTGTCCTGGTCCAGCACTTCCAGGGCGGTGAGACGGCGGTCCTTGCCCTCGCCTTCGATGCGCATGTCACACACGCGCTGGCCGAAGCGGATCTCGCCGCCCAGGCGGATGATCTCCTCGCGGATGCCCTCGACCACCTTCACCAGCTTGAAGGTGCCGATGTGCGGGTGCGCGGCATAGAGGATCTCGGGCGGCGCGCCGTGGGTGACGAACTCCTGCATCACCTTGCGGCCCAGGTGGCGCGGGTCCTTGATCTGGCTGTAGAGCTTGCCGTCGGAGAAGGTGCCTGCGCCGCCTTCGCCGAACTGCACATTGGACTCGGGCACCAGCTCGCGCTTGCGCCACAGGCCCCAGGTGTCCTGGGTGCGCTCGCGCACCGAGCGGCCGCGCTCGATCACGATGGGCCTGAAGCCCATCTGCGCCAGCACCAGGGCCGCAAAGATGCCGCAGGGCCCGAAGCCCACCACCACGGGCCGGCGCTGCAGGTCGGCAGGCGCCTGGCCCACGGCATGCCAGCGCATGTCGGGCGTGGGGTTCACATGGGCATGGCTGGAGAACTGCTCCAGCAGCGCGGTTTCCTGGCTCTCGTCGGCCAGCGTCAGGTCGACGATGTAGACGGCCAGCAGCTCGGACTTGCGCGCATCGAAGCTGCGCTTGTGCACATGCACGGAGGCAATGGCCTCCTCGGCAATGCCCAGCTGGCGCGCGGCCAGGGCGCGCAGCGGCTCCAGGGGCAGGTATTCGGTATGGCTGTCGGGGTTGTATTGCACCGCCGACAGGGGCAGTTTCAGTTCAGAGACGCGGATCATGGCTTGTACCTATCAAGCAGAGGGCCGGCGATGGTAAGCCAAAGTGGGCGACCGCACAGGCTGCGGGCCGCACAGCCTTGGGGTGTGCTCGGGTTCGGATTTTCCGCCAGATATTTCCGGTGCTGGTGCCGTCCCGATCCGGGCACGGACCTTGCATGCAGGGCCGGCCATCCGCGAACGGGGCCCTTCAGTCCCGCTCTGATGGGGTGGCTGCATCTGCGCGAAGTGGTGGTGGAACGGATGTAAGCTCGCGGCAAGCCTGCGGGCGGGTGCTGCCCCAGGTGAACAAGATCAACGCATTCCACGCACCACAAGGAGACATTTCATGAAGCAACCCCCTTCCAGGCAACGCCTGCCCGCATGGCAGTGGATCGGCCTTGCGGCCGCCACGCCGCTGTTCCTCGCATCGTGCGGCGGTGGTGGTGGCAATGGCGGATCGGGCCAGGACGACCTGGCGGCCTGCGCCATCACCTCGGGCGATGGCAGCGTGGTCGTGGGCTCGGGCCTGCCCGGTGATCCGGCCGCACCCGAACCCTCGTCGGGCTACCGCCTCGGCAAGAAGGCCCTGCACACCTCCAAGTACATGGTGGTCACGGCCAACCCGCTGGCGTCCAAGGCCGGTTGCGAGGTGCTCAAGTCCGGCGGCTCGGCCGTGGATGCGGCCGTGGCCGTGCAGATGGTGCTGGGCCTGGTGGAGCCGCAGTCCAGCGGCATCGGCGGTGGCGCCTTCATGCTCTACCGCGATGCGGCCACGGGCAAGGTCGTGGCCTATGACGGCCGCGAGACCGCGCCGGCTGCCGCCACGGAAAACTACCTGCGCTACGTGGACGACGCCACCGACCAGACCGCGCCCAAGCCTTCGGCGCGCTCCAGCGGCCGCTCCATCGGCACGCCGGGCGTGGTGCGCATGCTGGAACTCGCGCACAAGGACTACGGCAAGACCGCGTGGCCCCAGCTGTTCAATTCGGGCATCGACCTGGCCAGCAAGGGCTTTCCCATCAGCGGCCGCATGGCCGCCGCGCTGGAGGGCTCCAAGACGGAGCTGGCGCGCGATGCCGATGCCGCCAAGCTCTACTTCGATGCCCAGGGCAAGCCGCTGGCGCTGGGCGCCAAGTTCGTCAACCAGCCCTATGCCGACACGCTGCGCAGCATCGCCACGGGGGGTGCCGATGCCTTCTACCGTGGCGACCTGGCCCAGGCCATCGTCAGCAAGGTGGGCGTGACGCAGACCGTCTCGGACGGTGCGCCCATCACCCCCGGCAAGACCACGCTGCAGGACCTGGCCAGCTACGAGGCCAAGCGCCGCGAGGCCGTCTGCACCACCTACCGCGCGCGCTACATGGTCTGCAGCATGCCGCCGCCGTCGTCCGGCGGCATCGCCGTGGCCCAGGCCATGGGCATTCTGGAGAATTTCGACCTCAAGGCCTATGCGCCCACGGCCATCGATGGCGAGGGCGGCAAGCCCTCGGTGATGGGCGTGCACCTGGTCAGCGAAGCCCTGCGCCTGGCCTATGCCGACCGTGACAAGTACGTGGCCGACACCGACTTCGTGTCCCTGCCCGGCGGCTCGCCGGCCCTGATGCTGGACAAGAGCTACCTGCGCCAGCGCGCCGCCCTCATCTCCACGACCAAGAGCATGGGCACGGCCCAGGCAGGCAACTTTGGCACGCCTTCGCAGGGCGTGGTCGACGTCAAGGAGGCCGGCACCACGCACATGAGCATCGTCGATGCCAAGGGCAACGCACTGAGCATGACGACCACGGTGGAGTCCAGCATGGGGTCCTTTCACGTCACGCGCGGCTTCGTGCTCAACAACCAGCTGACCGACTTCGCGGCCATCCCCAGCACCGCCGACGGCCCGGTCGCCAACCGCGTGCAGCCGGGCAAGCGCCCGCGCAGCTCCATGGCGCCCACGCTGGTGTTCGACCTGAAGACCGACGGCACCGCCGGCGACTTCAAGATGGCCACGGGCTCGCCAGGCGGCAGCACCATCATCCAGTACGTGACCAAGACCCTGGTCGGCGCGCTGGACTGGGGTCTGGATGCGCAGCAGGCCACGTCGATGGTGGACTTCGGCGCGGCCAACAGCCCGACCACCAACGTGGGCGGCGAGCACCCCAACATCAACACGGCCAATGGCGGCAACGACGATCCGCTGGTCAGCGGCCTGCGTGCCCTGGGCCATGTGGTGTCCATCAGTGCGCAGTCCAGCGGCATCGGCACCATCTTGCGGGTGCAGCGCAATGGGCAGGCGCAGCTGGAAGGTGGGGCTGATCCACGCCGTGAAGGGCTTGTTTTGGGCGATACCGTTCGCTGATTTCGGTCTGATGATTGACTGAGGAAGGCGCTGCTGGCAGGGATGCTGGTGGCGCTTTTCTTTTATGGGGTCCATAGCCTGCCCCTGCCGGGTGGTTGTTTTTCGAGGCCGGGTTTCGGCCCGGCGGCCGACTCCCTTTCTTATCGCGCGATAAGAAAGGAAGCAAAGAAGCGCGCCCCGAACTGCCCACGACCCCTTCGCTTCGCTACGGGGCGACCTGCGGTGGGCGGGATGCGGGGTGTGCCGCAGAACTCACTCCTTGCGCCTGCGGCGCAATCCGTTCAAACAACTGCGGCAAGCTAGACAACGAAGCAGCCCTGTCCTTCGGCAGGGCTGCCACCCCGCATCCCGCCCAACGCAGGCGTGGGCAGAAGGGGGGAGGCTGGGGCAGCCAATAGCCAATAGCCAACAGCCAACAGCCGGCGCCATCGCTCCGCTCGGCTTCAAACCGGGGCCGAGCGAAGCGAAGGCCCGCACCACCTCCCGTATGTCAGCGCCTGCGGCGTGGTGGTTGCGGGGTTGCAGTCCTGCCGAAGGACAGGACTGCTTCGTGATCTGACTCGCTGCGGTTGTCTGAGCGGCGCGCGAAGCGCAAAGCGAGTTCCGCAGCGAACCCCGCAACCGCCACGACGCAGGTTGCCCCGGAGCGAAGCGCAGGGGTCGCGGGCATTTGGGCGCGTTTCTTTGCCTACTTTCTTATCGCGCGATAGGAAAGTAGGTCGGCCGCCGGGCCGAAACCCGGCCTCGAAAAACAACCACCCGGCAGGGACAAAAACAGCTATCAATGGCAGCAGCTTTGAAGACAGATCCCGCCCCGTGACTGTCGCCTCAAAGACATGCCCCACCCACCCCAATGCGCAAAAAAACACCCCACCACCACCCGCAAACCAAGCAACCACGCCACCCCCTGCTATAGAGCCATCAGTCCCGCACCCACGCTGCGCGTTTTCCCCAGACGCCCCAACGCTACGGGCTTGCCCGAATCCATGGTTGGCATGCATCCATCTAAATTGAACAGCAGCAAGTTCGATGGTCGTGAGCCTCTGAGGAAGATGGAAATGCAAAGACGAGTGTTTGGCGCATGGATGTGCGCATCGGTCCTGATGACGGGCGCAGCATGGGCGCAGGACAGCTATCCCAGCCGCCCCATCAGCCTGGTCGTGCCCTACGGCGCGGGCGGCGTGACCGATGTGGTGGCGCGTGCGCTGGCCCAGGGCATGGGCAAGCAGCTGGGGCAGACCGTGGTGATCGAGAACAAGCCCGGCGCGGGCGCGTCCATGGGCGTGATGGACATGCGATCGGCCAAGCCGGACGGCTACCGCCTGACGCTGGCGCCCGTGAGCATCTTCCGCCAGCCGCACATCCAGAAGGTGCAGTACGACCCGGTGCGCGATCTCAGCTACATCGCCACCTACATGACCTATGACTTCGTGCTGGCCGTGCCCCAGGACTCGCCGTTCAAGACGGTGCAGGACCTGGTCGAGTTCGCCAAGAAGAATCCGGGCGCCGTGGACTACGGCACGCCGGGCAAGTTCACGGCCAACCACGTGGTGATGGCGCTGCTGGAGCAGGCCACGGGCGCACGCTTCACGCATGCGCCCTTCAAGGGCGATGCCGAGGCGCTGAACTCGCTGATGGCCGGCCACATCAAGTCAGGCGTATACGCCAACACGGTGCTGCCGTACCTGAGCTCGGGCAAGCTGCGCGCGCTGGCCTCGGCCTCCGAGGTGCGGCCCGAGGCCTTTGCCAACGTGCCCACGTTCCGCGAGGCCGGTTATGCCTTCGATGTGCCCTCGCCCCTGGGCATCGCCGGGCCGCGCGGCCTGCCGCCAGAGATCGTGCGCAAGCTCGAAGCCGCCATCAAGGCCGCCATGGACGACCCGGCCTTTCGCCAGGTCGTCGGCAACTATGGCGTGCGCACGCAGTTCCGCGGCAGCCAGGAGTACACGGCGTTCGCCAGGAAGGCGTTCGAGGACGAGAAGAAGATCGTGCAGAACATAGGCCTGGAGGATTGAGGCCGCTACGCGGGCGGCAGCCCGGCCATGGCCCGCAGGTCCACCAGCCGGTCGTACTCGGCCGCCGTGATCAGCCCCAGCTCCACGGCTGCCTCGCGCGGCGCAATGCCGCGCGCCATGGCCTCGCGCGTGATGCGTGCCACGGCGTCATAGCCCAGTACCGGGTTGAGCGCGGTGGCCTGCAGCAGCGAGTGGCTGACCTGCTGCTCCAGCCGCTCCGTATGTGCCTGCAGGCCGGCCACCAGTTTCTCGGCAAACACGCGGCTGGCGTCGCCCAGCGCGCGCATGGCGCGCAGCAGGTGGTGGATCAGCACGGGCTTGGCCACGTTGAGCTCGAAGTGCCCGGCCGAGCCCGCCAGCGTGACGGTGAGGTGGTGGCCCATGGCCTGGTAGGCGGCCTGGACCACGACCTCGGCCACGGTCGGGTTGCGCTTGCCCGGCATGATGGAGGAGCTCAGGCCATCGTCGGGAAACACCAGCTCGCCCAGGCCGCAGCGCGGGCCTGAGCCCAGCAGGCGGATGTCATTGGCCATCTTGGCCAGCGAACCGGCCACCACGTTGAGTGCGCCGGAAACCTCGATGAGCGCATCGTGCGCGGCCATGCCCTCGAACTTGCAGGGATTGGGCGTGACTGCCAGGCCCGTGAGCGCCTGTATCTCCTCGCAGAAGACCCGGTCGAATCCGGCCGGCGCATTGAGCCCCGTGCCGGCCGCCGTGCCGCCCTGGGCCAGGCTCCACAGCCGGGGCTGCGTGGCCTGCAGCCGGTGGATGCCATGGCCTATCTGGTGGGCGAATGTCTCGAAGCTCTGGCCCAGCGTCATGGGCACGGCGTCCATCAGGTGCGTGCGCGCCACCTTGAGCACGCAGGCAAAGGCCAGGGCGCGTTCCTGCAGGCGCTGCTGCAGCCGTTGCAGGGCCGGCAGCAGGTGGTCACGCAGCTCCAGCGCCGTGGCCAGGTGCATCACGGTCGGAAAGCTGTCGTTGGACGACTGCGAGGCATTGGCATGGTCGTTGGGGTGGACCGGGCTGCGCGTGCCCGGGGGCTGGCCCAGCATCTGGTTGGCGCGGTTGGCGAGGACCTCGTTGGCGTTCATGTTGGTCTGCGTGCCCGAGCCCGTCTGCCAGATGGTCAGCGGGAAGTGCGCGTCCAGCAGGCCGTCGCGCAGTTCGGTGGCCGCGGCCTCGATGGCCGCGCCGCGCTCGTCGTCCAGCACGCCCAGGCGCCGGTTGGCGCGCGCTGCCGCCAGCTTCTGCAGCCCGAATGCGCGGTACAGGCCCTGCGGAAAGCGCTCCTCGCCAATGGTGAACAGCTCCAGCGCGCGCTGGGTCTGCGCGCCCCAGAGGCGGTCGGCAGGGATGTGGACGGGGCCGAAGGCATCGTGCTCGATGCGGGTATGAGCCTGGGTCTGTGCCTGGGCCTGGGTGCGTATCTGGTCCATGGGCTCAGTCCAGCGAGATCTTCGCGTCGGCTGCCACCTTGCGCCAGCGCTCCACCTCGGCGGCCGTGTGGCGTGCCAGGGCTTCGGGGGCGTATTGATCTGCGGGCAGCAGGCGTATGCCCTGGGCGGCCATCCTGTCGGTCCAGGCCTTGTCGGCCAGGGCCTTGGTATAGGCCTGGTAGACCTTTTGCACCACGTCGCGCGGCGTGCCCTTGGGCGCGTAGATGCCGTACCAGGTGGCGGTCTCGAAGCCCGGCAGCAGCTTCTGGCCCAGCGCGGCGGCGCCCGGGAACTGGGGCATGGGCTTGTCCGAGGTGAGGGCGATGGCGCGGATGCGCTCGCCGGCCAGCTGGGGCAGGGCGGTGTTGGTCTGGTCGAACATGGCATCGACCTGGCCCGAGATCACATCGGTCATGGCCGGTGCCGCGCCCTTGTAGGCCACCTGGGTGATCTCCATCTGCGCGCGGCTGGCGAACAGCGCTGCCACCAGGTGCGAGGTCGATCCCACGCCCGCGTTGCCGAAGTTCAGCCGGCCCGGGTTCTGCTTGCCGAAGGCCACCAGCTCCTCGGCCGTCTTGTACGGGGAGTTCTTGCCCACCAGAAGCACCAGCGGCGTGTCGGGGAAGCGGAACACCGCCTCGAAGTCCTTGACCGGGTCATAGGCCAGCTTCTTGTACAGCGACGGCGCCGCGCCCATGTAGCCCATGTGGCCGACCAGGAAGCTGTAGCCGTCGGGCGCCGAGCGCGCCGCCTTGGCCGCGCCGATGGTGCCGCCCGCACCCGGAACGTTCTCGATGATGATCTGCTGGCCCAGTTGGGTGCTGGTGCGCTGGGCGATGTCGCGCGCCATGGCGTCCGTGGGGCCGCCGGCCGCGAAGGGCACGATCCAGGTCAGCGGCTTGGCGGGGTAGCCGCCCTGGGCGTGCGCGGCCAGGGCGAAGGTGGTGGCGGCCAGGGCAAGGGCCAGGCGTGGCAGGCGGGGAAGATGGAAAGGCATGGTGTTGTCTCCTGTAGTGCTGTGTTCTGTCCTGGGCCGGGATGTCAGCGGCCGCTGGCTGTATGGGCGCGCGACAGCGCAAGGGCGCGGTCCACCATCTGCGGGGCCTCGCCCAGGTAGTTGCGCGGGTCGGTGAGGCGCTGCAGCGCCGCGCGGTCGAAATGGGCCGTGACTTCGGGCAGGCGGGCCAGCGCATCGGCCAGCGTGCCGCCCTCGGCGTTGACGCTGCGGCAGGCGGCATAGACGATGTCGTGCGCCTGCTGGCGGCCCGTGTGCGGGGCCAGGCCCATCATCACGGCCTCGGCCACGATCAGACCGTCGGTCATGTCCAGGTTGCGGGCCATGCGTTCGGGATCGACGATGAGGCCGCCGAGCATGAAGCGCGCCTGGTGCAGCGCGCCGGCCGAGAGCACGAAGCTCTCGGGCAGGGCCACCCATTCGGCGTGCCAGGGGCCGGTGGCGCGCTCCAGGTCCTGGATCATGGCGTCCAGCATCAGGCCCGCATGCTGGCGCACGGCCTTGGAGGCGGCCAGCATCAGCTCGCTGGAGATGGCGTTGCGCTTTTGCGGCATGGTGCTGCTGGCGCCGCGCCCCGTGACGAAGGGCTCGAACACCTCGCCGAACTCGGTGGAGGACAGCAGCATCACGTCGTAGGCGATCTTGCCCAGCGAGCCGGTGACCAGGGCCAGGAAATTCACGGCCTCGGCCAGGCCGTCGCGCGCCACATGCCAGGTGGTGGCGGGCACGCCCAGGCCCAGTTCTTCCATGAGCAATTGCTGCACTTCCAGGCCCCGGCCGCTCAGCGAGGCCAGCGTGCCTGCCGCCCCCGCGAACTGGCCCACCAGCACGCGCGGGCGCAGTTCCTTCAGGCGCTGGGCATGGCGGTCGAACATGGCCAGCCAGATGGCGGCCTTGTAGCCGAAGGTGATGGGCAGGGCGTGCTGCAGGTGCGTGCGGCCGGCCATGGGCGTGTCGCGGTGGCGTTCTGCCAGGTCGGCCAGGATGGTGCGCAGCGCGGCGATGTCGGCATCGACCAGGTCCAGCGCATCGCGCACCTGCAGCACGGTGGCCGTGTCCATGATGTCCTGGGTGGTGGCGCCCCAGTGGATGTAGCGGCCTGCGTCGCCGCACTGTTTCACCAGCTGGTGCACCAGCGGCAGGATGGGGTAGCCGACAATGTCGGTTTCCTTGCGCAGCAGCTCGAAGTCCAGCGCGTCGAGGCTGCAGCGCTGCGCGATCTCGTGTGCGGCCTCGGCCGGAATCACGCCGCAGCGGCCCTGGGCGCGTGCCAGCGCGACCTCGACCTCTATGTAGCGCGACACCAGCGCGCTGTCGGCGAAGATGGCGCGCATGGCGGGGGTGCCGAAGGCGTCGCGGAACAGCAGCGAATCGATGGCGGTGCTGGCGGTGAAGGACGGAAGGGTCATGGTGCGCAATTGCGATTAAGTTCGGACATATCGATATTTTTATTTATGTACGTACATTACGAACATCCGGGTTTGCCTGGGGGGAAGGCCTGCGCCCATGGCTGAGACACGCTATGCCCAGGTGGCGCGCGACCTGTCCGAGCGCATTGCCTCGGGCGAATACGCCGTGGGCGCCCTGCTGCCTACCGAGCTGGAGCTGTGCGACCGCTATGGCGTGAGCCGCCACACCGTGCGCGCGGCGATTGCCGAGCTGCAGCAGTCGGGGCTGGTCTCGCGGCGCAAGAAGGTCGGCACGCGCGTGGAGGCGGCGCAGCCCCATGCGCACTACCGCCAGGCGCTGACCTCGCTGGAGGACTTGGTGCAGTTCGGCGCCACCCATGTGCGCGAAGTGCGGCGCATCGAGGAGGTGGTGCTGGACCAGGACCTGGCCGCCGAACTGGACTGCCCGGCCGGCAGCCGCTGGCTGGCCATCTGCAGCCTGCGCCGCGACGGCGCCGCGCCGCACCTGCCCATTGCCTGGACCGTGGTCTATGTGGATGCGCAGCGCTTTGACACGCAGGAGCTGGCCGAGCGCGTGCGCGCCGCGCCCGAGTTGCTGGTCAGCAGCCTGCTGGAGCAGCAATACGGCCTGCGCATCGCGCGGGTGCGGCAGGCCGTGGTGGGGGCGCTCATTCCCGAGGCGCTGTCGGAGGAATTGCAGGCCCCGGCCGGGTCAGCGGCGCTGAAGATCGTGCGCCGCTACCTGGATACCGATGGGGAGTTGATGGACCTCAGTGTGACCTTGCACCCGGCCAGCCGCTACACATTGCATACGCAGTTGGACCGGGATCTGGCGAGCGTCTAGCCGTTGGCGTTGGCAGCTTCCGAGCCCTGCTCTGCGAGGAAGCCGCCGCTCTGGTGCGACCACAGCTTGGCGTAGATGCCGCCCAGCTCCAGCAGTTGCTGGTGCGTGCCCTGCTCGACGATCTGGCCCTGGTCCATGACGATGAGCCGGTCCATGGCCGCGATGGTCGACAGGCGGTGGGCGATGGCGATCACGGTCTTGCCGTGCATGAGGCTGTCCAGGCTTTGCTGGATGGCGGCTTCGACCTCGCTGTCCAGCGCGCTGGTGGCCTCGTCCAGCAGCAGGATGGGCGCGTCCTTGAGCATGACGCGCGCAATCGCCACGCGCTGGCGCTGGCCACCCGACAGCTTGACGCCGCGCTCGCCCACCTGGGCATCGTAGCCGCTGCGGCCCTTGAGGTCGGTCAGCGTGGCGATGAAGTCCGAGGCCTCGGCCTTGTCCGCGGCGGCCAGCATCTCCTGCTCGGTCGCATCGGGTCGGCCGTAGAGGATGTTGTCGCGCATGGAGCGGTGCAGCAGCGAGGTGTCCTGCGTCACCATGCCCACGGCGCCGCGCAGGCTGTCCTGCGTGACGGTGCGGATGTCCTGCCCGTCGATGGTGATGCGCCCGCCCTGGGGTTCATGGAAGCGCAGCAGCAGGTTCACCAGCGTGGACTTGCCCGCGCCCGAGCGGCCGATCAGGCCGATGCGCTCGCCCGCGCGAATGTGCAGGTTCAGGTGGTCGATCACCTGCTTGCCGCCGTCCTTGTAGGCAAAGCTCAGGTCCTCGAAGGCGATGGCGCCGTGCGTGACCTGCAGCGGCCTGGCGTCGGGCGCGTCCACGATGGTGCGCGGCTTGGTCAGCGTGAGGATGCCGTCCTGGATGGTGCCCACGTTCTCGAACAGGCCCGTCATCTGCCACATCACCCAGTGCGAATAGCCCATCAGCCGCAGCGCCATGGCAATCACCGCTGCCACCACGCCCGCGCTGGCCTGGCCGGCAGACCACAGGTACAGCGCCGTGCCCGTGGAGCCCACCAGCAGCAGGGTGATCATCAGGTGGTTGGTGATCTCGAACAGGCTGACCAGCCGCATCTGCGCATAGCCGGTGGACTTGAAGGCGTCCATGGCGTTGCGCGCGTACTCGGCCTCGCGGCGCGTGTGGGCGAACAGCTTGACGGTGGCGATGTTGGTATAGGCATCGGTCACGCGGCCCGTCATCATGGAGCGCGCATCGGCCTGCTCCTTGCCGATCTTGCCCAGGCGCGGAACAAAGTAGAAGCAGGCGCCGATATAGGCCAGCAGCCACAGCGCGAACGGAATCATCAGCCGCCACTCGAAGCTGGCCGCCAGCACCAGGATGCCGATCATGTAGACGCTCACGCCCACCAGCACATCGACCACCATGAACACCACTTCGCGCACCGACAGCGCCGTCTGCATGATCTTGGTGGTGATGCGGCCCGCGAACTCGTCCGCATAGAACGACATGCTCTGGCCCAGCATCAGCCGGTGGAACACCCAGCGCAGGCGCATGGGGAAATTGATGGCCAGCACCTGGTGCATCACTGCCGTGTGAAAGGCCAGCAGCAGCACGCTGGACAAGAGGATGGCGGCAATGCCCCAGACCGTGCCGCGCTGCTGCTCCCAGAAGCCTGCCGGCGACACGGTGGAAAGCCAGTCCACCACATGGCCCATCAGGGCGAACAGCGCCGCCTCGTAGACGGCCAGCAGCGCCGAGGTGCAGGTCAGCAGCGCGATCCAGCCGCGCATGCCTTGCGTGCAGGCCCAGATGAAGGCAAAAAAGCCCTTGGGCGGGACCGTGGGCTCGACGCTGGGATAGGGCGGGACGCGTTTTTCAAAGAAACCGAACAAGATTTTTTTACTCCTTGGTCAGACCATCGTAGGCCAGAGTCGGGTTTGCCCGATGCCCGCTCAGCATGACCTTGGGCCGCAACATGTTTTGTAAGAAATCTCCACACAACTGTCCTACGCCAGAGTTCGCGCCCGGATTTCAGTGCAGGGGGAATACCGCGCCGTGGGGAAGATTGTCCGCGTCCGGGGCCGCTTCGTTGTGCGCGAATGGGGAATGCAGCATGCCGCTGGCGGCAACAAAAAAGGCCTCTTGCGAGGCCTTGTGTTTCATGCTGCAGTGCAGTGCACTGCAGCGGACGGGGCTTGCCGCCGGTCAGGCAGGCAGAAAGCCTTCCACCGACAGGTAGCGCTCGCCCGTGTCGTAGTTGAAGCCCAGCACCTTGGCGCCTGCGGGCAGCTCGGGCAGCTTCTGCGCGATGGCGGCCAGCGTGGCGCCCGAGGAGATGCCGACCAGGATGCCTTCCTCGCGGGCCGAGCGGCGTGCGTACTCGCGCGCGGGTTCGGCCTCGACCTGGATCACGCCGTCCAGCAGGCTGGTGTCCAGGTTCTTGGGCACGAAGCCTGCGCCAATGCCCTGGATGGGGTGGGGCGAGGGCTGGCCGCCCGAGATCACGGGCGATGCGGCAGGCTCCACGGCAAAGACCTTGAGCTGGGGGAATTGGGCCTTGAGCACCCGCGCCACGCCGGTCAGGTGGCCGCCCGTGCCCACGCCGGTGATCAGCACATCCAGGCCTTCGGGGAAGTCGGCCAGGATTTCCTGGGCGGTGGTGCGCACATGCACATCGATGTTGGCGGGGTTCTCGAACTGCTGGGGAATCCAGGCGCCAGGCGTCTGGCTGGCCAGTTCCTGGGCGCGGGCGATGGCGCCCTTCATGCCCTTTTCCTTGGGCGTGAGGTCGAAGCTGGCGCCGTAGGCCAGCATCAGGCGGCGGCGCTCGATGCTCATGCTCTCGGGCATGACCAGCACCAGCTTGTAGCCCTTGACGGCGGCCACCAGGGCCAGGCCCACGCCGGTGTTGCCGCTGGTGGGCTCGATGATGGTGCCGCCGGGCTTCAGGGCGCCGGACTTCTCGGCGTCCTCGACCATGGCCAGCGCGATGCGGTCCTTGATGGAGCCGCCGGGGTTGCCGCGCTCGGACTTGATCCACACATTGGCACCGGCGCCGAACAGGCGGTTGATGCGCACGTGGGGCGTGTTGCCAATCGTTTGCAGGATGTTGTCAGCTCTCATCAGACCTCCGCGATTTTGGGGTGGTGGTTGGACAGTCGGGGTGTTGCGCAGCCAGCGTGCGCGGTCACGGAGCATTGTGCACGCAGGCGTTCCATGCATGGGCTATATCGATATGGCCTGGACGGCTAACATCGCCGCATGAATCTACGGTTCCTGGAAACCTTTGTGCTGCTGGCCGAGCTGCGCAATTTCCGCATGACGGCCGAGCGGCTGTACACCACGCAGGCCGCCGTCTCCAGCCGCATCGCCACGCTGGAGCAGGAGTTCGGCGTGCGCCTGTTCGACCGCGGCGTGCGCGAGGTCACGCTCACGGCCGACGGCGCCAAGGCCCTGGTCCATGCCGAGCGCATGCTGCGCCTCATGCGCGAGATGCGCGAGGACATGCTGGACAAGCAGGCCTATGCGGGCGTGATCCGCATCGGCGCCATCGAGTCCATCGTGCACAGCTGGTTTCCCGATTTCCTGGCGCTGCTGCAGCAGCGCTATCCGCGCCTGCAGGTGGAGATCGCCTGCGACACCACGCTGCACATGTCCGAGCAATTGGTGAAGGGGCAGCTGGACCTGTCGCTTCAGGCCAAGCCCGTGACGGCGGCCGGCGTGGGCCATCTGTCGCTGGGCGAATTTCCCATGGCCTGGGTGGGCAGCCCCAAGCTGGGCATCGGCGACGAGACCCTGAGCCTGGCCGAGCTGGCGGCCTTTCCCATCATGTGCTTTGCGCGCGGCTCCGAGCCCTATGCGGTGATCGAGCAGTTGTTCTCCACCGAAAGCAGTGCCTCGGTGCACCTGAACTGCATTGCCTCGGTGGCCACCATGATCCGCGTGGTCTGTGACGGCCTGGGCGTGGCCGCCGTGCCGCCGGCCATCATCCAGCGCGAGCTGGCCGAGCAGCGCCTGCGCCTGCTGCGCGTGGACCGTGAGTTCCCCTCGCTGCCGCTGGTGGCCTGCTACCGCAATGACCACCAGAACCCGCTGACCGAAGTGGTGGCGCGCGCGGCCGAGGAGACCGCCGCCGCCTTTGCGCTGAACCACGGCCAGGCCGTGGCGCGGCTGCCGGGCAGCGGCCTGGGCGGCTAGGCCCGAGGCCGTCTGGTCGATCAGCCCTGCGCCGAAGCCAGCAGCTGCTCCACGGCCAGGGCCACGGACAGCAGTCGCCGGTCCTGCCCGCCGAGGCCGGCCAGGCTCAGGCCCACGGGCGCCTCGCCTGCGCGGTGGCAGGGCAGGGAGATGGCGCAGCCGTCGAGGAAGTTGATCAGCGTGGGGTTGCGCAGGATCAGGCCGTTGGCGCCGAAGTAGGCCTCGTCGCTCTGCGTGAGGTCGGCGATCTTCGGGGCGACCACGGGCACGGTGGGCATGACGATCAGGTCATGGTCGGCCATCTGGGCGCTCACGGCGGCAATCCACTGCCTGCGGCGTGCCAGCAGGTCGATGTAGTCGGCCGCGCTGATGTCCTTGCCGCGCAGGATGCGCGTGCCCACGCGCGGGTCGTATTCGGACAGGCGCGTAGCGATGTGGTGGCGGTGCCAGGCCCAGGCCTCGGCGGCCGTGAAGCCACCCTTGGAATTGATGTCGGCCAGCTCGCCGAAGGGCGCGACCACGGCATGGGTGATGTGGGCGCCCGCCTGCGACAGCAGGGACAGGGCGCGCTCCCAGGCGGCGGCCACGGTGGCGTCCATGCCGTCCAGCACCACGTTGGTGGGTGCCAGCAGGCGCAGGCCCTGCAGCGGGGCGGCATGCAGCTCGCCCAGCGGCTCGCCGGAGAGGATGGCGTCCAGCGTGGCGCAGCAGCGCACGCTGGGGGCCAGCGGGCCGATGGAGTCCAGGTTGGCCGACAGCGGCAGCACGCCCTCCATGCTCACGCGGCGCGCCGTGGGCTTGAAGCCCGTGAGCCCGCACAGCGCCGAAGGAATGCGCACCGAGCCGCCCGTGTCCGAGCCGATGGCCGCCATGGCCATGCCGTCGGTGACCGAGATGGCCGCGCCCGAGGACGAGCCACCCGGGATGCGGCCGCCGCCCTCGTCACGCTGCCAGGGATTGCGCGGCGTGCCGTAGTGCGGGTTGATGCCCAGGCCAGAGTAGGCGAACTCGGTCATGTTGGTCGTGCCCACGATGACGGCGCCGGCCTGGCGCAGGCGCTGCACCACTTCGGCCGTGCGCTGCGCGGGCGGTGCGTCGGCCAGCAGGCGCGAGCCGCCCAGCGTGGGAAAGCCGGCGATGTCGAACAGGTCCTTGACCGAGACCGGCAGGCCCTCGATGGGCGAGCGCGCCAGTCCGGCCGCACGCAGCACGTCGCTGGCGCGGGCCTCGGCCAGGGCCGCGCCCTGGAACACGCGCGTGAACACCTTGGGGCCTTCCCCCGACATGGTGCGGGCCAGGGCCTGCTCGGTCAGCTGCACCGAGTTGGTTTCGCCGCCATGCAGGCGCTGTGATGCCAGTTCCAGGCTGGGCAGGGGGAGGGCTTGGGTCATGTGGGAAGTCCTGTGGGTGAAGGCGGGCGTGGGCGGATCGGAGTCGCGGCTCAGGCCACGACGTCCAGCAGTTCGCTGCGGTAGCTGTGGCGGATGGAACGCTGGCTGCGGGGATCGTACAGCTCCATGGAGAACTGCGTCGAGGGGCGGATGCCGCCGATGGCGCCCACCGTGCCGCAGGTCATGCCGCAGCCTGCGGGCAGCAGATCCTTGCCGCCCGTGAAGCCTGCGATCAGGTCCTGGGGCGTGCGCAGGCTGGCCAGCGTGCCTTCCTGGTAGAGCACCTCGCGGCCGTCTTCCACGATCCACGAGCGCACGACCAGCTCATCCCAGTGGCCGGCCACGTCGGCAAAGCGCCAGGCCTGGGTGGCCACGGGCTTGACGCAGGCCTGCTTGGAAAAGGCCACGCTGTAGGCTTCCAGCTTGCGGTCCGTGTGGTCGGAGGCCAGGCTCACGAACATCTCGCCTTCGTGCGTGAACACGAAGACCTCGACCTCGCCCGAGGAGTCCGGGCCCAGCACCTGCAGCGCGCTGTGCTGGCTCAGCTGGTTGCTGGAGATGCGGTAGTACAGCGGCACGGCGCTGGGGCGCGGGATGCCGATGGCGGCCAGCTCCTCGATGTGGTGCTCGATGGCCTCGCGGTCGCGGCCGGCCCAGCCGGCGACGATGAGGGTGTCGAATTCAGGGGCGAAGGTCTGGCCTTCGGGGGTGGTGAACTGCAGTTGCATGGCAGGCGATCCAGGGGGAATTCGGGGCCGCGGGCCCCGGTGAGAAAACGCGGAAGTCAGGCTGTGGCGTGCGGAGGGCGTGGAGCGGCACCGCACGCGCAGGCCTCACTGCTTCCTGACGAAGAGCACGACCAGGAAGGCCGCCAGGAATTCGAGGGCTGCCACGAAGTACAGGCCCGAGGACAGCGATCCCGTGCTGGTCTTGAGCGCGCCGATCATGTAGGGCGCCACGAAGCCGGCCAGGTTGCCGATGGAGTTGATCAGCGCAATGCCGCCGGCCGCCGCCGTGCCGGCCAGGAAGGCGGCAGGAATTGACCAGAACACGGGAAAGGCCGCGAGGATGCCGATGGAGGCCAGCGTCAGCGCGCACAGGGCGAGCACGGCGTTGTGCAGGAACAGGCCCGTGAGGATCAGGCCCGCCGCCGCGATCAGTGCGGACAGGGCGCAGTGCATGCGGCGCTCGCCGGTCTTGTCCGAATGCATGCCATTCCAGACCATGGCCAGCGTGCCGGCCAGGAAGGGAATGGCCGAGATCAGGCCGATCTGCAGCGTGTTCTGGATGCCGATCTCCTTGATGATGGACGGCGACCAGAACGCGATGGTGGCGTTGCCGCTGACGATGCAGAAATACACGGCGGCGCACAGCCACACGCGGTAGTTGCGGCAGGCGTCCAGGAAGGACACATGCTTGTGGCCGCCCTGGTTCTCGGCCTCCACGGCAGCGGTCACGGCGCGCTGCTCGGCCGCGGGCCGGGAACCAGTAGGTCAGGTACAGCACCACGCCGGGGAAGAAGCCGGCCTCCACCACGCCCAGCACGAAGCGCAGCACGTAGAACATGGTGGGCGTGGTCACGTAGGCCATGGCCATGGAGGCCGCGCCCCACAGGATGGTGATGCGCGCCAGCGTCTTGCGTGCGCCGATCTTCTCCAGCAGCAGGTTGCTGGGCACTTCGAACAGAAAGTAGCCGATGAAGAAGATGCCTGCGCCCAGGCCGTAGATGGCCTCGCTGAACTGCAGGTCGTCCAGCATCTGCAGCTTGGCGAAACCGACGTTGACGCGGTCTATCCAGGCCAGGATGAAGAGCAGGACCAGAAAAGGGATCAGGCGCCAGGCGATCTTGCGGTAGGTGGCGTCCATGTCGAGGGACGCGGCCTCGCCGGCGCCTGTGCTCTGTGCGAGGGGATGTGCGGCGGATGCCGGGCTGCTCATGGGTGTCTCCTGTCTTCGAAAGTGCAGCGGGCACACGGGCCAGGCCGCTGGGACCGGGCCCGTGTGTCGTGGGAACCTCAGGCGTCTGGCGCTTGCAGCGGTTCCTTTGGCGGCAGTATCGAAAGGCAGGACAGGGCTGTCCAACAAGAAATTATGAGCAGGCCTGAATGCAAATTCTTATGGGCAGCAATAGTGCGGGCGCCGCACCGGCATGCGGCATGCGTGCACCATTTGCGCTCGGGAAAACCCTGATTTTTTCAGGCGGTGGCGGCGGCACGCGGTGCGCGCAAAGGCTGCTTCCACAGCTCGGCCAGCAGCAGGCCGCCGATGGTCAGCACGCCGCCCACGGCGTGGTAGGCCGCCAGGGGCTCGCCCAATGCCATGAAGGCGATCACGGCCGTGAAGATGGGCACCAGGTTGAAGAACATGCTGGAGCGGCCCGGCCCGATGCGCGCCACCGACATCATCCACAGCAGCGGCGCGGCGATGGAGGCCATGATGCCCGCAAAGCCCACCAGCGGCAGGTTGGCCGCGTTCAGCCCCGTGCGCGGCGCCATCAGGAACAGCGGCAGCTGCGCGATCACGGCCACCAGGATCTGCAGGTACAGCAGTTGCACCGTGGCCAGGCGCGGCATGGGCCAGCGCTTGAGCAGGATGTTGTAGACCGCATAGGCCAGCATGGCCACGAACATCAGCGCGTCACCGCCATTGAGGCCCTGGGTGAGCAAGGTGGCAGGCTGCCCCGAAGACACCACCAGGGCCACGCCCGCAATCGCCAGCACGCAGCCCAGCACGGCGCCCCGGCTCAACGCCTGGCCCAGCATGGCGGTGGACAGGCCCAGCACCATCATGGGCGTGAGCGAGCCGATCAGGCCCATGTGCGTAGCCGATGTCATATGGGCCGCGTAATAGGCCAGGCTCTGGTAGATCACCATGCCCAGCATTCCCAGCACGATGAGGCGCGGCAGCTGCGGCCGGATGTCGGCGCGCTGGCGCCAGATGGACGGCAAAAGGAAGGGCGTGAACAGCACGGCTGCCACCAGCCAGCGGTAGAAACCGATCTCGGCCGCGCCGATGCTGTCGGCCGCCATCTTGCTGACCACGGTATTGACCGACCAGATGAGCACGGCGATCAAAGGGAAAAGGTAAGACCCCATTGGAAGACTCCTAAGACTGGTCCTATGATCGTTCTGTCCGACTTGGAGTGCATCCCTGGTTTCGGACAATCGATAGCGCAACCCGGACCATCCGCCATGCCCCGTCCCAGCAAGCCCATGCGCATCCAGAACGTCGAGGATGTGCCGGGCGAGTACTACTTCCGCTACGACGAATTCGGCGCCGACACCGAGGTGCCGCCGCACAGCCACAGCTGGGGTCACCTGAACTACACGCCCCACGGCAGCATGTGCATGGACACGGCAGGCCAGCGCTGGGTCTCGCCGCCGCAGTACGGCGTCTGGGTGCCGCCCGGCGTGGTGCACAGCTGCCATGTGGCGCACGCCGTGGTCTACCGCTCGGTCTACCTGGCGCCTGCGCTGTGCAGGGAGCTGCCGGCGCAGCCATGCTCCATGCGCATCGGCGCCATCGTCAAGGCCATCCTGGCCGACTTTGCCGTGCGCGACGTGCACATTCCCGCCACCGACGCCGACCTGCGCCTGGCCCGTGTGCTCTACGACCAGTTGCGGGCCGTTCCCGTGGAGCCCGGCTATCTGCCGGCCGCCGAACACCCGGCCCTGGTCGAAGTGCTGACCCGCATGCGCGCTGCGCCCGAGGACCACCGCAGCCTGGCCCAATGGGCCGCCAGCGTGCACATGACCGAGCGCACCCTGGCGCGCCACTGCCAGCGCGAGCTGGGCATGGGCCTGGGCGAATGGCGCCAGCGCATGCGCTACCTGCTGGCCATCGATGCGCTGGAGGCCGGCCTGAGCGTGCAGCAGATCGCCTATGACCTGGGCTACAGCACGCCCTCGGCCTTCATCGCCATGTTCCAGCGCGAGGCCGGCACCTCACCCGAACAATTCCGCCGCGAGTTCTGCATGCCTCCGTGAGGCTGTTGCGCCATCTGTCTGCAGCCCGGCCCCAGCCGCGAGATAATGCCGCCCGTGAAGCACGCCAGACCGCCGCTGGTGCAATCGTGGAAACACGGCACTGGAGGAACGTCCGGACTGCACAGGGCAGCGTAGCAGCTAACGGCTGTCCACCGTGAGGTGAGGATCAGAGCAACAGAGACGAGTCGGGGACATGTGCCGCCAACTTGGTGTTCTATGGGGTGCCAGCGCAAGCTGGCGACGGATGGCGCAAGCCAGACGCCCAGGCGAAAGCCTGGGCCCCATAGCCACCCGGGGACGCGGAACGCGTCCCCGGGTGAAACGGGCAATCTCTACGCGCAGCAATACCAAGTAGGCACACGTTGACGGGGCCCCCGGAGTGTGCGGGTAGGTAGCACCGAGCCGGGCGGCGACGCCCGGCCCAGATTAATGGCGGTCACATGCGGGCAACCGCGTGCACAGAATCCGGCTTATCGGCGCGCTTCACACTTTCTTCCATGCCCCGCCACCGGCGGGGCATTTTCATGGGCGGTTCAGAACTGGTATTTGGCCGTCAGCAGCAGCCTGCGCGGCACGCCGAAATAGTTGCCGCCGTTGTTCGTGCCCAGGGTCTCGAAATAGCGGCGGTCGAACAGGTTGCTGATGTTCATCTGCAGGTCCAGCTGCCGGTTCACCCGATAGCCGATGACCAGGTCGGCCACGGCATGGGCGGGCTGGCGGATTGCATAGCCCTCGGCGCTGGTCAGCGACTCGGACGTGGTGCGGCTCTGGTAGCGCAGGCCGCCGCCCACGCGCCATGCGCCCAGCTCGCCGCCCAGGTGGTACATGGCCGACAGCTTGAGCTGGTGGCGCGGCGTGTAGCTGGCATAGGGCGCGCCCTTGGCGCCGTCGGTGCTGTCGCTGGCGATCTCGGCCTGGGTGAAGGTATAGCCAAGGCCGGCGTTCAGGCGCGGCAGGATCTCGCCGCTGATGTCCACGTCCAGCCCCTTGCTCCTGACCTTGCCGACGGAGCGGTAGCAATTGGTCTTCACCGTGCAGGAGTTGATGTCCGCGATGGCCTGGGGCAGGTTGTCCTGCGTGGTGTTGAACACGGCAACGGCCAGGTTCACGCGCTCGTCCAGGTAGCTGCCCTTGAGGCCCAGCTCGAAGTTGCGGCCCTCCACCGGCGCCAGCATGCTGCCCGAGACATCCAGAAAATCCTGCGGCCGGAAGATGCTGGTGTAGCTGGCATAGGCCGAGTAGGTCTTGCTGATGTCATAGGTCAGCGCCGCATAGGGCGTGGCATGGGCTTTCTCGCTGAATTCGCGCTCCCGGCTCCAGCTGCCCTGGCGCTGGGCGTTGGTGAAGTCGTACCAGTCCAGGCGCGCGCCGGCGATCAGGTTCAGCGGCTCGGCCAGAAGGAAGCGGCCCGTGGCGTAGGCCGAGGTGAGCGTGGTCTTCTGGCGGCGAGTCCACAGGTCTTCGGCCAGCAGGCCGGAGCGGTCCAGCGAGTCGGGGTTCCAGGTATAGGGATCGACGCCATTGGCGATCAGCCATTCCCCCGTGGGCGACAGGTAGCTGTAGCCCTGGTCGCTCCAGCGGATGGTGCGGCGGCTGAGGCCGAAGGCCAGGTCATGCTCGCGGCCGAACAGGCGCACGGGGCCCTGGGCCGAGGCATCGAGGCTGAGCTGGCTCTTGTCGTAGTCGTACAGGCCGCCGGCCACGTCGTAGCGCGTGCGGCCCTGTTCGTCCTGGCCGCCCGAGACCAGGTAGGCGCCGTCCAGCGCGGACTGGGCCTGCAGGGCGCGCGCAGCCAGCCTGGCCTTCCAGCCGTTGTCGAAGCGGTGCTCCAGGTCGGCGAACAGGCTGACCTCCTTCTTGTCCCATTTGCTCCAGGAGGGAGAGAAACGCCTGGATCGCGCAATGTCGAGGAAGGAGCCATCGAAGCCCATCGGCACGCCCATCCATTGCGAGCCGGGGTTGTCTTCGTTCACATAGGAGCCGCCCACGCTCAGCGTGGTGTCGCGCCCCAGGTCGAACTCGGCGGTGCCGTACAACAGCTGGCGGCGGCTGCTATAGCCATCAATGAAGTGGTCGCGCGACTGGGCCGAGGCCACCACACGCCCGCGTGCCGAACCGTCCTCGTTGAGGGCGCCGCCCACATCGAGCTCGCCCACGGCCTGGTTCCAGCTGCCGCCGCGCAGGGTGACCGAGCGCTGGGTGGTGCGCGGCGCGCGCTTGCGCACGAAGTTGATGGTGCCCGAAGGGTCGCCCACGCCCGTCATCAGCCCCGTGGGGCCGCGCACCACTTCCACGTGGTCGTACATGGCCATGGTGTCGTAGGTGGAGGTGTCGGTTTCATACGAGACGGGCACGCCGTCCTGCAGGAACGAACCGATCACGAACCCGCGCGAGAAGTAGCGCGCCCGGTCGTCGCTCCAGCGGTTGATGGTGATGCCGGTGGCGCTGTTGGCCACGTCGTCGATGGACAGCATGCCCTGGTCGTCCATCTTCTGGCGCGTGACCACGGTGAGGGACTGGGGCGTCTCGCGGATGGACAGCGGCAGCTTGGTCGAGGTGCTCATCAGCCCCGTGGTGTAGGAGCCCGAGCCCTCGGTGGTCGTGGTCTCGCCCACGGCGGACACCGTGACTTCGGGCAGGGCCACGGTGCCGGCGGGCTTTTCCACCACCAGCGTGCCCTGGCTCACATGGCCTTCCAGCCCGCTGCCGCGCAGCAGCCGGGCCACGGCGGCGGCGGTGCTCAGGCGCCCTTCCACGGCGGGCGCACGGCGGCCCTGTACCGGTTCAGGCGCGGCCAGCAGCTGCAGGCCGGCCTGGCGGGCCAGTTGGGCCAGCGCCTGGTCCAGCGGCTGGGCGGGAATGTGGAAGTCGGTGCTGGCGGCCGTGGCTGTGGTCGGTGTCGCCTGGGCCAGAGCGGCTGGAGAAAGCTGCACGGCCAGCAGCGCGATGGCCGCGGCAACGGCATGGTGGCGGGCAAGGCGGGAAGGCTTGGAGGGGAATGAAGACATGGAAGGTCCCGTGGCGGATCTGGGCAATGGCGATTCCCGGGCTGCGAATGCGTCGCGTTCCCGGGTCCTCATGCCTATACGAACGGGCGCAGACATTCCCTCACGCCTGGTGCGCATGCGCCGTGCATTCCGGGGCCATGGGCGCATCAGCTGCGGCGGCGGATGACCAGGGTGCGCCCGGTTCCCGGTCCCTGCTCCTTTTCCTGCACCTCTTCCTGCACGCTGACCGGCAGGGTGCGCGGCAGCATGCGCAGCCAGCCCTGGGCCGCCGCAATGCGCACGCGCCCCAGCACGGGCAGGGCGGCGGCGTCAGGCTCCACGCGCAGTGGCTGCAGGCTGTAGCGCTCCAGGCGGCGGGCGACCTCGGCCAGCGGCGTGTTCTGGAAGTCCAGCCAGCCCTCGCGCCAGGCGGCCACTGCCGCAACCGTTTGCACGGCGGCCGTCTGGCCTGGCGCCAGGCGCAGCATCTGGCCTGCGCCCAGTGCATGCCGGGCGCCGCTGCCGTCGCGCACCTGCACGCGGCCCGTATCGACGGCGACCAGCACCGCATCGTCCTCCAGCGCCACCTCGAAGCGCGTGCCCAGCACGGTGACCTGTACGTCCGCTGCCTGGACCACGAAGGGCCGTTCCGTGTCGCGCGCCACGGCGAAGAAGGCGCTGCCGGCCAGCAGCCGCACCTGGCGGCGCGTGGCGTAGAAGTCCACCTCGGCGCGGCTGGCGGCGTCCAGCGTCAGGGTGCTGCCGTCGGGCAGGGGCTGGTTCAGCAGGCGGCCGGTGGCCGTGGCCAGCCGCACCTGGTACTGCGGCATCCACTGGCGCCAGGCCAGCCAGATCGCCGGGCTGCCGACACCCAGGCCCGCCATCCCCAGCAGGGTGGACAGGGCGCGGCGGCGGCCCGTGCGTGGTGCGGGTGCGGCGGTGTCTCCGCGCCAGCGGTGCAGCGAGGCTTCCACGCTGTCCATGGCGCGCATGACTTCGCGTTCCACGGTTTTGACCGAGACGCCGTGGCGCTCGGCCAGCTCGGCATGCGAGGCGCCCTCGATGCGGTCGGCCAGGAAGATGTCGCGGCAGCGCGCGGGCAACTGCGCCAGGGCGCCTTCGACCCCGGCCAGGGCCTGGCGGTAGGAATGGGTGTCGGCCACATCGGGGCTGAGGGGGGAGGGCGGCTCGCCTTCCCTCGCGCTGGTGTCAAATCGCTCGGCCGTGCGCTGGCCATGGCGCAGGTGGTCGATGGCGATGTTCTCCATCACCGCGTAGAGATAGGCGCGGCTGGCGCATCGCTTTCGACGCGCTGGCGTTCGGCCAGGCGTATCCAGGCGTCATGCACCAGGTCACGCGCGGCCTGCGGGCCGGCGCGGCGCGCCACGAAGCGCACCAGCTCGTGGTAGCTGTCCTGGAAGGTGCTCAACAGGGAAGAGGAGGAAGAGGCGGGCGCAGGCATGCGGGAGGCCCGAAGGCAGCACGGGAATCCCGCATTCTATGAAATGATTCTCATTTGCCGAATGTGCTGCCCGCCGCGCACCCGGCAATGCCGGCCTAGAACCGCTCCCAGGGCATCAGATAGCGCCACTGGCCTTCGGGCACCTTGGCCAGAGAGAGGCGGCCAATGCGCAGGCGGCGCAGGCTGACCACGCGCAGGCCCACTTCGGTGCACATGGCATCGATCTCGTCGGGAGCGATGCCCTTGAGCGCAAAGCGCAGATGGTTCTCGTTCTGCCAGCTCACGCGGCAGGGCGGCAGCTGGCGCTTGCCGATCGGCAGGCCGGCCTTCATCAGCTCCAGGCCGTCCTCGTGGATCTGGCCCTCGACGCCGACGATGCATTCCTGCTCCAGCCACATGCCTTCCTCGCCCAGCTTGCGCGCCACGCGCTTGTCCTGGGTGTAGACGATGAGGCCGCTGGCAGGCAGCGGCAGGGGCAGGAAGGATTCCAGGTTCTTGAAGTGCTGGGCCAGCACCAGCAGCGGCATGGGCGTGTCCACCTGGGCCATGCTGGCTTCGCCCAGCAGGGAGTGGGCGCTGCGCACCCGGCCATAGGGCCGGCCCTGGGTATAGCCCGCAGGCTTGTTCATCAGCAGGGTGACGGGCGGCACGGCCTCGGGCTGGGCGCCGCTGCGCAGCGTGACCTGCTGCTCGGGGCGCACGCGCGTCTCGGGCAGTTGCACGACCTTGCCGTCCACCTGGACGTTGCCGGCGGTGATATGCAGCTCGGCCTCGCGGCGCGAGCATTGTTCCTGTTCGGCCAGGCGCTTGGCCAGGCGAACGCTTTCAGATTCAGACATGCGCGCAGCTTAACCAGATACCAGGCCCCGCGCGCGTCGTCGGTCATTGCCGGTCATTGCCGCCCGCACAGCGCACGGATGCGCTCCACATGCGCCAGCAGCGAGCGCTCGGCAATCGGCCACAGCTGCGGCGGGGCGTCGTCATAGGCCAGGCGCACCCAGTCCTGCACGCTGCCGTCGGGCTGTCTTTGCATGGCGGCCAGCACCTTGGCCTCGCGCGCCAGCCGGTGGGCCTTCAGCTTGGCGATCGCCTGGCGCGCAAAGCCCAGCACATAGCCATGGGCCGGCAGGATGAAGCGCGCATCGTGCGCGGCGCACAGCGCGTCCAGCCTGTCCAGCGAATCGATGTACTCGCGCATGTTGCCGTCGGGCGGATCGATGATGGTGGTGCTGCCGTTGAGGATGTGGTCGCCGCTGAACAGCAGGGCATCTTCCTCCAGCAGAAAGCACACGTGGTTGGCCGCATGGCCCGGCGTGAACACGGCCTGCAGCGTGTGGGTGACGGTGCCTTGCGCATCCTGCACGGCGATGCGCTGGCCATCTGCCAGCACGTGGTCTGGCGTGAAGCGGCTGGCCGGCCGGGCCGTGGGTGCCGAAGGCAGGCCGCCGATGGCCGGGCGTGGCTTGCCGGCCTGCACCGCCAGCGCCTGCAGCAGGGCAGCGCCCGGCGAATGGTCGGCATGGGAGTGGGTGCACAGGATGTGGCGTATGTCGCCGCCGGCCGCCTCGAACAGGCGCTGCACATGGGCGGCGTCGGCCGGGCCGGGATCGATGCAGATGTAGCCCGTGGCGGCATCGCCCACCAGATAGCTGTTGGTGCCGGGGCCGGTCATCACGCCGGGGTTGGGGGCCGTCAGGCGCAGCAGGTTCTTGCGCAGGGGCACGGCGCGCTCGCTCTGCCAGTCCAGCGTGTGCAGGATCTGGCCGTCCGGGCAGACCATTTCCAGCTCGCCGAAGGGGGCCTCGTCCTCCATGTGGCGGGCTTCCTTGCCATCGAGAAAGCCGGTGCGCGGGCAGCACTGCCACAGCGGCCGCTCGCCTTGCAGGGCGGCGAACACGGCATCGGTGCCCGCGAAGCGGCTGAGCCGGTCCAGCGTGCGGATGGTGGGAAAGATCATGGGAAAGCTACCGGCGCGGTGGCGCTCCAGCGCTTGCTGGGGGCTCACCCAGATGGGCTCGAACTGTTCCGATCCGTCGGCGTCAGGCTCCTGGCCTTCGGGCATGCGCGCCACGAAGAAAGGCACATCGAAGCGCCGGGGCAGGTCGCGGTCGGCCGTCCAGTGGGCCAGGTACCACAGCGCATCCACGGCCAGGCGCAGGCCGCGTGCCTCGCACTGGGGAACCAGGGGAGCATTGCGGTCCAGCGTGGCCAGCTCGGCGGCCGATACCGGTCGGCCCTGGGCATCGTGGGCCAGCAAAATGCCGAGCTCCTCGAAAGTCTCGCGCAGGCCGGCGATGGCCTGGGTGACGCGCAGGCCATCGCCGGCCTGGGCGGGGCGGGTGCTGGCGCAGGCATGGGCGGCGTCGGCGGCGTCCTGGGCCTCGATGCCGCCGCCCGGGAAGACATAGGCGCTGGGCACGAAGCTGGCCTTGGGCGAGCGCCTTGTCATGAGCACCTCCAGTCCGCTGCCATCGGCGCGGTCGCGCATCAGCAAAACGGTGGAGGCCTTGAGCGTGTCTACGGGCTGGCGCTGGGGGTGCAGGAGCTGGCTGGGGCGGGTCATGGGGGCATTATGCGGATGGACCTGCATCGTGCTGTTGCGCCGGAGACGCAGGCGGCTGGATGGCGCTCTGCACCAGGGCATGCCCCGGATTGCGCCATGAGGCTGCCGTGCAGGGGATAATCGCGGGATGCAGATCCGCTTTACCAAGATGCAGGGCGCTGGCAACGATTTCGTGGTCCTTGACGAAACCGCCGGCCCGCTGGGCCTGAGCGCAGCCCAGTACCGCTTTCTGGCCCACCGCCAATTCGGCGTGGGCGCCGACCAGATCCTCACGGTGCGGCCCTCGCCCGCCGAAGGCATCGACTTCGAATACGTGATCCACAACGCCGACGGCGGCGAGGTCGAGCAGTGCGGCAACGGTGCGCGCTGCTTTGCCCGCTATGTGCACGACAAGGGTCTGACGGACAAGTCCGTCATCCGCGTGCAGACGCTGGCCGGCCTCATCGCCCCCGAGCTGCATGCCGATGGCCGCGTCACCGTGGACATGGGCCAGCCCGTGCTGGAGCCCGCCCTGGTGCCCTTCGATGGTGCAGGCCTGGTTCCCCGCCCGCTGGGTGCGGCGCAGCAATGGCCCCTGCAACTGGGCGACGAAGCCACGGTCTGGATCGCCCCCGTTTCCATGGGCAACCCGCATGCGGTGCAGCTGGTCGACGATGTGGACCATGCGCCCGTGGCCACCTGGGGCCCGCTGATCGAGCGCCATGCGCGCTTTCCCCAGCGCGTCAATGCGGGATTCATGCAGATCGTCGATCGCGGCCAGATCCGGCTGCGTGTGTACGAGCGCGGTGCCGGCGAGACGCTGGCCTGCGGCACGGGCGCCTGCGCGGCCGTGGTGGCCGGCATCCGCTGGGGGCTGCTCGACGCGCGCGTCGATGTGCACACCCGCGGCGGCCGGCTGACCATCGAGTGGGACGGCGGCGCAGTGCGCATGACCGGCCCCGCAGAGTTTGTTTTTGAAGGACAGATCGAGGTTCCCGACCAGCCATGAACAGCACTACCGATATCGCCGTCACCGAAGAGACGATTGCCGACTACCTGCTGAACCATCCGGAATTCTTCGAGCGCCACGCCGAGATGCTCGCGCGCGTGCAGCTGGTCAGCAGCCACAGCCCGCGCACCGTCAGCCTGCAGGAACGCCAGGCCGAGATGCTGCGCGAGAAGATCAAGGGCCTGGAGCACCGCATCATGGACATGATGCGGCACAGCAGCGAGAACGCCTCCATCGCCGACAAGCTGCACGCCTGGAGCTGCGCCCTGGCCAAGGTCCAGGACCTGCGCGAACTGCCCCATGCGCTGACGGCCAGCCTGCAGCATGTCTTCGAGGTGCCCCAGGTGGCCCTGCGCCTGTGGAACGTCTCCGGCGCGCAGACCAGCAGCATCTACACCATGGGCGTCAGCGACGATGCCAAGTCCTTCGCTGCCTCGCTGACCATGCCGTTTTGCGGCCCCAACATGGGCTTCGAGCCCGGCGGCTGGCTGGTCGATCCCGACGCGGCCCAGTCCCTGGCCCTGCTCACCCTGCACGATGGCGACCCCGGCAACCCGGCCCATGCCTTCGGCATGCTGGTCCTGGGCTCGCCCGATCCGTTGCGCTTCGAGGCCACCATGGGCACGGAATTCCTCTCGCGCATCGCGGCCCTGGCCAGCGCGGCCCTCTCGCGCATGCGGCCCGTGGCGCTGACCCTGGCGCGCGGCTGATCGGCTGAAAGCCCATGCCGGGGGCATCGGACAGGGACGGGCTCCCGGAAGGCGGCC
Source organism: Delftia sp. DT-2 (assembly GCF_028401915.1). Taxonomy (NCBI): domain Bacteria; kingdom Pseudomonadati; phylum Pseudomonadota; class Betaproteobacteria; order Burkholderiales; family Comamonadaceae; genus Delftia; species Delftia sp. DT-2. Next base: position 38,885 of record NZ_JAQOTI010000003.1, read on the forward strand.
TTCCGGCAGAGGATCTGGAGGCAGAAGACTTGGCGCTGCTCCCCTCCGCCGTCCATGCCTATCTGGAGCATGTGCGCGTGCAAAAGCGCCTGGCCGACCGCACCTGCGAGCTCTATGCGTTGGACATGGCCAGGCTGTGCGCCATGGCCCGCGACGCCGGCCAGGAACTGCTGGCGCTGCAGCCCGCCCACATCCGCCGCTTCGTGGCCCGGATGCATTCCCGGGGCCGCAGCCCGCGCGGCATTGCGCTCATCCTGTCCGGCTGGCGCAGCTTCTTCCGCTGGGCGGCCCAGCAGTCGCTGGTGCCTTTCAATCCTGTGGAGGGCGTGCGCGGCCCCAAGGCCCCCAAACCCCTGCCCAAGGCATTGGGCGTGGATGACGCCGTGCAGCTGGCCGCCTTCGGCAACGCCGATGCCGACCCCTGGATCGAGGCGCGCGACGCCGCCATCACCGAATTGCTGTACAGCTGCGGCCTGCGCGTGGGCGAGCTGGTGGGCCTGGACGTGGCGCCCGGCCAGGACACGCAGCGCCAGGGCCGAGGCTGGATAGACCTGCAGTCCGCCGACGCCCACGTGCAGGGCAAGGGCGGCAAGCGCCGCACCGTGCCCGTGGGAGCGGCCGCGCTGCAGGCGCTGCAGCGCTGGCTGGCCCTTCGGGAAACGGGTCTTGCGGGTGCGGCCGCGCAGGCTGCGCAGCACGAACCCGCCCTTTTCATCGGCCGGCGCGGCGAGCGCCTGGGCGCGCAGTCGGTCTGGGCGCGGCTGCGCCAGCGCGGGCAGCAGGCCGGCCTTTCGGCCGGTGTCCATCCCCATGTGCTGCGGCATTCGTTCGCCAGCCACATGCTGCAGTCCAGTGGCGATTTGCGCGCCGTGCAGGAGCTGCTGGGCCACGCCAGCATCTCGACCACGCAGATTTACACGCGCCTGGATTTCCAGCATCTGGCCCAGGCCTACGAGAGCGCCCACCCGCGCGCGCGCCGCAAGAGCGGCGACAGCAGGCAAGTCGGCGAAATCGGCGAAACCCCTGAAAAGGACAACCTCGAATAAAAAAGGCCAAGCCCTCTGGCAAAACAGCACTTGACAGGCTCGCTAAACTTATTCGGAACGTCTTTTCGACAAGGCCCGTCCATGGTGGACGGGCCTTGCCGCTTCCCTTTGCTGAATTTTCTGAAAGCAATCCCATGGCACTGATTCCCGTCACCATCCTTACCGGCTTCCTGGGCTCGGGCAAGACCACGCTGCTCAAGCGCGTGCTCAGCGAGTCCCACGGCATGAAGATCGCCGTGATCGAGAACGAGTTCGGCGAGGAAAACATCGACACCGACATTCTCAAGACGGAGTCCAAAGAGCAGATCCTGCAGATGAGCAACGGCTGCATCTGCTGCACCATCCGCGAAGACCTGCGCGAGACCCTGCAGCTGCTGGCCTCCAAGCGCCGCAAGGGCCTGGTGGAGTTCGACCGCATCGTGATCGAGACCACGGGCCTGGCCGATCCCGGTCCCGTCGCCCAGACCTTCTTCATGGACGACGAGATCGCCGAGACCTATCTCATCGACTCCATCCTGACCCTGGTCGACGCCAAGCACGCCAACCAGCAGCTGGACGACCGCCAGGAAGCGCGCCGCCAGGTCGGCTTTGCCGACCAGCTCTTCCTGTCCAAGACCGACCTGGTCAGCGAGGACGAGAAGAACGCGCTCATCCACCGCCTCAAGCACATGAATCCGCGCGCGCCCATCCGCGCCGTGCATTTCGGCGAAGTGCCCCTGAACGAAGTCTTCGACCTGCGTGGCTTCAACCTCAATGCCAAGCTGGACATCGATCCCGACTTCCTCAAGGAAGACGACCACGGCCATGATCACAAGCACGAGCATGGCGAGCACTGCAGCCATGACCACGAGCATGACGAGAACTGCGGGCACGACCACGCCCACAGCCACGCCCATGATCACGAGCACGGCGAACACTGCAATCATCCTCACCACCATCACCACGATGACGACGTCAAGAGCTTCGTCTACCGTGCCGACCGCGCGTTCGACCCTGCCCGCCTGGAGGACTTCCTGGGCGCCATCGTCAACATCTATGGCCCGCGCATGCTGCGCTACAAGGGCGTGCTGAACATGCAGGGCACGGAGCGCAAGGTCATCTTCCAGGGGGTGCACCAGCTCATGGGCAGCGACCTGGGACCGCAATGGGCCGAAGACGAAAAGCGCCAGAGCAAGATGGTCTTCATCGGCATCGACCTGCCCCAGGACATCTTCCTGCAGGGCCTGGAGCAGTGCCTGGTCTGAGCCGTCTGTGAACTTTTGTGAGGAATCACATGGTTTTTGCTGACATCTGATTGACGCAGGAGCCGCCCGCATCTGCAGGCGGTTCCTCTGCTTTCATGTGGGGTATGTGCAACGGCTTGCGCTCCTGTAGAGCATCGATACAATCGCGCCCCTGAAGAGAGCCCCCAAGCCCAATGGACTGCCCCGCAGGGGTCGCCCATACCGTGAGGAGACAGCAAGTGAGCGCCGAATCCAGCAAGAAGCCGTCAGTGGCCGCCCAGGCCCCGGCTGCAAGCCAGAAGGCCGCGGTCCGCACTGCGGTCGGCGTCGTCGACCTGGCCTCCCGCGCCGGCTGGAAAAGGGCTCTTTGCACGCACGGCCGCCGCACGGCCTGGATTGCCGCACCCCGCCGCAAGGGGAAGCCGGCAGGTTCCGCAACTGCGGCGATCGGCTGTCCTACATGGCATTCGACCCGGGCGCCTCGATTGACAGTACCATCCATGGCCCCGTCCGATGCCCCCGGCTCGGACTAAGTTAGCGAAACCAACACTATGCCTACCACTACGCAAACGCCTTCGTCGGGATCGACGAAACGAGACCCCAAGCTGGCCAATGCCTGGAAGACCAAGTCGGCGGAGGAGCTGACGGATGCCGAAGTGCTGGCCATGTCCGATGACGACTACATGAATGAGAAGCAGATGGCGTTTTTCCGCCTGAAGCTGCTCACTCTCAAGCACGACATGCACACCAACGCGGGCGAGACGGCAGAAAACCTGCGCGAGGACACCGTGGTGGTTCCCGATCCGGCCGACCGCGCCACCATCGAGGAAGAGCACGCGCTGGAACTGCGCACCCGCGACCGCGAGCGCAAGCTGCTCAAGAAGATCGAGCAATCCATTGCACGCATCGACGCAGGCGACTACGGCTACTGCGACGAAACCGGCGAGCCCATCGGCGTGGGCCGCCTGCTGGCCCGTCCCACGGCCACGCTGTCGCTGGAGGCCCAGCAGCGACGCGAGCTCAAGCAGAAGATGTACGGAGATTGAGTTGCGGCAACGGCCTTCGGAACGGTGGTGCTAATCTGATTCGCCATGGCAAAAGAAGAGAGCAGCAAATCGGGAGGGTTGTTGTCCAAGGTGGTGCGCTTTGTGCGCCACCCGACGGTCAATTGGTCCGATCTCGACGGCCTCGACGCTGACCAGGAGAGCCAGTACAGCAAGCAGGCGCTCAAGGAAATGATCGAGCGCAAGCGCCGCAACGACTTCGTACGCAAGCGCGAATTCGACCAGCTGCGCCGCCTGCGCCAGGCCGAATTGCAACAGGCCTCCCGGCCGGGCAGCGCATCTGTCGGTGTCGGCGTGCCCGGACCGGCTGCGCAGGGCTCGCAATTCCTCAGCAGCCTGCTGAGTTCCAAATCCTCCGGCGAGCGCGCCGTCACGCTCAAGAAGATCGACGAGATCGAGGCCCAGATGTCCCAGCAATGGTGGCGGGGCAAGCAGGCGGCCGATGCCACCACCATTCCCATGGCGCTGCCCGCTGGCGGCAACCCCGCGCCGGCGTCGTTTCGCAAGCAGCCGCCGCCGGGCCAGATCCCCATGCTCAGCGACGTGGTGCCTGCGGCCATCGCCTCGGCCGGCGATGTGGCGGCCTTTGCCACCACCTTGCCCATGAGCCTGGCACCTGCGCCGCAGGTGCCGTCCGTCTCCACGGCTCCCCTCATGGATTCCATGCCCATGGCCCGCCCCCTGCGGCCATTGGAGGGAGCGACCGATTTCCTGCCCGCCTTCGCGGCCACCGAGGTCTCTGCCCCGCAGCCCATGGACATGGTGCCGCCATCCTTCGTGGTGTTCGAGCACGATCCCGACCTCGAAGAGCCGGCCATCCTCTTTGCCAATGGCGACGTGGACGGCGCCGAGCAGGGCATGCTGGAGCTGATCGAGCGGCGCGATGTGCCTGCGCAGCTGCCGGTCTGGCTGGCCTTGCTGGACCTGTACCGCGCGGCCGATCGCCCGCTGCAGTTCGACAAGGCCGGCATTGAATTCGCGGCGCGCTTCGGCCGCTCCGCTCCCCAGTGGTTCGCGATGCCGCAGCAGCGCACCGCCGCGATGGCGCCCCTTCCCGGCGCAGCGGCAGGGCGCGGCTGGCGCTGGAGCGCTCCCGCCCAGGTCACGCCCAGCGCCGTCACGGCGCTGAAGGCCTCCCAGGCCAAGGCCGCCGGTCCCTGGACCCTGGACTGGGCTGCCGTGACCCACATCGACGAGGCGGCAGCCACCGCCTTGGAGGCGCTGCTTCAGCAATGGGCCGATTCCCAGGGCGTATTCGTGCTGCTCAACGCGGACCGGCTGCAGGCGCTGCTGGGCGCGCTGGCTCCCTCGGGCGACTCCGCTGTGGATACGCTGTGGTGGCGCCTGCGCATGGCCGTGCTGCGCCTGATGAACCGGCAGGATGATTTCGAGCTGGTGGCCCTGGACTACTGCGTGACCTACGAAGTCTCGCCACCTGCATGGGCGGACCCGGTCTGCCAGTGCCTGACGCAAGCCGTCGAGTCCGGCGGTGCACAAGCCCCTGTGCAGCCGGGCGCTGCCGCCCCGGCGGATACCGTGCGATTTGCGCTGTCCGGCACCATCGAAGGCGATGCCTCCACCTGGCTGGACCCGGTGCAGGAAGGCGCCAGCCTGGGCGAGCCGGTGTTCATCGACTGCACCCAGCTGGTGCGCATGGACTTTGCGGCGGCCGGCTCCGTGCTCAACTGGGCGGCCCACATGCAGTCGCTGGGCCATGTGCTGCAGTTCGGCCAGCTGCACCAGCTGGTGGCCGTATTCTTCAATGTGATCGGCATCCAGGAGCATGCGCAGGTAACGCCGAGACGGGACTGACCTGCCGAGCGGCGGCATTCTTTGGAGGGGCTCTTGAGAAGACGGGAGCCGCCCTCATCTGGCACCGCTATGGAACAGTATCACGGCACCACCATCATCAGCGTGCGCCGGCAGACCCCCGAAGGCGTGCAGGTCGCCATCGGTGGCGATGGCCAGGTCACATTGGGCAACATCGTCGTCAAGGGTACGGCGCGCAAGGTGCGCAAGCTCTACCACGGCAAGGTGCTGGCCGGCTTTGCCGGCGCCACGGCCGACGCCTTCACGCTGTTCGAGCGCTTCGAGGCCAAGCTGGAAAAGCACCAGGGCCATCTGACGCGCGCGGCCATCGAGCTGACCAAGGACTGGCGCACCGACCGCGTGCTGCGCCGGCTGGAGGCCATGCTGGCCGTGGCCGATGCATCGGCCTCGCTGATCATCACCGGCAACGGCGATGTGCTGGAGCCCGAGCAGGGCATCGTGGCCATCGGATCGGGTGGCGCCTACGCGCACTCGGCGGCCAAGGCGCTGCTGACCAACACCGAGCTGTCGGCGGAGGAGATCGTGCGCAAGTCGCTGGCGATTGCCGGCGAGCTGTGCATCTACACCAACATGCACCATACGGTCGAGACGCTCTGAGACCCTCGCGGCGCGGGCGGTTCTCGCCCGGCCATTGAAACGGATAGCCGCCAGCGGCCAGGTAACGGAAGCGGGGCTGGCGGCGCAATGCTTCGAATACACACCATGTCCTCTGCCATGACCCCCCAGGAGATCGTCTCCGAACTGGACCGCCACATCGTCGGCCAGGCTGGCGCCAAGCGCGCCGTGGCCATCGCGCTGCGCAACCGCTGGCGCCGCCAGAACGTGGCCGACGGCCTGCGCCAGGAGATCACGCCCAAGAACATCCTCATGATCGGCCCCACCGGCGTGGGCAAGACCGAGATCGCGCGACGCCTGGCGCGGCTGGCCGATGCGCCCTTCATCAAGGTCGAGGCCACCAAGTTCACCGAAGTGGGCTACGTGGGCAAGGACGTGGACGCCATCATCCGCGATCTGGCCGAGGTCGCCGTCAAGCAGACGCGCGAGGCCGACATGAAGAAGCTGCGCCTGCGCGCCGAAGACGCTGCAGAGGACCGCATCCTCGACGTGCTCGTGCCCCAGGCCCGCAGCGGCGAGGTGGCTGCCGACAGCACGGCCCGCCAGGTTTTCCGCAAGAAGCTGCGCGAAGGCCAACTCGACGACAAGGAAATCGATATCGACGTGGCCGACGCGCCGCCTCAGGTGCAGATCATGGGCCCGCAGGGCATGGAGGAGATGGCCGAGCAGCTGCGCGGCATGTTCAGCCACATGGGCCAGGAAAAGCGCAAGACGCGCAAGCTGCGCATTGCCGAGGCCATGAAGCTGCTGACCGACGAGGAAGCGGCCAAGCTCGTCAACGAGGAAGACGTGCGCACGCGCGCCATTGCCAATGCGGAGCAAAACGGCATCGTCTTCATCGACGAGATCGACAAGGTCGCCACGCGCCAGGAAAGCAGCGGCTCCGACATTTCGCGCCAGGGCGTGCAGCGCGACCTGCTGCCCCTGGTCGAGGGCACCAGCGTCTCCACCAAGTACGGCGTGGTCAAGACCGACCACATCCTGTTCATCGCCTCGGGTGCCTTCCACCTGTCCAAGCCCAGCGACCTCATCCCCGAGCTGCAGGGGCGCTTCCCGATCCGCGTGGAGCTGGAGTCGCTGTCGGTCCAGGACTTTGAGGCCATCCTCACCCAGACCCATGCCTCCCTGGTCAAGCAGTACCAGGCGCTGCTGGCCACCGAAGGCGTCACGCTGGAGTTCACGCCCGAAGGCATCACCCGGCTGGCCGGCATCGCCTTCGAGGTCAACGAGCGCACCGAGAACATCGGCGCGCGCCGCCTGTCCACCGTGCTCGAGCGGCTGCTGGACGAGGTCAGCTTCGATGCGGCCAAGCTTTCGGGGCAGACCGTCACCATCGACGCGGCCTACGTGGACCAGCGCCTGCAGTCCCTGAGCCAGGACGAAGACCTGTCTCGCTTCATCCTCTGAAGCCTGCCCCGGCGGCCGAGCGGCCGCCATCGAAGTGACTGCCCGCATTGCCGGGCAGTCACTTTTTGTAGGAGGCCGGCCCGAGTTGCACCCCGTCGCCAGCGAATTGAATCGTTGCAATTGCCTGCCGGGATTGAGAGTTCACTTGCAATCACTCCCCTAAGTGCTTGTAAAGTCTCGGTTTTTTGTCATCACTCACATTGCATTCGATCTCTAAGTTGTTGATTTCATTGCAAATAATTGTCCATTCCCGGGTTGTGAAACACCAAATTGCTGCTACAGTGCAAAAAAGTGCAATTAAGTGGTGAAAGTTGCCTTTGTGCCCCGATTTTCGGGACGCGATGGCTCCAACCGACCGGGGTGACTGACCGTGTTTCAAGGGGCGTCCTCGCTGAATCTCGATGGCAAGGGGCGGCTGTCTGTGCCGACCCGGCATCGTGACGCCCTCTTGGCCATGGCGCAGGGCCAGGTCACCCTCACCAAACACCCCCATGGTTGCCTGATGCTGTTCCCGCGCACGGAGTGGCTGCAGTTCCGCGAGCGGATCGCGCAGCTGCCCATGTCGGCGCAGTGGTGGAAGCGCATCTTCCTGGGCAACGCCATGGACGTGGACATGGATGCCACCGGCCGTGTGCTGGTGTCGCCCGAGTTGCGCGACGCCGTGGGTCTGACCAAGGAGGTCGTGCTGCTGGGAATGGGCAACCATTTCGAGCTGTGGGACAAGGCCACTTATGAGGCACATGAAGCGAAGGCCATGCAGGAAGAGATGCCTGCGGCCTTCCAGGATTTTGCTTTCTAGGAAAGAGGCGTTCTCTTGAATCAGCCGTTGCAACACATCACCGTTTTGCTCGACGAGGCCGTCGATGCGCTGCTGGACGGCGCCGCGCAGCCCGTTGCCGGGCAATGGGTGGACGCGACGTTCGGGCGAGGCGGGCATTCCCGGCGCATCCTCCAGCGGCTAGGGCCGGGCGGGACCTTGCTGGCGTTCGACAAGGACCCGGACGCGATCGAAGAGGCAGCGCGCATCACCGATGCGCGTTTTTCGATTCGGCACGAAGGGTTTCGCCACCTGGGCGAGTTGCCGGCCGGCAGCGTGCAGGGCGTGCTGATGGACCTGGGGGTGAGCTCTCCCCAGATCGACAACCCCGAGCGTGGCTTCAGCTTCCGCTTCGAGGGTCCGCTGGACATGCGCATGGACACCACGCGCGGTCAGAGCGTGGCGGACTGGCTGGCGGAAGCCGATGCCCAGCAGATTGCGGAGGTGATACGTGACTACGGCGAAGAACGGTTTGCTGGCCCCATTGCAAAGGCGATTGTTGCTCGGCGCGAAAGCCAGGGGCCCCTTCGCAATACCGCGGAGCTTGCCGAGCTCGTGGCTGGCGCGGTCCGGACCCGCGAGGCTGGGCAGAACCCAGCGACACGCACATTCCAGGCTCTTCGGATTTTCATCAATGCCGAGCTTGAAGAACTCGAACAGGCGCTAGAGGCCAGCCTGCGCGTGCTCGCGCCGGGCGGGCGCCTGGTGGTGATCAGCTTCCACTCGCTGGAAGACCGCATCGTCAAGCAGTTCATTGCCAGGCATTCCAAGGAAGTCTATGACCGGCGCGCACCCTTTGCCGCGCCCACACCCATGCGCCTTGAAGCCCTGGGCCGCATCAAGCCCAGCGAGGCCGAGGTCGCCGCCAATGCGCGTTCGCGCTCGGCCGTGATGCGCGTGGCCCGCCGCACCGAGGTGCCTGCATGAAGCGCACGCACCGTCTGGCGCAAGAGGAGGGCGTGGCATGCTGCGCCTGAACCTCGTGCTGCTGCTGGCGGTGATGGCCAGCGCCATCTTCCTGGTGCACAACCAGTACGAGTCGCGCCGGCTGTTCACCGAACTGGACCGCGCCGTGGCCGAATCGCGCCGCCTGGCCACCGAGCAGCAGCGCCTGCAGGTGGAAAAGCGCGCCCAGGCCACGCCGCAGCGCATCGAGGTCATGGCGCGCGAGCGCCTGCAGATGAAGCCGGCCACGCCGGCCATCGCCCAGTACGTCAATGACGATGCGCGCACGGGAGTGGCTCCATGACGCGCAGCGTGCTCTACACCTCCAGCCCCTTGCTGGCGTCCAAGACACCCCTGTGGCGCAGCAAGATGATCGTGGCCATGCTGGGCCTGGGCTTTGTCGGCCTGGGTGCACGCGCGGCCTATGTGCAGGTGTTCGGCAACGACTTCTTCCAGCGCCAGGGCCAGGTGCGCTTTGCGCGCACGTTGGAGCTGCCGGCCAACCGCGGCCGCCTGCTGGACCGCAATGGACTGATCCTGGCCTCCAGCGTTCCCGCCGCCAGCATCTGGGCCATTCCCGAAGATGTCGAGCAGGACGACCCCGAGGTCAAGGCCAAGCTCAAGCAGCTGGCCGCGCTCATGGAGATGCCGCTGCCCGCGCTGATGGAAAAGCTGGCCGACGAGGACAAGACCTTCGTCTGGATCAAGCGCCAGCTCGACTGGGACGTGGGCCAGCAGATCCATGCCCTCAACATCAAGGGCATCTACCAGCGCAAGGAATACAAGCGCCAGTACCCGGAAGGCGAATCGGCTGCCCACATCGTGGGCTTCACCAATGTGGAAGACCATGGCCAGGAAGGCATGGAGCTGGCCTTCGACAAGGAGCTGGGTGGCAAGCCCGGCTCGCGCCGCGTGATCAAGGACCGCCTGGGCCGCGTGGTCGAGGGCGTGGGCGAGGAAGTGCCGCCTCAGGACGGCCGCGACATCCAGCTGTCCGTGGACAGCAAGGTCCAGTACTTCGCCTACCAGAAGCTCAAGGAGCAGGTCATCGCGCACAAGGCCAAGGCGGGCAGCGTGGTGGTCATGGATGCGCACACCGGCGAATTGCTGGCCCTGGCCAACTACCCCAGCTACGTGCCCGACAAGCGCAAGAACCTGACGGGCGAGCAGCTGCGCAACCGCGCCATCACCGACACCTTCGAGCCCGGCTCGACCATGAAGCCCATCACCATCGGCCTGGCGCTGGAGTCGGGCCGCTTCAAGCCGGAAACGCCCATCGACACCACGCCGGGCCGCGTCAACGTCACGGGCTCGACGATTTCCGACACCCACAACTACGGCCTGCTCACCGTGGCCGGCGTGATCCAGAAGTCCAGCAACGTGGGCACGACCAAGATCGCGCTGCAGATGCCGGCCAAGGAAATGTGGGAAACCTTCTCGGCCGTGGGCTTCGGCCAGAAGCCGCAGATCTCCTTTCCCGGCGCCGCCAGCGGTCGCCTGCGTCCCTACAAGACCTGGAGGCCGGTGGAGCAGGCCACCATGGGCTATGGCTACGGCCTGTCCGCCAGCCTGCTGCAGATGACGCGCAGCTACACCGTCTTTGCCAACGGCGGGCGCGTGATCCCGGCCACCATGGTCAAGACCGACGAGCCGCCCGTGGGCGTGCCCGTGTTCTCTCCGCGCACGGCCAACGAGGTGCGCAAGATGCTGGCCCTGGCGGCCGGCCCCGGCGGCACGGGCCAGCGCGCCCAGACCATCGGCTACTCGGTGGGCGGCAAGTCGGGCACGGCCCGCAAGCAGCAGGGCAAGGGCTATGCCGCCGGCAAGTACCGCGCCTGGTTCACGGGCATGGCGCCCATCGAGAACCCGCGCATCATCGTCGCCGTGATGGTGGACGAGCCCAGTGCCGGCACCATCTACGGCGGCACCGTGGCGGCACCCGTGTTCAGCGAAGTGGTGCAGCAGACGCTGCGCCTGATGGGCGTGCAGCCCGATATGGAAGTCAAGCCCTTGATCGTCGCCAATCCCGTGGAGGAGCCCTCGCTATGAGTTCCTCCCAAGCCCTGCTGATGCTGTCGTCGGCCACCGAGGCTGTCCAATGGCTGGCCGCCCGCCTGCAAGGCAGCGGCACGCTGCAGACCGACAGCCGCAAGGTCCGGCCCGGCGATGCCTTCATTGCCTGGCCCGGCGCGGCCACCGATGGCCGCGCCCATGTGGCCTCGGCCCTGGAGCGCGGCGCCGTGGCCTGCCTGGTCGAAGCGCAGGGCGTCGAGCCCTTCGGTTTTTCCGGCGAGCACATTGCGGCCTTGCCCGGCCTCAAGGCCGCCACGGGCCTGATCGCCGACCAGTGGTTCCAGCATCCCAGCGCCCGGATCGACGTGCTGGCCGTCACCGGCACCAACGGAAAGACCACCACGGCCTGGTGGCTGGCGCATGCGCTGGCCCAGGTGAAGCTGCAGGAACGCAGCGGCTGCGCCCTGGTGGGCACGCTGGGCGTGGGCATCCCGCCCGCCCTGGAATCCACGGGCATGACCACGCCCGACCCGGTGCGGCTGCAGCGCGCATTCCGCGAGTACGCCGATGCGGGCCTGGCGGCCTGCGCCATCGAGGCCTCGTCCATCGGCATCGTCGAGCACCGGCTGGACGGCACGCGCATCCGCGTGGCGATGTTCACCAATTTCACGCAGGACCATCTCGACTACCACGGCAGCATGCAGGCCTACTGGGATGCCAAGGCCGCGCTGTTCGACTGGCCCGGCCTGCAGGCCGCCGTCGTCAATGTGGACGACGCGCACGGCGCGCGCCTGTGGGCCACGCTGCAGTCGCGCCCATCCTCTGCCGCGCTCGATGTCTGGAGCATTTCCATCGAGGGCGCGGCGCGCCTGCAGGCCAAGGACATCGCGCTGGGCGCCGAGGGCCTGAGCTTCACCGTGATCGAGGCCGGCCACAGCCTGCGCATGCACACGCGCATGGTGGGCCAGTACAACGTATCCAACCTGCTGGGTGTGCTGGCAGCGCTGCGCTGCCTGGGCCTGAGCCTGGACCAGGCCGTCGCTGCCTGCGCCCACCTGGAGCCCGTGCCCGGCCGCATGCAGCAGATCGTCCAGCCCGGCCAGCCGCTGGTGGCCGTGGACTACGCCCACACGCCTGACGCGCTGGACAAGGCCCTGCGCGCCTTGCGCCCGGCCGCCGAGCAGCGCCAGGGCCGGCTGTGGTGCGTGTTCGGCTGCGGTGGAGACCGCGATGCCACCAAGCGGCCGCTCATGGGGCAGGCCGCCCAGAAGAATGCCGACTGCGTGCTGGTCACCAGCGACAACCCGCGCAGCGAAGTGCCCGACCGCATCATCGACCAGATCCTGGCCGGCATGCAGCCGGGCGAGAACCTGCAGTCCCAGGCCGATCGCGCGGCGGCCATCGCCCAGGCGATCGCGCACGCCAGCGAACGCGACGTGGTGCTGATCGCCGGCAAGGGACATGAGGACTACCAGGAGACGGCAGGCCAGCGCCATCCGTTCTCCGACATGGCCGAGGCGCGCAAGGCGCTGGCGGCCCGTGAAGGAAAGAAGCGGTCATGATGACCTTGCAACAAGCGCTGGAGCTGATCCAGTCGCATATCCCCCAGGCACGGCTGGTCGGCAACGGCCAGACCGTGCTCACGCGCGTGCACACCGACACTCGCACGCTGCAGGCCGGGGATATGTTCGTCGCCTTGAAGGGCGAGCGTTTCGATGCCAACCAGTTCCTGGTCCAGGCCCGCGAGGCCGGTGCCGCCGCAGCCCTGGCCCATGGCGGCCTGGAGGCTGCAGGCCTGTCCGGCATCGAAGTGCCCGATTCGCTGGCCGCCCTGGGCGCGCTGGCCACGGCCTGGCGCGCGCGCTTTGCGCTGCCGCTGATCGCCGTCACCGGCAGCAACGGCAAGACCACGGTCACGCAGATGGTGGCCTCCATCCTGCGTGCCCATGCGGGCGAGGCGGCGCTGGCCACGCGCGGCAACTTCAACAACTCCATCGGCCTGCCGCTGAGCCTGATGCGCATGACCGGCCAGCACCGCGTGGCCGTGCTGGAGATGGGCATGAACCATCCCGGCGAGATTGCCGAGCTGGCCGCCATCGGCCAACCCACGGTGGCCCTGGTCAACAACGCCCAGCGCGAGCACCAGGAATTCATGCACACGGTCGAGGCCGTGGCGCGCGAAAACGGCAGCGTGCTGCTGGCCCTGCCCGCCGACGGCGTGGCCGTTTTCCCCGCAGGCGACACCTACACGCCGCTGTGGCGTGAGCTGGCGGGCGCCCGCCAATGTCTGCTGTTCGGCGAGTCTGGCGACGGCGCCCATATCCACGCGCGTGACGCGCTGTGGCTGGGCGATGCCTGGCAGTTCACCCTGGCCACGCCCGAGGGCGAGGCGCCGGTGCGCCTGCACATCGCCGGCCGCCACAACGTGCGCAACGCGCTGGCCGCAGCGGCCTGCGCCCAGGCTGCCGGCGTGCCGCTGGCCGACATCGCACGCGGCCTGAGCGTGTTCGAGCCCGTGCAGGGCCGCTCGCGCGCGCTGAGCGTTTCGGTGCAAGGTCGCCCGGTCACCGTGATCGACGACAGCTACAACGCCAATCCCGATTCGGTGGCCGCGGCCATCGAGGTGCTGCGCGAACTGCCCGCTCCCCAGCTGCTGGTGCTGGGCGACATGGGCGAGGTCGGCGACCAGGGGCCGCAATTCCATGCCGAGGCGGGCGCGCTGGCGCGCAGCCTGGGCATTGCCCGGCTGTTCACGCTGGGCGCGCAAAGCACATCCGCCGCCACCGCATTCGGTGCAGGTGCCCGGCATTTCGAAGACATGGCCTCGCTGCAACAGGCAGCCTGTGCCGCGCTGCCCGAGGTGGGTAGCATTCTGGTCAAGGGTTCGAGGTTCATGAAGATGGAGCAGGTGGTTCAGGCGGTCGAGGCGGCCGGCAAGGATGACGGTTGCAAGAAGGAGGCCGCATGCTGCTGATGCTGTCCCAATGGCTGCAGGGCCTGTCCCCCGAGTTCGGCTTTCTGCGCGTCTTCCAGTACCTCACGATGCGCGCCGTGATGGCCGCGCTCACGGCCCTGGTCATCGGCCTGCTGGCCGGGCCGCGCCTGATCCGCATGCTGACCTCGCTCAAGATCGGCCAGCCCGTGCGCGGCTACGGCATGGAAACCCATCTGGCCAAGAGCGGCACGCCCACCATGGGCGGGGCGCTGATCCTGCTGTCCATTGCCGTGTCCACGCTGCTGTGGTTCGACCTGTCCAACCGCTTCGTCTGGATCGTGCTGCTGGTCACCCTGGGCTTCGGCACCATCGGCTGGGTCGATGACTGGCGCAAGGTGGTCAACAAAGACCCCGAGGGCATGCGCTCGGGCGAGAAGTATTTCTGGCAGTCCGTCATCGGACTGCTGGCCGCTCTCTACCTGGTGTTCTGCATTTCGGAGAACACCAATGCCCAGGTCTTCGAGCTGTTCGTGACCTGGGTGCAGTCGGGCTTTTCGCTGGACCTGCCGCCCAAGGCCGGCCTGCTTGTTCCCTTCTTCAAGGAAGTCAGCTACCCGCTGGGCGTGCTCGGCTTCGTGGTCATGACCTACCTGGTCATCGTGGGCGCCAGCAATGCGGTGAACCTGACCGATGGCCTGGACGGCCTGGCCATCATGCCCGTGATCATGGTGGGCTCGGCCCTGGGCATCTTTGCCTATGTGACCGGCAACGCCGGCTACGCCAAGTACCTGCTGTTCCCGCACATCCCGGGCTCGGGCGAGCTGCTGGTGTATTGCGCGGCCATGGCCGGAGCGGGTCTGGCCTTTCTGTGGTTCAACGCCCATCCGGCCCAGGTCTTCATGGGCGACGTGGGCGCGCTGGCGCTGGGCGCTTCGCTGGGCACCATCGCCGTGATCGTTCGCCAGGAAATCGTGCTGGCCATCATGGGCGGCATCTTCGTGGTCGAGGCGCTGTCGGTGATGCTGCAGGTTACCTGGTTCAAGTTCACCAAGAAGCGCTATGGCGAAGGCCGTCGCCTGCTCAAGATGGCGCCACTGCACCACCATTTCGAGAAGAGCGGCTGGAAGGAAACCCAGGTCGTGATCCGCTTTTGGATCATCACCATGCTGCTGTGCCTGCTGGGCCTGTCCACGCTGAAGCTGAGGTGAGTCCATGAACACCGAAGACTTCAAGACCGAACCTCCTGCGCTGCCGGCTGGCGAGCCCGCTGTCCCGGCGCTGCATGCCGAACTGGCCAAGGGGGCCGACTTTGCCTCGGAGTCTGCCGGCGAGCGGGCGGACGAGCCGGTCGCGGATCCGGTCCTGGACGATTCGCCGGCTGCGGCTCTGGAAGGCGCAGAGCAGCCGCTGGCTGCGGAGCCTTCGCAGGCGCTTGGGCTTGAGGCAGCCCCGGCCCCTGCGGCGATGACCGAGCCTGTACCCGACATCTCCACGCTGACGGCAGCCAGGGATGCCGCTGCCTTCGTGGCCCAGATCTTTGCCGACCCCAGCATCTCGGATTCCTCCGACGCCGAGGTCACCCCGGTCGCCACCGAAGAGGCGGTTGAAGCCGAACAGGTACTGCCACCCGTGGCTGCCGGCTGGCCCGGCGAGCAGGCCCAGCACCTGCAGGGCCAGCGCGTGCTCATCCTGGGCCTGGGCGCCTCGGGCCTGGCCATGGCGCGCTGGTGCGTGCGCTGCGGCGCCGAAGTCATCGTGGCCGATACGCGCCAGGCGCCGCCCCAGCTGCAACAGCTGTCCGCCGAGCTGCCCCAGGCGCGCTTCGTGCCCGGAGATTTCACGGCCCAGCTGGTGGACGGCCAGAGCCTGGGGCTGGTCTACCGCTCGCCCGGCCTGAGCCCGGCCGCCGTGGCGCCCGTGGTCGACACGGCCCGGGCCCAGGGCCTGCCCGTGGGCGGCGAACTCGATCTCTTCGCCATGGCGCTCAAGGCCCTGGCCGCAGCCCATGGCTACCGTCCCACCGTGCTGGGCATTACCGGGACCAATGGCAAGACCACGGTCACCTCGCTGACCGGCCAACTGCTGGAGCATGCGGGCCTGCGCGTGGCGGTGGCGGGCAATATCGGCCCCACGCTGCTGGACACGCTGACCCAGGCCATCGATGCCGAAACGCTGCCCCAGGCCTGGGTGCTGGAGCTGTCCAGCTTCCAGCTCGATGGCGTGCAGATGTTCGAGCCCACGGCCGCTGCCGTCCTCAATATCACCCAGGACCACCTGGACTGGCACGGCAGCCTGCGCGCCTATGCCGATGCCAAGGCCTGCATCTTCGGCAGCAGCGGCATCATGGTGCTCAACCGCGAGGACCCCGAGGTCATGCGCATGCTGCCGGCACCCGTGGTGCCGCCGGGCAAGCGCCAAAAGCCCCAGCAGCGCGCCCACATCACCTTCGGCGGCGACATGCCGCGCCGCCCCGGCGACTTCGGTCTGGAAGTGGTCAGCGGCATGACGTGGCTGGTGCGCGCCCATGAGGCCGACGAAACCGCCAAGGGCAAGAACGCCGAAGACCTGTACATCCAGCGCCTGATGCCCGCCGACGCGCTGCGCATCCGCGGCCGGCACAACGCCATCAATGCCCTGTCCGCCCTGGCCCTGGCCAGCGCGGGCGGCTGCACGCTGGCGCCCCTGCTCTACGGCCTGCGCGAGTACCGGGGCGAGCCGCACCGCGTCCAGCCCATCGGCCGCGTCAACGGCGTGGAGTACTACGACGACAGCAAGGGCACGAACGTGGGCGCTACCGTGGCCGCGCTGTCGGGCCTGGGGCCTGACCACCGCATCGTGGTCATCCTGGGCGGTGACGGCAAGGGCCAGGATTTCTCTCCGCTGGCCGCACCCGTGTCGCGCCACGTGCGCGCCGCCGTGCTGATCGGCCGCGACGCGGGCCGCATCCGCGCTGCGCTGCAGGACTGCGGCGTGCCCCTGGTCGATGCCACCACCATGGCCGATGCCGTGGAGCTGGCCGCCTCTCGCGCCCATGAAGGCGACGCCGTGCTGCTGTCGCCCGCCTGCGCCAGCCTGGACATGTTCCGCAACTACGAGGACCGGGCCCACCAGTTCGTCGATGCCGTGCGCGCGCTGGCGCTGGATGCCGGGCATGAACTCGGAGGTGCTGCATGAGCGCGATGAACGCCATGAACCAGGCCCTGGGCCGCATGCGCTCCTGGTTCGGAGGCGCGCAGGAAAAGGCCATCGACGTGCTGCCCGTGCGCCTGGGCGGTCCCCAGTACCACCGGCCCACGCAGACGCCGGCCAGCGTGCTCGGCCTGGACCAGGCCCTGATCTGGGTGGTCATAGGCCTGCTGGCCTGGAGCCTGGTCATGGTGTATTCGGCATCGATCGCCATGCCGGACAATCCGCGCTTCGGCAAGATCGCGCCCACCCATTTCCTGATGCGCCATGCCATGTCCATAGGCATGGCCTTCGTCGGCGCGCTGCTGGCCTTCCAGGTGTCCATGGCCACCTGGGAGCGCATGGCGCGCAAGCTCTTCCTGGTGTCCCTGGTCCTGCTGGTGGCCGTGCTGATCCCGCACGTGGGCACCGTGGTCAACGGCGCGCGGCGCTGGCTGTCCCTGGGCATCATGAACTTCCAGCCGTCCGAGCTGGCCAAGTTCGCCGTGCTCATCTATGCGGCCGACTACATGGTGCGCAAGATGGAGGTCAAGGAGCGCTTCTTCCGCGCCGTGCTGCCCATGGGGCTGGCCGTGGTGCTGGTCGGGGTGCTGCTGCTGGCCGAGCCCGACATGGGCGCCTTCATGGTGATCGTGGTGATCGCCATGGGCATCCTGTTCCTGGGCGGCGTGAACGCGCGCATGTTCTTCCTGATCGCGGCCCTGGTGGTGCTGGCCTTCGTGCTCATCATCGCCACCTCCGAATGGCGGCGCGAGCGCATCTTTGCCTACCTCAATCCCTGGGATGAAAAGCATGCCCTGGGCAAGGGCTACCAGCTGTCGCATGCGTTGATCGCCATCGGGCGCGGCGAGATCTTCGGCGTGGGCCTGGGTCGCAGCGTCGAAAAGCTGCACTGGCTGCCCGAGGCGCACACCGACTTTCTGCTGGCCGTGATCGGCGAGGAATTCGGCCTGGTCGGCGTGCTCCTGATCGCCGTCACCTTCCTGTGGCTCACGCGCCGCATCATGCTCATAGGGCGGCAGGCCATTGCGCTGGACCGGGTGTTCTCCGGCCTGGTGGCCGAGGGCATTGCGATCTGGATGGGCTTCCAGGCCTTCATCAACATGGGCGTGAACCTGGGCGCGCTGCCGACCAAGGGACTGACGCTGCCCCTGATGAGCTTCGGCGGGTCGGCCATCCTCATGAATCTGATAGCGATAGCGGTGGTGTTAAGGGTGGACTACGAGAACAAGTTGCTGATGAAGGGAGGGCATGCATGACGCAGTCCACCTCTCAAGGCACGCAACGCCAGCGCACGGCCCTGATCATGGCCGGCGGCACGGGCGGCCATATCTTCCCGGGCCTGGCCGTGGCCCAGGCGCTGCGCGAGCGCGGCTGGAACGTGCGCTGGCTGGGCGCCCCCGGCTCCATGGAGTCCCGCATCGTGCCGGCCCAGGGCTTCCCGCTGGAGACCATCGAGTTCTCGGGCGTGCGCGGCAAGGGCATCATGACCCTGGCCTTTTTGCCCATGCGCCTGCTGCGTGCCTTCTGGCAGGCGCTGGCCGTGGTGCGCCGCGTCAAGCCCGACGTGGTCGTGGGCCTGGGCGGCTACATCAGCTTCCCCGGTGGAATGATGGCCGTGCTGGCCGGCAAGCCCCTGGTGCTGCATGAGCAGAACTCCGTGGCCGGCATGGCCAACAAGGTGCTGGCCAGCGTCTCCCACCGCATCTTCACCGCCTTCCCCAACGTGTTCCCCAAGGGCCGCTGGGTCGGCAACCCCTTGCGCCAGGCCTTCACCGAGCAGCCCGCGCCCGAGCAGCGCTTTGCGGGCCGCAGCGGACCGCTGCGCCTGCTGGTGGTGGGCGGCAGCCTGGGCGCCAAGGCGCTCAACGAGATCGTGCCGCAGGCGCTGGCCCTGATTCCGGCCGATGTGCGCCCCGTCGTGCTCCACCAAAGCGGCGCCGCACAGATCGACGCCCTGCGCGCCAACTACGCGGCGGCAGGCGTGCAGGCCGAGCTGACGCCCTTCATCGACGATACGGCCCGCGCCTTTGCCGAGGCCGATGTCATCGTCTGCCGCGCCGGTGCCAGCACGGTGACCGAGATCGCGGCCGTGGGCGCAGCCGCCATCTATGTGCCTTTCCCGGCCGCCGTGGACGACCACCAGACCGCGAACGCGCGTTTCCTGGTCGATGCCGGTGGTGGATGGTTGATGCAACAAAGCGCACTGACTGCCCAAAGCCTGGCCGAAATGCTACAAAATATGCAGCGTGCGACGCTGCTGGAGCGCGCTGGAAAAGCCAAGAAAATGCAAAAGACCGAAGCCACCGCCGAGGTGGTCGCCGCCTGTGAGGAACTGGCCGCATGAAGCACGCCATTCATCACATCCATTTCGTCGGCATCGGCGGCGCCGGAATGAGCGGCATCGCCGAGGTGCTGCACAACCTGGGTTACGCCGTCTCGGGCTCGGACCTGTCCGACAGCGCCACGCTGCGCCGGCTCGCAGGCCTGGGCATTGCCACCCACGTCGGCCATGCGGCCGCGAACATCGAGGGGGCTGACGCCGTCGTCACCTCCACCGCCGTGCAGTCCGACAACCCCGAGGTGGTCGCGGCGCGCACGCACAAGATCCCCGTCGTGCCGCGTGCGCTCATGCTGGCCGAGCTGATGCGCTTCAAGCAGGGCATCGCCATCGCAGGAGCCCACGGCAAGACCACGACCACCAGCCTGGTGACCAGCGTGCTGGCCGAGGCCGGGCTGGACCCGACCTTCGTCATCGGCGGCAAGCTCAACAGCGCGGGCGCCAACGCCAAGCTGGGCCAGGGCGACTACATCGTGGTCGAGGCGGACGAGTCCGACGCCTCCTTCCTGAACCTGCTGCCCGTGATGGCTGTCGTCACCAACATCGACGCCGACCACATGGAAACCTACGGCCATGACTTCGGCCGGCTCAAGGGCGCCTTCGTCGACTTCCTGCACCGCATGCCGTTCTACGGCCGCGCCATCGTCTGCGTGGACAGCCCGGCCGTGCGCGAGATCCTGTCCCAGGTGGCCCGCCCCGTGACCACCTACGGCTTTGCCGAGGACGCCCAGGTGCGCGCCCTCAACGTGCGCGCCGAGGCCGGCCGCATGCATTTCACGGTGCGCCGCAGCAACGGCCAAAGCTATCCCGACCTGGACGTGGTGCTGAGCCTGCCGGGCGAGCACAACGTGCTCAACGCGCTGTCGGCCGTGGCCGTCGCCATGGAGCTGGAGATTGCCGACGAGGCGCTGCTGCGCGCCTTCGAAAGCTTCAAGGGCGTGGGCCGGCGCTTCCAGCGCTATGGCGAACTCCCTGCAGCGGACGGTGGCATCTTCACCGTCATCGACGACTACGGGCACCACCCTGTCGAGATGGCGGCCACGCTGGCTGCTGCGCGCGGCGCCTTCCCGGGCCGCCGCCTGGTGCTGGCCTTCCAGCCGCACCGCTACAGCCGCACGCGCGATTGCTTCGAGGATTTCGTCAAGGTCATCGGCCTGGCCGATGCCGTGCTGCTGACCGAGGTCTATGCGGCCGGCGAGGCGCCGGTGGTGGCGGCCGATGGCCGCTCGTTGGCGCGCGCCCTGCGCGTGGCCGGCCGGGTCGAGCCGGTCTTTGTGGAAGACGTTGCCGAGCTGCCGGCGGCCCTGGCCGCCCACGCCCGCGATGGCGACGTGCTGTTGTGCATGGGGGCCGGCTCGATTGGCGCCGTGCCCGGAAAGTTGGTTGAAATGCTTCAGAAACAAGAGCTGCAGGCGCAGCAGGGAGCTGCGCAATGAGCAGCTTCGGCACCCAGATCGATGTCAAGGCCCTGGGCAAGGTGGCCGTGCTGTTGGGCGGCCGCTCGGCCGAGCGCGAGGTCTCGCTGATGTCGGGCACGGGCGTGCTCAAGGCCCTGCTGTCGCAGGGCGTGGATGCCCATGCCTTCGACCCCGCCGAGCGGGACCTGGGCGAGTTGAAGAAGGACGGTTTCGACCGCTGCTTCATCGCGCTGCATGGCCGCTACGGTGAGGACGGCACGGTGCAGGGCGCGCTGGAGCTGCTGGGCATCCCGTACACGGGCCCCGGCGTGATGGCCTCCAGCATCGCCATGGACAAGATCATGACCAAGCGCATCTGGCGCTTCGAGGGTCTGCCCACGCCCGACTGGCGGCTGGTCGCCAGCGCCGACGAGACCCGCGCCGCGCTGCAGGCGCTGGGCGCGCCCATGATAGTCAAGCCCTCGCGCGAGGGCTCGACCATCGGCCTGACCAAGGTCTGGACAGCCGAGGAATGCGAGCAGGCCTATGTGCTGGCCTCCCGGTACGACCCCGAAGTGCTCTGCGAAGAGTTCATCGAAGGCGACGAAACCACCTGCCCCGTGCTCGGAACCGGCGAGGGCGCCCACGCCCTGCCCGTGATCCGCATCGTCGCGCCCGAAGGCAACTACGACTACCAGAACAAGTACTTCACCGACGACACCCAGTACCACTGCCCCAGCGGCCTGCCTGCCGAGGAAGAGGCCGAGATCCGGCGCATCGTCGTGCGGGCCTTCCGCACGCTGGGCTGCCGCGGCTGGTCGCGCGCCGACATCATGATCCGCGCCAGCGACCGCAAGCCCTTCCTGCTGGAGATCAACACCTCGCCGGGCATGACGGGCCACTCGCTGGTGCCCATGTCGGCCCGCGCCATCGGCGTGAGCTACGAAAACCTGTGCCTGGGCATCCTGGCCAGCGCCGCGCTGGACGCGCAACCGGAGCAGGAGCACGCATGAGCTACTCCCTGCCGGCCCCCTTCGACGTCAAGCTCATGAACGTGACCGCCACGGTCCTGTTCGTGGGCGTGGCTGCGCTGGGGCTGGCAGCGGTGAGCTGGTGGGCGCTGCGCCATCCGGCCTTCAACATCGGCCGCATCGTGGTCGAGGGCGAGCTGGTGCACAACAACGCGGTGACGCTGCGCGCCAATGTGGCGCCGGTGCTCACGGGCAACTTCTTCACCGTGGATCTCAAGGCCGCCAAGGCGGCGTTCGAGCAGGTGCCCTGGGTGCGCGAGGCGCAGGTGCGCCGCGACTATCCCAACAGCCTGCGCGTCATCCTGCACGAGCATGTGGCCGAGGCCTTCTGGGGGCCTGATTCGGGCACCGGCCTGGTCAACAGCTTCGGCGAGGTCTTCGAGGCCAACCTGGGCGAGCTGGACCGCGACGGCCTGCCGCGCCTGCAGGGCCCCGAGGACAGCGCCCCGCAGATGCTGCAGATGTACCGGCTGCTGGTGCCGGCGCTGGGGCCGCTGGATGTGGAGATCGACGGGCTGACGCTCAATGCGCGCGGCAGCTGGCAGCTCAGGCTGGCCAACGACGCACAGATCGAACTGGGTGGCGGCAGCGTGGAGGCCGTGCTGCAGCGCGTGCAGCGCTTCGTGCGCACGCTGCCCCAGATCACGACCCAATACAAGCGCAAGGCCGACGCCATCGAGTCGGCCGACCTGCGCTACGAAGACGGATATGCGCTGAGGCTGCGCGGTGTGACCACCGGCACGGCCAAGGCGCCGGCTGCAGTGCGTCCCCGACGCTGAAGACGAGGGAGGACAGACCTATGTACATGCACACCAAGCAGCGACACAGCGACAGGACAGAACCAACCGGGGGCGGATGCTGATATGGCAAGAGAATACAAAGATGTGATCGTCGGACTGGACATCGGCACGGCCAAGGTCATGGTCGTGGTCGCCGAGGTCCTGTACAACGGCGAACTCAAGCTCGCCGGCCTCGGCGTGGCCCCGAGCAACGGACTCAAGCGTGGCGTGGTGGTCAACATCGACGCCACGGTGCAGAGCATCCAGCAGGCGCTGAAGGAGGCCGAGCTGATGGCCGACTGCAAGATCCAGCGCGTGTGCACCGGCATCACCGGCAGCCACATCCGCGGCCTGAACTCCAGCGGCATGGTGGCCATCAAGGACAAGGAAGTCACGGCCACCGACGTGGCGCGGGTGATGGAGACGGCCAAGGCCATCAACATCTCCTCGGACCAGCGGCTGCTGCTGGTCGAGCCGCAGGAATTCGTGATCGACGGCCAGGAAGTGCGCGAGCCCATCGGCATGAGCGGCATCCGCCTGGAGGCCAAGATCCACATCGTCACGGGCGCGCAGAGCGCGGCCGAGAACATCATCAAATGCGTGCGCCGCTGCGGCCTGGAGGTCGAGCAGCTGCTGCTCAACCCGTTGGCATCGAGCCAGGCCGTGCTCACCGATGACGAGCGCGAGCTGGGCGTGGCCGTGGTCGATATCGGCGCGGGCGCCACCGACGTGGCCATCTTCACGGGCGGCGCCATCCGGCACACGGCCGTCATTCCCATCGCGGGCGACCTGATCACCAGCGACATCGCCATGGCGCTGCGCACGCCCACCAAGGACGCCGAGGACATCAAGGTCGAAAGCGGCTATGCCAAGCAGTTGCTGGCCGACCCCGACGCCCAGGTCGAAGTGCCGGGCCTGGGCGACCGCAGCCCGCGCATGATCAGCAAGCAGGCGCTGGCCGGCGTGATCGAGCCGCGCGTGGAAGAGATTTTTTCTTTGGTGCAGCAGGTGGTGCGCGATTCAGGCTACGAGGAAGTGCTGTCCTCGGGCATCGTGCTGACCGGCGGCAGCGCCGTCATGCCGGGCATGGTGGAACTGGGCGAGGACATCTTCCTCAAGCCCGTGCGCCGCGGCATCCCCAAGTATTCGAGCGCATTGGCTGACATGGTGGCTCAACCCCGCGCCGCCACCGTGATGGGATTGCTCGAAGAGGCCCGCCTGGCTCGCCTGCGCGGTTTCAAGGTGGCACAAAAGAGTGGGTCGATGAAGACCGCTTTTGGCCGTTTCAAAGACTTCATCGTGGGGAACTTTTGATATGTGCTTTCATCGACTGCGCATTACCGGCCCGCCCACCGGCTTCCGAATACCGGACAGAAGACAGAATTTTCCCCAGACGGTGGTGACCACTTACAGAGAGCTACAGGAGAACCAACATGCCCATCGACATGATTGAAGTTGAAGAATTCAACCAGGGTACGCAGATCAAGGTGATCGGCGTTGGCGGCGGCGGCGGCAATGCCGTCGAGCACATGATTGCGCGCAACGTGCAGGGCGTGGAGTTCGTCTGCGCCAACACCGACGCGCAGGCGCTGCTGCGCAGCAGCGCCCACCGCACCATCCAGCTCGGTGGCAGCGGCCTGGGTGCGGGCAGCAAGCCCGACAAGGGCCGCGAAGCCGCCGAGCTGGCCGAGGACGACATCCGCACTGCCATCGAAGGCGCGCACATGCTGTTCATCACAGCCGGCATGGGCGGCGGCACGGGCACGGGCGCTGCGCCCGTGATCGCGCGCGTGGCCAAGGAAATGGGCATCCTCACCGTGGGCGTGGTCACCAAGCCCTTCGAGTGGGAAGGCGGCCGACGCATGGCCAACGCCGACAGCGGCCTGAGCGAACTCGAAGCCAACGTCGATTCGCTGATCGTCGTGCTCAACGAGAAGCTGCTGGACGTGCTGGGCGACGACATCTCGCAGGACGAGGCCTTTGCCCATGCCAACGACGTTCTCAAGAACGCCGTGGGCGGCATTGCCGAAATCATCAACGAGTACGGCCATGTGAACGTCGACTTCGAAGACGTGCGCACCGTCATGGGCGAACCCGGCAAGGCCATGATGGGCACGGCCAAGGCCGCCGGCCCCGACCGCGCGCGCATCGCTGCCGAGCAGGCCGTGGCCTGCCCGCTGCTGGAGGGCATCGACCTGTCGGGCGCCAAGGGCGTGCTGGTGCTGGTCACGGCCGCCAAGGGCAGCCTCAAGCTGTCCGAGTCGCGCCTGGCCATGAGCACCATCAATGCCTACGCCTCGCCCGATGCGCATGTGATCTACGGCGCTGCCTACGACGACAGCCTGGGTGACGAAATCCGCGTCACCGTGGTGGCCACCGGCCTGTCGCGCCCCAGCGCACGCCGCCAGAACATGCAGGTGGTGCAGGGCGGCCTGCGCACCGGTACCGACAACATGAGCTACCAGCTGCCTTCGGCCTCCATGGGTGCCGCAACGGCAGCCGGCGGCCTGGTCGGCGGTGCTGCTGGCGGCGCCGACTATGCCAACAACATGTCGGTGCCCAGCGTCTGGCGTACCAACCGCACGCAGGCCGCTGCCCGCGTCGATGCCCTGGCCTCCGGCGGCATGGACGATCTGGAAATCCCGGCCTTCCTGCGCAAGCAGGCTGACTGAGCAGCGGCCGATACGGTCGCTGCATGGTTGTGATAGCGAATGCCGTGCCAGGGCCATGCCCTGCGCACGGCTGCCGCACTTTAAAATAGCCGGATGCTCCAACAACGCACCATCAAGACGATCACCCGTGCCGTGGGCGTGGGTCTGCACAGCGGCCAGCGCGTCGAATTGACGCTGCGTCCCGCGCAGCCCGACACCGGCATCGTGTTCCGTCGCGTGGACCTGCCGGAGCCCGTGGACATCCCGATCTCCGCCGAAGCCGTCACCGACACGCGCATGGCCTCGACCATCGGCACGGGCGGCGCCAAGGTGCATACCGTGGAGCACCTGATGTCGGCCATCGCCGGCCTCGGGCTCGACAACATCTACATAGACATCACCGCCGAGGAAGTGCCCATCCTAGACGGCTCCTCCGCCTCCTTCGTATTCCTGCTGCAAAGCGCGGGCATCGAGCTGCAGAAGGCGCCCAAGCGCTTCATCCGCGTCATCCGCCCCGTCGAGGTGCGCGAGGGCGAGGGCCAGAACCTCAAGTGGGCACGCTTCGACCCGTACCACGGCTTCAAGCTGCGCTTCGAGATCGACTTCGCCCATCCTGCCGTGGACTCCACCGGCCAGTGCGTGGAGTTCGACATGGGCGAGGACAACTACACGCGCGACATCGCACGCGCGCGCACCTTCGGCTTCACCAAGGACGTGGAAATGCTGCGCAGCCACGGCCTGGCGCTGGGCGGCGGCATGGACAACGCCATCGTCATGGACGACTACAAGGTGCTCAACAGCGACGGCCTGCGCTACGACGACGAGTTCGCCAAGCACAAGATCTTGGACGCCATCGGCGACCTGTACCTGATCGGCAGGCCCCTGCTGGCCGCCTACAGCGCCTTCCGCTCGGGCCACGGCATGAACAACCAGCTGCTGCGTGCCCTGCTGGCCCAGCCCGACGCCTGGGAACTGGTCAGCTTCGACAGCGAGCGCCAGGCGCCCAAGGGCTTCGCCCAGCCCGCGCGGGCCTGGTGAGGCGGGCGCCGCCATGCTGATCTTCCGCTGGCTGGCCACCGTGCTGCTGCTGGCATCAGCCGTGTCCTTTGCGTTCTACCTGGGCACGGGCCAGCCCCGCTACAAGCGCTGGGGCTTCATCATCCTCAAGTGGACCGTGATTGCCGGCGTGACCTTCTTCGCCGTGCTGTTCTTTGGACGCATCGTCTGAGGTCCTGAATGGGCTGCGCTGCCGCCATTGCGGAGACTGCCGGGCCGCCATGAAGGAAATTCGGATCCGGGCCGGCGACGGCCACACCCTTGTGCTGGTGCGCAGCGGCTGCGTCCAGGGGCCTGTCGTGGCCATCACGCACGGCACCTTCTCCGGCACCGCATCCTGCGACCGGCTCGGCGCGTATCTGGC
This sequence comes from Delftia sp. DT-2, assembly GCF_028401915.1. NCBI lineage: Bacteria > Pseudomonadati > Pseudomonadota > Betaproteobacteria > Burkholderiales > Comamonadaceae > Delftia > Delftia sp. DT-2. Next base: position 65,585 of record NZ_JAQOTI010000003.1, read on the forward strand.
GGCGCAGGGATTCGGCACTTGGCTCTTCGACTGGCGCGGCCATGGACGGAACCCGGCCTGCGGCCATGGTCATGATCTGGAAGCCGTGGCCAGGCATGACATCGCCAGTGCCATCGAGGCCATCCGCAGCGAGGAGCAGGGCCGGCCTTTGACCCTGATAGGCCACAGCGGGGGCGGCATTGCGGCAGCCATCTGGGCCGCTCGCAATCCCGATGTGGCTCGGGACCATCTGGCCGGTGTCGTGCTGCTGGCCGCCCAGGCCACCCATGCTGCCGCCACACCGCTGGCCTGGGCCAGGATCCGGGGTTACCTGGCGTGGATAGGCCGCCGGAACTGGCTGGTAGCCAACCGCATGGTGGGGCCCGAGGCGGAAAGCGGCCAACTGATGCGCCAGTGGTGTCAGTGGAATCTCCAGCGCCGATTTGTGGGACATGACGGCATGAACTACCTGCAGGCACTCTCCCAGGTGCGTATTCCCGTTCTGGCGCTGGCGGGTGCTGGAGACCGCCTGATTGCACCCTGGCAGGGGTGCGAAGCGCTGGCAAGCGCTTTCGGCGGGACGGATGTGGAGTTCGTGCTGTGTGGCAAGGCCACCGGTTTTGTCGAAGACTACAGCCACAGCAGGTTGCTGATGGCCGGCAACGCGCAATCCGATGTGTTCCCCCGGATCGCGCAATGGATCAGGCTCAGGGCCGAGCAGGGTGGCCAAGCACTGGTGTCCTAGTAGACGCGCCCACCTTTGTAGACCGCATGCTGGCGGCGCTGCAGCTGCGTGACCTCGGCCATCTTCGTCATGGCGGCGCCTGCATGGGCGTGGGTGATGGCCAGGCCCAGGGCATCGGCGGCATCGGTGCCGGGCAGGCCGGGCAGTTGCAGCAGGCGGCGCACCATTTCCTGGATCTGGCTCTTGGCCGCGCGGCCATGGCCGGTCATGGCCTTCTTCATCTGCAGTGCCGTGTACTCGGCCACCGGCAGGCCGGCGTTGACCAGGGCCGTGAGCGCGGCGCCGCGTGCCTGGCCCAGCAGCAGCGTGGACTGGGGATTGACGTTGACGAAGACGATTTCCACGGCCGAGGTGTCGGGCTGGTAGCGGCTGGCGACTTCCGAGATGCCGTCGAACAGAAGCTTGAGCCGGCCCGGCAGGTCGCCGAGCGCGATGCCCGTGGTGCGGATGGTGCCGCTGGCCACATAGGCCAGGCGGTGGCCGTCGACGTCGATCACGCCGAATCCCGTGGTCTGCAGACCGGGGTCGATTCCAAGGATGCGCATGGGGTGAATGTAGCTGTTCAGGGGACGACGGCGCTGGGCATTCTCTGCATGACCGTGCGCGTGCGCTGCAGCAGATAGCCGGAGTTGGGCAGCTTCTCGAAGCGCTTGGGCTGGGGCAGCATCACGGCCAGGCGCGCGGCCTCGGCGGCGCTGAGCTGGGAGGCGCTCTTGCGGAAGTAGTGGCGAGCGGCCGCCTCGGCGCCGAACACGCCCTGGCCCCATTCCACGCTGTTGAGGTAGATCTCCAGGATGCGCTGCTTGCTCAGCATCAGTTCCAGCAGCTGGGTCAGCACCAGTTCCTGCCCCTTGCGCAGCAGGCTGCGTTCGCCCGACAGCAGCAGGTTCTTGGCCAGCTGCTGCGTGATGGTGGAGCCGCCATAGATCTTGGGCGCCTTGCCGTTGTCGGCCTTCATGGCCCGGGCTTCGGCGCGCTGGTTGCGCTGCCAGGCTTTCTCGATGGCTTCCCATTGCACCCCGTGGTGTTCGGTGAAGCTGTCGTCTTCGGAGGCAATGACGGCGCGCTTGAGCGTGGGCGCGATGCGGTCATAGGGCAGCCATTGCTGGCTCCAGTGCAGGCCTTCGGAGCTGCGCAGCATCTGCCAGGCTTCGGAGCGCTGGAAGGCTGTGGACTCGGGATCGACCACCACCATCAGCGCAATGCGCAGCACGAAGAACAGCTGCAGCAGCAGGCCGGCGCACAGCACCAGCAGCAGGGCGCGTGCCAGGGATTTCATGAAGCGCTCAGCCGCCTTGAGCAATATGGGCGCGCAGCTCGTTCAGCACCTGGGCCGAGGGCGGGCGCACGCCGCGCCACAGCGCAAACGATTCGGCCGCCTGCTCCACCAGCATGCCCAGCCCGTCGCGGGCCGTGGCGCCGTGCTGTTCGGCCCACTGCATGAAGCCCTGAGCCGCGGGGCCGTACATCATGTCGTAGGCCAGGCTGCCAGGGCGCAGCACGCGGGCCGGCACGGGCACCTCGGCACCGGCCAGGCTGCTGGCGGTGGCGTTGATGACCACGTCGAAATCCTCATCCACGGCCTGCTGCTCCAGCGCCACCAGTTCCACGCCATGTTGCGCGGCAATGGCGGCATGGCGCTGCACCAGGGCCTGGGCGCGCTCGAAGGTGCGGTTGACCACGGCGATGCGGCGCGGGCGCTCGGCAAGCAGCGAGCCCAGTGCGCCGGCTGCGGCGCCACCCGCGCCCAGCAGCAGCAGGTCGCGCCCGGCCAGCGGCACGCCCGCATTGCGCACGATGTCGGCCACCAGGCCCAGGCCGTCGGTGTTGTCGGCATGGATGCCGTCCGCCGCCAGCACCAGGGTGTTGGCGGCGCCGGCCAGTTGCACGCGCTCGCTGGAGGTGGTGGCCAGCTGTGCGGCTTCCAGCTTGAAGGGTACGGTGACATTGCAGCCGCGTCCGCCTGCCGTGACGAAGGCGCGCACGGCCTCGGCAAAGCCATCCAGCTCCACATGCTGGCGCTCGTAGCGCAGGTCCTGCCCGCACAGTTCGGCAAAGCGGGCATGGATCCAGGGCGAACGGCTGTGCGCGACGGGGTTGCCCATGACGCAGTAGCGGTCGGAGGAGATTGATGTCATTTCAGTTGTCCATTGCTCGGCACAATGCCCGCTGCCTATGAAACTGGCGCGGCCTCGCACGAGAGACACCGAGGAAGGGCCGCCCCGCACCGAGGGTGTCGTCCCCCTCCCGCGAAGTGAGAGAGGGGGAAGGCGCGAAGCGACTCAGGGGGTGCTTCATTACTTCACTGGACCGTGGTCTGCAGCGTCTGCTCACGCGTGAACTTGAAGCGCGAGACCACGGCGATCTGGTCGGCCTTGGCGCGCATGGCGGGGCCGAAGTGGCCGAAGGGGCCGGCCGCACGCGCGATGGCTTCGGCGCGGGTGTCCAGCAGGCGGTTGCCCGAGCCCTGCACGATCTCGGTGGACAGCACGCGGCCGTCGTGGTTGACGGTGAGGATCATGACCAGCTCGCCATAGAGCTTCTTGCCGGCCTGCTCGGGAAAGTTCTCCGTGCCCTTGTCCTCGACCTTGCGGCGCAGGCCGTCGTAGTAGATGGCGTAGACGGCCTCGCGCGTGGACGGGCTGATATAGCGCTTCTTGGGGCGGGCGTTTTCTTCGTTGATGCGTTTTTCGATCTCGGCCAGCAGCTTGACCAGCTGCTGGCGCTTTTCCTGCTGGGCCTGCTGCTCCTTGGTCTGCTTTGCCGCCTCGCGCGGGTCCAGCGGCGGCAGGGCCGCGACCTGCTTGCGCAACTGCGTCAGCAAGACGGTCTGCTGCTCCTGCATGGAGTCGATCTGGCGCTGGCGTTCCTCGAAGTCGTCGCCCACGGCGGTGAGCGCCGAGTAGGGCATGGGGCTGGAGGCCCGGCCCTTGTCGGCTTCGCCGCCGCCGGCCAGCGAGGTCTGCGCGATGGCCTGCGCCTTGTCGGGCTGCTCGTTGGCGCGGGCATTGACCAGGATGACTTCCAGCGGCGTGTCCTGGAACACGCGGTCGAAGCGTTCCGGATCGATGAACCGGAACGAGAGCAACCCGGCATGCAGGGCAATGGAGACACCCAGTGCCAACTGCAGCGTACTCAGGGAACGGAAGGCGGTAGGCAGTTTCACGTCAGATCTAAGGCAGTGGCTTGGATGCGAGGCAGGGGCGCGGGCAGATCAGGGCTGGGCAGGATCGGCCGCGGGCGTGCCGTCGGTCTCGTTCATGTCCACGGCGATGGCGATGGGGCCGGCCACGGCCTCCTCGTCGTCCTCCGCTCCATCGTCGGCAGCGGCGGCGTCGCTGTCCAGGCGCTCGATCAGCGTGCCCGAGACATCGAGCGCGATCTCGTCGATCTCGCCCAGGCGCACGCGCACATGGGCACCGCGCGGCAGGCCGGTGACGCCCAGCACGGGGAAGACCAGCGGCAGGTCGTCGGCGCGCACCAGCAGGCCGCCGCCCATGCCTTCCTTGATGACGGTGGCCGTCAGCTCGGTGATGGCGTTCTGCTGCAGGTACTTGAGCGTCCAGAAGCGCTCCATGCCTGCCTGGTAGCCGTTGTAGGCGCTGTAGGCGCCGTCAAAGCTGCTGATGATGCCGAACAGCTCGGCATCCTTGGGCTTGAACGGCGCGGCCAGTGCGGCGGTCTTGCCGTGGCGCGCGCAGGCAATGATCTGCCACTGGTTGACCAGGTCCACATAGCGGCGCAGCGGCGAGGTGGCCCAGGCATAGCTCTTGACGCCGATGCCCGCGTGGGGGAGCGCCTTGGTGGACATGCGCACCTTGATGCCGGGGGCCAGGCTGGCCTGGCTGCGGTAGATGCCGGGCACGCCCAGATCGGCCATCCAGCCGCCCCAGGTGCTGTTGGCCACGATGGCGGCCTCGGCCACGATCAGGTCCAGTGGTGCGCCGCGCTTGCGCACGGTGATCTCGACCTGCTCGTTGCCGCGGGGCTCGGCGCTGCCGTTGCCCACCAGGCGGAAGTTGTAGTCGGGACGGTTGAAGTTCTCGGGCTTGCCTCGCACCAGTTCGCGCCCGGCCTTCAGGTGCCTGGCCCAGCGCTGCAGGAACGTCAGTTCGGCGCGCTTGCCCTGCAGCACTTCGGGCGTGCTCTCGACCTCGATGGACGGGTCGGCCAGCCACTGCTCGGTGACGATGTGGTCCAGCTTGTCATGGCGGAAGTTGACCTGCACGGGCACGCGTTCCAGGCGCGTCTCGCTGGCCGTGGTTTCCAGCGTGGTCTCGTCCACGGTGACGTACAGCGACACGGCGGGGTTGGCGCGGCCTTCGTCCAGCGTGTAGATCTGCACCACCTCGTTGGGCAGCATGGTGATCTTGTAGCCGGGCATGTAGACGGTGGACAGGCGCGAGCGGCCGAGCTGGTCCAGCGGCGTGCCCGGCACGATGGCCAGGCCGGGGGCCGCGATGTGGATGCCCACGGTGACCGTGCCCGTGCCCAGGCCGCGCACCGACAGCGCGTCGTCGATCTCGGTGGTGGCCGAGTCGTCGATGGAAAACGCCTGGACATCGGCCAGCGGCAGCTCTGCCGGCGGCTGGGGCGCCTCCAGCGGCGGAAATTGCGTGCCCTTGGGGAAGTGGTCGAAGAGGAAGCGCTTCCAGTGGAATTCGTAGGCCGATTCAATGGCGCCGGCCCTGTGCAGCAGATCCAGCGGTGCCAGGCGCGTGGCGCGGCTGGCCTCGACCACGGCCTTGTATTCGGCGGCGTTCTTGTCGGGGCGGAACAGGATCTTGTAGAGCTGTTCGCGGATGGGGCCGGGGCATTCGCCAGCGCCCAGCTGCTCGGCCCAGGCCGTGATCTGGGCCTGGATCTGCTTTTTCTTCTCTATGCCGGCCAGCGCCTGCTGCAGGATTTCGGCCGGCGCCTTCTTGAAGCGGCCCTTGCCGGCGCGGCGAAAGTAGTGCGGCGCCTCGTAGATGCGAAACAGCGCGCCGGCCTGCTGGGCCAGCGTGGCATTGTCCGAGAAATAGTCGCGTGCCAGGTCGGCGAAGCCGAATTCCTCCTCGGGGGCGAATTCCCAGGCCAGGTCCAGATCGATCTCGGCGGCCATTGCCTGGCCCTGGGCGATCAGTTCGGCAGGCGCCGGCTTGTCGAACTTGAGCAGGATGTTGGCGGACTTGACCTTGACCCGTTTGCCCGAGTCCAGTTCCACCTGGGCGGAGGTGTCGGCTTCGGAGAGGATGCGGCCGGCCAGGAACTTGCCGGCTTCTTCAAACAATGCGTGCATAGCCCGATATTCTCCCACGCTGCGGCTGGCAGCTGCCGCGCAGGCGTGTGCGGCATCAGGCCAGATTCAGGAACTCGTCGAGCTGGGGCAGGTACTCCTCGAAGTTGCTCAGCGCGTGATCGCCGCCTTCCTGGATGATCTGCAGCGCATGCGGGTAGCGCGCGCTCATCTCGCGCCAGTCCAGAACTTCGTCGCCCTCGGCCGCCAGCAGCATCTCGGGCGCGGCCGGTGTCATGGAGCGCGTGTCCAGCGCGCGCAGCTCTTCCATGTACTCGCGGCGAAAGAAAAAGCGTTCCTCGGGGTTGTGCCAGGACGTCTGCTCGCCAATGTACTTTTCAAGATCGCGCGCCGGGTTCACGGCCGGGTTGATCATCACGCTGCGGCAGCGCGCCAGCTGGGCCACCCAGCTGGCGTAGTAGCCGCCCAGCGAGGAGCCGATCACGGCCATGGTCTCTCGCGGCCAGCTGCCTATGCCGTCGGCAATCAAGGCGGCCGCCTCGCGCGGGGATGGCGGCAATTGCGGGCTCCACCAGCGCACATGGGGATGGCGCGTGGCCACATGTTCGGCCATGCGCCGGGCCTTGGTGGATTGGGGTGAGGAGCGAAAGCCGTGCAGATACAGCAAATGGGTGGTGGTCATGGCGGGCGCTCTCCTTTGCGTTGCTGGGGCCGGGCGCCGGATGCGGCCCGGACGGCTCATGGCCCATTGTGGCCGCTGCGGCGGGCGGCGCCCAGCAGGGAAGGCCCGGGCCGACAGCTGGATGACAACCGCCTCCGTGGGCAACCCTGCGCCGGGCTGGGCCGCATGCGCCACGGGATAATGGCGGCCCGTGCCCGCGACCGACCATCCCCGTGACCGAATTCGACAAGCCCTCCCTCTGGCAACGTGTTGCCCCGCTGCTGCGGGGCTTTGACTTCTGGTTGCTGCTGTTCGTGGGCATGCTGGCGTCGGCGGGGCTGATCGCCATGTACTCCTCGGGCTTCGACCACGGCACGCGCTTCACCGACCACGGGCGCAACATGCTGATCGCGGCGGCCATTCTCTTTGTCGTGGCCCAGATTCCCCCCCAGCAGCTCATGAAGGTGGCCGTGCCGCTGTACATGCTGGGCGTGGCGCTGCTGGTGGCGGTGGCGCTGTTCGGCATCACCAAGAAGGGGGCTCAGCGCTGGGTCAACGTGGGCGTGGTGATCCAGCCCAGCGAGCTGCTGAAGATCGCCACGCCGCTGATGCTGGCCTGGTGGTTCCAGCGCCGCGAGGGCCAGCTGCGCGGCACGGACTTCGTGATCGCCATGGTGCTGCTCATGGTGCCTGTCGGGCTGATCATGAAGCAGCCCGACCTGGGGACCTCCCTGCTGGTGATGGCGGCCGGCCTGTCGGTGATCTTCTTCGCGGGCCTGCCCTGGAAGCTCATCGTTCCGCCCGTGCTGGCCGGTGTGATCGGCATCACCCTCATCGTCTGGTACGAACCCCAGCTGTGCGCCGACGGCGTGCGCTGGCCCGTGCTGCATGAATACCAGCAGACCCGTGTCTGCACCCTGCTGGACCCCACGCGCGACCCCCTGGGCAAGGGGTTCCACATCATCCAGGGCATGATCGCCATCGGCTCCGGTGGCGTCTGGGGCAAGGGATTCATGGCAGGCACGCAAACCCACCTGGAGTTCATCCCCGAGCGCACGACCGACTTCATCTTCGCCGCCTATTCCGAGGAGTTCGGCCTGGTCGGCAACCTGTTCATCATCGTCTCCTTCCTGCTGCTGGTCTGGCGCGGGCTGGCCATCGCCATCCAGGCCAACACGCTGTTCGCGCGGCTCATGGCGGCGGCCGTGGCCATGATCTTCTTCACCTATGCCTTCGTGAACATGGGCATGGTCAGCGGCATCCTGCCCGTGGTCGGCGTGCCGCTTCCCTTCATCAGCTACGGCGGCACGGCCATGGTCACGCTGGGGCTGGCGCTGGGGGTGCTGATGTCGGTGGCGCGTTCGCAGCGGCAACTGCCGGGCGAGGGCGGCGGCCCGCTCTGAACACCAGTTTGCGGCGCCCAAGGCGCCTGCAAATGTCAAATAGTCTGGATGCCTGCTGCCGGAAAGCTCCGTTTCTCTCCATGATTTGGCGAGCAAGCCAAGCCTGCATGAGACTGGCATGCTCCTGTTTCCATAACGTCTGCGGGATGACCGTGCACTTGCCACGGACGCCGAGGCGCGCTACAAAGCAAGCGCGGACATGGGCCAGCATGTTCGCCATCCACGCGGATGCATGCCTACGGAATGCCGCTCAGCCTGGTGGGGCGGCATTCCGTTCTTTTTTGCAGGCCCATGAACCGTTGGCTGCCCCCGTTGCACGGCGAGGGCATGGCCGGCTCTCTACAATGGGCGAATGATCTCCCGCGAACCCACCATTGAACGCCTGGCCACAGCGCGCCAGTTGCTGCTTGAGCCCTTCGGGCTCGATGAAACCCATCTCGCGCGCGCACTGGCCGAGATCCGCAGCCACCAGGTCGACGACGCCGACCTCTACTTCCAGTACACCCGCGCCGAAGGCTGGAGCCTGGAAGAGGGCATCGTCAAGACCGGCAGCTTCAGCATCGACCAGGGTGTGGGCGTGCGGGCGGTCAGCGGCGAGAAGACGGCCTTTGCCTATTCCGACGATATTTCCGAAGCCTCCCTGCTGGATGCGGCACGCACCGTGCGCTCCATCTCGGGCGCGGCCCAGAGCAAGCGCGTGCGCGCCAACGCGTCCAAGATCGCGCAAAGCCGCTCGCTGTATCCGGGGCTGGATCCCATTGCCACGCTGGACAGCACGGCCAAGGTCGAGCTGCTGGGCAAGGTCGAAACCCTGGCCCGCGCCAAGGACCCGCGTGTCGTCCAGGTCATGGCCGGCCTGGCCAGCGAGTACGACGTGGTGCTGGTCGCCCGCGCCGATGGCACGTTGGCTGCCGACGTGCGGCCGCTGGTGCGTCTTTCCGTCACCGTGATCGCCGAGCAAAAGGGTCGGCGCGAAGTGGGTTCGGCCGGCGGTGGTGGCCGTTTTGGCCTGGCCTATTTCAGCGATGAGCAGATCACGCAATATGTGGACGAAGCCGTGAGCGCGGCCCTCACCAACCTGCAGTCGCGCCCCGCGCCGGCAGGCGAAATGACCGTGGTGCTTGGCCCCGGCTGGCCCGGCGTGCTGCTGCACGAAGCCGTGGGCCATGGCCTGGAAGGCGACTTCAACCGCAAGGGCGCCAGCGCCTTCAGCGGCCGCATCGGCCAGCGCGTGGCGGCCAAGGGCGTCACCGTGCTGGACGACGGCACGCTGGCCGATCGCCGCGGTTCGCTCAACGTCGATGACGAGGGCTGCACCAGCCAGAGCAATGTGCTGATCGAGGACGGCATCCTCAAGGGCTACATCCAGGACGCGATGAACGCCCGCCTGATGGGCGTCAAGCCCACGGGAAACGGCCGCCGCGAAAGCTATGCCCACATCCCCATGCCGCGCATGACCAACACCTACATGCTAGGTGGCGACAAGGATCCGCAGGAAATCGTGGCCTCGATCAAGAAGGGCCTGTACGCCACCAACTTCGGCGGCGGTCAGGTCGACATCACCAGCGGCAAGTTCGTGTTCTCTGCCAGCGAGGCCTATTGGGTCGAGAACGGCAAGATCCAGTACCCCGTCAAGGGCGCGACCATCGTGGGCAGCGGCCCGGAATCGCTCAAGCACATCACCATGATCGGCAACGACATGCGCCTGGACAGCGGTGTGGGCACCTGCGGCAAGGAAGGCCAGAGCGTGCCCGTGGGCGTGGGTCAGCCTACGCTGCGCATCGACGGCCTGACGGTGGGCGGCACGGCCTGACCGTCGCATGCCCGCGCCCTGCATGGCAGGGGGCGGGTCCTCTGTCCTGCCTGACGCGGCCCGCCGCGCTCCGTGGGCGCCGCCCGGCGCCGATTCCATGACCCAGCTTTCCTTTCCTTCCCGGCCAGGCCTGCAGACTTCTGCCCATCCCCTGCGCAGCCTGCCGGAACACTGGCGCACCTGGGCCGGCGAGTCGCGGCTGAACCGCGTCTGGCTGAACGAGTTGATCGTGGGCGATCTGCAGCCCATGCACCAGCAACTGGCCTTGCTGGCCGTTGCGCTGGACGAGGCCGTGCGCGTGCGCTATGCGGGCAGTGCACGCCCTGCCGTGGAAGAGGCCATACAGCAACTCGACCTGGCCGTGCTGGACCACCAGCACTTCCTCACCACGCTGGGGGCGGTATGGCACGCCCTCTACGAATTTCCCGCCTACCAGCGCCTGCTCAAGGGGTTCAGGGAGGTCGTGCACGCCTGGCAGCAGTCCGTGCTGGTGGGCGATGCCCAGGAGCCCGAGCATTTCCGCCGCTGCGAGCGTCTGGGCTGGCGCCTGCTGGGAGATGCATGCCTGTTGATAGACATGTTTGCGGAATCCGCCGCTGTGGCGGGCGGGTTCGATGCCGCCGCAATGCAGCCTTGGTACCGGACGCGTCGCTGGCGTCCCTGGAGCGCCCTGCGCCGAGCACTGCGCAGGCTGCGCGACTCCTTGCTGCGGCGTTGAGGCGGGCCTGCCGCGATGCGCGGAAGCGTCATTTTCTGGGGTTTGCACGTTTTTAAAGGTGAATGCAAGAAAACTGCATGTCATCGTGTTTTTATCCGTGATGACGAAATATTTTTGCGTTGAACGGTTGAAAAAGCAGTTTAAGTGCGTGTAGGATTTTGAGGTTTCTCTCTGTGGCACTGTGAAGTGCGCCCCCCGTGCTGCCATGGCCATGTTGCACTGCGAAAAATGACTGTGCTACATTCAGTTCCCATGCAAGCCTGTACCTCCTTCTACTTTTACTTTTGGTTCTCCTCCCCGGCGGAAGAGAGGTAAGCGCGCGCACCCGAACAAACCTCCCTCAGAACCGCCGAAGCTGCAGAGCCCGGCGGTTTTTTGTTTTTCCCCTCCCGATTCTTCGCTCCGTTTTCCACGATCCATCTTTCCTCACGAAAGCAAGCAATGACTGCTCATCAAGCTTCCCTCGCCGATTCCTGGTATCGCGGCGGTTCCCAAAAGACTGGCCAAACCGACGACGCACGTATCAAGGACATCACCGTGTTGCCCCCTCCCGAGCACCTCATTCGCTTCTTCCCCATTCGCGGTACGGCCGTCGAAACCCTGATCGGCGATACCCGCCGCACCATCCACAACATCATGGCTGGCGAGGATGACCGCCTGCTGGTCATCGTCGGCCCCTGCTCCATCCACGATCCGGCGGCCGCCATCGAGTACGCGCGCCGCTTGGCGCCCATACGCGAGCAGTACAAGGACACGCTGGAGATCGTGATGCGCGTGTACTTCGAAAAGCCGCGCACCACCGTGGGCTGGAAGGGGCTGATCAACGATCCCTACCTGGACCAGAGCTACCGCATCGACGAGGGCCTGCGCATTGCGCGGCAACTGCTGATCGACATCAACCGCCTGGGCGTGCCGGCCGCCAGCGAGTTCCTGGACGTGATCTCTCCCCAGTACATCGCCGATCTGATCAGCTGGGGCGCCATCGGTGCGCGCACCACGGAAAGCCAGGTCCACCGTGAACTGGCCTCGGGCATCTCGGCGCCCATCGGCTTCAAGAACGGCACGGACGGCAACATCCGCATCGCCACCGACGCCATCCAGTCGGCCAGCCGCGGCCACCACTTCCTGTCGGTGCACAAGAATGGCCAGGTTGCCATCGTGAACACGGCGGGCAACCAGGATTGCCACGTCATCCTGCGCGGCGGCAAGACCCCCAACTACGACGCTGCCAACGTGGCCGCTGCCTGCGAGGACCTCGAAAAGGCGGGCCTGACGCCCACGCTGATGGTCGACTGCAGTCACGCCAACAGCTCCAAGCAGCATGAGCGCCAGAAGGACGTGGCCCGCGACATCGCCGGACAGATCAGCGGCGGCTCGCGCAGCGTGTTCGGCGTGATGATCGAAGGCCATCTCGTGGGCGGCGCCCAGAAGTTCACGCCCGGCAAGGACGAAGTGGCTGCCCTGACCTACGGCCAGAGCATTACCGACGCCTGCCTGGGCTGGGATGATTCCCTGGCCACGCTGGCCGAGCTGTCCGACGCCGTGCGGCAGCGCCGCGTCAAGCAGACCGAGGCGGCAGCAGCCTTGGTGGCTGCCTGAGGCGCAAAAGAAAACGGGGCGTCTGCGCCCCGTTTTTCGTGCCTGGCCGCTCCGTGGTCAGTGGGACGATGTGGCGTCCGGCGGAGTCAGACCGCACTGGTTCAGCGTGTCGTCTATGCCCTGCAGCAGGGCCAGCAACTGGCGCTTGTCGAATTCCACGGGCTGGCTCCACTCATGTTCGGCCAGCGGATGCACGTGGCTTTGGCAGGGCAGCTGGCCGCCGGCCTCGATCACGGCACGCAGCCGGGGCAGGAAAACCCACTGCAGCCATTGCTGCAGCTTGAGCGTGTCGTACATGAAGGGCATGGTCGACGCCATGGCCTCGGGGCTTGGCGCCACGGCCGACCAGAGGCTCTGGCCGCGCAGCTCATCTTCGAGCTGCTGCAGCTGGTCAAGCAGTTTCTGGTGTGTGGTGTCGGTCGTCATGCGATGCGGTTGATGAAGATTCGGGGTCCAATCTGCAGGCGATTGTACGTTTGCACCTTGAAGCGGGCGCCGTGCCGCCATGAAACACCTGCTGCTGGCAGTGCCAGCCCCAGGCTGCGGCGCTTGCGCCATGTCAGCTTGCCCGGGGTGTGGAAAAGGCGCTTGCGGTTAAGCTCGCGGTATGAGTAACGGCCCTGTCCGCGCGAGCAGGCACGGGGTTGTATCCAGTAATGACGAGAGGAGTTCCATGCGCAGCGAAGTGATTGTGGTGTTGGATGCCGGAAAAGAGTACCGCACGGACACCAACGGGCTCACCCCCATGAGTTCCGATGAAGGACGGCATTGGCTGGACCAGCAGTTCATCTCCATGGACTGCGAGCCCCTGCGTGCCAGCGGCAAGGTACTGCTGGCCGACAAGCTGGTGGTGGTGGCGCGCGCGGCGCGTTCGCGTGCGGGGCTGTTCGACGACGAGCAGTGGCGCAACAGCTATGCCGTTGCAGCCCAGGCCGTGCTGTCCAAGCCGCTGATCCGTGTCGACGTGCCCGCCATGTCCATCAGCTACTGACGGCTGACAGGCGAAGGCACATGAAAGAAGCCCGGGCATGTCCCGGGCTTCTTTCATTGGGGTGGGGCTTGCTTGCGCTTTGTTCAGCCTGCGGTCTGCAGGGCGGCCAGCAGCTTGGGGTGTATGCCGCCGAAGCCGCCGTTGCTCATGCACACCACATGGTCGCCCGGCCGGGCGGCTGCGAGGATCTGTCCGATCAGCGTGTCCATGTCGCCTGCCACCTGCGCCTTGCGGCCAGGGCCCACGCCCAGGGGATGCAGCGCCTCGGCGGCGTCCCAGTCCAGGCCGGCCGTGTGGCAGAACACCAGATCGGCGCTTTCCAGGGACCAGGGCAGTTGCGACTTCATGGTGCCCAGCTTCATGGTGTTGCTGCGCGGCTCGAACACCGCAAGGATGCGTGCCTGGCTGCCGAGTTTGCGGCGCAGGCCGTCCAGCGTGGTGCGTATGGCCGTGGGGTGGTGGGCGAAGTCGTCGTAGACGGATACGCCGCCCGCCATGCCGCGCAGCTCCATGCGTCGCTTGACGTTCTGAAAGCGCGCCAGCGCCTCGCAGGCCTGTGCCGGCGTCACGCCCACGTGCTCGGCTGCCGCAATGGCGGCCAGCGCATTGAGCTGGTTGTGTTCCCCGGTCAGCGCCCATTCCAGGCGGGCCACCTTGCGGCCACGGTGCAGCACGTCGAAGGCGCTCGGATCGCCCTCTGCGCTGAAGTCGCTGACCACCGCCCCGAAGCTGGAAACCTCGCTCCAGCAGCCCTGGTGCAGCACGCGGGTGATGCTTTCCTCGATGCCGTTGACAACAAGCCGGCCCGAAGCGGGGACGGTGCGCACCAGATGGTGGAACTGGCGTTCGATGGCACCGAGATCCTCGAAGATGTCGGCGTGATCGAACTCCAGGTTGTTGAGCACGGCCGTGCGCGGGCGGTAGTGCACGAACTTGCTGCGCTTGTCGAAGAAGGCCGTGTCGTATTCATCGGCCTCGATGACGAAGACGGGCTCCGCGCCGGCCGGGCCCTCGCCTGGCGTCGGGCGCCTGGATGCACCCAGGCGGGCCGAGACGCCGAAGTCCAGCGGCACGCCGCCGACCAGAAAGCCCGGGGCCAGGCCTGCGCATTCGAGAATCCAGGCCAGCATCGACGTCGTGGTCGTCTTGCCATGCGTGCCGGCCACGGCCAGCACATGGCGCGGGCAGGACGGATGGTGCAGCACATGTTCGCAAAGCCATTGCGGCCCGCTGGTGTAGGGAGCGCCGCTTTCGAGGATTGCCTCCATCAGCGGGAACTTGGGGCTGCCGTCGGGCAAGCGCGCGCGGCTGACCACGTTGCCTACGACATACATGTCGGGTTGCAGGGTCATCTGGTCGGCGCCGTAGCCCTCGATCAGCTCGATGCCCAGTGCACGCAGCTGATCGCTCATCGGCGGGTAGACGCCGGCGTCGCAGCCTGTGACGCGGTGCCCAGCTTCGCGCGCCAGCGCGGCCAGTCCGCCCATGAAGGTGCCGCAGATGCCCAGAATATGTATGTGCATGGCCGGGCATTCTACGGTTGCCGCCATGTCCGGGATGGCTGGCCTGCAAAAACAGGAGCTTGCGGCCCAGCAGGCACCGGGTCCCGGAAACACAAGGTTGCGAAATCGCCGGTGCAAGGCGCTGGCAGGAACATGCAAAGCCCGTCAGCGGCCGGCGTTGCCGCGGCTTGGGTCACAATGGCCCGGGGCCATCCGCAGGGAAGGCCTCTTATATATATGTAGGGATACAGCGGATCGTAAAGCCATGGACCAAGCCACTGCCGAAATTGCCCAGACTGCGGCCCGCCTCGTGGTCGAGGAAGGTCTGGAATGGGGGCCTGCCAAGCACCGCGCTGTGCGCCAGCTGGGACTGCCCTCGCGCACTGCGCTGCCGGGCAATGACCTGGTGGAAGAGGCTGTGCGCGAATACATCGCCCTGTTCTGCGCCGACACCCAGCCCCAGGAACTGCAGGCCCTGCGCGAGCTGGCTCTGCAATGGATGGATCGCCTGGCCGAGTTCCGTCCCCACCTGGCCGGCGCCGTCTGGCGCGGCACGGCCACGCGCCTGTCCGATATTTATCTGCAACTGTTTTGCGACGACCCCAAATCGGCAGAGATCGCACTGATCAACCAGCATGTGAACTACGAACCCAGCACCGTGACGGGATTCACCGGCCAGAGCGTGGAGGCGCTGAGCATCCATGCCTTCTGCCGCCCGCTGAACGAGGATGTGGGTGTGCACCTGCTGGTCCATGATCTTGACGATCTGCGCGGCGCGCTCAAGCCCGATGGACAGGGGCGCAGCCCGCGTGGCAGCGCAGAGGCATTGCGCAAGCTGTTGAACCAGGACGAAGGGGAGGCCGACCGTGGCTGATTCCGTGGATGCAGGTCAAAACACATCTTCCCGCCGCCGCTGGCTGATGGGCGGCGTTGCCGCCGCTGCGGGACTGGGTGGCGCCGGATTGGCCTGGTGGCGATTTCAGCCCCATGCCATGGAGTCCAGCGCCGAAGAGCAGCTGTGGCAGCAGCGTTTCATCACGCCGGATGGCTCGGCCATGACGCTGTCGCGCTGGCGTGGCAAGCCGGTGCTGGTCAATTTCTGGGCCACCTGGTGCCCGCCGTGCGTGCGCGAACTGCCCATGCTGGATGCCTTCTCGGCACGCCAAGACCAGCATGGCATTCAGGTCATTGGCCTGGCCGTGGACAAGCCCGAGGCAGTGCAGCGCTTTCTGGGCCGCACACCCCTGCGTTTCCCCGTGGCGCTGGCGGTGGAAGGCGGTCTGGGCCTGACCCGCTCGCTCGGCAATCTGCAGGGCGGACTGCCCTTCACCGTGCTGCTCGGCGAGGATGGCCTGGTGCGGCAACGTAAAATAGGTGAGCTTACTACCGAAGATCTGGCTTCCTGGAGCGCAAAAGGCTGATTTCCGCAGCGACCGAGCCTGTGCAGGCTCAGGAAATCCCCCGAATTCCATGGCGACGTTGATGAAAAATATGCCTCAAAGCACGCAGAAGGGCGAAATTGGAGTAAATTCGCGCCCTATTTAGTTGTTAGCCGCTGGAGCTCCCATGGATTTGCGAAAACTCAAGACCCTCATTGATCTGGTGTCCGAATCGAACGTGTCGGAACTGGAGATCACCGAAGCAGAGGGCAAGGTCCGGATCGTCAAGAGCGAAGGCGCCGTGGTGCAGCACTACGTGGCTGCGCCCATGCAGGCTCCGATGGCTGCGCCCGTGGCAGCACCTGTGGCCGCTCCTGCAGCAGCGCCCGTGGCAGCCCCTGCCGAGGCAGCCGTCGCGGGACATGTGGTGAAGTCGCCCATGGTCGGCACCTTCTACCGCGCATCCAGCCCTGGCGGCAAGCCTTTCGTGGAAGTGGGCAACCAGGTCAAGGAAGGCGAGACCATCTGCATCATCGAAGCGATGAAGATTCTCAACGAGATCGAGGCCGACAAGAGCGGCACCATTACCCGCATCCTGGGTGAAAACGGCCAGGCCGTCGAGTACGGCCAGCCCCTGTTCGTGATCGAGTAACCTGCAGGCGAGCGATGCCGCAAGCGGCACGACGCCCTGGCGCGAACGCATGCCGCGGCGCGACAGAGCAATTGGCTCAACTGACGGCTTCGGCCTGCGTACCGCCGCAGGCACCAAGCCGCGAGGACCTTCATGTTTAAGAAAATTTTGGTTGCCAACCGGGGCGAGATCGCCCTGCGCATCCAGCGCGCCTGCCGTGAACTGGGCATCAAGGCGGTGATGGTGTATTCCGAGGCCGACCGTGACGCAAAGTACGTCAAGCTGGCCGACGAGGCCGTGTGCATCGGCCCCGCTCCTTCGCCGCTGAGCTACCTCAACATGCCGGCCATCATCTCGGCCGCCGAGGTGACCGACGCCGAGGCGATCCACCCTGGCTACGGCTTTCTCAGCGAGAACGCCGACTTTGCCGAGCGCGTGGAAAAGAGCGGCTTCACCTTCATCGGCCCCACGCCCGACAACATCCGCACCATGGGTGACAAGGTCTCGGCCAAGCAGGCCATGATCAAGGCGGGCGTGCCCTGCGTGCCGGGCTCGGACGGCGAACTGCCCGACGATCCGGTGCAGATCCGCCGCATCGCCAAGGCCGTGGGCTATCCGGTGATCATCAAGGCCGCAGGCGGCGGCGGTGGCCGTGGCATGCGCGTGGTGCATACCGAGGCGGCGCTGATCAATGCCGTGCAGATGACCAAGGCCGAGGCCGGTGCGGCCTTCGGCAATCCGGCCGTCTACATGGAGAAGTTCCTGCAGAACCCGCGCCATGTGGAAATCCAGATCCTGGCCGACAACCATCGCAATGCCGTCTACCTGGGCGAGCGCGACTGCTCCATGCAGCGCCGCCACCAGAAGGTCATCGAGGAAGCGCCGGCTCCCGGCATTCCCCGTCGCCTGGTCGAGAAGATCGGCGAGCGCTGCGCTGCAGCCTGCAAGAAGCTGGGCTACCGTGGCGCAGGCACCTTCGAGTTCCTCTACGAAAACGGCGAGTTCTACTTCATCGAGATGAACACGCGCGTGCAGGTGGAGCATCCGGTGACGGAACTGATCACGGGCGTGGACATCGTTCGCACCCAGATCATGGTGGCCGCAGGCGAGAAGCTGCCTTTCACCCAGCGCCAGATCAATGCCCAGCTCAAGGGCCATGCGATCGAATGCCGCGTGAATGCCGAGGACCCCTACAACTTCATGCCTTCGCCAGGCCGCATCACCATGTGGCATGCGCCCGGTGGCCCGGGCGTGCGCGTGGACTCGCACGTCTACAACAACTACTTCGTGCCGCCGAACTACGACTCCATGATCGGCAAGATCATCGTTCACGGCGACACGCGCGAGCAGGCGCTGGCACGCATGCGCACTGCGCTGCTGGAGACCGTGGTCGAAGGCATCAAGACCAACATCCCGCTGCACCAGGACCTGATGGTGGACGCCAAGTTCATGGAAGGCGGCACCAACATCCACTACCTGGAAGAGTGGCTGGCGCACCGCAACGCCAACAAGCGTTGAGCGGGTCACCCGATCGACCATGCATGCTGGCCCCCGGCGACGGCGGCCGGCATTTTTCATTGATTGCTTAGAAAAGGATGGGCCCATGTTCGAGTTGAGCCTGCTGTGCCCGGAAGACCGGGTCGAAACCATCAGCGATGCACTGGATGCGCTGGACGCCCTGAGCGTATCGGTCGAGGACGCCGACGCGCAGACCGAGGCCGAGCAGGCCCTGTTCGGCGAGCCCGGCATGCCGCCACCCAAGGACGGCTGGCAGCGCAGCCGCCTGGTGGCGCTGTTCCCCACGCAGCAAGCGGCCGAAGAGGCACGTGATCTGCTGCTGCCCCAGGACTTCTTCGAGGGCTGCAGCATCATCGCCGTCAAGCAGGTGCCCGAGCAGGACTGGGTGCGCCTGACGCAGTCGCAGTTCGCCCCCGTGGACATCACCCCCGAATTCTGGATTGTTCCCACCTGGCACGAGCTGCCGCCGCAGGCGCGCGTGAGCATCCGCCTGGACCCGGGCCTGGCCTTCGGCACGGGTACGCACCCGACCACGCGCATGTGCCTGCGCTGGATCGCACGCCAGCCCGAGGGCAGCCTGGGGCGCACGCTGGACTACGGCTGCGGCTCCGGCATCCTGGCCATCGGTGCGGCCAAGTTCGGTGCCACCGACATCGACGCGGTGGACATCGACCCGGCTGCCGTGGAGTCCACGCGCTACAACGCCGATGCCAACGCCGTGCAGTTGAAGGCCGGCCTGCCCGATGCCGTGACGGGTGTATACAGCACCGTGCTGGCCAACATCCTGGCCACGCCGCTCAAGGTGCTGGCGCCGCTGCTGTGCGCCCGCGTGGCGGAGGGTGGAAGCCTGGTGCTGGCCGGCATCCTGGAGCGCCAGGCCGACGAACTCAAGCAGGCCTACGCGCCGTACCTGGCACTCGAAGTCGCCGACAGCGAAGATGGCTGGATCCTGATGACCGCGCGCCGCGCGGCCTGATTTGCGCCACGAGTCCCTGCGCGGCTGCCGCCTTCATGGCGCGTGCCGCGAGCAGCTGCCTACAATCGATCGCTGATGAGCCAAGTCACCCGCTGTCCTGCCTGTGGAACCCGCTTCAAAGTGGTGGCCGACCAGCTGCGAATTTCGCAGGGGTGGGTGCGCTGCGGCGTCTGCCATGAAGTGTTCGATGCCTCCGAGGATCTGCAGCCCCTGCCGGCCACGCCTGCGCATGCCGCCGGCAATCCCTTGGCGGGCGGGGCATCGCTCGATGGGCCGGAATTCGAGGACGATGACATCCGCGAATTCCGGGAGTCCATGTGGCTGCCGACGGCGCCCGTGGGGCTGCCGGGGCGGGGTGCTCCGGCACCGGCTGCAGCCACGGCAACTGCTGCAAGCACGGCGCCTGCTGCCAGGGTCGAGCCTTCGCCTGCCGTGCCGCCTGCCGAAGCTGCGGCTCCGCAGGCGCCCGCGTCCCCGGCACCGCCTGCGCAGACCCCTTCGGCTTTTGCCGCCGACGATCCGGGCCGCGAGTTGCCTGGCGCGTCGCTGGTGGACGAGATCCTGGCGGCGTCCGTGGCTGCACCAGCGGCGCAGCCCCAGCCTGACGCGCGGCATGGGCCGGCGGTGGCGTCCCCGCCCGGCCTGGAGCCCGAACCCGAGCCTGAACACAAGCCTGTTTCCGCGCCATCGCCGCACAAGGTGGATGGTGCCGTGCCGTCCCAGAAAGCCGATGCGCCTTCGCTGTCCGTCCCGACGGGCCTGGTCCGTGAATCGGAGCGGCAGGCGCAGGTATCCGTGCCTTCGCCGGAGCTCTCCCGCTGGCCCGACAGCGACGGCGAGGGTGGCAGCGACGACCAGCCTGCGCTGCCTGAGGCCGAGCCCGGCTTTGTGCGTCAGGCGCGGCGCAAGGCCTTCTGGCGCCGGCCTGCCGTACGCGTGGCCCTTGTGCTGGGCTGCCTGCTGGGCGCGGGCGCTTTGGCAGGCCAGGTGATGTGGGGCCAGCGCGATGCGCTGGCCGTGCAGCATCCTTCGCTGGCGCCCACGCTGCAGACCCTGTGCGCCATGGCGGGCTGCGAGCTGCAGCCGCGCCGACAGATCGGCGATGTGGTGATCGGCAGTTCGGGTTTTCGGCAGCTGCCGCGCAACGGCCAGTACCAATGGAGCCTGAGCCTGGAGAACCGTTCCGACTTCCCCGTGGCCATGCCCGCTGTCGAACTCACGCTCACCGATGCGCAGGACAAGCTGCTGCTGCGGCGCGTGATCCGGCTCGACCAGTTCGGTGCCCCCGCGCAGATCGAGGGCCATGGCGAATGGAGCGTGACCGCCCCGGTCGAAGTGCAGGGCCTGGAGTCCGCCGTTGCCGGTTACCGCGCCCTGGTTTTTTATCCCTGATTCCCCTGACTCTTCAAGAAAGCCGAGACACACCATGGCCGCTCTCATCTGCGGATCGCTTGCGTTCGACAACATCATGACCTTCGACGGAAGGTTTGCCGACCAGATCCTGCCTGACCAGTTGCACATCCTCAATGTGTCCTTCCTGGTGCCCACGCTGCGCCGCGATTTCGGCGGGTGCGCGGGCAACATCGCCTATGCGCTGAGGCTGCTGGGGGGCGATGCCTGGCCCATGGCCATGGTGGGCAGTGACGGTGCCGACTATGTGCAGCGTCTGCAGGAGCTGGGCGTGCACACGGCGCACATCGGCCAGTTGCAGGACACGCACACGGCCCAGTGCATGATCATGACCGACCGCGACAACAACCAGATCACGGCCTTCCACCCGGGCGCCATGATGCAGGCCCACGGCAACCGCATCACGCCCGAACTCAGGGAGCAGGTGCGCGTGGGCATCATCGCTCCCGATGGCCGCGAGGCCATGATCGAGCATGCCCAGCAGTTCAAGGCTGCAGGCATTCCCTTCGTCTTCGATCCGGGCCAGGGCCTGCCCATGTTCGACGGGCAGGATCTGCGCCGCTTCATCGAGCAGGCCGACTGGGTGGCCGTGAACGACTATGAAGCCCGCATGCTCAGCGAGCGCACGGGCTGGAGCCTGGAGCAGATTTCAGGGCAGGTGCAGGGCCTGGTGGTGACGCTGGGCGCGCAAGGCTGCGAGGTCTGGGTGCAAGGCACCAGGACCCCGGTGGCGCCTGTGCAGCCCGCTGCCGTGGTCGACCCCACGGGCTGTGGCGATGCGTGGCGTGGCGCCCTGCTGTTCGGCCTGGAGCGTGGCTGGGATCTGGTGCGTTGTGCAGAACTGGGCAACCGCCTGGGTGCGCTCAAGATTGCCAGCCGCGGCCCGCAGAACTACGTGCTGGACTTCGCCAAGCCCTGAGGCGGTGATCGCCGGGTGGCGGTACAGCCGCCATCGTCGCAATGAAAAAAGCCCGACTCGAAAGAGCCGGGCTTTTTGCTTTGAGACCGGAGAAGTCTCAGGGCTTGCTGCCTGTGGGGAAGGGCCATGCGGCTTGGGGTGCCAGGCGGGTTTGCGCGATGGGCGCGGGTGCGGCAGCGGGAGCTGCAGGCGCGGCAGCGGCGGGAGCTGCTGCGGCCTTCTTGGGAGCAGTGGCCTTCTTCGGCGCTGCAGCCTTCTTGGCGGGAGCGGCAGGAGCTGCTGCAGCCTTGGCGGGTGCTGCTGCGGGCTTGGCAGCCGGTGCAGCGGCGGGCTTCTTGGCCGCAGGAGCTGCAGCCTTCTTGGCGGGAGCTGCGGCCTTCTTGGCGGCAGGAGCAGCAGCCTTCTTGGCAGGCGCGGCAGCCTTCTTTGCAGCAGGAGCAGCAGCCTTCTTGGCGGGCGCTGCGGCCTTCTTGGCAGCAGGTGCAGCAGCCTTCTTGGCAGGAGCTGCGGCCTTCTTGGCAGCAGGCGCAGCAGCCTTCTTGGCGGGAGCTGCGGCCTTCTTGGCAGCAGGAGCAGCAGCCTTCTTGGCAGGAGCGGCGGCCTTCTTTGCAGCAGGCGCAGCAGCCTTCTTGGCGGGAGCGGCGGCCTTCTTGGCAGCAGTAGCAGCAGCCTTCTTGGCGGGAGCAGCGGCCTTCTTTGCAGCAGGAGCAGCAGCCTTCTTGGCGGGAGCAGCGGCCTTCTTTGCAGCAGGAGCAGCAGCCTTCTTGGCAGGAGCGGCGGCCTTCTTGGCAGCAGGAGCTGCAGCCTTCTTGGCGGGAGCAGCGGCCTTCTTCGCAGCAGGCGCAGCAGCCTTCTTGGCAGCAGGAGCAGCAGCCTTCTTGGCGGGAGCGGCAGCCTTCTTTGCAGCAGGAGCCGCAGCCTTCTTGGCGGGCGCTGCCTTGGCAGTGGCCGTGGCTTTCTTCACGGCTTCAGCCTTGGGGGCGGCCGCCTTTTTGGCGGTGGTCTTCTTG
The DNA here is from genome assembly GCF_028401915.1 of Delftia sp. DT-2. Classification (NCBI taxonomy): domain Bacteria; kingdom Pseudomonadati; phylum Pseudomonadota; class Betaproteobacteria; order Burkholderiales; family Comamonadaceae; genus Delftia; species Delftia sp. DT-2. The sequence goes on from NZ_JAQOTI010000003.1 coordinate 88,078, forward strand.
TCGGTGGGGGCCTTGGTAGAGGCCGTCTTCTTCGCAGTTGCCATCATCTTCTCCTTCGTTGATTTGCACAAAACACTTCGGGGTACGGGGCTCCGAAGCGATTCAATGCGATGTGGAGTGACGCATCGCAATGAACACGGAGACGCCCCACGCCGCAACACCATCGGTATTGCAAAAGCGTGAAGCGCGTCATGGTTCGCATTGTGCCTGCAGAGAAGCGATTAATCCCAGGAAAGTGCGCCTCCGGTTTGATACTCGATGACGCGTGTCTCAAAGAAGTTACGTTCCTTCTTCAAATCGATCATCTCGCTCATCCAGGGGAACGGGTTTTCCTCGTTCGGGAACAGGGCCTCCAGGCCGATCTGCGTGGCGCGGCGGTTGGCGATGTAGCGCAGGTAGCCCTTGAACATCGATGCGTTCATGCCCAGCACGCCGCGCGGCATGGTGTCCTCTGCGTAGCGGTATTCCAGCTCGACGGCCTTGACGAAAAGCGCCGTGATTTCTTCCTTGAATTCGGGTGTCCACAGCTGCGGATTTTCGAGCTTGAGCTGGTTGATCAGGTCGATGCCGAAGTTGCAGTGCATGGACTCGTCGCGCAGGATGTACTGGTACTGCTCGGCAGCGCCGGTCATCTTGTTCTGACGGCCCAGGGCCAGGATCTGCGTGAAGCCCACGTAGAAGAACAGGCCCTCCATCAGGCAGGCGAAAACGATGAGCGACTTCAGCAGCGTCTGGTCGGTCTCGAAGGTGCCGGTCTTGAAGCTGGGGTCCATGATCGCCTCGATGAAGGGGATCAGGAATTCGTCCTTGTCGCGGATGGAGGGAACCTCGAGATAGGCGTTGAAGATCTCGCCTTCATCCAGGCCCAGCGACTCCACGATGTACTGGTAGGCGTGGGTGTGGATGGCTTCCTCGAAGGCCTGGCGCAGCAGGAACTGGCGGCACTCGGGTGCGGTGATGTGGCGGTAGGTGCCCAGCACGATGTTGTTGGCAGCCAGCGAGTCGGCCGTCACGAAGAAGCCCAGGTTGCGCTTGACGATGCGGCGCTCGTCCTCGGTCAGGCCGTTGGGGTCCTTCCACAGGGCGATGTCGCGGTTCATGTTCACTTCCTGCGGCATCCAGTGGTTGGCGCAGGTGGCCAGGTACTTTTCCCAGGCCCACTTGTACTTGAAGGGCACCAGCTGGTTGACGTCGGTCTTGGCGTTGATGATTCGCTTGTCGGCGGCGTTGACGCGCTGGTGTGTGCCGGTGGCGGGGGCAGCTCCTGCGCCGGTCGGCGTGTTCGAGAGAGTGGCGTCGTCGTCAAAGGTCAGCATTGCAATTTTCTCCGGCATGCCCTGAGGCATATGTTCAGTTCATTCGGTGCGAAAGAGGCCTCTCTTTCTGCTCCGGTCAATGTAGGACCATGGGTGGCCTGGCATGTTGAGCAGGCCCAAGGTCCATGGCGAAGATCCTGCGCATGGCGCTGGCTGGCGGGCAGGGCGCGGGGCCTGCGCCGTGGCGAGGCCCCGCGCTGCGCGGCTTACTGGCAGGCTTCGCAGCCGGGATCGTCGATGGCGCAGAACTTGATGTCCGTCGCCGGGGCCTGGGCGCGTGCGGCGGCTGCCGCGGCTTCCAGGGCGCTGGAGGTGCTCACGGCAGCGGGCTGGGCGGCAGCCGTGGGCACTGCGTTGAGCACGCGGCTTTGCACCGTGGACTTCTCGATGTTGGTGGCGCTGGTGGTGCGCAGGTAGTAGGTGGTCTTCAGGCCACGCAGCCAGGCCAGCTTGTAGGTGTCGTCCAGCTTCTTGCCCGAGGCGCCGGCCATGTAGATGTTCAGGCTCTGGGCCTGGTCGATCCACTTCTGGCGGCGTGCAGCGGCCTCGACCAGCCAGGTGGGCTCGACCTCGAAGGCGGTGGCGTACAGGTTCTTGACGTCCTGGGGCACGCGGTCGATGGGGCGCAGCGAGCCGTCGAAATGCTTGAGGTCCATGACCATCACGTCGTCCCACAGGCCCAGGCGCTTCAGGTCGCGCACCAGGTACTGGTTGATGACGGTGAACTCGCCGGACAGGTTGGACTTGACCGACAGGTTGCCGAACGAAGGCTCGATGGAGGCATCGACGCCGACGATGTTGGAGATGGTCGCCGTGGGGGCGATGGCCACGCAGTTGGAGTTGCGCATGCCGTGCTGGCCGATCTTGGCGCGCAGCGCATCCCAGTCCAGGCGCGAGGAACGGTCCACTTCCACGTAGCCGCCGCGGGCCTTCTCCAGCAGGTTCAGCGTGTCCAGCGGCAGGATGCCCTGGTCCCACAGCGAGCCCTTGTAGCTGGAGTACTGGCCGCGTTCCCTGGCCAGTTCGGTGGAGGCCCAGTAGGCGTAGTAGCAGATGGCTTCCATCGACTGGTCGGCGAACTCGACGGCCGCGTCGCTGGCGTAGGCGATGCGCATTTCATAGAGCGCATCCTGGAAGCCCATCAGGCCCAGGCCCACGGGGCGATGGCGCAGGTTGGAGTCCTTGGCCTTCTGCACGGCGTAGTAGTTGATGTCGATCACGTTGTCCAGCATGCGCATGGCCGTGGTGATGGTCTTGCGCAGCTTGCCGTGGTCGATGGCGCCGTTGGTGATGTGGCGCGCCAGGTTGACCGAGCCCAGGTTGCAGACGGCGGTCTCGGTGTCGCTGGTGTTCAGCGTGATCTCGGTGCACAGGTTGGACGAGTGCACCACGCCGGCGTGCTGCTGGGGCGAGCGCACGTTGCAGGGGTCCTTGAAGGTGACCCAGGGGTGGCCGGTCTCGAACAGCATGGACAGCATCTTGCGCCACAGGTCCACGGCCGGGATGCGCTTGAACAGCTTGAGCTCGCCGGTGTCGGCCTTGGTTTCGTAGGCCGTGTAGGCGCGCTCGAAGGCTGCGCCGAAGAGGTCGTGCAGGTCGCCGACATCGGAGGGCGAGAACAGGGTCCACTGGCCCTTTTCCATGACGCGCTTCATGAACAGGTCGGGAATCCAGTTCGCCGTGTTCATGTCGTGCGTGCGGCGGCGGTCGTCACCCGTGTTCTTGCGCAGCTCGAGGAATTCCTCGATGTCCAGGTGCCAGGTCTCCAGGTACGTGCAGACGGCGCCCTTGCGCTTGCCGCCCTGGTTCACGGCCACGGCCGTGTCGTTGACCACCTTGAGGAAGGGCACCACGCCCTGCGACTCGCCGTTCGTGCCCTTGATGCGCGAACCCAGGGCGCGCACGCGCGTCCAGTCGTTGCCCAGGCCGCCGGCGAACTTGGACAGCAGGGCGTTTTCCTTGATCGACTCATAGATGCCGTCCAGATCGTCGGGCACCGTGGTCAGGTAGCACGAAGACAGCTGCGAGCGCAGCGTGCCGCTGTTGAACAGCGTGGGCGTGCTGCTCATGAAGTCGAAGGAAGACAGCAGTTCGTAGAACTCGATGGCGCGCGCGTTGCGGTCCTCTTCCTGCAGCGCCAGGCCCATGGCCACGCGCATGAAGAAGGACTGGGGCAGCTCGATGCGCGTCTTGCGCACGTGCAGGAAGTAGCGGTCGTACAGGGTCTGCAGGCCCAGGTAGTCGAACTGCTGGTCGCGTTCGGCCTTGAGGGCGGCAGCCAGGCGGGGCAGGTCGTAGTTCAGCAGCTCAGGGTTGAGCAGCTCGTTGTCCACGCCCTTCTGGATGAAGCCGGGGAAGTAGGCGGCGTAGGCCGACTGGATGTCGGCAGGCTGCACGTCATGGCCCATGACCTCGCGCACGATGGTGTGCAGCAGCAGGCGGGCGGTGACGTAGGTGTAGTCGGGGTCCTTTTCGATCAGCGTGCGCGCGGCCAGGATGGAGGCCTTGAAGACTTCTTCGATCGGCACGCCGTCGTACAGGTTGCGCAGCGTCTCGGCGACGATGGGCGCGGCCTGGATGTCGGCATTGAGGTTGCGGCAGGAGGCCTCGATCAGGGCCAGCAGGCGGGCCTGGTCCAGCGGAACGCGCTGGCCGTTGTCGGTCACATGCAGCACGGGGGCGGTCGCGGCCGCAGCGGCGGCAGCGGCCTCGGCGGCCTTCTTCTGCTCGGCACGCTCCTGGTTGCGGCGGTCGCGGTACAGCACGTAGGCGCGCGCCACGTCGTGGTGGCCGCCGCGCATCAGGCCCAGCTCGACCTGGTCCTGCACGTCTTCAATATGGAAGGTGCCGCCGCCCGGACGCGAGCGCAGCAGGGCGCGCACCACGGCCTGGGTGAGCTCGTCCACGGTCTCGCGCACGCTGGCGGAGGCAGCGCCCTGGGCGCCGCGCACGGCCAGGAAGGCCTTGGTCAGCGCGACGGCGATCTTTTGCGGGGTGAAGGGCACCACGTCGCCGCTGCGGCGGATGATCTGGTAGCCGTCCTGCACGGACAGGTGATGGGCGGAGGAAGGATTGGCAGCATCACCGTGCGCAGCGGGAGCCAAAGAATTCAGTGCTTCTTGCATGAGTTTCCTCAACGGGTGTTTGTGGATAGAACGGACGCGGACCTGCACTGGGGGCAGGCTTGCTGGGATATGGAATCGATGGCCGGATGTGCACACCGTTTTCACAGGGTGTGCACAGCTTGTGAACACTAGATATGGTGTCCGGCGTGCTCTCAGGCACTACCTGTAGTGTATCGCCGTCTCATGTACACGGGGTACTCACGGCCGGAAAACCGCTGTTTGCGCTGCGCCAAAACAGTGCCCAGTATGCAAGCCCATAGCAGCAGATCACCGCTGCGCGGTGGCTGGCGGGCGATGGCCTGTCGCAAGCCGCTACAGACTTGCCGCTGCGCCGGTCGGACCGCCGAAAGCCCCATGAACAGTGGGGCTGCGACACATGCGTGAATTTGTAAAAAAAGATCAGGCCGGCCCGGCGTGCGCCTGCGCGCCACATGGGTTGCTTTCTGGATTGACAGCGCACTTTTCCTGGGCCTGTGGACAAGCCGGCCTGCGTGCAAGGCCTGGCGCAGTCCGGCAGGAGGGTGTGTGCTTACGTGGAGGGCTGGCCGGCGCGGGGCGGCAACTGCCAGTTCGCCGTGGCCTGGTGACGGGACAGCAGCCCGCGCAGCCGGGGCCAGTCGAAGCCGGGGCCGGGATCGCGTTTGCGGCCGGGCGCAATGTGCTCATGGCCTGCGAGATGGGCGACGGGGTAGCGTGCGGCGATGGCTTCGCACAGGTTCTCCAGGGCCGCATATTGCGCCGGCTCGAACGGCAGTCCCTCCAGGCCCTCCAGCTCTATGCCGATGGAGTCGTCGTTGCAGCGATCCTTGCCGCGCCAGCTGGAGGCGCCCGCATGCCAGGCGCGCGCGTCACAGTCCACAAATTGCCAGACCTCGCCCAGGCGCGTGACGAAGAAATGGGCCGACACCTCCAGGCCGCGTATGCCCTGGTAGTAAGGATGGGCGTCCCAGTCGAGCTGGTTGGTGAACAGTTGCTGGACCGCCCCCGTGCCGTACTCGCCGGGGGGCAGGCTGATGGAGTGCACGACGACCAGATCGACCAGGGCCTGGGCCGGGCGCTCGCCGAAGTTGGGCGAGGGCAGGTGGCGTGCCTGTTGCAGCCAGCCGCCTTGCCAGGTCCAGGCCGGGGCCGTGGTCGTGGTCGTGGTCGTGGTAGCTGGTGCCTGCGGATCAGGCTTCGCCATGGCCGCCTCCGTCCGCCTCGGCGCTGGCGTCGCCGGGCAGGGCGATGTTCAGCCGGTCGATGCGGTAGCGGATCTGGCGCAGGCTCAGCCCCAGGCGTGCGGCCGTGGCCGTGCGGTTGAAGCCGTTTTCCTGCAGCGCCTGCACCAGGATGCCGCGCTCGCGCTCGTCCAGCCAGGCCTGCAGGTCGCGGGGCAGCTCCATGTCGGCAGGCTCCGGCGGCGGTGCGGCGCCGTCGTGCGCCTGGGTCTGCGTCGATGCGGGTGGAGCCGGCGGAGTGCCGCAGGGCAGCTGCATCTCGGGGTCTATGCGCAGCGGCCCTTCCTCGCCCAGCGTGATGGCGCGGTGCAGCAGGTTCTCCAGTTCACGCACATTGCCGGGCAGGGGCAGGCGGGCGATCTGCTCCAGGGAACGCTCGTCGATCTCGGGCATGGGCAGGCCCGACTCCTGCGACAGCCGTGCCAGCAATGCACGGCACAGCGCGGGCAGGTCCTCGCGGCGCTCGCGCAGCGGCGGAAGAAGTACTTCGATGACGTTGAGGCGGTAGTACAGGTCCTGGCGAAAACGTCCTGCCTGCACGTCGGCGGCCAGGTCGCGGTGGGTGGCGCTGACGATGCGCACGTCGGCCGCTTCCTCCTGCGCCGAGCCCAGGGGGCGCACGCGGCGTTCCTGGATGGCGCGCAGCAGCTTGGCCTGCATGGGCAGCGGCAGGTCGCCGATTTCGTCGAGGAACAGGGTGCCGCCGCGTGCCGCCTGGAAATAGCCGTCGCGGTCCTGGGTGGCTCCGGTATAGGAGCCCTTGCGGGCGCCGAAGAACTCGGCCTCCAGCAGGTTTTCGGGGATGGCGCCGCAGTTCACGGCCACCATGGGGCCGTGGGCGCGCTGGCTGCAGGCGTGCAGGGCGCGCGCCACCAGCTCCTTGCCCGTGCCCGACTCGCCGTGCACCAGCACCGGCGCCATGCCGCGCGCCACCTTGGCAATGCGCTGCTTGACGGCCTGCATGGCGGGCGACTCTCCAACCATGGCGTCGAGCGCCCCGCCGCCGCTGAGCACGGGGCTTGCGGCCGACGCCGCCGAGGGGCTGCGCGCCGGCATCACGCCGGGGGGCGGCACGCCGCCCACGCCCTGGGCGGCCGAGGCCACGACCAGGCGGAACTGCTTGAGGTCCACGGGCTTGGTCAGATAGTCGAAGGCGCCCGAGCGCAGGGCTTCGACGGCATTTTCGGCCGAGCCGTAGGCGGTCATGACCACGCAGCGTTCTCGCCGCTGCTGGTTGCGCAGGTCCTGCAGCAGCTCCATTCCCATGCCGTCGGGCAGGCGCATGTCGGTGATGACCACGTCGAAGCGCTGGGTCTGCAGCTGTTCGCGCGCCTCGCCCACGCTGGCGGCGGTTTCCACGCGGTAGCCTTCGCGCAGCAGGGTCAGTTCATAGAGGGTGCGCAGATCCGGCTCGTCGTCCACGACAAGAATCGATGCGGCAGCGGGCAGGGAGTTCAAGGGCATCACACCACAATCTGGTCAAACAGGGAGGCCGGCAGAGCCGATGCGGCGCCGGCGCGGAACACGATGCTGAAGGCATTGCCCTCGACAGGGCCGTGCGGCGCGGGCCGCGACAGCCGCTGGTAGCTGATGCCTGCATCGTAGCGCTGGCACAGCTCGCGGCAGATGTACAGGCCCAGGCCGCTGGAGCGGCTTTCCGACGAGAAGAAGGGCTCGAACAGATGGCGCTGCACCGTGGGCTCCAGTGCGGCGCCGTCGCTCCAGACCTGCAGCCAGATCTGGCCTGCGGCCGGCGCGCCGGTCAGCACCTGCAGCGTATGCGGCTGCTGGGCGTTGCTGCGGTAGCGCTGGGCGTTGTCCAGCAGGTTCACCAGGATGCGGCGCAGGTGCTCGCCGTCGAACACCACGGTCCTTGCGCGCGCGTCCAGCAGCAGCTGGATGCTGCGCGCAGGCTGGCCCTGGGCCTGCCACTCCTGGCAGGCCTGGGCCACATGCTGGTCCAGGTCCAGCAGGCCGGCGTGGGCCTCGCCAATGTGCTGCTGGGCCCGCGCGATGTTGAGCACGTCCTCGACGGTGCGCGCCAGCCGCTCGGCGTTCTGGCCCACGATGCGGCACAGCTGCTGCTGGGCCGGGTTCTGCGCCAGATCTTCTGCCAGCAGGGCGTTGGCCTGGGTGATGGCGGCCAGCGGATTGCGGATCTCATGGGCCACGGCGGCGGACATGCGGCCCATGGAGGCCAGCTTTTCCGTGCGCAGCCGCGCCTCCAATTCGCGCAGGTCATGCAGAAAGACCACGCACAGCTGCTGCAGCAGCGCGGGCTCGGCGGCATCGGTGGCGTCGGACGGGGTGGCGACCTCGGTCAGCCAGGTTCGCAGATGCAGTCCCGTCATGCCTTCCTGGCCGATGGACTGCAGATGGATGGCGGCCGATATCGGCAGGTTCTGGGCAAAGCTCTGGGCCACGGCATCCTGCAGCCGCTGCCAGCCGGCGTGTTCCTTGAGGGCGAAGGGCAGGGCATGCGCGTCGGCCAGTCCCAGCAGGTGCAGCGCGGCCGGGTTGGCCTGCTGCACGCGGAATTGGGGATCAACCACCAGCACGCCTTCGCCCAGGTGGCGGATCACCAGGGCATTGACCTGCTCCTGGGCCTGGGCCTTGCGGCTGCTGTGCTGTGCCAGGTGCCGCTCGCGCCGCACGCGGCGCGCCAGCTCGTGCGTCAGATAGGCCACGGCGAAATAGCCTGCGCAGGCAAAGCTGGCCTGGTAGTAGGCCTGGGTACTTTCTATGCGGCCCGCCAGGTCCTGCCATGCGACCCAGCCCAGGGTCAACAGCGTGACGCTGGCCGTGGTGGCCAGCGCCAGCGTCAGATTGCCCAGCACGGCCGAAATCAGGATGGGGATGGCCAGCAGGGCCGAGTAGTTGAGCGGGCCTGTCTGCAACACCTGCAGCAGGCAGATGGCCGCGATGTCCACGCCGATCACGGGCAGCCAGTGCACGCCGGCGCGGGCAGAGGGCGGCTGCTCGCGTGCGGTCAGCCGCACCAGCAGCGTCAGCCCCAGGTAGCCCAGGCAGACCAGCCAGACCAGGGGATTGCCGCCGGGCTGCACGCTGAGCAGCGCCAACTGCAGCAGCAAAAGCGCAGTGGCGATGAGAACACGGCCCGTCAGAAATCCCTGCCACAGCCGGACGAAGGGGGCGTTGGCGTCGTGCGGCGACTGCGCCGTGGCCTCGTCGATGGTGGGCGGCTGGGAGCGGGCGGCGTCCTGCATGCTCAGCGCCGTTGCGCCAGGGCCCGGTGCTCGGCGCTGCAATAGCTGCGGCCTGCGGCCTCGATGGCTTCGCTGCGCGGCAGGTGCAGGCCGCAGTGCGCGCATTCGACCATGTCCTGTGGAGCCGCCAGCGGCGCGTTGGCCGGGTTGGCCGGGTTGCGCGGCGCAGCCGCCTGGCGCCGCTCGCGGGCCTCGGCACGGCGCTGGCTGCGCCAGACGCCGACGGCAACGACGATGACGATCAGGACCAGCAGGTACTTCATGCGGCGCGCTCCAGCAGCACTTCCATCACGAAGCGTGATCCCGCATAGGCCAGCAGCAGCAGCACGGCGCCTGCGTAGAGCACGCGCACGGCGCTGCGGCCACGCCAGCCAAAGCGCGCACGGCCGATCAGCAGCACGGCAAAGGTCAGCCACGACAGCAGCGAGAACACCGACTTGTGGTTCCAGACCCAGGCCTTGCCGTAGAGCTGTTCGCCGAACAGCCAGCCTGCGGCCAGCGTGGCCGTGAGCAGCACAAAGCCTGCGGACACGAAGCGGAAGGTCAGGCGCTCCAGCGTGAGAAGGGGCAGGCCGCTGTCATGCCCGCCACCGCCCAGCCGCATGTGCTGCTCGGCGCGTGTCATCAGCGAGGCATGGACCACGGCGGCGGCGAACAGTCCGTAGGAGGCAATGCCCAGCGCCAGGTGCAGCGGCAGCCAGGGCGAGGCGTTGACATGCAGGGGCGTTCCCGGAAACAGCGCGGCCAGGAGCACGGCGGCCGTGCCCAGCGCTGACAGCGCCAATTGCGCGCGCATCTTGGGGAACAACTGCTGTTCGACCCCATAGACGGTGAGCACCAGCCAGGCCGTCATGGACAGTGCTGGCGCGAACCCGAAGTGCGGCTGTTCCCCGAGCAGGCCCCAGGCCAGGGCCAGGGCGTGGAGCACCCAGGCCAGGCGCAATGCGGCGCGGGCGCCGGCATGGCTGATGCGTCGGGCACCGGCGGCCGGCACGGCATAGGCCACGGCTGCGGCAAGCGCCAGCATCCAGCCCAGGGGCGATGCGTTGGCGGAAATCAGGGGGACGGAGAGCATCTTTCTATGATAGCTGTGGCTTTCCTGCCGCCGGTTGTGCAGGCTCAGAATCCGGGCGCCGTGCCGTGGTTCGGAGCGCATTTTCTTCAGGGCTCGATGGCTGCCTCGATGCGATTGCGCCCCAGGGCCTTGGCCTGGTAGAGCAGGCCGTCCACCTTCTGCAGCCAGGTTTCCAAAGGCGCGGCAGACGGCTGCCGCACGGTGAGTACGCCGCAACTGACGGTGAGCAGCGGCGCCGTGGGAGAGGCGGCGTGGGCGATGGACAGGCGCAGCACTTCCTGGCGGAAATTCTCGGCCATGACCTGGGCGTCGCTTTCGCCGGGGAGGATGAGCGCGAATTCCTCGCCGCCAAAGCGCGCTGCCAGGTCGTAGGGCCGGCGCGCATGGCGCTGCAGCGTGGCGGCCACTGCCTTGAGCGCCTCGTCCCCCTGCACATGGCCATAGCAGTCGTTGTATTGCTTGAAGTGGTCTATATCAATGAGAGCCAGGCCCACGGACTCGCCCGTGCGCAGGCTGCGGCGGTGGGAGCGCTCCAGCATGTCGTCGAAGTGGCGGCGGTTGGCCAGCCCTGTCAGTCCGTCCACCATGGCCAGGCGCTCCAGGGCCTGGCGCTGCAGGGCCAGGCGTATCTGGTTGCGCACGCGCACCTCGACCACGGCGGGACGTATGGGCTTGGAGACATAGTCGGCCGCGCCCAGGCGCAGGCCGTATTCCTCGGCCTGGGCATTGCTCTGGCCGGTGATGAAGATGACGGCGATATGGGCGGTGCGCTCCTGGGCGCGCAACGCACCCAGCACCTCGTAGCCGTTCATGCCGGGCATGGCCAGGTCCAGCAGGATCAGCTGCAGCCGGTGGGCTTCGCGCTGGGCGATCACCAGCGCACCCGGGCCGTCCTTGGCCAGCAGCACACGGTAGTGGGGGCTCAGCAGCTCGGCCAGCATGCTGCGGTTCAGCCGTTCGTCGTCAACGATGAGGACCGTGGGCAGTTCCGGCCCGGTCAAGGCTTCAAACATCTGCAGCTCCCTGTAGAACCGTCCGGTTCACGGCCATGCTCCGCGCCAGCTGTTCGAGCGCCTGCAGCGCCGCCTCGGTTTCCAGGGACTCGGTGCAGCGCTGGATGCGCTGCAGCACGGACGCATGGCGCCCGTCGACCAGGGGCCGCAGCCGATCCAGTTCGGCCAAGGCGGCATAGTCGCTGTCGGCAATCTGCAGCCGCAGCCGAGCCAGGGTGGACGAGACTTCTTCCGCGGTCATCGGCTGCCGCTGCGGGGGGGGCGCGGCAGTGGTCACGGCGGTCACGGCGGCCGCGGACGCCACGGCCACTACGGCCGTCTGCCCGGACCGCCGGGCGATTTCCGCCAGCAGGCCCTGCAGTCCATCGGCCAGCGCCTGGACCAGGGATTGCAGATCGCCGCCGGGCCGGGCGTGGGCGCCATTGCCGTCGCCTGACAGGCAGGCTTGCGCACCGGTCTCGGCCATGGCCGACCATTGCTCCAGCAGGTCCGCACCCAGGTAGCCCAGACTGCCCTTGAAGGTGTGCACCAGCGTTGCCACGGTGTCCCAATGTCCGCTGCGCACGGCATCGCGCAGCCGTTGCGGCGCATCGGCAAAGTCCTGGGCAAAGCCTTCGATGGCGTGGAGCATGCGCGGCGATTGGCCGGCAAGGCGTTGCCGCAGCCGTGCCGGATCCCAGGCCTGGGCAGGACTTGACGGCGTCGGCTGCAAGGGCGCGGCCGGCGCAAGCGCTGCCGTTGGAGGAGGGCCCGCGCGCAGGCAGCGCTGCAGTGTCTCGTACAGCAGCACATCGTCAACGGGTTTGGTCAGATGGGCATTCATGCCTGCGGCCTCGATCCGGGCGCGCTCCTCGACATAGGCCTGCGCAGTCAGCGCGATCACCGGAAGATGCCGCAGCGCGCTGCGCGTGCGGATGGTGCGCGTGACACTGAGGCCGTCCATGCCGGGCATGTGCACGTCCATGAGCACGGCATCGAAAGGCTGGGTGTCCAGCAGCTGCAGCGCCTGCAGACCGTCCTGCGCAGTCTGTACCGATATGCCGGCCTGCTCCAGCAGCTCGGTGGCCACCTCGCGGTTGAGTACGTTGTCATCCACCACCAGCACCCTGCGCCCAGGCAGGCCCGGGTAGCGCTGCTGTGGCGAGGGGCCGGCCGCCGGGCTTTCCGGCGGGGGTGATTCGGGGTCCCGCAGTGCCTCCCGGATGCACGAGCGCAGTGCCGATGCGGTCAAGGGCTTGATCAGCAGGCCCCGCGGGCCCAACTGCGCGGCCTGCAGCTGCACTTCGTCGCGCCCGAAGGCCGTGACCATGAGCGCAGCCGGGGTCTTGGCCAGGTCCTGCTGCTCGCGCATGCGGCGTGCCAGGTCCAGCCCGTCCATGCCGGGCATGCGCCAGTCCAGCAGGGCCAGGCCGTAGGGGGATTCCTGGCGTGCGGCCTCTTGCAGCATGTGCAGCGCCTGCATGCCGTCCGCCGCCGTATCGCAGCGCATGCCCAGTTTGCGCACCATGGCGGCCAGGGCCTCGCGCGCGCTGGCGTTGTCATCGACGATGAGAACGCCGGTGCTGCCCAGGTTGTCGTGGCCGTCCAGCGGCGCATCCGTGGCAGGCCGGACCTTGGCCGTGAAGCGGAAGTTGCTGCCCTGGCCGGGCTGGCTGCAGACGCTGATCTCGCCGCCCATGAGCTGCACCAGCCTGTGGCAGATGGCCAGGCCCAGGCCGGTGCCGCCGTGGCGGCGCGTGGTCTGGATGTCGGCCTGGGTGAAGGGCTGGAACAGCCGTTCGGCCCGCGATGCATCCAGGCCTATGCCGGTGTCGCGCACGTTCACGCACAGGTGGTGCAGGGGCGCTGCCGTGGCGTGCGCGCCGGCCTCCACCGGCGCGCACGCCAGCGGCGGCTCCAGATGCAGGGAGATCACCACCTCGCCATGCTCGGTGAACTTGATGGCATTGCCGACCAGGTTGGTCAGCACCTGGCCCAGGCGCAGCGGGTCGCCGCGCAACCGGGGCGGCAGGTGCGGGTCCAGCGCATAGACCACTTCCAGCCCCTTTTCCTCTGCGCGCAGCGCCGTGGAGGCCGAGACGGTCTCCAGCACATCGTCAAGGGCGAAATCCACTTCCTCCAGCGCCAGCATGCCCGCCTCTATCTTGGAAAAGTCGAGGACGTCGTTGATCACGGCCAGCAGGGCGCTGGCCGAGCGCTCCACCTTCTCCAGGTAGCCGCGCTGGCGTGATGTCAGCGCGGTCTGCTGTACCAGGCGCGTCATGCCGATGACGGTGTTCATGGGGGTGCGGATTTCGTGGCTCATGATGGCCAGGAAATCCGACTTGGCCCGTTCGGCCGCTTCTGCGGCCTCCTTGGCCTGCTGCAGCGCCTGCTCGGCCTCGCGCTCGCGGGTGATGTCCAGCATGATGCCGTCCCAGACCATGCCCTCGTGGCTGCTCCGGGGGGCCGATCGGCAGCGCAGCCAGCGGACCTCACCATCGGGCCTGATCACGCGGAAGCGGCAGTCGAAGACCCGCAGCGTATCGACCGAGCACTGCAGCATCTGCTGGTAGTGCGGCAGGTCCTCGGGATGGATGGCATTCAGGTAGACCTGACGGTCGGCCATGATGGCGTGGGCCGGCACGCCGATCAGGTTCTCTATGCCGGCACTGATGTAGCTGAGCCGCAGTTGCGCCAGGCCGCCTTCCAGACGGTAGATGGCGCCGCTGGGCAGGTTGTCGGCCAGGGCTTCGAGGCGCATGCGTGCGTCCTCGCGTTCGGACAGGTCCTGCAGCGTGCCGCTGAGCGCGACGATGCGGCCTTGCTCGTCGCGCAGGGCGCGGCCCATGAGGCGGGCCGCGAACCGCCGCCCGTCCGGGCAGTGGTGCACGACATCGAGGCTGTAGGACTGGCCGGTGCCGATGCACAGCTGCACGGCAGCGGTGAGCCGGGCAAGATCCTGCGGTCCGAGCATGGCGCGCAGGGCATGGCGCGTCAGCGGCGGACCCTGGGGGTCCAGGCCGTTCATCACATACATCATCTCCGAGGCCTGGAAGTGCTCGGTGTCCAGCTCCCATGTCCAGCTGCCCAGGCGCGCCAGCTGTTCGGCCTGGCGCAGCACGTCGTAGCTTTTTTGCAGCTGGGACTCGGTCTGGCGCATGAGGGTGATGTCGCGCGCAATGCCCAGCACGCCCACGGTCCGGCCCTCGTCATTGCGGTAAGGAATTTTGGTGGACTGGAAGAGGCGGCGTTGCCCGTTGACCAGCAAATGATCCTCCGACACCACGGGGGCGTCGCTGTCCAGCACCCGGCGGTCGCTGTGGGTGAAGCTGCTGTCGGGGAAAAGCTCCTGGTCGGTATTGCCCACGATGTCTTCGGGCGTGCGCCCGGAAAAGCGCGCGGCGGCGGGGTTGACGAAGGTGTAGCGGCCCTGCCGGTCCTTGGCGAAGACCAGGTCGGGCGTTTCGTGCATCACGGCTTCCAGCAGGCGCGTCGAATCCTGCCACGGCCCGGTACTTTTTCGCAGGAGCGGCTCCAGCTGCGCATCGGGCTGGCCGATCGGCTCGTCCTGGCCGGCGCGCTCGCTGAGCTCGTGCCAGGTGGTGAAGAAAAGCCGCCTGCCCGACAGCGACTGGCAATAGATATGGAGCTCGGCGGGGAAGCTGGCGCCGTCGCGGCGGATCAGTCGGCCGCAGAGATGGGCCTGGCTGTCCACGGCCATGTCCTGCCAGGGCCCGCGCCGCAGTCCGTCCGCGTCGGGCCACACTTCCATGATGCCCAGCCCCAGCATGGCGGCCTTGTGATGGCCCAGGCTGGCGCAGGCATGGGCATTGGCATCGAGCAGGCTGCCCTGCTCGTCAAACAGAAGAAAACCGTCGGGCACACGGTCCAGGAACTGGCCATACGGCGTATCGGGCATGAAGACTCCTAGGCGGTAGCAAGCCGGCACTGCACAGGGCGATAGCCATAATCTATGGAAACAGTGTGGATGTTACTGCCGGCCGGTGCCCGCTGCGCGGCAGGGAAGGCCGGTACTTACCCCTGCAGGGGCAGCGGGTAGAATCGTCGGGATCTGCAGGGTCCGTGCCGCGACCCGGCCCCGCCTGGCCCCATTCGGCAACCTGGCCCCGGCTGGCTCGCTGCAGCACACCTTTTCCTTTCCGACGACTCCAGTTCCTCCCCGCTTATGGCCTCCGCTCTGACCGACAAACTTTCGCGACTCGTCAAGGAGATGCGCGGCCAGGCCCGCATCACCGAATCCAACGTACAGGACATGCTGCGCGAAGTGCGCATGGCCCTGCTCGAGGCCGACGTGGCCCTGCCCGTGGTGCGCGACTTCGTTGCGCGCGTCAAGGAAAAGGCGCTGGGCCAGGAGGTGCTGGGCTCCCTGCAGCCCGGCCAGCTGCTGGTGTCCATCGTCAACAAGGAACTGGCCGCCACCATGGGCGAGGGCGTGGCCGACATCAATCTCAACGCCCAGCCGCCTGCCGTCATCCTCATGGCCGGCCTGCAGGGCGCCGGCAAGACCACGACCACGGCCAAGCTGGCCAAGCACTTGATTGAAAAGCGCAAGAAAAAGGTGCTGACCGTGTCGGGCGACGTGTACCGCCCGGCCGCCATCGAGCAGCTCAAGACCGTGACCGGCCAGGCTGGCGCCGAGTGGTTCCCCTCCACGCCAGACCAGAAGCCCCACGACATTGCCGTGGCCGCGCTGGACTACGCCAAGCGCCACTTCTTTGACGTGCTGCTGGTCGATACGGCCGGCCGCCTGGCCATCGACGAGCTGCTGATGGCTGAGATCAAGGATCTGCACGCCACGCTCAAGCCGGTCGAGACCCTGTTCGTCGTCGATGCCATGCAGGGCCAGGATGCGATCAACACGGCCAAGGCCTTCAAGGAGGCCCTGCCCCTGACCGGCATCGTGCTCACCAAGCTCGATGGTGACTCGCGCGGCGGCGCGGCGCTGTCGGTGCGCCAGATCACGGGCGCGCCCATCAAGTTCGCCGGCGTGTCCGAGAAGATCGACGGCCTGGAAGTCTTCGACGCCGACCGCCACGCGCAGCGCGTGCTGGGCATGGGCGACATCGTGGCCCTGGTCGAGCAGGTCACCAAGGGCGTGGACATGGAGGCCGCGCAGAAGCTGGCCGAGAAGGTCAAGAGCGGTGACGGCTTCGACCTCAACGACTTCCTGGCCCAGATCCAGCAGATGAAGCAGATGGGCGGCCTGTCCAACCTCATGGACAAGCTGCCGGCACAGCTCACCGCCAAGGCCGGCCAGGTGGACATGGACAAGGCCGAGCGCGAGATCCGCCGCAAGGAAGGCATCATCTGCTCCATGACCGCCAAGGAGCGCAAGAAGCCCGAGATCATCAAGGCCACGCGCAAGAAGCGCATTGCCGATGGCGCAGGCGTGCAGGTCCAGGAAGTCAACCGCCTGCTCAAGGAGTTCGAGCAGATGCAGGAGATGATGAAGAAGATGAAGGGCGGCGGCCTCATGAAGATGATGAAGCGCATGGGCGGCATGAAGGCCATGAAGGGAATGATGGGCGGTGGCGGCGGCATGCCCAAGCTGCCGTTCTGAGCGGGCCGGGCCCCGCCGATGGACAGTCAAGCCGCAGCACAGCCTGCGGCTTTTCTTTGGCCGCTGCGGGGCTTTGTGAGAACATGCGGCGCCATGAAGGCTGGCGTTTCGACTTCCCTTGCGGCTTCCCGCGTGACTGCATCGCGGCTGTCTCGCCGTGACTGGGGCCTGCTGGCGGCGGCTGCGCTGCTGGCCGGCTGCTCGTCTGCTCCCCGCAAGGGCGCGGGTCCCGGGCCTGCTCCTTCGCCGCAGGCCCTGAACCTGGATGGCGAGTTGCGCGAGGCCCTGCTGGCGCGCACCATGCTCGTGGTCAACACGCCGTATACCTACGGCGGCAATTCGCCCGACGGCGGTTTCGACTGCAGCGGCCTGATCCAGTGGGCCGTGGGCGGCATTACCGAAAGCCGCCTGCCGCGCACCACGGCCCAGTGGGCGCAGTTCAGCAATCCCGTGGGCAGCCGCAGCCTGCAGCGCGGCGACTTCGTGTTCTTCAACACCCTGGGCTCGCGCTATTCGCACATGGGCATCTTTGTGGGCAACGGCCAGTTCGTGCATGCGCCGTCCAGCGGCGGCACGGTGCAGCGCGTGCGCATGGACAACCCCTATTTCGCCAGGCGCTTCACCGAGGCGCGCAGCATCTTCGCCTGAGCGCCTGCCAGGCAAGGCGCCGGGCTTGGCGCCGGCTCTTGAATCGATGGTCCAATGAGAGCTCCATAGAAATCCAGGGTTTCGGAATGGATAACAAGCTCGAATTCGCACAGCGCCTGCGCCAGGCCATCGAGGCTGCGGGTCTGGAGCCGCGGCCCAGCGTGCTGCTGAATCTGTTCAATTCCAGTTACTGGGGGCGGCCGATTTCGTTCCAGGCGGTTGCGCGCTGGCTCAACGGCGAGGCCGTGCCCGAGCAGGACAAGCTGGTGCTGCTGGCCGAGCTGCTCAGGATCGAGCCCGAAGTGCTGCGCTTTGGCGACCCTGCCCAGCGGTCACTGCCGCCGCAGCACGAATGCCAGGAACCGGGCGTGGGCTATCTTGAACGCGAAACCTTCGACGCCTTTCTGAGGCTGCCCGCGCCGCAACGCCAGGTGGTGCGGGAGGTGATCCTGACCTTCGCCAAGGTGCACGGCGAAGGCTGAGGGCCGGGCCACCGGGCAGCCGTCACCGCACCGCCTGCGGCTGCCAGGGCATGGCATGCCAGGGATGGCGCGGATCGGCCACCCATTGCTGCACCTCCTCGGGCGTCACGCTGCGGCCCAGCACGTCGGCCCGGCCACGGGCCAGCCATTGGCTGCGGCCCCGCGCATAGGCCTGGCCGAAGGCCTGCCAGCTGTCAAAGCAATCCCGCGCGCGGCATGCGTTCAGGTGAAGGATCTGCTGGTGCAAGGCCTCGTCCAGCCAGCCCAGCAGCCATGCACATCGGACGTGGAAGGCCACGCGCGCGCAGGCAAAGGCCATGGCGGCATGGGGATCGTCGCCGGCCTGCAGGCGCTGCAGGTCCAGCGTGAACCAGCGCTGGCGCAGGCCGTCGGGCAACTGGCGTGCGATCTGGGCATCGTCCAGGTCGGTGCGCAGGCCCAGGTGGTGCAGCACCATGGGGCGCAGCTGGGTGGTCAGGGCGTCGTCGGCACCATGGAGCTGCCGGTCTGCAAAGCCGCCCTGGATGGCGTGAAAGGCCATGGGATGGGCCAGGGCCAGGGCCCAGTCCAGCGCCGCATCGCCGCTGCGGTAGCTGCTGAAATCGCCGCGCTGGCGCGCCGAACGCCTGCGGCGCAGGCCGGCACGCACTGCCCACCAGACCAATGCAGACAGCACAACAAGAGTGAAGGCGTTCATCGCGGATTTCCTGTCCTGCCCGGCGATCCTGCCCGGCGCCGCGCCAGCTCCAGCGACTGCTGCAGGGCCGCGCTGCGCGGCATGCGCTCGAAGGCGGGCACGGGCACGGTGTCGCGGCGTGCCGCGACCAGCCATTGCATCAGGGGCGACCGGATATCCAGCTGCTCCAGCAGCGCCGGGTGGGCCTGGAGCAGCCACAATTGCTCGGCTTCGGTGTGCAGCTCGCTGGCCGCGCACCAGGCGCCGGTGTGGCCCGAGGCCAGCAGATGCGCCGGACGGCGCACGATGCCCATGGCAAGGGCATCCGCTGGCGCCTCGCCATCGGCATCGAGGTGGTTGAGCAGGGCCAGCACGTCGGCCAGGTAGCGCGCAATCGGCGGGCGGTTCTGCTTGCCCTTGATCTGGTCGATGCGCAGCCGCCCGCCGTCAAGCACCTGGGCGCTGACGGTGATGCGCGGCTGGGCCGTGCCCGTGCGGTAGCTGAACAGGCGCAGCCGGCCCTGCTCGCAGGCTTCGGCGTAGTGCTCGCCGTAGCCGCCGCGCAGCGCGCCGCGCGCGCTGAACTGGCCCAGGCAGTGCCGCATCATCTGGCTTTCATAGGCCATTTCGGCGCGCAGGTCCGGGCTTTGGGCATCGAATTCCACGAACACGCCCAACTGGCCGCGCAGCAGCGGACGCACGGCGCCGGGCCGGTGCTCGGCCCAGCCGCTTTCGCTTTTTCTGGCGAAGGCCAGGTGCTCCAGCGTCCAGCGCGCCAGGGCCTGCGGGCAGTTGATGCGCTGCAGCTTGCCCTGAAGCGCCGTGCCGCGCCGGGTGGACAGGAACTCCAGCAGCCGGCTTTCCAGCGCCAGCAGCGGGGCGCTGTCAGGCTCCACCCACCACAGCGGTGCGCTGGCGCCGGCCGCAGGGCTGTCCTGTAGCGGTGGCTGGCGGGCCGCATGCGCGCGCAGGCGCTCCAGCGCCCAGGCGGCAGGCTCGGTGCGCCGGTGCAGGCGCAGCAGTTCGGCATGCGTGGAGATGGGCTGAACGGCCGGCGGATCGGCGTCGAGGTTGCCGATCACGTGGCGGTAGAAGTGGTTGGCCAGCCAGGCCGCGATCTCCTGACTGTCGCCGCGCGCCGCGCTGCGCTCGCGGATGCGCTGCTTGATGTCCGGCGCATTGACCACGTCGCGCGGGCGGTAGGCGCTGGCTGCCGTGGCGGCTCCCGGGTTCACCACAGCTTCCACCAGGGCTTGCTGTCCGAGTGCAGCTTGAGGCAGCGCTGGAGGCCGTCCCTGGCCATCTTGTGCTCGGCCTCGCTGTCATCGGGGGTGAGCTTGGCGATGGCCTCGCGGTGCAGGGCCACGGCCTGATCGATGGGGCCGCAGCTTTCCATGGCGCAGGCCAGGCGGCGCAGCGTGTAGCACTCGCCCAGGGCGCGCACTTCGGGCAGCAGGGCCTCCAGGCGGGGGCGCACCACGTCGCCATGGCTTTCGGAGAAGAAGTCGAGCAGGGACATCAGGGCCGCCAGGTAGTCGCGCCGCTGTTCGCGCTGCTCGTCTGCGTCCAGTTCCTCGAACCACTGGTCCAGTCGCTCCAGCCAGATGCCGATCTCGCCTGCGCGGCCCAGCTGGTACAGCGCCAGCGCCGCGCTGGGGAAGTAGTCGGTGGGGCAGTGGCGGCTGTAGCCGTAGTCCTGGGTGAAGTGCCACAGCTGCTCTGCCGCCGTGACGATGCCGGGTCGGTCGTCACGGCGGATGGCACACCACAGCAGGCCGTCATGGTGCTCGGCGAAGGGGCTGCTGGACAGTCCCTTGTGGTGCAGGGCTGCAGCCTCTTCATAGCGCTGCTGCGAGCGGTACTTGATGGCCAGGTTGTTGCAGAGCATGGAGTAGACGTGCAGGTGCGCGTCCTTGTACCGGCCCTGGCCGCTGGCCCAGAAGGCCTCGAAGCGGGCCAGGCCCTCTTCGTAGTAGCGCTGCACCAGCGGCTCGCGCACCTCGTCGCCCGGCACCTGCCGGCCTTCGCCCATGAGGGCGGCCAGGTCGTCCTCGTCATCCAGCGTCACGCCCGCCGCATAGCACCAGTGGGCGCCGAAGCCCTGGGGAAAGGGCCGCTGCAGCGCCTGTGCGGCCGGCAGCGCGGCAAAGCGCGCGGCCCAGAGCATGGGCAGCAGCTCGGAGTTGGCGTGCCGGGGCTGCTCGCCCACGCCGCGCTCGAGCAGCGGCAGGGCCTGTTCCCATTGGTGGTTCCTGGCCAGGCGCCAGCCGTCGATCATGTCCAGCAGCGGATGGCCGGGCGCCTGGGCACGCGCCAGGGCCAGGTAGTCGTCGGCGCTGCGCGCAGCAGCCGGGCTGTCTTCCAGGATCTCCTGCATGTCGGAATCCAGTCCCGCCCAGGCCAGGATCAGCGCCCAGGCGGGGGCGTGGGCGGTGTCGCTGTCCACCATGCGCAGTGCCAGCTCATAGCCCTGGCGGGCCGATCCGGGGCGGCTGTGCAGCACGCTCTCCAGCGCCAGGTCCGCCGCATCGGCCAGGCGGCCCGCCTCTTGCAGCCATTGCAGCACCAGGCCGCTGAAGGCGTCGTCGGAGTCGTCCACCAGGCCGAAGCGGCCCAGCTCGGCCAGCTGCAGCGCGGCCTCTGGCTGGCCCATGGCATGGCAGGCCATGGCCTGCAGCCGTGCCTCATGGACCTTGCGGTGCGCGCGCACCGCCTGCGATGCGGCGGGGCTTTCCGTGCGGGCCAGGTGCTGCTGCGCCGCCATCAGCACGGCCGGAACGCTTTGCGGGGCCAGCGGCAGCACTTCGCGCGCAAGGTGCAGCCAGTCGTCGAAGTCCACGTTCTGGTCGGCGTCTGCCAGGGCCAACTGCGCCGTGGCGGCCTGCACATGGCGCACGGTGGCCGGCACGTCGCCGCGCAGGCGGGCCAGCTCGGCCTTGCGCAGGCTGGCACGCGCGTCGCGGCGCGCGGGGGATGCCTCGCCGTCGGGGTCGCTGCGCTCGTGGTTGCGCTGCAGGTCCACGCCTTGCTCGGCCAGTTCCCAGGCCTGGGCCTCGCGGGCCAGGTAGTGCCAGCCATTCCAGTAGCGATAGGGCTCGCCGGTGTGCGGCAGCCGGCCCATGAGATCGGCGGCAGGCGCGAGCAGGGCCACGCCGCCTTCGCGGTCAAAGCGCAGCCGGCTCTGGATGTCGCTGAGCGCCAGGCTGGCCGTGGCCAGCAGGTGGTTGTCACCCTGCAGGTGCTGCAGCGTGGCATCGCGGTGCTCGCGCAGCAGGGCGTTGGCGGTCTCGGGCCGTTCCAGGTCGAGCCAGAGATCGTGCAGACGCTCCAGCTCGCTCACCGTGGCCGGCGCGAAGCGCTGCTGCGAGAGCAGCTCCATGACGGCCGCCTGGCGTTCGGCCGGGGCGATGGGGCTGGTTTCATCTTCCTGTTGCAGCAGGTCGTGCGCCTGGTCCATGAAGGCATGCAGGGCTTCGCCCTCAAGGATGGCCTGGGCGTTGGCGGGCTGGGAGGTGTTCATGGAATCGATAGCAAGCAAGCGAAGCTGGAAAAGCCATGCAGGCCGACAGACCTCAAGGCGGCAACCCGCGATGCTAGCGGGCCGGCCCGCGCCAGGCCAGTGTGGCCGGGCTGTTTTCACGTCCTGTTACATGCAAAAAGCCCGGCATTGCCGGGCTTTCGTTACGCAAGAGGTCGCTGGGCCACCGGGGCCGCAGGGATCGGGTTGGGATCAGTGGCGCACCACGACCTCGCCGCGCAGCGTGAAGGTGCGTGCCTCGGTGATCTTCACATCGATCATCTGGCCGATCAGGCGTTCGTTGCCCGGGAAGTTCACCACGCGGTTGCACTCGGTGCGGCCCATGAGTTCGCTGCCATCGCGCTTGGACAGTCCTTCCACCAGCAGGCGCTGCACCGTGCCCACGCGCTCGTCGCTGATGTCCTTGATGTTGTTGTTGATCACGGCCTGCAGCTCCTGCAGGCGGCGCAGCTTGACCTCGTGGGGCGTGTCGTCGTGCAGGTTGGCGGCCGGCGTGCCAGGGCGGGGGCTGAAGATGAAGCTGAAGCTGTTGTCGAAGCGCACGTCGTGGATGAGCTTCATCATCTTCTGGAAGTCTTCCTCGGTCTCGCCGGGGAAGCCCACGATGAAGTCGCTGCTCATGGCCATCTCGGGCCGGATGGCGCGCAGCTTGCGGATGGTGCTCTTGTATTCCATGGCCGTGTAGCCGCGCTTCATGGCCATCAGGATCTTGTCGCTGCCGTGCTGCACGGGCAGGTGCAGGTGGCTGACCAGCTTGGGCAGCCGAGCGTAGGCCTCGATCAGGCGCGGCGTGAATTCGTTGGGATGGCTGGTGGTGTAGCGGATCCGCTCGATGCCGGGGATCTCGGACACGTACTCCAGCAGCAGGGCAAAGTCGGCGATCTCGGCCGTGTCACCCATCTTGCCCAGGTAGGCGTTGACGTTCTGGCCCAGCAGCGTGACTTCCTTCACGCCCTGGTCGGCCAGGCCGGCGACCTCGATCAGCACGTCCTCGAACGGGCGGCTGACTTCCTCGCCGCGCGTATAGGGCACGACGCAGTAGCTGCAGTACTTGGAGCAGCCTTCCATGATGGAGACGAAGGCCGAGGAGCCTTCCACGCGCGCGGGCGGCAGGTGGTCGAATTTCTCGATCTCGAGAAAGCTGATATCGACCTGGGGCTTGTGCCTGGCGGCGCGTGCATTGAGCAGCTCGGGCAGGCGGTGCAGGGTCTGCGGGCCGAAGACCACGTCCACATAGGGCGCGCGCTTGATGATTTCCTCGCCCTCCTGGCTGGCCACGCAGCCGCCCACGCCGATGAGCACGCCGCGTTCCTTCAGGTGCTTGTAGCGGCCCAGGTCGCTGAACACCTTCTCCTGTGCCTTCTCGCGCACCGAGCAGGTGTTGAACAGGATCAGGTCGGCCTGCTCCGGGTCGTCGGTGGACTCGTAGCCCTGGGCGGCGCCCAGCACATCGGCCATCTTGTCCGAGTCGTACTCGTTCATCTGGCAGCCGAAGGTTTTGATAAAGACTTTCTTGGACATGGTGGGGTTCCGTCAGGCAGCCGCCGCACTGCAAGCGGCGGTCTGCAAAAAAAGAAGATGGCCGGGCCAGGGCGGGCGCTGTGCTCCCTGGCCCGAGCCGCTGCGCCCCGCAAGCTGCGGGCCGCATCCATCGTGTGCGTGCGGTGTGCGCCGGCCTCAGTTGAAGAAGCGGTGCAGCATCGACTTGGGCTTGTAGTGCTTGTCGGCCTCGGCCTTGGTCAGGATCCAGGCCTGGTGCAGCCACTGCGTCTGCGGCTCGATCACATAGCCCACCACGAGCTTGCTGCCCTGGTAGTTGATGGCCTGCACCAGCGTGCGCTCGGGGCTGAACAGGCGAAAGCCCGGGCTGGTGCGAATGGTCTTGCCGTCGATTTCGACCACGGGAAACTGCGCGGTCACGACCAGCTCGCCGAACTGGGCCTGCGGCGGGAAGTTGCGTGTCTCGTTGGAGGGCAGGCCCTGCGCGGCCGCGCCCAGGCTGGCGCAGGCCAGGCCGGCGAGCAGGGCGCCGGCGCACAGACGGCGGACGGCAGAGAAATGGGGCTTGCAGCGGTTCATGGTGTACATCCAGGGGCTGAACCCGCGATTCTACGAACTTGCCGCCGCGCAGGCGCAGCACTCGGGCATTGGGTCAGGTGCGGCCCGGCGCATACAGCACCGCCTTGGGCGGGCGGCACAGGCCCCAGAAGCGCAGGCCGGTCAGCTCGGCCATCTGCACGCCCATGGCCGTGGGGGCGGAGATGGTGGCCAGGGCGGCGATGCCGACCCTGGCGCATTTGCGCACCAGCTCATGGCTGCCCCGGCTGGAGAGCACGACAAAACCGGCCTCGCCCAGGCGGCCGGTGCGCGAGAGGCGGCCGACCAGCTTGTCCAGCGCGTTGTGGCGGCCCACGTCCTCGAGCACATCCGTCAGTTGCCCGTCCAGCCCTGCCCAGCCTGTGGCATGCACGGCGCCGGCTTCGGCGTTGAGCCGCTGCAGCGGCGGCAGGGCATCGATGGCAGCGCACACCGTGGTGGCATCGACACGGGCGATCCAGTCGTGCGCGGGCAGGGGGTCGAAGGACAGGTCCAGCGCCGCGAAGCTGTCCACGCCGCAGACGCCGCAGCCTGTGCGCCCGCTCATGCTGCGGCGCCGGTCCTTGAGGCGCGCGAAGCAGCGCGAGGCCACGTCCAGCTGCACCTCGATGCCGTCCATGCCGGCCGGCAGGCCTGCCGCTTCGGCGGCCACTGCCCGCACCTCGATGCCGTAGCAGTCGGCGCCGCTGTCCAGGATGCCCTCGGTGAGCGCAAAACCCAGCGCAAAGTCTTCCAGGTCCGAGGGCGTGCCCATCATCACGGCGTGAGAGATGCCATTGAACACCAGGGCGATGGGGACTTCGCTGGCCAGCACCTGGGGTTCGGGCTGGAGGCTGACGGCGCCGCCATCGGCGATCCGGTGGCGCACCACCGCATGCGTGCGCAGTGCGGCAATGGCGGGCGCGATGGCGCAGGCAGCATCTGCCGGGCCCGAGTCCGGGGCGGGTGCGGGAGCGTGTTCGGTGGTGGCGTTCATGGCGTGGGCCGCGCAGGCGGCCTGCGCATGATATCGGTGCCGCCGCGCAGCTTCAGTCCAGTAATGCCATGCCCTTGATCTGGGCGAAGACATGCATGCCCGGCGCAATGCCCAGCTGCCGGGCGGAATGCAGGGTGATGCGCGCCAGCAGGCGGGACGGGCCCAGCTGCAGCGAGACCATGACCTGGCCCGGGCCGTCCTCGCGCAGATCCTGCACGGTGGCCGCCAGGATGTTGAGGATGCTGCTGTCTTGCGGGTGCTGCAGGCTCAGGCTCACATCGCGTGCCTGCACGCGCAACTGCACGGTTTCGCCGACGGGGCGCGGGGAGGCCATGACAAGGCGCAGACGCCCGCCATCGAAGCACAGCGTGCTCAGGTGAGCATCCGGATCGTGCTGCCGGATCTGCGCACTGAGCATGGACGCTGCCGTGTCGCCCATGCTCAGCGGCAGGTCCAGCCGTGCCAGCAGTTCGCTGGTGGCGCCGGCCGCGACGATGCCGCCTGCCTTGAGCAGCACCAGGTGCTGGGCCAGGCGCGCTACCTCGTCAATGGAGTGGCTGACATAGACCACGGGAATGTCGAGTTCACGGCGCAGCTGGTCCAGGTAGGGCAGGACCTCGGCCTTGCGCTGGGCGTCCAGCGCGGCCAGGGGCTCGTCCATCAGCATCACCCGCGGGCTGGTGGCCAGCGCCCGCGCAATGGCCACGCGCTGGCGCTCGCCGCCCGACAGGGTGGAGGGCATGCGGTCCATCAAATGGCCTATGCCCAGCAGGGACACGGCCTGCTCCTGGGACACCTTGCGCCGCGCGGCCGGCGTGCGCCGCATGCCGTAGTCGATGTTGCGCCGCACGGTCAGGTGCGGGAACAGGCTGGCTTCCTGGAACACATAGCCCAGCGCACGGCGGTGCGTGGGCAGCCATTGGCTGGCCGCATCGTCCTGCCAGACCTCGCCATTGACGGCGACGCGGCCGCGCGCGCGCTCCAGTCCCGCCAGGGCGCGCAGGCAGGTGGTCTTGCCGCAGCCCGAGGGGCCGAACAGGGCGGTGACGCCGCGCCCGGGCAACTGCAGCTGCACGTCAAGGCGGAAGTCGGCACGCTCCAGCGCCAGGTTTGCGATGATTTCCGAGGAGGGATGGGAGTGCGCGGCGTCGGACATCCGGGAGGCAGAGAAGGCGGTCATCATGCGCGGCGCTCCTCACGCGGCTGCAACAGGTGCAGGGCCAGAAGAACCAGGAAGGAGAACACCACCATGCCGCCTGCCAGCCAGTGGGCGTGGGCGTACTCCATGGCCTCCACATGGTCGTAGATCTGTACCGAGACCACGCGCGTCACGCCGGGAATATTGCCGCCCAGCATCAGCACCACGCCGAACTCGCCCACGGTGTGCGCAAAGGTCAGCACGGCCGCCGTGATGAAGCCCGGCCGCGCCAGCGGCAGCGCCACGGTGAAGAAGCGGTCCAGCGGCCCCGCGCCCAGGCTGGCCGCAGCCTCCATGGGTCGCGTGCCCAGGGATTCGAAGGCACGCTGCAGCGGCTGCACCGTGAACGGCATGGAATAGACCAGCGAACCGATGACCAGGCCCGGAAAAGTGAAGGGCAGGGTGCTCAGCCCCAGCGCCTGCGTCAGCTGCCCCACGGGGCCGTTGGGACCCATGGTCACCAGCAGGTAAAAACCGATCACCGTGGGCGGAAGCACCAGGGGCAGCGCCACCACGGCGCCAATCGGGCCGCGCCAGCGCGAGCGCGTAT
Organism: Delftia sp. DT-2; assembly: GCF_028401915.1. Lineage (NCBI taxonomy): Bacteria > Pseudomonadati > Pseudomonadota > Betaproteobacteria > Burkholderiales > Comamonadaceae > Delftia > Delftia sp. DT-2. The sequence goes on from NZ_JAQOTI010000003.1 coordinate 114,782, forward strand.
GCGCCAGCCACCAGGCCAGCGGCGTGCACAGCGTCAGCAGCAGCACCGTGGTCACGCTGGCAAGCTTGAGCGTCAACCGTATGGCAGCGTAGTCGTCGGCGGTAAGAATCATGCGGGGCAAATAGCAGGTGTCCGTAGGAAAACACAGCCCGAGAAACCGGCGCGGCCCAAGTCAGAGACAGCAAGCAAGGGCCGCCCCGCAGCGAGGCTGTCGTCCCCCTTCAGGGGGAAGCGGCGTAGCCGCTCAGGGGGTCAAAGCCCGTAGCCGTAGGAGCGGATGATGGCACGCGCTTTGTCAGCACGCAGGTACTTCATCAGCTCGGTGGCGGCTTCGTTGTCCTTGCCGCTGTGGAGCACGATGGCGTCCTGGCGGATGGGCTCGTGCATGGAGCCGGGCACCTGCCAGGCCGAGCCTTCGCGCAGCTTGCCGTTTTCCATCACCTGCGACAGGGCCACGAAGCCCAGCTGGGCATTGCCCGTGGCCGCGAACTGGTAGGTCTGGGCAATGTTCTCGCCCATCACGATGCGCGGCTGCACCTGGGCCGTGATGCCCAGCTTGTTCAGCACTTCCATGGCTGCCGTGCCGTAGGGCGCAAGCTTGGGATTGGCCACGGCGATGTGCCTGTAGTCGCCGGTCCTGAGGACCTCGCCCTTGTCGTCCACATAACCGGCCTTGGGGCTCCACAGCACCAGCTGGCCGATGGCGTAGGTGAAGCGCGAATCGGGCAGGCCGCGGCCCTCCTTGGCGATCTTCTCGGGCGTGGTGTCGTCGGCGGCCAGCAGGATCTGGAAGGGCGCGCCGTTGACGATCTGCGCATAGAACTTGCCCGTGGCGCCGAAGGACAGCAGGGCCTTGTGGCCGGTGTCCTTCTCGAACTCGGCGGCGATCTTCTGCATGGGCGCCGTGAAGTTGGCGGCGACGGCCACCGACACTTCGGCGGCCTGCGCAGCGGCCCAGCCGAACAGGGCAAGGGCGGCGAAGGCGGTGGCACGCAGGGGCTGGTTCACGTTCATGGGTCTCTCGCTATTCCGTTGGTGAATAGCGCAGTGTAACGACCTGAAAATGCGCATGCAGGGTGCAGGCGTTTTGCTTGGCGGGAAATAACGCTTGGCGGGCATGATGCTGCGCATGACTGCCGCAACCCCCGCTTCTCCCTCAGACCTGGTGCCCGCGCTGGGCCATGACCTGGCCGACCGGCGCATTGCCATCTTGCGGCATATCGCGGCAGGGCATTCGATTTCCCAGGCCGCGCGCGAGGCGGGTGTCAGTTACAAGGCGGCCTGGCAGGCGCTGGATGTGCTGACCAATCTGGCGGGCCGTGCCCTGGTGGAGCGCTCGGTGGGCGGCGCCGGCGGTGGTGGCGCGCGCATCACCGAGGCCGGGCAGTCCCTGCTGGCCATGGCCGATGCGCTGGAGCAGGCGCGCGCGCAGGTGCTGCAGCGCTTTGGCGGGCCCGCCGGCGTTTCTTCGGCGGCTCCCGGGCTGGGGCTGGGCCTGCGCACCAGCATGCGCAATCTGTGGCCTTGCCGGGTTGGTGCCCTGCAGGCGCAGGGCGCCCAAGTCCGCGTCTGGCTGCTGCCCGATGGCGGCGGGGATGCATCAGGCATTGCCGCACGCATCACCGAAGAAAGCGCCCAGTTGCTGGGCTTGGCGCCGGGCCTGCCCGTGATGGCGCTGTGCAAGGCCACGGCCGTGCAGGTGCTGCCTTGGGGGCCGCACTCCGATAGTCAGGGCGATGTGCAGGCCAATGTGCAGGGCATGTTGAATGCCTGGCCCGCCCAGGTCCAGCGCGTGGCCCGCGCCGCCAAGGCCGGGCCGCGCGAAGTGGTGGCCCGACTGCCTTGGGGTGGCAGCGGCGTGGGTTACGCGGCCGAGTCGGAAGAGGGCGGGTCCTGGACCTTGCGCGCAGGGCGCAAGGTCTGGCTGTGGGTGCCGGAGTCCGCCGTGGTGCTGGCCGTGGCTGACTGAGCCTGGTGGGCCGCAGCACGTTGCGCATGCGCTGCAGCGGCTGCAGATTAAGACGGGTCTTATGGCGCATTCAGGGCGAGATACGAAAAATCATGCCGCTATGAACCTGCGCGCCCCGGTGGCGCAGGTTTTCCTGGTGACTGATTCCTCGAAACATCCCTGGCCCCTCCATGAGCATCCTGAAATTCCGCAGGAAAGAGAAAGTGGCGGTCTATACCGCCTTGCTGTGCTCCCTCATCGCGGCGTTCATCTTCTTTGCATCCGAAGGTGTTGCCGACAGCTTGCAGCAACGGTTGGGTGCGCTGGCCATCTGCATCGCCATCGGCGCCTTGGTGACTCTGTTCAATCACTGGTGGTTCAGGGTCTGGGGCTGGCATCTGGTGCCGGTCACCCTGCTGCTGTTCTATGGCGGCACGCTCGTCGCAGGCTGGCTGTTTGGCGGGTGATGGCTGCAATGGCGGTGATGGGAACCTGTCGCCATGCTTTGCGTCGAAGAGCCTTTCCGACTGCCTCATCAAGCCATCCACGGCCTTGCCTCCGCCATGAAGACCACCCTGTCCACCGCCCTGATCTGCCTGCTCCTGTCCGCCCCGGCCCTGGCCCGTCCGTTGGACCCGGCGCCGCTGGATGCTTCGCAGTTCAACCTGGGACTGGTCGGCTTTGCAGGCCAGATCTCGCCCGCCGAGCGGCATCTGGAAGCCATGCTCAGGCGGCCTGAGGCCAATGCCGTCCTGCTGTCCGTGATCGACGATCCGCGCCGATCTCCCGTGGCCAAGCTCTATGCGCTGTGCGGCCTCAAGCGCCTGGGCAGCGGCGGCTACGAGGCTGCGCTGGTCAAGCTGCGCGGCTTTGAGGGCCAGATCTCCGTGATGCTGGGAGACCAGATGTTCCAGGAAGACATCCGCGAGGCGGCAGACCGCATCGAAAACCTGGAGTGCAGCGAAGGCGGCTGAGCCTGGGCACGCCGGTTGCCGGACAAAAAAAGAGCTGCCATCGGCAGCTCTTTGCATTGTGGGGCCTTCTTCTGAGCCGGAGGATCTGAGCCGCTCAGGACAGCTCGCGTCCCTTGAGTTCGGGGATCAGAAAGGCCGTGGCCAGCATGTCCAGCACATAGATGGCCGCCAGCAGGGCGATCGCTACCTGGAACGAATAGCTCATGGCCAGCGCACCGATCACCACCGGGCCCAGTCCGCCCACGGCGCGGCCGATGTTGAACAGCACGTTCTGCGCGGTGGCGCGCGCCTCGGTGGGGTAGGCCTCGCTCATCACGGCGCCGTAGCCGCCCATCATGCCATTGACGAACAGGCCCATGAGGGCGCCTGCCCAGAGCATGGCCGTGGGATCGGACAACTGCGAATAGAGCACGACCATGATGACCGAGCCCAGCTGGAAGATCAGGAAGCTGGGCTTGCGGCCGATGCGGTCGGCCAGCTGGCCGAAGACCCAGATGCCGACCATCATTCCCACCACGGTCACGGCAGTCCAGATCGAAGACTTGGTCAGGCTGAAGCCCAGTTGCTTGGACAGGAAGCTGGGCATCCAGATCATGATGCCGTAGTAGCCGAAGTTCTGGACCGAGGTCAGCACGATCACACCCAGGCTGACCTTGGCCGTGGCGCGGTCCTTCACCAGCAGCTTCAGGCTTTGCAGCACCGGCATGCGGGCCGAGGGCGTGGCGGACTGCTGGCGCTTCACGAAGACCTCGGGCTCGTGCAGCTTGTTGCGGATCACCCAGGCCACCACGGCCGGTATCACGCCCACCAGGAACATGCCGCGCCAGCCTATGAGGGGCAGCAGCAGCGGCGTCAGCAGCGCCGCACCCAGCACACCCATTTGCCAGCCCAGGGCCACATAGGACGAAACGCGCGCGCGGTGGCGGGCAGGCCAGGCCTCGGCAGCCAGTGCCATGCCGATGCCGAACTCGCCGCCCAGGCCGATGCCCGCAATCGTGCGGTAGGCCAGCAGGTCCCAGTAGCCCTGCGCGAAGGCGCACAGGCCCGTGAACACGGCGAACAGCATGATGGTCCAGGTCAGCACGCGGATGCGCCCGTAGCGGTCGCTGAGCAGGCCGAAGAAGATGCCGCCGAACACGGCACCGATCAGCGTCCAGGTCACCAGCGAGCCGGCCTGGCCCGGCGTGAGGTGCAGGTCGGCCGAGATGGCCGACAGCATGAAGCCCAGGATCAGCAGGTCGAAGCCGTCCATGGCATAGCCGACGGCCGAGCCGGCCAGGGCCTTCCAGCTGTAGCCATTGACCTGGGTGGCATGGGCGCCGGCATGCGTGTCTGTGCTGGCGCCGGCAGCATTGGCTGCGAGCGCCCCGGAGGAAGTGGTGGTCACGTGAAGATCCTTGAAAGCCAGGACGGCGCGCGCTCTCGCTGGGGTGCGGCACCGCGCAAAACGCCTGCGCCGCCGGCTGAGCCGGCGTGCGGGCACGCTGCGCGTGTGCTGCATCCTGGGAAGGCGATGGGCACGGGAGTCCTGGTGGGAAAACAAGCTGGGCGGCCGGCATGCCGGGGCATGGCAGGGGCTGCGCGCAAAGACAGAGCGCAAGGTGCAGCGCCAAAAGACCGCTTCTGCAAAAAGCGAAAGCCCTGAATCGGCTGGGCGATCAGGGCTTGGAGGTCGTGGGCAGGCCCTGAGAGGAGAGGGCGGCCCATGCGAGCGGGCGAGATGGTAAGGCAAGTCGCCAGCCAAGGCAAGCTGCGGGGCTTATGCCAGGGTGCTGGGTCTTTGGCCGGGGCGCCAAGGGTGCTCGTGCTAGGCTGGCGCCCGCTGCGGCCATTGCGCCGCTGGCGCGCCCCATTTCTGCCCGGGTCCGCCTATGACCTTGCGGTGCAGTGCGGCGATATCTCGCAGGTTTTGCCAATAAAAACAATTCTCATTACAGTTTGGCATTCCGAGTTCTCCAACCTCCGATCCTTTCTGCCATGCATCCCATCCTGATTGCAGCCGCCCTGGCCCTGGGCGCGGCCGCCCCGATGAGCCAGGCCGCAGCCGCCGGCACCGTTCAACAGCCCGTGAAGAAGAGTCTCTCCGTTGCAGAGGTGGTCAAGCATTACGGCACCCTGGTGCACGCCAATTACTCGGACTCCATCAGCTCCGCCAAGACCATGCAGAAAGCCATTGCGGCCTTTCTGGCGGCGCCCAGCGAGCAGGGCCTGAACCAGGCACGCAAGGCCTGGCTGGATGCCCGGGAGTACTACGGCCAGACCGAGGCCTTCCGCTTCTACGCCGGTCCCATCGACAACGATGAAGGACCCGAAGGCCAGATCAACGCCTGGCCCATGGACGAGTCCTATGTGGACTATGTGGAAGGCAACCCCAATGCCGGCATCATCAACAACCGCAAGGAAGCCATCACCAAGAAGCGCCTGGCCGAACTCAACGAGCATGACGGCGAGGAGAACGTTTCCACCGGCTGGCACGCCATCGAGTTCATGCTCTGGGGCCAGGACCTGAATGACAAGGGACCGGGCGCGCGTCCCTACACCGACTTCGTCGATGGCAAGAAATCCAATGCCGACCGCCGCCGCGAGTACCTGAAGGTGGTGACCGAGTTGCTGATCGAGGATCTGCAGTCGGTGGCCGACCAGTGGAAGCCCGGCTCGCCCAAGAATTTCCGCGCCCAGTTCGAGAAAAAGCCCGACGACGCGCTGCGCCGCATCTTCGTGGGCCTGGGTTCGCTGTCGCGCGGCGAGCTGGCCGGCGAGCGCCTGGAAGTGGCGCTGGCCAGCCGCGACCAGGAAGACGAGCACTCCTGCTTCTCGGACAACACGCACCGCGATGCCGTGACCAATGCCCAGGGCATCCTCAACGTCTGGCAGGGCAGCTACAAGCGCCTGGACGGCAGCGAGCTGCAAGGCCCGGGCATCAGGGACTGGGTGGCCTCCAAGGACAGCGCGCTGGCCGACAGGACCACGCGCCAGATCACGCAGTCGGTGCAGGCGGCCCAGGCCATTCCCGCGCCGTTCGACCAGGCCATCCAGGGCGCGCGCGACTCGGCCTCGCGCGCCAAGATCCAGGCCACCATCGACAGCCTGGTCCAGCAGAGCAAGGACCTGGTGGAGGCGGCCAATGCCGTCGGCATCACCCAGCTCAACCTGGTGGACCCCAAGGCCAACTAAAAGAGCATTCACCCCAAGCGTCCAACCCCTCTCACGCCCATGCGCCAAGGCCGCCGCCCCCGAAAGGGTTCGGCGGCCATGGCTTTTCCAGGGACGTCCCCACCCATGAATCTCTCCCCCTCGCTGCTGGTCGCTGCCTCCCTGGTCCTGATGGGCTGCTCGGCCCAACAGCAGGACACGGTGGCTGCCGCGCCAGCGCGCGCGCCAGTACCGCAGCCTGCTCCCGATCCAGCTCTTTTGTTCGCGGCACCGGGCGAGCCCCTGCCCCCGGGCGGCCAGACCACGGTCCACGCCACGGGCCGCAACGCCTTCTCGCTGCCCGCCGCCAACCTGGACGATGCAGAGCGCACGCGCTTCGTCATCGGCAACTCCTTCTTCAAGCGCAACTGGGTGCAGGCGCCGGCCTCCACCACGGCGCGCGATGGCCTGGGCCCGCACTTCCTGGCGCGCTCCTGCGGCGGCTGCCATGTGCAGGATGGCCGCGCCCAGCCGCCCGACTTCCACAACCCGCTCAAGCCCCAGCCGTTCGCGGGCCTGCTCATGCGGCTGTCCATTCCGGGCGAAGGCCCGCACGGCAGCCCGGTGCCGGAACCGGTCTATGGCGACCAGTTCAACACCGAGGGCGTGCTGGGCGTCAGGGGCGAGGGCCAGCTGCGCATCCGCTATGAACAGGTGCATGGCCGCTTTGCCGACGGCACGGCCTACACGCTGGAAAAGCCGGTCTACGAGCTGGCTGCGCTCAACTACGGCCCCCTCGCTGCCAACCTGATGACCAGCCCGCGCATTGCGCCCCAGGTCATCGGCCTGGGCCTGCTGGAGCACATCCCGGAGTCCGAGATCCTGGCCAACGCTGCCGCCCAGGCGGCCCTGGGCGGCCCCATCAAGGGCCAGCCCAACTATGTCTGGGATGCCTACGGCGAACGCATGATGCTGGGCCGCTTCGGCTGGAAGGCCAACGTGGCCTCCATTGCCCACCAGACGGCTTCGGCCTTCCTGGGCGATATCGGCATCACATCGAAGCGTTTCCCGCACCAGACCTGCACGCCCGCGCAAAAGGACTGCCTGGCCGCGCCCAACGGCAACGGCGCCGAAGGCGTGGAGATCGAGGACCGCGTGCTGGACGACGTGATCTTCTACCAGGCCACGCTGGCGCCGCCTGCACGGCGCAACGCCAGCGACCCTGCCGTGCGCCGTGGCGAGGCACTGTTCCACCAGGCCCAATGTGCACAGTGCCACCGGCCTTCGTACAAGACCGGCGGCGCGCTGTTCCCCGCGCTGTCGCCGGCGCTCAGCAGCCAGGCGCTGTCGGGCCAGACCATTGCGCCCTACACCGACCTGCTGCTGCACGACATGGGCGAGGCCCTGGCCGATGGCCGGCCCGACTTCAAGGCCTCAGGCCGCCAGTGGCGCACGCCGCCGCTGTGGGGCATAGGCCTGCTGCCCGATGTCAACAACCACCAGCGCCTGCTGCACGACGGCCGTGCGCGCGGCGTGCTGGAAGCCATCCTCTGGCACGGCGGCGAGGCCGAAGCCGCGCGCGAACAGGTGCGCCAGTTCAGCGCCGAAGACCGTGAAGCCCTGGTCAAATTTGTGGAGTCCCTCTGATGCAAGACATGCGCATGACCCCTCGCCAAATCCTTTGTGCCGCCGCGCTGGCGCTGCTGGCCGCAGCCCCTGTCCATGCCCAGGAAGTGGATGCCAACATGGCCATTCCCTTCTACAACACGGCCCACGCCGTGCAGGGGCTGTACGGCCAATGGTTCTCGCCCGAGGCCAAGGCCGCGCAGGCATCCGCCCAGGCGCTGAGCCAGGCGCTGCGCGCACACTGCGCGGCACCTGCGGGATCGGCTGCCGCCACGCTGCAGACGGCGCGCCAGGCCTATGTGCAATCGTCGCGGCAGTGGAGCAGCCTCTCGGCCGTGGCCCTGGGGCCGCTGGTGGAGCGCCGCTCGGCACGCCTGGTGGACTTCCGCCCCATGCGCCCGGCCCTGCTCAAGAAGGCCATACAGTCGGCCCCCGCCGATCTGGCCGCCATGGAGCGCATCGGCGCACCCGCCAAGGGATACCCGGCGCTCGAGAACCTGCTGTGGACCCAGCCCGTGGAGCCGCAGACGCCGGCCTGCGCCTATGCCACCCTGGTGTCCGAGGAAATCGGCGCCGAGATGGGCATCCTCCGCAATGGCTTTGCCAAGCTTGCCGCCCAGGACTGGTCCGAGGACGGCGATGCCACCACCGAAGCCATGGCCGAGTTCATCAACCAGTGGGTCGGCGGCCTGGAGCGCCTGCGCTGGGCGGACATGGAAAAGCCCTTGCGCAGTGCGGGCAGTGCAGGCAGCAAGCCCCCCGCCTGGGAGCACCTGGCCAGCGGCAGCACCGTCGAGGTCTGGCGCGCGCACTGGCAGGGCCTGCGTACGCTGGCCGTGAGCGTGGACCGCAAGGTGCCCCGGCCCGGCGTGGACATCGTGCCCATCGAGTCCTACCTGCGCGGCCGTGGCCTCAACCCGCTGGCCGACCGCTGGCTCACGGCCGTCAACGAGGCCGATGCCGGCATGCGCGCCCTGACCGAGCCGAGCGCCAAGGCCGTCGATGCCGGCACCAAGCCGCTGTCGCGCCTCAAGCGCCTCATGGAAGGCGAGGTGGCGCCTGCGCTGGAAGTCAACATCGGGTTCTCGGATGCCGACGGGGATTGAGCAGGCGCTGAATCGCCGCCGCTGGCTGCAGGGCCTGGGTCTGCTGGCTGCCATGCCGCTGGCAAACTCCCATGCGGCCAGGCCGTCTGGACCGGCACGGTCGCTGGCTGCGGCCTGGATGCAGGGTGACCAGATGCGTGTCGGCATCGTGCAGGCCAGTGCGCAGGTGGACAGGCCGCTGCAGGTGCTGCAGGCCCTGGATGTGCCCACGCGCGCCCACGGCATGGCCGCGCTGCGCGACGGCTCCGTGGTCTTTGCCAGCCGCCGCCCTGGTGACTGGCTGGTGCGCCTGAAGCCCGGACAGGCCGCCGAGGATGCGCAATGGCAGTGGATAGAGCCCGACCGCTTCTTCAACGGCCATGTCATCGAAAGCGCCGATGGCCGCCATCTCTACACCACCGAGACCGACCTGGAAGATGCCCAGGGACTGATCGGCGTGCGCGATGCCATCACCTTGGAGAAGATCGCCGAATGGCGCACGGGCGGCATGGACCCGCACCAGCTGCTGCTGGACGCCGACGGCACGCTTATGGTCGCCAACGGCGGCATTCCCACGCAGTCCGAGACCGGCCGGCGCAAGCTGCAGCTGGACCACATGGACTCGTCCATCGCGCGGCTGTTGCCGGCAGAAGGCGGCGCCCGTGCCGGCCTGTGGAAGCTGGACGACAGCCGCCTGAGCCTGCGCCACCTGGCCTGGGGCCCGCAGGTCGCCCACGCGCCCGCGCGCCGCTGGCTGGGCATTGCGCTGCAGGCCGAGCACCGCGACACCGAAGCGCGCGCCGCCGCGCCCGTGCTGGCCCTGTTCGATGGCCACCGTTTGCATGCCGTGCCCCTGCCCGAAGGGCGCGAGCCCCTGGCCGGCTATGGCGGCGACATCGGTTGCGACGGCCAGCTCTTCGCCGTCAGTTGCCCGCGCGTGAACACCGTCACCTGGTGGCAGGTGCCCGGCAACGGCCAGGCCAGCGGACGCTGGCTGCGTGGCGATGCCATGCCAGGCGTGTACTGCGTGGCCAACGCAAGCGTCTCGCTCGATGCCAACGGCCGGCCCCTGCCTGCCGAGCCCGCGCTGTGGATGGGCGGTGCGCGCCAGGCCCAGCTGCGACAACGCGGCCAGGTGTTGCGCACGGTGGCGGTGCCTGGAATGGCGCTGGACAACCACTGGATTGAGCTGAAGAGCCGCCGCTAGCAGCCGGGGGAGGGCGGCGAGCAGGGTGCGCTCCCGGCGTGCCCGCGCTCTGTTCGTCGGGCAAGAAAAAAGGGTCTACGCTTGCACGTAGACCCTTTTCTTTGTTTGGTGGCGCTTCACGGACTCGAACCGCGGACCTGTGGATTATGATTCCATCGCTCTAACCGACTGAGCTAAAGCGCCGTAAGACCTAAATTATATGCAGAATTTTTGGTCGATCCGGGAAGTTGTGCAAATTTCTCGAAATTTCTTTGCGAGAGGCCTGCAGTGCCTTGCCGGAAGACGCGCATTGTAGCGTGTCTTTCAGCAGGTTCAGAGATGTTTGAAGTTTGCGGAGCGCTTGTTGACGAAGGCGTCCATGCCTTCCTTCTGGTCCTGGGTGGCGAACAGCGCGTGGAACAGGCGGCGCTCGAACATGACGCCGTCGGCCAGCGAGCCCTCGAAGGCGCGGTTCACCGATTCCTTGGCCGCCATGACGGCGATCTGCGAGAAGCCGCTGATGATGATGGCGGCGCCCAGGGCTTCGTCCATGAGCTTGTCGAAGGCCACGACGCGGCTGACCAGACCGGCGCGCTCGGCCTCGGTGGCGTCCATCATGCGGGCCGTGAGGGCCATGTCCATGGCCTTGGACTTGCCCACGGCACGTGGCAGGCGCTGCGTGCCGCCGGCGCCGGGGATGACGCCCAGCTTGATTTCCGGCTGGCCGAACTTCGCGTTGTCGGCGGCGATGATGAAGTCGCACATCATCGCCAGCTCGCAGCCGCCGCCCAGGGCAAAGCCGCTGACGGCGGCGATCACGGGCTTGCGGATGCTGCGGATGGTCTCCCAGTTGCGCGTGATGTAGTCGCCCTTGTAGGCGTCGGCAAAGCTGTACTTGGCCATGGCGCCGATATCGGCGCCGGCCGCAAAGGCTTTCTCGCTGCCGGTGATGATCATGCAGCCGATGGCTTCGTCGGCATCAAAGGCCTGCAGGGCCTGGCCCAGCTCGTTCATAAGCTGGTCGTTGAGCGCGTTGAGCTGCTTGGGGCGGTTGAGCGTGATGATGCCGACCTTGTCGGCTTCGACGCGAACTTCAATCATTTCGTAGGCCAAGGGAGTCTCCTGCTGGGGTTGTCGTCGTGATGCTCAAGAATAACCGGCCAGGGGCGCGGGTGCGCGTGTGTGCATGTGCGCGCCTGCACCGCGTTTCACGGCGTGCCGGGAGCCTGCGGGCTGTCGGCGCGGCCGCCCAGCCAGCGTCCCACGGCCTCTTCGTCGGTGATTTCCAGGGCGAGGTTGCTGGGAGACGGGAGCTGTGGAGCGCTGGAGATGGCAGCTTTTGCATCGCCGTTGTCCGTTTTCTCGACCATGGCGGCCTCGCTCAGCAGGGCCGAGCCCCAGGGCAGGGTGAAGGCCAGGATCTGGCGGTCGCGGGCCACCCAGGCCACCATCTCCAGCGCCGTGCCTGCGTACAGCGCCACATCGTCCAGGCGGGTGATGCGCCAGCGTGCGGGCTGTGCATCCTCGGCCCCGGTGGGCAGCTCGATGGCCAGCCATTCGTCGCCGGCCATGAAGCCTGCGCGCTCGGCCAGGCTGCCGCGCAGCACGGTCTTGACGGTGATGCCCTGGCTTTCCTGTACGCGCAGGCCCAGCCGCTGGGCAGTCTGCGCCGGTTCGGCCTTGGCCTGCACGCCCTGGGCGGCCAGCAGCTCGGCCAGCGGCAGGTCGTCGGTGCCGTGCACCCATTGCGTGATCTCGGGGGCGAAGCTGCGCCCGCCCAGCTCCTGCAGCACGGCCAGCACATCGGCCTCGCGCATGGGGCCGCCCTGGCAGCGCTGCCACAGCGCGCGCATCACGTCGTCCAGCGTGCTGCGGCCTTCGCGGCGCAGTTGCAGGTCCAGGGCCAGCGCGACCAGGCAGCCCTTGGTGTAGTAGCTGACGGTCTGGTTGGGCGTGTTCTCGTCCTGGCGGTAGTACTTGACCCAGGCGTCATAGCTGGCCTGGGCCACGGACTGCAGGCGGCGGCCCGGTGTCTGCAGCACCTGGTTGATGGTGCGCGTGACCAGCTTGAGGTACTGGGCGTTGTCGATCAGGCCGGCGCGGCGCAGCAGCAGGTCGTCGTAGTAGCTGGTGAAGCCTTCGAAGAACCACAGCAGCTCGGTGTAGTTCTCCTGCCCGTAGTCGTAACGTGCGAATTCTGCGGGGCGCAGGCGCTTGACGTTCCAGGTGTGGAAGTACTCGTGGCTGATCAGGCCCAGCAAGGTGGTGTAGCCCTCGGCGGCCTTGCGCTCGCCCACGCGCGGCAGGTCGCGCCGGCCGCAGATCAGGGCCGTGGAGTTGCGGTGCTCCAGGCCCCCATAGCCGTCATCGACCACGTTGAGCATGAACACATAGCGCTGCATGGGCGCGGGCGTGGCCTGCTCGCCCGTACCGTGCCAGAAGGCCAGCACGGTCTCGCAGATCCTGCGTGCATCGGCAACCAGGCGCGCGCCGTCGAAGCTGGGCGCGGCGCCCGCAACGACGAAGCTGTGGGGCACGCCCGCGGCCACGAAGTCGCCACGCCAGAAGCTGCCCATCTCCACGGGGCAGTCCACCAGTTCGTCGTAGTGGGCAGCGCGGTACAGGCCCCAGCCGCGCGCATCGGCGTCCACGGCGTCCAGGCCGGTGGCCACCTGCCACGATGCCGTGGCGTCCGATGCAAGCAGCTGCAGCGTATGCGGCGTGTCTTCCTGGCCGTGCACGCGCAGGCACAGGCTGGTGCCGTTGAAGAAGCCGCGGCGGCGGTCCAGCCAGGCCGTGCGCACCGAGCTGTCGTAGGCGCAGAACTGGTAGCTGAGCACCAGCGGCACGCCGGCTGCGCAGTCGACCTGCCAGAGGTTCTTGCCCTGCTGGGCCAGCGCGACGGGACGGCCGTCCTGCTCGGCAGACAGGTCCTGGAGGTTCTTGGAGAACTCCCGCACCAGATAGCTGCCGGGAATCCAGACTGGCAGCGACAGGGTCTGGCCGGCGGCCGGGCGGGCGATGTGCAGCTGCACGCTGAACAGGTGCGCGTCCACATCAAGGGCCTGCACGCGGTAGTGGATGTCCGCTGCGGCAGTGGCAGCGGCGGTGGCGGCGAGGGGAGAGGTCATTCGGGCTCCTGCAGGTGTGGCCTGGAGGCTGCCCGGGCCCGCTGCGGCGGGCTGGAGCCGGGAAGCTCCGGCCAAGGGGAATCAGAGGGGCGGGCCCGGCATCAGGCCCGCGAGGTGGCGATCAGCGCGCGGCTGCGGCCAGGTTCTTCTCGACTTCCTGGGCGCTGATGGCGCCAGGCACTCGGGTGTTGTTGGTGAAGATGACGGTGGGCGTTCCCGTGATCTTGTACTTGCGGCCGAAGGCCAGGTTGCGCTGCACGGCCGAGGTGTCGCATTGGGCAGCGGCCGGTACCTTGTCGCGCAGCATGTGGTCGGCCCATGCACCGGCCTGGTCCTTGGCGCACCAGATGTTGCGCGATTTCTCGGCCGAATCGGGGCTCAGGATGGGGTACAGGAACAGGTAGATGGTGACGTTGTCCACGTTCTGCAGGTCGCGTTCGAAGCGCTTGCAGTAGCCGCAGTTGGGGTCCTCGAACACGGCCATCTTGCGTTCGCCCTTGCCGTGGACGATGGTCACGGCGTCCTTGAGCGGCAACTGCTTGAAGTCCACCGCCGTCAGCTGGTTCATGCGGTCTTCGGTGAGGTTGCGGCGTGCCTTGGTGTCGATCAGCTCGCCCTGGATCAGGTAGTTGCCCTTGGCGTCCGTGTAGAACAGATCCGTGCCAATGCGCACCTCGAACAGGCCGGACATGGGCGTGGGGCGGATTTCGTCGATCTTTTCCAGCTGGGGAATGCGCTCGGTCAGCGTCTTGCGCAGGTTGGCGTCCTGGGCGTGAACACCGAGGCTCCAGGTCAGGCTGGCAGCCGTCAGCAGGCAGGCGAAGAGTTTCATGGCAATGCGGAGGTGGGCGGGGCCGCGTTCAGGCCGGCCGCGCCGTGGTTGAGGGGGGAGTGCGCAGCGCAGTGCGCCACGGAGCACGGGTACGAGTCGCAAATCGGCAAAGGGTTCAACGGCAAGCATTCCTGCATGCCGGGCTCAGGCGCCGCTGCGCGGGTCCAGGCCCATGGCCTGGCGCGCCATCCAGTCCTTGAGCGGGCCGAAGCGCTCGAAGCCCTTCATGCCCCAGTTGCGCAGCATCTGCACCGGCACCTCCGGTCGGCTGAACAGCTGCTGCAGCCCGTCCATGGCCAGGCCCATGGGCGCCAGCGCGGCCTTGCGCTCGCGTTCGTAGCGGCGCAACAGGCGCAGATCGCCCGTGCTGCGCCAGTAGCCGCGCTCCTGCAGCACGCGGGCCAGCGCCTGCACATCGCCCAGGCCCAGGTTCAGGCCCTGGCCTGCCAGCGGGTGCACGTTGTGGGCCGCGTCGCCCACCAGCACCCAGCTGCGGGCCGAGCGTGCATCGCCGTCGGGCATGGAGCCGCACCAGTGGTCGGCCACGGCCTGCTGCAGCGGCCAGGCCATGCGCGGTGCACTCAGCTCCAGCCGGCCCAGTGCGCCCTGGCTGATGGCTTCCAGCCGCGCCGTGAAATCCTGCGTGTCGGCGGCCAGCCAGCCATCGGCCAGCTCGCGCGCAATGGACCAGACCACGGCCACGCTGTGGCCTTGGGGGCCTTCCAGCGGAAGCAGGGCCAGGATGCCTTCGGGCGTGAACCACTGGCGCGCCACCTGGCCGTGCGGCAGCTCGCAGTGCAGCCGGGTGGCGATGGCGTGCTGTGCATAGGGCGTGACGGCGAAGTCCACGCCGAACTCGCTGCGCGTGCGGCTGGCACGGCCTTCGCAGATGGCCGTCAGCGGCGCGGCCACGGGCTGGTGCACCACCTCGACCATGGGCTGGTAGCGCACGGCCTCGGCCAGGCGCTGCTCCAGCGCGGGCACATCGACGATCCAGGTCAGGGCGTCGACGTCCTGGCGGGCAGCGTCGAACAGCACATGGCCGTCCAGGTCGCCAAAGACTTCCATCTGCGTCACGGGCGTGGCGTGCTCGTCGTCCGGCCAGCAGCGCAGGCTGTCCAGCAGGCCGCGTGCGCTGGCATTGAGCGCGTAGGCGCGCACATCGGGCGCGTTGCCGGTGGGAGCGGCCACCACCAGGGCCACGCGCAGCCGTTCCCGGGCCAGCAGGAGAGCCAGGGTCCGGCCTGCGATGCCGGCCCCGCGTATACATACATCAAAGGTTTGCGCCATGGCCGGCATTGTAGGAGTCCGGGCCATGCCGGGGATTCCAACTGGCGCAAACTCCGGCTTTGGCGTGATGTGCCGCAGCCTGCGTCGCCATCTGGCATATTGCCGCCCATCGCATGGCGCCATTCGCGCCATGGATGGCATACACACTCCAGATTTCCCCAAAAAGAGCTATCCGATGTTTGACCAAGAAAGAGACGTGCAGGGCCGCATTGCCCAGTTGTGGGTATATCCCGTCAAATCCTGCGCGGGCATCGCGCTGCAAAGCAGCGGCGTCGGCGCCACGGGCCTGGCCTGGGACCGCCATTGGATGGTGGTCGATGCCAACGGCGAATTCCTGACCCAGCGCGACCATCCGCGCATGGCCTGGATACGCCCCGAGCTGGAGGCCGGCCACCTGGTCCTGCATTTCCCCCAGCTCCCGCCCTTGCGCATCCCGCTGCAGGCCACGGGTCCGGTGCGCCAGGCGCGCGTCTGGTCGGATGGGGTCCAAACCTGGGACATGGGGCCGGAGGCAGCGCGCTGGCTGACCCAGGCCCTGGGCGCGGATTGCGCCCTGGTGCGTTTCGACCCGGCCGCGCCGCGCCGCACCAGCGAGCGCTGGACAGGCGGCGAGGCCGCGCCCGTGCACTTTGCGGACGGCTACCCGCTGCTGGTGCTGAGCCAGGCGGCCGTGGATGAGCTCAACCAGCGCCTGCAGGCCGCCGGCCAGCCCGCCGTCGATGCCCGCCGCTTCCGACCGAACATCGTGATCGAGGGCCTCGAGGCCCACGACGAGGACCGGGTCGACGGGTTCGACGTGCTCGATGCCCGGGGCCTGCGGCTGCGCATGGCCAAGCCCTGCACACGCTGCCCCATTCCCGACATCGACCCCGTCACGGCCGTGCAGGGCACCGCCGTGGGTGATGCCATCCGTGCCTACCGCCAGGACGACCGTGTCGATGGTGCCATCACCTTCGGCATGAATGCCGTGCTGGAAGGCCTGCACGACGGGGCTGAACTGGCTGTTGGCCAGTCCGTGGCCGGCGACTGGCAGTTCGCCTGAAACGACAGGAAATGCCCGGTTGACTAAAATACGGGGTTTGTCCCCAGAATCCCTGTAGAAAGCCCTGCCATGAGCCTCAAATGCGGCATCGTGGGCCTGCCCAATGTGGGCAAGTCCACTCTCTTCAACGCGCTGACGAAGGCCGGCATCGCCGCCGAGAACTATCCCTTCTGCACCATCGAGCCGAACACCGGCGTGGTGGAAGTGCCCGATCCGCGCCTGCAGAAGCTGGCCGACATCATCACGCCCGAGCGCATCGTCCCGGCCATCGTCGAATTCGTGGACATCGCCGGCCTGGTGGCCGGCGCCTCCAAGGGTGAAGGCCTGGGCAACCAGTTCCTGGCCCACATCCGCGAAACCGACGCCATCGTCAACGTGGTGCGCTGCTTCGAAGACCCGAACGTCATCCACGTGGCCAACAAGGTGGACCCCATCGCCGACATCGAGGTCATCCAGACCGAGCTGTGCCTGGCCGACCTGGCCACCGTCGAGAAGGCGCTGAACCGCTACAGCAAGGCCGCCAAGTCGGGCAACGACAAGGAAGCGGCCAAGCTGGTGGCGCTGCTGACCCCCATCCAGGCTGCGCTGGACCAGGGCAAGCCCGCACGCACGGTTCCCGTCTCCAAGGAAGACGCGCCCCTGCTCAAGCAGTTCTGCCTGATCACCGCCAAGCCCGCCATGTTCGTGGGCAACGTCAGCGAAGACGGCTTCGAGAACAACCCGCTGCTCGACAGCCTCAAGGCCTATGCCGAGGCGCAGGGCGCTCCCGTCGTGGCCATCTGCGCCAAGATCGAGGCTGAAATGGCCGAGATGAGCGACGAGGACCGCGACATGTTCCTGCAGGAACTGGGCCTGGAAGAGCCCGGCCTGAACCGCCTGATCCGCGCCGGCTTCGGCCTGCTGGGCCTGCAGACCTACTTCACGGCCGGCGTCAAGGAAGTGCGCGCCTGGACCATCAAGGTCGGCGACACCGCCCCCCAGGCCGCAGGCGTCATCCACGGCGACTTCGAGCGCGGCTTCATCCGCGCCCAGACCATCGCCTTCGACGACTTCATCGCCTTCAAGGGCGAGCAAGGCGCCAAGGACGCGGGCAAGATGCGCGCCGAAGGCAAGGAATATGTCGTCAAGGATGGCGACGTGATGAACTTCCTGTTCAACGTCTGAGGCGGCACATGCTGCAGCGGGGCTGCTAAAGCAGCTCCCGCGCTTCTCGGAAAAACCGCGCTTTGCGCGGTTTTTTCTTGCCAGGAACGTTTCATTTCCACGCGCTGAGCCGCCATGGACAATGGCGCCTTTCCATTGGGGAAAGAGAGACCTTGAAATGGACCGCCCGCATTTCAGATTCCATCCCGGCGCCTACGAAGCCGTCTTCGAGCAGGAAGAGGGTGTGTGTTCCTGCTGCGGACAAAACCGCAGCCTCAAGTACGAGGGCCCGTTCTACAGCCAGCAAAGCCCCGACTACCTGTGTCCCTGGTGCATTGCCAGCGGGCAGGCTTGCGAGACATACGACGGCGAACTTGTGGGATACACCGATATCGAAGGCGTGTCGCCTGATCCGGCCGACCCCGAGCCCACCATCGCCAGGGAACTGCTGCTGGAAGTAGCGCAGCGCACGCCTGGCTACAGGGCCTGGCAGCAGCCTGTGTGGCTCACGCACTGCAATGCACCCTGTGTCTTCCTGGGTCACGCCGACAGGCAGACCATCGAGCCTTTCCTTGCTGAAGTCCTGCCCGACATTGAAGGCATCTACAGGAACAATGCGCAGTGGATGCTGGAGCGCATGTCCACGGACGGCATGATTTCCGGCTGCCTTTTCCAATGCGTGCATTGCGACAGGCATCGGCTGCATATGGACGTGGGATGAATCCAATGACCACCTACGCCAGTCTCTCCACCCAGACCGGCATTGCGCTGCCGCCGCTGGAGGCTTGGATAGGTACTGGCCAGCGTCGCGTGGAAACAGGATGCGCGCGTTGAAGGCTCAAAGCAGCGGTCTCATGGTCCAAGTCCATAGAGCGTCAACGGCGGGCAGTTGTGCGGTTTTGCCTCAGATTCCACATAGCGGTTCAAGCACTCCACGTTCAGCTCGGTTTGATGCCGTTCTTCCTTGGTCAATTGCTTGATGACTGCATCGGCTGCAAGCGAATTGCGATAAGAAATCTCTGCTTCCTGGATATGCCGGCGCCAATCAGAATTCTGTGCGGGTTTTCGCTGCCTGATCTCCCGCAGCAGTTGCAATCTCGCTTCGGCAAGCTCATTGAATGCACGCGGAGTGGGATAAAAACCAACGCTGTCGCCAAATGCCTTGATGGCAGCGCCCCAGTCCTTGCGTTGCTTGCGTTTCAGCCCTTCTTCGAAGGATTTTCTTGCAGTCACCTGGTCTGCCTTGGAACCATTCGTCCTGAGCCAATCAGCCACAGCCTGTGGATTGCCCTCCTCCTCCTTGGAGAGCATGGGCGCCATGGCTTCTTTGGAAGAAGCCCATGACAGGTGGGTTGTACTAACGCACAACAGCAACATTGCCAACAGTTTTGCCATCACCGGTCCTGCAGAGAATAAGGTAGCGATAAAGTTGATTCCAGGCAGCTGGCTCCACTGTGATGCAGCCGGCGCTTTCTCTTCCCGGGTGCAGATAGCGGTCGTCCTGGAACGCGATCGCTTCTCCACGGCCAAGATAGAACCATGTTTTTGCATAGGGTGTGATGCTTGAATATCTGATGCCACCATCATGAGGATGGTCCGGGATTTGAATTGGATGTACTCCAATCTCTATCGGATTTTCTGGCCAAGTGAAGGCTTTGACCGAGCCAAAACGGTAGTTGAGAGTCTTTCTGCTGAGGCTGAATGTCAAATTTGCAGAGCTTTTGTATTCAGGTCGTTGAGAGCTGATGTTTCCAGAAATTACGGAGAATTTTTTGTTTCTATGTACACCTTTCGTGATTGTGAAGTAATCTCTCCCGCCACTTGATGTGGTCAAGTCAATCTGCAAATGCTCAGGGATGGAAATAATCTCCCCCGTGGGATCACGTTTGACGCGTAACCATCCATCAGATCCTCCTGTTACATATCGCTTTTTTGGCATATGTAGCCTCTCCTTTTTTAGTTGGATTAATTTTTCTTTTAAACGATATTTTTCCAATTCTTCAAATTACAAAGGGTAACTTTTTGCAATTCGGTGTCGTGCTATCGCCTATCGGGTGTGAGGTTCATGCTCGATGTGTCCGGGTAAGAGGTCGTCGGCTGATGCGAGGGTTGGACCTGGAGCTGTATGATTTCCAGCCGTCTGAATGGTAAGAGCGCGATGTCTGAAATAACATGAATTTGAGTCTCCAGAAAATTCTATTGCTCGTCAATTGACCATGAATCCCCTCATCGACTACGCCAATCTCTCCAACCAGACCGGCATTGCGCTGCCGCCACTGTTGAGCGACCTCCTGGCATCGGGAAAGACCGTCTACGGCCCGGATTGGGCAGCCACCTGGCGCCAGCGCTGCCTGCAGGACCCGCCCTTGTTCATGAGTTGGCAGGACTTCGAATGGATAGACGCCGAAGGCAGCCGGGAAATCATCGAGGGCTGGCTTCATCCTGGCGCACAGAACGGCCGGAGCTTTTTGCCATTCGCCCAGTCGGGCGCCGGCGATGCCTGGTGCCTGACACCGCTGGACGCGCATGGCGTGGGTGTGGCGCTGGTGTTGCACGATGACGAGGCCAGCAGTCTTTCGCACGCCTGCTTCGATGTCTTTGTCTGCGCGGGATTTCTGCAGGCCTTTGCGGACCTGAGCGATCAGCTGGATGAATTCTCGGAGCCGGAGGCTTTGCAATTGTTGCGGGCCGATGTCGCACAGACCACGCGCTTCATGAAGCAGGAGTTGGCTGACTATCTGCAGGATTTCTGCCGGCGTCCCTTGGAGATCAGGCCTTGGCGCGACGGGCCCCGGGCGCGTGTTCGCCAGGTGGCTTCATTGATTTCACAGGATGAACTGGCGGCCGAACTGGACAGGCTGCCCGCCGTGGACCTTTCCTTTCCCGTCGTGGCGCGCTGGGAAGTGCGTTCGGTGGAGGAGGGCGGCACGCGGTCCGGCCCTGCGCCAGAGCCAGAGCCAGAGCCCGCAAAGATCGACTGGCGTACCCTTGCCGCCGATCCCCTGCAGAAGATGGCGGCCATCAGGGCCTGCCAGAGCGAGCATGGCTGCAGCCTGGGACAGGCCAAGGCCATGGTGGACCAGCACCTCGGCGGCCGTGTGAACGCGCACGCCTGACCGGGGGCACGCCGGCGCCTTCAACCCACCATAGCCATCCATCCCGCCAACCGACCGCCTTCACCCTCCAGTTCCGCAGTCCCTCCCATCCGTGCCGAACTCTTCTTCGGGAATGCAAGGCAGATGCTCCGTGGGGGCCTGGACATTGAACTTCCGATCGTGCCGGATCGCTCTGCAGAGGCCCAGGCTGTTTCGGAGCGAGCGCCGTAAGATGACCCGTCGTCACCCGACAGGGTGAAAAGACAGGCCCGAGCACGGTAACGCCAGCAAGAAAGGAATCACGTCCTATGGATAAGCAGGCGCTTGGCGAACGCGATATCTGTACCAAGTTCATCACGCAGGCTATGGAAAAGGCTGGATGGGACGCCCGGACCGAGGTGCGCGAAGAATTCCCTCCGGACGGACTCAGGGCCACCAGCGGGGGCGCAGTATGAGCACCCACCTGCCCGCCGACTATCCGGCGCTGCTGGCCGATATCAAGCAGCGTGTCCGCCATGCCCAGACGCGGGCCATGCTGGCGGTCAATGCCGAATTGATCCGCCTGTATTGGGATATCGGGGCACTGATCGACCAGCGCCAGAAGCGGGAAGGCTGGGGTGCCGCAGTCATCCCTCGGCTGGCCAGGGATCTGCACAACGAACTGCCGGAGGAAAAGGTTTTTCCGAGCGCAACATCAAGCGCATGCTGGCTTTTTATCGCGAGTATCCCTCTCTGGCTGCCACAGCCGGGAGCACAGAGAAAGTGCCACAGGCCGTGGCACAACTTGCCCCCAGCGAAAAAGTGCCACAGGCTGTGGCACAAAGCCGCCTGGCGCCGGGGGTGGCGGCAGATGGCGCACAGGTGTTTTCTCCTGATGTTCTGCTGTCCCTGCCGTGGGGCCACCATGCCGAGCTGATCGCCAAGGTCAAGGAGCCGGGCGCACGCCATTGGTACATGTGCGCAGCCATCGAAAACGGATGGAGCCGCAGTGTCCTGCTGATGCAGATCGAGACAGCCGCGCACCTGCGACAAGGCAGAGCTGCCAGCAACTTCGCCTTGCGCCTGCCTCCGCCGGATTCCGACCTGGTACAGCAAACGCTCAAGGACCCTTACCTGTTCGACTTCCTGACGCTGGAATCAGGTTTCCATGAGCGTGAGTTGGAAACCGGTCTGATCACCCATCTGGAAAAATTTCTCCTGGAGCTGGGTCAGGGCTTCGCCTTTGTGGGGCGCCAATACCACCTGGACCTTGCCGGAGACGATTTCTACATAGACCTGCTGTTCTACCATCTCAAGCTGCGTTGCTACGTGGTCATCGACCTCAAGCGGGGCGATTTCAAGCCGGAATACGCGGGCAAGATGAACTTCTACTGCAACGTTGTGGACGACAGGTTGCGACACGCAACCGACCAACCCACCATCGGTTTGATCCTGTGCCAGAAACCCAATCACGTGCTGGCCGAGTATGCGCTGCGCGGCGTGGACAAGCCCATCGGCGTTTCCGGTTTCGAGCTCACCCGTGCCTTGCCAAAAACCCTGCAAAGCAGCCTGCCCAGCATCGAACAGATCGAGCGCGAGCTGGGAGGCGGGCATGAATGAGCACACCGCCGGGTTGCTGGAAAAGTACCTGCGACAGCTCGAACGCCGCGGGTAGTCATGCGATAGAAAAACACGCCAGCGCTCAACAGGTTGAATTTGACCGTCCGATGGCCCGTGGCGGTCTGCTGTGCCGGGCTCGAAGCCGCCCCTGCAACCCACCATAATCACCCATCCCGCCAACCGACCTCCCTCACCTTCGTGCCCCACCCCACCAGTCCCGCAGCCTCTCCCATCCATGCCGAACTCGTTGCCGTGCTGGCGGCGGTGACCCAGGGCACACCGCGCGTGCTGACCACGGCGGACGGGCAGTTGCTGCCGGCGGGGCCGTTCGAGGTGGGGCACCGTTCGCTGCAGGCCGGCCTGCGCGCCTGGGTGGAGGAGCAGACCCATCACCCGCTGGGCTACATGGAGCAGCTCTACACCTTTGCCGATGGCGATCGCACCGATGCCAGCGGGGCGCGCGTGATCTCGGTCAGCTACCTGGGGCTGACGCGCGAATCCGCGGACCGCAGCGCGGGGCAGGCCGTCTGGCAGGACTGGTACCGCTACTTTCCCTGGGAAGACTGGCGCGGCGGCGAGCCGGCCCTGCTGCGCTCCCACATCGCTCCGCGCCTGCATGCCTGGATGGCCGAGGCGCGCGGCGCCCAGCGTGCGCTGCGGCGCCAGCGCGCGGACATCGCCTTCGGCCTGGACGGCGGGCCCTGGAACGAGGACATGGTGCTGCAGCGCTACGAGCTGCTGTACGAGGCCGGACTGGTGCAGGAGGCGGCCCACCGCGTCCATGGCGCGGCCGCCATGCTGCCTGGCGAGGCCATGCACCACGACCACCGCCGCATCCTGGCCACGGGCATGGCGCGGCTGCGCGCCAAGATCAAGTACCGGCCCGTGGTGTTCGAGCTGATGCCGCCCGAGTTCACGCTGCTGCAGCTGCAGCAGACGGTGGAGGCCCTGGCCGGGCGCGGGCTGCACAAGCAGAACTTCCGCCGCCTGATCGAGCAGCAGGATCTGGTCGAGGAAACCGGCCAGCTCACGGTGGGCTCGGCGGGCCGGCCGGCCAAGCTGTTCCGCTTTCGCAGCGATGTGCTGCTGGAGCGGGCCATCTCCGGCAGCAAGCTGCCGCTGGCCAAGGGCATCGACGGTTCCCCCTGAGCTGCACGGTACTTGCCCGATTGTGACAATGGCTTGACAGCACTTATGCTCGTATCTAGCATAAGTTCCTCGCTCAAGCCCGCAAGGCCGCGCGCCACATTTTTTTGACCTACATATACTCAAAATGAGCATTAATACTGCCAATGCCCTCAGTGCCCGCCTGTCTGTGCCGCCGCTGCCCGACCTGATGCTGGAGCCGCTGGTGCGCTCGGCCCTGCTGGAGGACCTGGGCCGCGCGGGCGACCTGACCACGGATGCCATCGTCCCTGCGGACGCGCAGGCCGAACTGCGCCTGGTGGCGCGCCAGGAGGGCGTGCTGGCCGGGCTGGACATGGCGCGGCTGGCGTTCCGTGCGCTGGATGCGCAGTCGCGTTTCGAGCCGGTGCTGCGCGATGGCAGCGAACTGGCGCCCGGCCAGGAGATCGCGCGCATCCACGGCAGCGCGCGCGCCATCCTCACCGCCGAGCGCGTGGCGCTCAACTACCTGTGCCACCTGAGCGGTGTGGCCACGGCCACGGCATCGATCGCGCGGGCCATCGCCGATACGGGCGCACGCGTGACCTGCACGCGCAAGACCATGCCGGGCCTGCGCGCGCTGCAGAAGTACGCGGTGCGCGTGGGTGGCGGCAGCAATCACCGCTTCGGCCTGGACGATGCCGTGCTGATCAAGGACAACCACATCGCGCTGGCCGGCGGCGTGGCCGAAGCCCTGGCCCGGGCGCGCGCGGGCGTGGGCCACATGGTGCAGATCCAGCTGGAGGTGGACACGCTGGAGCAGCTGGAGGTGGCGCTGTCCCTGGGCGTGGAAGTGGTGCTGCTGGACAACATGGACCTGGACACGCTGCGCACGGCCGTCTCCATGGCGCGCGGGCGCGCGGTGACCGAAGCCTCGGGCCGCATCACGCCCGAGACGGCGCGCGCCGTGGCCGAGACCGGCGTGGACCAGATCGCCGTGGGCTGGATCACGCACAGCGCCCGGGTTCTCGACATCGGCCTTGACACCTGAAATGAGGCACCCCCTGAGCCGCTGCGCGGCTTCCCCCGTGTGCACGGCACCCTCTCTCGCTGCGCGGGAGGGGGGCGTCCGGGCAACCGGCGACACCCTGGCTGCGGGGCGGCGCGGCCGGCTCAGGCCCTTGCTCGGTGTCCCTGAGTTGGGCTGCGCCGGTTTTTTGCACCTAGCCCAGTGGAGCAGTTGCCATGTTTTTTGAAGGGTGTACCTTGAAGCGACGAAGACTCTGGACGCTGGCGGCCTGCGCGCTGCTGGCGGGCGCATCGGGGCTGTGGCTGGCGGCGCCGGGCAAGGCCGGCACGCGCCTGGAGCGGCCCATCACCATCGTCGTGACGTTTCCGCCGGGCGGCGGCACGGACCTGCTGGCGCGGCGCCTGGGCGAGCAGCTGCAGCAGCGCCTGGGCCAGACCGTGGTGGTGGAGAACCGTCCCGGCGCCAGCGGCAACATCGGCGCCCATGCCGTGGCCCAGGCCGCAGCGGACGGCAGCACCTTGCTGATGGCCAACAGCTCGTTCGCCATCAACCCCGGTGTCTACGAACGCCTGGACTTCGACCCGCGCAAGGACTTCACGGCAGTGTTCAACGCCGGCTCCATCGCCTCGGTGCTGGTCGTGCCTGCAGACAGTGCGCTGCAGACGCTGGAGGATGCGCTGGCCCAGGCGCGCCAGGAACGGCCGCTGCTGTTCGCCTCCTGCGGCAACGGCACGCCCCAGCACCTGGCCGGCGAAATGCTGGCCCGGGAGGCGAAGCGCTTTGTGCAGCATGTGCCCTACAAGGGCTGCGGCCCGGCCATCACGGCCGTGGCGGCAGGCCAGGTGGCGGCGGGCATGGTCACGGCCAGCAGTGCTGCGGCCATGATCGCTGCAGGCCGCGTGCGCGCCCTGGCCGTCACGGCGCCGCAGCGACTGCCGCAGCTGGCCGGCGTTCCCACGGTGGCCGAGCGCGGCCTGCCGGGCTTTGCGGTGGAGCAGTGGCATGGCCTGCTGGCACCTGCCGCCACGCCCCGGGCCACGGTGCAGGCATTGCATGACACGCTGGAGCAGGCGCTGGCCGATCCCGCCGTCAGCGCTGGCTTGCGCGACCAGGGCTACACCCTGGCGCGGCAGACACCGGGCCAATTCCAGGCGCTGATCGCGGCCGACATCGACCGCTATGCGGCTGTGACCCGGGCGCTGGGCCTGAAGGCCGATTGAGGGCCAGAGAAGAGCCCGAGAAGAGCCGATTGGCGACTTACTGCATGAACCAGCCGTGGCTGACCACCAGCGACTGGCCGGTCAGCGCATTGCTGGGAAAGCCCGCGAAGAGCAGGGCCACGCGGGCCACGTCCTCGGTGGTGGTGAACTCGCCGTCCACGGTTTCCTTGAGCATCACGTTCTTGATGACCTCGTCCTCGCTGATGCCCAGCGTGCGGGCCTGCTCGGGAATCTGCTTGTCCACCAGCGGCGTGCGCACGAAGCCCGGGCAGATCACATTGGCGCGCACGCCGTGCTTGGCGCCTTCCTTGGCCACGGTCTTGGCCAGCCCGATCAGGCCGTGCTTGGCCGTGACATAGGGCGCCTTGAGCAGCGAGGCCTCCTTGGAGTGCACCGATCCCATGTAGATCACGCTGCCGCCGCGGCCCTGCGCATACATGTGCTTGAGGCAGGCGCGCGTGGTGAGGAAGGCGCCGTCCAGGTGGATGGCCAGCATCTTCTTCCAGTCGGCAAAGCTGAATTCCTCCACCGGATGCACGATCTGTATCCCGGCATTGCTGACCAGGATGTCGATGCCGCCGAAGGCCCGGGCGGCCTCCTCGACCGAGGCGTTGACCTGGGCCTCGTCGGTCACGTCCACGGCCACGCCCATGGCCTGCGCTCCCGTGGCGCGCAGCTCGGCCGCCGTGGCGTCGGCTGCCTCCTTGTTGAGGTCGGCAATGACGATGCGCGCGCCCTCGCTGGCGAACAGCGTGGCGATCTCCTTGCCGATGCCGCTGGCCGAGCCGGTGATGAAGGCGACCTTGTCCTTGAGTTGCATGGTGAGTCTTTCCTGGAGAGTGGATGAAACAGGCCGGTGCCCATCTTCGGCGGGGCCGGCCGCGTGCCCTTGTCGGCGCAGGGACCAGTCTGGCGCCGGTTTCTTAGACGAAACTGAGTCGGCAGGCCCGCAAGTCATGCCCGTGACGACCGGCCCTTCAGGGCGCGGCGGCCTCGCGGTGCCGGGGCTGCTGGAACAGCTCGCAGACCAGTTCGCGCAGCCAGCGCTTGGCCGGTTCCTGTTCGAAGCGCCAGCTCCAGTGCAGCGACACGTCGAAGCGGTGATCGGGCAGGTCGGCATCGCGCACCGCATAGCCGCCGCGCTCGACAAAGCCGGCCGCGATCTCGGCCGGCATGATCACCGCCAGGTCGGTCTTGCCCACGATGGAGGGCACGGCCATGAAATGCGCGGCCGACAGGCGGATGCGCTCATCGAGCCGCAGCGCCTGCAGGATGCGCAGCGTCTCCGAATGCGAGCGCACGGCCGCGAAATCCAGCTGGCGCAGCGTGGCCAGCGCCAGTGGCGCGTCTTCGGGCAGGTGCGCCAGCGCGGGGTGGCCGCTGCGCAGCAGCACGCCGTAGTGGTCGGACAGCAGCACGGTCTGCCGGGTCCGCGTGCCACCCGGCAGAAAGCCGATGGCGATGTCCAGCGTGCCCCGGTCCAGCGCATCGGCAATGCCGTCCAGCGGCATGGGCAGGGTCTCCAGCTGCACATGCGGGGCGCGCTGGTGCAGCGCCTGCATCAGCGGCGGCAGAAAGCGCGCCTCGCCGATGTCGCTCAGGTGGATGCGAAAGCGCTGGCGCGCCTGCAGCGGCTCGAAGCTCTGGGCCTCGGACATGGCCACTTCCAGCACCTCCAGCGCCTGGCGCACGGCCAGCGCCAGGCGCTCGGCACGCGGCGTGGGGCGCACGCCTGCGTGCGCGCGCTCGAACAGCGGATTGCCCAGCAGCAGGCGCAGCCGCGTCACGGCCTGGCTGGCGGCGGGCTGAGACATGCCCAGCTCCTCGGCCGCGCGGCTGACGCTGCAGTGGCGGTACACGGCGTCAAAGACGCGCAGCAGGTTGAGGTCCAGGTTCTTGATATCCATTTGGTGAATATCTCTTAGATAGTTTATTCAATTGCTGGAAATCATAAGCGCCTGCACCATGGGCACCGACTTCCATGGCCACCGCGCGGCACGCACCGGGCGGCCGGCCCATTTCCCAGGAGACCCCATCTTGCAAGCACCCACCACACCGCGCAGCCAGCCCGCCGAGGCATCCTCTTCCACCGCGACCTGCACCGCGACCTACACCGTGCGCCATGCCGTGATCGCCATGCTGCGCGAGCTGGGCATGACGCGCATCTTCGGCAACCCGGGCTCGACCGAGCTGCCGCTGTTCCGCGACTACCCCGAAGACTTCTCCTATGTGCTGGGCCTGCAGGAAACCGTGGTCGTGGGCATGGCCGACGGCCACGCCCAGGCCACGCGCAATGCCAGCTTCGTGAACCTGCACTCGGCCGCGGGCGTGGGCCACGCCATGGCCAACATCTTCACGGCCTTCAAGAACCGCACGCCCCTGGTGATCACGGCGGGCCAGCAGGCGCGCTCGCTGCTGCAGTTCGACCCCTTCCTGCACTCCAACCAGGCCGCCGAGCTGCCCAAGCCCTATGTGAAGTGGAGCTGCGAGCCCGCGCGCGCCGAAGACGTGCCCCAGGCGCTGGCGCGCGCCTACTACATCGCCATGCAGGAGCCGCGCGGCCCCGTGCTGGTCTCCATTCCCGCCGATGACTGGGACAAGCCGGCCGAGCCCGTCACGCTGCGCCATGTGGGCTTCGAGACGCTGCCCGATCCGCGCACGCTGGACCTTATCGGCGATGCGCTGGATGCGGCGCGTGCCCCGGCCCTGGTCGTGGGCGCGGCCGTGGACCGGGCCCAGGGCTGGGATGCCGTGGTCGCGCTGGCCGAGCGCCACCAGGCCCGCGTCTTCGTGGCCCCCATGAGCGGGCGCTGCAGCTTCCCCGAGGACCATCCGCTGTTCGCCGGCTTCCTGCCCGCCATGCGCGAGCGCATCGTGCAGCTGCTGTCCGGCCATGACGTGGTCTTCGCCGTGGGCGCGGCCGCCTTCACCTACCACGTGGAAGGCGAGGGCCCGCACATCCCCGAAGGCACGGCGCTCTACCAGCTGATCGAAGACCCGGCCATTGCCGCCTGGGCCCCCGTGGGCACGGCCGCCGTGGGCAATGTGCGCATGGGCGTGGAGGAGCTGCTGCAGCGTCCCGCGCCCGCACCGCGCCAGGCGCCCGCACCCCGGCCCGCAGCGCCCGTGCCGGCCGCGCCCGCCGCAGGCGAGCGCATGTCGGTGGCCTTTGCCATGCACACGCTGGCCCAGGTGCGAGACCGCCACAGCATCGTGGTGGAAGAGGCGCCCAGCTCGCGCTCCACCATCCAGACCTATTTGCCCATCTTCCATTCGGGCACCTTCTACACCATGTGCAGCGGCGGCCTGGGCCACAGCATGCCGGCCGCCGTGGGCGTGGCACTGGCGCAGCCCGAGGCGAAGGTGGTCGCCGTCATCGGCGACGGCTCGGCCATGTATGCCATCCAGGCCCTCTGGAGTGCAGCCCAGCTGCGCCTGCCCATCAGCTTCGTGATCCTCAAGAACCGCCGCTACGCGGCGCTGCAGGATTTCGCCCATGTCTTCGGCTACCGCGAGGGCGAGAAGGTCGAGGGCACGGAACTGCCCGACATCGACTTCGTGGCGCTGGCGCGTGGCCAGGGCTGCGACGGCGTGCATGTGGAGAACGCCGCCGAGCTGTCCGATGTGTTGGCCCGCGCGCTGGCCCATCCCAAGCCCATCGTGGTCGAGGTCGAGGTCGCCTGAGCGCAGGCCCCGGGACAGGAGACAAAGCCATGGAAAACACAAGAAGCATAGGCATCCTCGGCGCAGGCGCCATGGGCACCCTGTTCGGGGCGCGGCTGGCCCGCATCGGCCTGGACGTGACCCTGGTCGACGTGAACGACGAGCTGCTGCAGGCCCTGAACCGCGATGGCGCGCGCTGCCACACCGATGAGGGGCTGCTGCAGGCCCGCGTGCAGGCCGCGCGGGCCGAGCAGCTCACGGCGGGGCCCGCGCTGTGGCTGGTCTTCACCAAGTCGGCCCATACGCGCGCTGCACTGCAGGGCATCGCCCACCTCATCGGGCCGGACACGCATTTCCTGAGCCTGCAAAACGGCATAGGCCATGCCGATGTGTTGCGTGAAATGGTGCCGCTCGAACGCATCGCCGTGGGCGTGACCACCTGGCCTGCGCGCGTGATGTCGCCGGGCGAGGTCAGCTCCATGGGGCAGGGCGGTATCCGCTTCATGCCTTGCGATGGCCAGCGCAGCGCGGTCTTCGACCTGCTGGCGGACGACCTCAACCGCGCAGGCATGCATTGCCGCATCGACCCGCAGGTGCAGGAAGCCATCTGGGAAAAGCTGGCCTTCAATGCCGCCTTCAACGGCGTGTGCGCCGTGACGCGCCAGACCGTGGACGGACTGGCCAATCCGCAGGGCGAGGCCCTGCTGCAGCGCGTGCTGGACGAGGTGCTGTCCGTCGCCCATGCCCATGGCGTCGCCGCCAGTGCCGAGCGCGTGGGCGCGGCCGTGCGCGATGCGCTGGACCACCACCGGGGCCACCAGCCCTCGATGCTGCAGGACCTGCTGGCCGGCCGTGCCACCGAGACGGGCGCCATCCACGGCGCCGTGCTGCAGGTGGCCGACCGGCTGGGCATTGCCGTGCCCGTGACGCGCACGCTGCATGCACTGGTCAGCCTGTCGGAGAACGCGGGCGCCGTCGCACCGCGCTGAACGCGCTCAAGGCAAAACGAGCCACTACAACAAGGAGACAAGATGCTGCGCAGACAAGCACTCAAGGCCGCACTGGCCATAGGCGCCCCGCCCCTGCTGGGCATGGGCACGGCACACGCCCAGACCGGCAAGCCCGTCGAATGGGTGGTGGGCTTTGCCGCAGGCGGCGGCTCGGACGCCGTGGCGCGCGGCGTGGCCGAAGTCTGGGGCAAGGCCCTGGGCCGCACCGTGGTCGTCATGAACAAGCCCGGTGCAGGCACCAACATCGCCGCCGAATACGCGGCGCGCACGCGCGAGCTGGGCAGCCTGGTCTTCACGGCCGACTTCGCCACGCTGGCGGCCAACCCCCACCTGTTTCGCAAGCTGGCCTACAACGCCGAGAAGGACTTCGTGCCCATCGGCCTGCTGGCGCGCTTTCCGCTGTTCCTCGTGGTCGGCAACCAGCTGCCGGTGCACAACCTGCAGGAGTTCACGCAGTGGGTGAAGGCCCAGCCAGGCCCCGTCAGCTACGGCAGCCCGGGCCTGGGCACGCCCCACCACCTGGCCACCGAACTGCTGGCCCAGCGCCTGGGCGTGAAGATGTCCCATGTGCCCTATCGCGGCGCGGGGCCGGCCCTGATCGATGTGATCGGCGGCCAGATCCCCTTCATGCTGGCCGACAGCGCGGCGGCGGCCCAGCACATTGCGGCCGGCAAGCTGCGTGTCATCGGCGTGGCCAGCGCCGAGCGTCTCAAGAACCACCCGGGCGTGCCCACGCTGGCCGAGCAGGGCGTGAAGGATTTCGAGGCCCATGCATGGCAGGGCCTGGTGGCGCCGGCCGGCACGGACGACGCCACCGTGCAGGCCTGGTCCGTGGCGCTGCAGCAGGCGCTGCGCTCGCCTGCGGTGCTGGCGCGCTTCGAGGCGCTGTCGCTGGAGCCGCTGCCCGGCACGCCTGCGCAGATGCGCGACTACTGGCGCAGCGAAAGCCGGCGCTGGGGCCAGGTCATCGAGTCGGCGGGCATTCGGCTGGACTGATTGCAGCCCCGCCGCCGCCGGGCTCCCATCACGCTTTCAAGAATTCACAACCCAAGGAGACACAGTTCATGCACAAGACAACCCCCTTCAGCCGCTGGCGCCGCCTGGGCCTGCTGGCCCTGCTGGGCGCGACGGCCTCGGTCCCTGCGCTGGCGCAGAAGGCCGGCGACAAATGGCCCGAGCGCCCCGTGCGCCTGGTGGTGAACTTCGCGCCCGGCGGCGCGGCCGATGTGCTGGCACGCGCCATTACGCCCACCATGTCCCAGGTGCTGGGCCAGTCGGTGGTGGTGGACAACAAGCCCGGCGCGGGCGGCAACATCGGCATCAGCGAAACCGTGCGCGCGCCCAAGGATGGCTACACGCTGCTGCTCAGCTCGGGCGGGGCCATCACCATCAACCCGATGATCTACAGCAAGCTGGCCTTCAATCCCGAAAAGGACTTGACGCCCGTGGCTGCCGTGGCGCGCGTGCATGTGTTCCTGGAGACCAATCCCGCCGTGCCCGCCACCAACGTGGCCGAGTTCATCAAGCACCTGAAGGCCAACCCCGGCAAGCTGTCCTACGGCTCGCCGGGCCAGGGCAGCTCGCCGCACCTGGCCGGCGAGATGTTCAAGCGCATGGCCGGTGTCGATGCCGTGCACGCCCCCTACAAGGGCGCGGGCCCGGCGCTCAGCGACGTGCTCAGCGGGCAGCTGCAGTTCTGGTTCGACCCGGGTCCGGGCCTCAAGCAGGTCGAGGCCGGCAAGCTGCGCCTGCTGGCCATCGGCAGCCCGCACCGCTCGCCGCAGTACCCCAACGTGCCCACGCTGGCCGAAAGCGGCCTGCCGGGCTTTGATGCGGACACGCTGTTCGGCCTCTACGCGCCCACGGGCACGCCCGAATCGGTGATCGAGGCCGTTCGCACTGCCGTGGCCAAGGCGCTGGAGCAAAAGAACGTCAACGACGTCATCCTCACCCTGGGCGCCACGCCCGCGCCCCTGAGCCGCAAGGCCTTCATCGACCACCACGCCACCGAGCGCGAGCGCTTCGGCGAACTGGTGAAAGCCATCGGCCTGAAAGTGGACTGAGCTTTCCTGCAGGCCATCGCCCGCAAGCCGCCCGCTCCGCGCTGGCGGCTTTTTTCTTTCCGGGCGGGGCCTATGTGGCCGGGCCGATCGGGCCAGGTGCCGGCCATCTTCTATACCAAGGTATATCCCGCATCCACCAATGAACAGGCCAGCCTTCCCAACAAAGGCTGGCCGCAGGCACTTTCGCCTTTGATAATTCCGGGCACATATTGCACTGCAGCAAACAGGGCTCCCGGCCTGTACGGGGACTGCGCCACCCACACGCAAAGGAGTACCCCATGGACCCCGATCCTGATTCCGATCCTGCCAGGCGCTGCCGCGCCGCCCCTTTCCGCCTTTCCCTTCTTCCATTTCTTGATCTGCCCGGACCTGGGCGGAGGCCTGTGATCGCCTGAAGGGGCGAGAGGTCTGCGCGGGTCCGTGGCGCCCGGAGACCTCAGGATGACCCGCTTTCTCGCTTCCGAACGACCAGGCCGACCCCATGGCCTGCACCAGCGCCATCCCTTGCTGGCGGCTGCATGGCCTGTGGGCGGGCTGCTGATCAGCGTGGCCATGGCCGCCTGCAACGGCCCGGCCGAAACCCAGGCTGCAGTGGCAACCCCCGCCACCGCCGCCCCGCAGCCGGCTCCCGTGCGCCGCGAAGGCAACCTCATCGTGGTGCCCGAAGGCTCGCCGCTGCGCGAGCGCCTGCAGGTGGCCGAGATCGCGCTGCAGCCGCTGCAGACCCGCCTGTCGGCCCCCGCCACCATCGAGGCCGAGCCTGAAAAGCTGGTCCGCATCACGCCGCCGGTGGCGGGCCGCCTGGTGCGCCTGCACCACCAGCTGGGGGATGCGGTGAAGGCCGGCGATGCGCTGATCACCATGGACTCCTCCGAGATCTCCAGCGTGCGTGCCGAGCACGCCAAGGCCCAGGCCGCGCTGTTACACGCGCGCCAGGAGTTCGACCGCCAGAAGCTGCTGTTCGATGTCGAGATCGCCGCGCGCAAGGACTACGAGGCCGCGCAGCAGGCGCTGGCCGCAGCAGGTGCCGATGCGCGAGCCGCCTCCGACCACCTGTCCCAGCTGGGTGCGGCCGTGCAGGAAGGCTCGCGCGGCAGCTACGTGGTCAAGTCGCCCATCAGCGGCCGCGTGGTCGAGATGGCGGGCTCGCAGGGCGGCTACTGGAACGATGTGAATGCCTCCGTCATGACCGTGGCCGACCTGCGCAAGGTCTGGCTCAGCGCCAGCGTCAGCGAGCGCGACCTGGCCCATGTGGACGTGGGCCAGCAGGCCCACATCGCGCTGGCCGCCTATCCCGACCTGCAGCTGCAGGGCCGCGTGCAGTACGTGGGCGAGCTGGTGGACACCGCCACGCGCAGCGTCAAGGTGCGCGTGGCCGTGGACAACCCCGAAGGGCGGCTGCGCCCCGGCATGTTTGCGCGCGTGGGCTTCGACGCCCCGGCGCGCCAGGCCGTGATGGTGCCGGCCGCGGCCCTGCTGCAGGGCCAGGTCAGCACGCGCGTCTTCGTGGACAGGGGCGGCTGGCGCTTCGAGCCGCGCGACGTGCAGGTCGGCGCGCAGCAGGACGGCCAGGCCGAGATCCTCTCGGGCCTGGCGGCCGGCGAGCGCGTGGTGGTCAACGGGGGAGTGCTGCTGCAATGATCGAGCGCATCGTCAACATCGGCTTTTCGCGCCGCGGCGTGGTCTGGCTGGTCTTTTGCTTCGCGGCCCTGTATGGCGTGTTCAGCTGGAAGCAGCTGCCGCTGGAGGCCTATCCCGACATTGCCGACGTGACCTCGCAGATCGTCACCCAGGTGCCAGGCCTTGCGGCCGAGGAGATCGAGCAGCAGATCACCATCCCGCTGGAGCGCGCCCTGCTGGCCACGCCCGGCATGCACGTGCTGCGCTCGCGCAGCCTGTTCGCGCTGTCCCTGATCACCGTGGTCTTCGAGGACGGCGTGGACGGCTACTGGGCGCGCCAGCGCCTGAAGGAGCGCATCGACGAGGTCACGCTGCCCTATGGTGCCCGCGCTGGGCTGGACCCCTACAGCTCGCCCACGGGCGAGGTCTACCGCTACACGCTGGAAAGCCCCGTGCGCAGCCTGCGCGAGCTGTCCGAGCTGCAGCAATGGGTGGTGATCCCGCGCCTGAAGAAGGCCCAGTCCGTGGTGGACGTGACCAACTTCGGCGGCCTGACCACGCAGTTCATGCTGGAGCTGGACCCCGCGCGGCTGCTGCAGTACGGGCTGGCGCTGTCCCAGGTGGTCGAGGCCATCAATGCCAACAACGCCAGCGGCGGCGGCAGCGTCATCGACCGGGGCGATGTCTCCTATGTGGTGCGCGGCGTGGGCCTGCTGGGCTCGCTGGACGACATGGGCAACGTGGTCGTCAAGACCACGGACAGCGGCACGCCCGTGCTGGTCAAGGACCTGGGGCGGCTGACCTACGGCAACGTGGAGCGGCGCGGCATCCTGGGCAAGGACGGCAACTCCGACACCCTGCAGGGCATCGTGCTGCTGCTCAAGGGCTCCAACCCCTCGCAGGCGCTGGAGGGCATCCATGCCGCCGTGGAGGAGCTCAACGGCAAGCTGCTGCCGCCCGACGTGAAGGTCGTGCCCTACCTGGACCGCACCACGCTGATCGAGCGCACCACCCACACCGTGGGCAAGACCCTGGCCGAAGGCCTGATCGTCGTGACCCTGGTGCTGCTGGTCTTCCTGGGCAGCCCGCGCGCGGCGCTGATCGTGGCGCTGACCATTCCCATGGCGCTGCTGCTGGCCTTCATCTTCATGCACCACGCGAAGATTCCGGCCAACCTGCTGTCGCTGGGCGCCATCGACTTCGGCATCCTGGTGGACGGGGCCGTGGTCGTGGTCGAGAACATCCTGCGGCGCCGCGAGGCCGACCAGAACCGGCCGCTCACGCCCAGGGACGCCATCACGGCCACGCTGCAGGTGGCGCGGCCCATCTTCTTCGGCATGTGCGTGATCGCGGCCGCCTACCTGCCGCTGTTCGCCTTCGAGCGCATCGAGTACAAGCTGTTCTCGCCCATGGCCAGCGCCGTGGGCGCGGCCCTGGTGGGGGCGCTGGCCGTGGCCCTGCTGCTCACGCCGGCCCTGGCCTGGCTGGCCTTCCGCAGGCCGCGCAGGATCTTCCACAACCCCGTGCTGCACCGGCTGGGCGTGGGCTATGACCGCTTCCTGGGCGCGGCCGTGGGCCGCGTGCGCTGGCTGGCGGGGGCCGTGGCGGCCTCGCTGCTGGCGCTGGGCGTGCTGGCCGGCACCATGGGCCGCGACTTCCTGCCGTACCTGGACGAAGGCTCCATCTGGCTGCAGGTGCAGATGCCGCCCGGCATCACGCTGGACAAGGCGCGCGACATGGCCGACGCGCTGCGCAGCGCCGCACTGGAGTTCCCCGAGGTCTCCTACATCGTCACCCAGACCGGGCGCAACGATGACGGCACCGACTACTGGACGCCCTCGCACATCGAGGCCAGCGTGGGCCTGCATCCCTATGGCGAATGGAAGTCGGGCCTGACCAAGCAGCAGCTGATCGCGAAGATGGCCGCGCGCTTCGACCAGTTGCCCGGCTACTCCGTGGGTTTCATGCAGCCCATGATCGACGGCGTGCAGGACAAGCTGTCCGGCGCGCACAGCGACCTCACGGTAAAGGTCTTCGGCCAGGACCTGGCCGAAGACCGGCGCGTGGCCGATGCCCTGGTGGCCGTGCTGGAGAAAGTGCCCGGCGCGGCCGATGTGGCCGTGGACGTGGAGCCGCCGCTGCCCAACCTGCGCATTGCGCTGGACCGCGCCGCTGCCGCGCGCTACGGCATCAATGCCTCCGACGTGGCGCAGCTCATCTCCACCGGCGTGGGCGGGGCCTCCATCGGCCAGCTCTACGTGGGCGAGCGCAGCTACGACATGGCCGTGCGCTTCACGCCCGACACGCGCAGCAGCCCCGAGGCCATCGGCGCGCTGCGCCTGTCGGCCGCCAATGGCGCCCAGGTGCCGCTGGCCGACGTGGCGCGCATCACCACCACCGTGGGCCAGAGCGTCATCGTGCGCGAGGGCGGGGAGCGCCACATCCTCGTCAAGCTCAATGTGCGCGGCCGCGACCTGGCGGGCTTCCTCAAGGATGCGCACACCGCCATCGACCAGCACCTGGACTACGACCGCCAGAAGCTGCACATCGAGTGGGGCGGCCAGTTCGAGAACCTGCAGCGTGCCGAGGCGCGGCTGCTCATGATCCTGCCGCTGACGCTGGGCATCATGCTGGTGCTGCTGTTCGGCGAGTTCGGCAACCTGCGCCAGCCGCTGCTGGTGCTGGGCGTGGTGCCGCTGGCCATGATCGGCGGCTTTGCGGGCCTGCACCTGCGCGGCATGACGCTCAACGTCTCCAGCGCCGTGGGCTTCATCGCGCTGTTCGGCGTGGCCGTGCTCTCGGGCGTGCTCATGGTCTCGCAGATCAACCGGCTGCGCCGCGAGGACGGCCTGGGCCTGCGCGAAGCCGTGCTCGAAGGCGCCTCCAGCCGCATGCGCCCCGTGCTGATGACGGCCACCGTCGCCGCCTTCGGCCTCACGCCGGCCATGCTGGCCACGGGCCTGGGCAGCGACGTGCAGCGGCCCCTGGCCACGGTCGTGGTCTGCGGCCTGTTCAGCGCCACCTTGCTGACCCTGCTGCTGCTGCCCAACCTCTACTACGTGATCGAGGCCCGTGCCGTCCGCGCGGCCGAGCGCCGCCAGCGTCGTGCCGCTGAACGCGGTGAGAGTGGCGATCCGGATGCCGCCGAGGACGAGGGCGGGCATCGCACCGCAACGAGCCAACCCCATTGATGCGAGTCGCCATGCAAACGACCCCTTTCTTCCCCAGGCAGGCCCTGGCCCTGCTGCTGTGCCTTGGCGCCGCAGCCCAGGCGCAGACGGCGCCGTCCGCCGGCCTGCGCTTTTCCGACTACCTCAACGCCGTGGAGCAGCACAGCCCCCTGCTGCGCTCGGAGGAGCAGGGCGTGGAATCCGCGCGTGCCGGCATCGGCATCGCCGGCATACGCCCCGACCCCAGCCTCACGCTGGGCGCCTCGCGCGAGCAGGTGCGCACCGGCCAGCCCCGGCCCACCACGCGCAACTACGAGATCAGCATGGAGCTGGAGACGGGCGGCAAGCGCGCCGCGCGCATCCAGTCCGCACGCAGCCAGGTGCGCCTGTCCGAGGCCGGCCTTGAAGGCGTGCGCAGCCAGCTTTTCTCCGATGCCGCCCAGGACTACACCCAGGCCTGCCGCGACTCGCTGGCGCTGGAGCGCAAGCAGCAGACGCTGAAGGCGCTGGGCGACGTGGTGCAGGCCAACGAGCTGCGGCGCAAGGCCGGCGACATAGGCGGCGTGGAATGGCTGCAGTCGCGCGTGGAGCGCGACCGCTTCCAGGCCGAGGTGGTGCAGGCGCGCGCCGAGGCGCAGACCGCGCGGCTGGCGCTGTCCGTCCCGCTGGGGCGCCGCCTGTCCGAAGTCTTTGCCAGCGACACGCTGCAATGCGGCTTCATGGAATTGGCCGAAGACTCGGGGCTGGAGGATGCCGACGCCCTGGTCGCCCAGGCGCTGCAGTCGCGCGCCGAGGTGCGCATCGCCCAGGCGGCGCTGGAGCATGCGCGCGACAACGCGGGCCTGGCCCGGGCCAACCGCTGGGTCAATCCCACGCTGGCGGTGGGCATGGCCGCCGTGCCGTCCACGGCGGCCGGCACCGATGCCCAGGGCAATCCCTTCGATGGCGGCGGGCGCTCGCGCACGCTGTCGGTCTCGGTCAGCGTGCCGCTGCCGCTGTCGCGCCTGGACCGGGGCGACCTGGTGCAGGCCGAGGCGGCCGTCACCCAGGCCATGCTGGCCCTGCAGCAGGCCCAGAACCGGGCCGAGGCCGATGTGCGCGGCGCGCGCTTTCGCCTGAGCGCCGCGCGCGAGAACGTGCAGCGCTACCGCGACGGCGTGTTGCGCGATGCGCAGCGCGTGCTCGAAGGCATGCGCCTGTCCTACCGGCATGGCGAGGCTTCGCTGCTGGAGCTGCTGTCCGCCCAGCGCTCGGCCGACGAGGCCTACCTGGGATCGCTGGAGGCAGAGACCGAGCTGGCCAAGGCCACGGTGGAGCTCCAACTGAGCGTGGGCCGCCGGCCAGTGTTGTGAACCCCCTGAGCCGCTGCGCGGCTTCCCCCTCTCTCGCTGCGCGGGAGGGGGACGACACCTTCGGTGCGGGGCGGCGCGGCCGGCCCAGGCCCTTCCTCGGTGTCCCTTGTTTTGGGTCGCGCCAGTATCGTACGGTTCGGGTATAGCTTGCATTCAGGTGCAGCGGCTTCTTGAATGAGAATTGGCAGCTGACAGTCCATTCCTTTTCCCTGCACGCCATGACCACCGCTCTGCGCCGCTTTCCCCATTGGCCCCGGGCCCTGATCCTGGCGGCCATGGGCGTCGCCATGGCCGCGATCTTCGCGCTGGACACGCTGACCGACTACGCCGTGGCGGCCGCCGTGTTCCACACCGCCATCATCCTGGTGGCGGTGCGCTGGTTCAGCCCGCGCGTGGTCATCGGCCTCACGGCGCTGTGCATCGTGCTGACCCTGGCCAGCTTTGCGCTCACGCCTGCCGGTGCCTATCGCACCGGACTGATCAACATGGTGATCAGCATCCTGGCCATTGCCATCACGGCCTATCTGGGCCTGAAGATGGTGGCGGCCCAGAACGCGGCCCATGCGGCGCGCACCCAGCTGATGCGCGTCACCCAGACCACCAGCCTGGGGCAGTTGACGGCCTCCATCGCCCATGAGGTCAACCAGCCGCTGGCGGCCATCGTCACCAGCGGCAACGCCTGCCAGCGCTGGCTGGCCCAGGAGCCGCCCAACCTCACCAAGGCCGGCCAGGCGCTGGAGCGCATCCTGGGCGATGCGCAGCGCGCCAGCGATGTCATCGCCCGCATCCGCAGCATGGCACGCGGAGACGCACCCAGCCGGCAGTCCTTCGACCTCAACGAGGCCGTGCGCGAAATGGCCCGCCTGTCCGTCGCAGAGCTGGACCGGCGCGGCGTGGCCCTGGACCTGCAGCTGGCGACCGCGCTGCAGCCGGCCTGGGCCGACCGCGTGCAGATCCAGCAGGTGCTGGCCAACCTGCTGCTCAATGCCATGGACGCCATGCAGCACACACCGGCCGCGCAGCGGCGCATCGCCATCGCCACGCAGGCCCTGGGCCAGCAGCTGGTGCTGACCGTGGCCGATGTGGGCGAAGGCCTGTCGCCGCTGGCCCGCACCCACCTGTTCGATGCCTTCTGGACCACCAAGCCCGACGGCATGGGCCTGGGCCTGAACATCTGCCGCCACATGGCCGAGGCCAACGGCGGCCGCATCTGGGCCACGGACCGCGAGGACGGGCGCGGGGGCACGGCTTTTCACGTCACCATCGCCTGCGCCCCGGCCACGGGCGACAGGCCTTCCACGGGATTGCGCCATGGCTGAACCCTCCACCGCCGAAGCCGAGGCACTGGTCTACATCGTCGATGACGACCCCTCGGTGCGCGCAGCCATCGAGGACCTGCTGGCCTCGGTGGGCCTGTGCGTGCGCGCCTTCGGCGCCACGCGCGAGTTTCTGGACCACTGGCAGCCGCCGCAGGGACCGGCCTGCCTGGTGCTGGACATCCGCATGCCGGGGCAAAGCGGCATGGACTTCCGGCGCCAGATGCTGGAGCTGGGCCTGCGGCTGCCCACCATCTTCATCACCGGCCATGGCGACATTCCCATGAGCGTGGAGGCCATGAAGACCGGCGCCATCGAGTTCCTGACCAAGCCCTTCCGCGACCAGGACCTGCTCGACGCCATCCAGCAGGGCGTTGCCCTGGACCGGCAGCGCCGTGCGCTGGACGCCGGCCAACAGGCGCTGCACGCCTGCTGGCAGTCGCTGTCGCCCGGCGAGCAGGAAGTGGTCGTGGGCGTGGTGCGCGGCCTGCTGAACAAGCAGATCGCGGCAGACCTGGGCGTGAGCGAAATCACGGTCAAGGTGCGCCGCAGCCAGGCCATGCGCAAAATGCAGGTGCGCACGCTGGCCGACCTGGTGCGTGCGCTGGAGCGGCTGGATATCCGCTGAGGTGTCCTGGCAGGCCGGGCGCAGGCCAGGGGCCGGCCTGCCGCAACGCTTCAGTGGGCGTGGCCGTGCGCCGGTGCCTGCGCAGGCCCGCTTGCGGCACTGGCGGCATCCAGCGCCAGGAAGTGGTGGACCACGGGCCGCCCGGGGCCGATGTGAAAGCGCAGCGCCTGGGCCTGCAGATCGGCATCGGCCTTGGACACGCGCTGGTGCTGGCGCAGATGCTCGGCCCAGGACTCCACCAGGAACCACTCGATCACCCGGCCCGGCTCGCCCGTGTGCTCGGCGATGCCCCAGGCATAGGCGCCATCGCGGCGGCGTTCGCGTGCCACATGCTGCATGGCCTCGATGAAGGCCGGCAGGTCCTGGCGGCGCACCTGGTACTCCACCTGGATCATCACCGGGCCACGGTCATGGGCCACCGGTTCGGCCAGCAGCGGCTCGGGCCAGTGGTTGGAGGCCTGCAGGTCCGCCTCGCCCGTGGGCAGCTTGATGCGGTGGAACACCAGCGAGATGGCCACCAGGCCCGCCGCGCCGATCAGCAGCGCCGTGGGAATGCCCACGCCCTGTGCAAACAGCCCCCAGGCCAGGCTGCCGCCCGCCATGGCGCCGTTGAACACCATCAGGTAGATGGCCAGTCCCCGGCCGCGCACCCAGTTGGGCAGCACCGCCTGGGCCACGCCGTTGAGCGTGGTCAGCGCAATGATCCAGCCCAGGCCCAGCACCAGCATCAGCAGCACGGCGGCCCATTGCGACGGCGCCGTGGACAGCGCGGCCATCACGGCGGCGCTGAGCACGGAGGACAGCAGCACCAGGCCATCGGCATCCAGCCTTTTGCGCAGGCGCGGCAGCACCAGCGCGCCCAGGATGGCGCCTGCGCCCACGGCGCCCAGCATCACGCCGTAAAAGCCTGCCGAGCCGCCCAGCATGCGCCGCGCCACCAGCGGCAGCAGGGCCCAGACCGAGCTGGCGAACAGGAAGAACACGGCGGCGCGCAGCAGCACCACATGCAGCTCGCGGCTGGAGCGGGCATAGCGCAGGCCAGCGCGGAAGGCGCCGAAGAACTGCTCGTTCAGCGCCGATGCCTCGGCCTTGGGACGCTTCCACCAGACCAGCGCGGCGATCACGAACACATAGCTGACCACGTCCGCGCCATAGGCCGCCGCCGCGCCGAAGCTGGCCAGCAGCAGGCCGCCGGCCGCAGGGCCCAGGGCGCGTGCGATGTTGATGCCCAGCGAGTTCAGCGCCACCGCGTTCTTGAGGTCGCTGCGCGGCACCAGCTCGGGCACGATGGACTGCCAGGTCGGCCCCATCAGCGCCGCGCCTATGCCGCCCACGAAGGTCAGCGCCACCAGGTACTCCACGGTCAGCGTGTTGGTGCGTGCCAGCAGCAGCAGGCTGGCGCTGACGGCGGCCAGCAGGATCTGGATGCCGATCAGGAAGCGTCGGCGGTCCAGGATGTCGGACAGCACACCGGCCGGAATCGCCAGCAGGAAGATGGGCAGCGTGGCCGCCGTCTGGATCAGGGCCACGGCGGCCGGGCTGGCCGACAGTTCGGTCACCATCCAGGAGCTGGCCACATCGCGCATGAAGCTGCCGATATTGCCCAGCACCGTGGCCGCCCACAGCACGGCGAACACGGGCTGTCGCAGCGGCGCGAAGCTGCCGGAGGCGGTGGTTGCGGGTGCGCTCGAATCAGCGGTCATGGCGCTCTCCCAGGTCATGCCAGGCGACGAACAGGAAGCCGCCGACCAAGCCCAGATGCTCGAAGAAGGAATTGGCTGCCATGAAGCGTTCCTGCCCTGCGGGAAGCTCCCAGAAGCGCAGCGCGACGAAGGTGGCCAGCAGCGTGAACGCGGCCAGCGCCAGGGCGCCCAGCCAGCGTAGCTGGCCGGTGATGATCATGGCCGAGGCGCCCAGCTCCAGCGCGATCACCAGGACCGCGAACAGCGGTGCCGGCGACAGGCCGAAGTGGGCCATCTCGCCCAGCGCACCGGGAAAGTCGGTGAGCTTGACCAGGCCGCCCTGCAGATAGGCGGCGCACAGGCCCAGGTAGGCCACCAGGCGCACGGCCTGGCTGCCGAACACCGGGCGTGCGGCGGCCGCAAGGCGGCCGGAGAACGTACTGGCTTGGGTCATGGCGGGTGTCATGCGTGTGCTCCTCAGGCCATCCAGCAGGAGCAGCCCAGCGCGCCGAAGAAGCTTCGGGGGTCCGAGGTCGGCACGTTCGATGCCCATGCGTCGGCATGGCTGTGGCCGTGCATGCCGCAGCTGGTGCCGCAGCCGCAGGCCGCCGCCAGGCTGCGGTAGCGCGCGGGGTTGAGCGAGTTCCTGCCAGCGCCCTCGGGCTCGCCCCAGGCGCCGTAGCCGCCAAAGCGCCGCACGGGTGACCAGTCGGGCATGGCCGGCGGCAGGGGGTTGTCGTCATGCTGCTGGAAGGGACCTGCGCCATAGACCACGCGGCCGCCCACCACGGTGAGGTCGGATGTGAGAAACGAGATCTCGTCCTCGGGCACGGCGAAGTAGTCCTTGCTGGGCACGATCATGTCGGCCAGCTGGCCCACCTGGATGCGGCCGCGCAGGCCTTCCTCGTTGGAGAACCAGGCCACGTTCTCGGTCCACATGCGCAACGCGGTCTCGCGGTCCAGCAGGTTGCGCTGGGGGTACATCTGCAGGCCGCCCACGGTCTTGCCCGTCACCATCCACGACAGCGACACCCAGGGGTTGTAGGACGCCACGCGCGTGGCGTCCGTGCCGGCCGAGGTCTTCACGCCGCGCTCCAGGATCTTCTTGACGGGCGGCGTGGCCTCGGTGGCGCGTGCGCCGTAGCGCTCGGTGAAATATTCGCCCTGGTAGGCCATGCGGTGCTGCACGGCCACGCCGCCGCCCAGGGCCGCAATGCGGTCGATGGACTTGTCCGAAATGGTCTCGGCATGGTCGAAGAACCAGTTCAGGCCGTCGATGGGCGTGTCGCGGTGCACCTTCTCGAAGACATCGAGCGCGCGCGAGATGGTCTCGTCATAGGTGGCGTGCAGGCGCCACGGCCATTGGTTCTGCACCAGCACGCGCACCACTTCCTCCAGGTCGCCCTCCATGCTGGGCGGCATGTCGGGGCGCGGCTGGCGGAAGTCCTCGAAGTCGGCGGCCGAGTACACCAGCATCTCGCCCGCGCCGTTGTGGCGGAAATAGTCGTTGCCCTGCTTGTACTTCACGCTTTGCGTCCAGTTGAGGAAGTCGGCCTTCTCCTCCTTGGGCTTTTGCGTGAACAGGTTGTAGGCCAGGCGCACGGTGATCTGGTTGGCCTCGCTGAGCTTCTGGATCACGTCGTAGTCGTCGGGGTAGTTCTGGAAGCCCCCGCCCGCATCGATCACGCCGGTCACGCCCAGGCGGTTGAGTTCGCGCATGAAGTGGCGCGTGGAGTTGACCTGGTAGTCCAGCGGCAGCTTGGGACCCTTGGCCAGCGTGGCATAGAGGATGGTGGCGTTGGGCTTGGCCAGCAGCAGGCCCGTGGGGTTGCCGTTGGCATCGCGCGTGATCTCGCCGCCTGCGGGCTCGGGCGTGTCGCGGGTGTAGCCCACGGCGCGAAGGGCGGCCGCGTTGAGCAGGGCGCGGTCATACAGGTGCAGCAGGAACACCGGCGTGTCGGGCGCGATGGCGTTGATCTCCTCGATGGTGGGCAGGCGCTTTTCCACGAACTGGTGTTCGGTGAAACCGCCGACCACGCGCACCCACTGCGGCGCGGGCGTGTTGGCCACCTGGCGCTTGAGCATGTCCAGCGCATCGGCCAGCGAGCGCACGCCGTCCCAGCGCAGCTCCAGGTTGAAGTTCAGGCCGC
This sequence comes from Delftia sp. DT-2, assembly GCF_028401915.1. Taxonomy (NCBI): domain Bacteria; kingdom Pseudomonadati; phylum Pseudomonadota; class Betaproteobacteria; order Burkholderiales; family Comamonadaceae; genus Delftia; species Delftia sp. DT-2. Next base: position 158,873 of record NZ_JAQOTI010000003.1, read on the forward strand.
CACGGATCACGTGCGTGTGGTTGTCGAACAGGCCGGGCAGCACGCTGCGGCGCTGCAGATCGATGCGGCGCGTGCCGCTGCCGGCCAGGGCCAGCACCTCGGCGTCCGTGCCCACGGCGATGAACCGGCCGTCCTTCACGGCCACGGCGGTGGCCGTGGGCTGGGCCTTGTTCAGGGTGGTGAAGCGGCCGTTGTGGAAGACGACTTCGGGCGTGGAATCGGACATGGAGGCTCCTTGGCGAGCGTTGGTGGTGCAACCCAGCAGTCCACCCATGGCAAGGGTGGCGGCGGAGCCCAGGACTTTTCTGCGCGTGGTCATGGTGCAGTTTTCTTGGAGAGAGGGGGAGGGGTCAGCCGTGGTGCCGATCGGCATCGGCATCGGCGTTCTTGCGGCCGGGCAGCTGGCCCAGCACATGCTCGGTGGCCTGCGTCTTGCTGCAGGCGCTGCGCAGGTCCATGCCCTGCAGCAGATGCCGGCCCACGGGCACGATCTGCTCGCCGGCCAGGATGCCCAGCAGGCCGACCAGGGCTACCAGCGGCGGTGCGGGCGAGCGCACCTGCAGCAGGCTGTAGACCACGCCGACCAGCAGGCCGGCCCCAAGGGAAAGTGCATAGAGCTTCATGGCGAGACTCCTTTGGCGGGCCGGCGGCGGCGCTGGTGCTCAGGCCTTGGCGGGGTTCGGGCCCACGGTCTCGCCATGCTGCACGCGCTCGGCGGCCTTGTGCACCATGGTGTAGGCATAGTCCACGCCCATGCCGTAGGCGCCGGAATGCTCGCGCACGATGTCCATCACCGCGTCATAGGTCTCGCGGCGGGCCCAGTCGCGCTGCCATTCCAGCAGCACCTGCTGCCAGGTCACGGGCACCACGCCGGCCTGCACCATGCGGTCCATGGCGTAGTTGTGGGCGTCCAGCGACGTGCCGCCCGAGGCGTCGGCCACCATGTAGATCTCGTAGTCCGTGTCATGCAGGGCCGAGAGGGCGAAGGTGGTGTTGCACACCTCGGTCCACAGGCCGGAGACCACGATCTTCTTGCGGCCCTGGGCGGCGTTGGCGGCCAGCGCATCCCGCACGTTCTGGTCGTCCCAGGAATTCATGGAGCTGCGCTCCAGCAGCCTGTGCTCGGGGAACACGGCCAGCAGTTCGGGATAGGTGTGGCCGGAGAAGCTGCCCGTCTCCACCGTGGTGATGGTGGCGGGAATGTCGAAGGCCTTGGCCGCCTTGGCCAGGCCCACCACATTGTTCTTGAGCACCTGGCGGTCGATGGACTGCACGCCGAAGGCCATCTGGGGCTGCTGGTCGATGAAGATGATCTGGCTGTTGGCGGGGGTCAGGACTTCGAGGTACTTGCGGTCGGTCATGGTGATCTCCTGTGAGGCAGTGGGTTGGGTGAAGGAAGGGACAGCGGAAATTCGGAAAGACAGTTGGGGCAGGTGGGCCCCGGCCGGAGCCGGGGCGGCAAGGGCGCTTCAGCGCGCCGTGTCGACGAGCACCAGCTCGGCGTCGGTCAGGGCCGTGACGCGCAGGGTCTCGACGTCGCTGATGGCGGCGCCGTCGCGCTCCTGGAGCGTCACGCCGTCGATCTGCACCGAGCCGCTGGCCGGCACCAGGTAGCCCAGGCGATCACGGCCGATGCGGTACTCCGTGCTCTCGCCGGCCTTGAGCGTGGCGCCCAGCACCCGGGCGGCGGTGCGGATGGGCAGGGCGTCCTCGTCACCGGGCAGGCCGCTGGCCAGGGCCACGAAGCTGCCCGAGCGCTCGCCCTTGGGGAAGGGCTTGGCACCCCAGGACGGGGGCTGCTGGCCGCGCTCGTCGGGCATGATCCAGATCTGGAAGATCCGCGTCGTGCCCTTTTCCTGGTTGTATTCCGAGTGGCGGATGCCGGTGCCCGCGCTCATTACCTGCACATCGCCCGCTTCGGTGCGGCCCTTGTTGCCCAGGCTGTCCTGGTGGGTGATGGCGCCTTCACGGACATAGGTGATGATTTCCATGTTGGCGTGGGCATGAGGCGGGAAGCCCGTGCCGGCGGCGATGGTGTCGTCGTTCCACACCCGCAGCGCGCCCCAGCCCATGCGGGCCGGATCGTGGTAGCCGGCGAAGGAAAAGTGGTGCTTGGCATCGAGCCAGCCGTGGTTGGCACCGCCAAGGGCTTGGAAGGGACGGCGTTCGATCATGGTGTTCTCCTGCTGCGTTGTGTGTTGCGATGGATGAACTTTATGTTTTGCCGATCAAGAAGAGAATAGAAAATATGCAAAGACATCTATTCCAAAACTTTCATGCCAAGACTTCCTGACCTCGAAGCCTGGGCCGTCTTCGCCAAGGTGGCCGAGACGGGCTCCTTCGCCAAGGCCGCCGCCGAGCTGGGCGTCTCCCAGCCCACCATCTCCAAGGCCATCACGCGGCTGGAGACGCGGCTCAGGACCAGCCTGTTGCACCGCACCTCGCGGCGCATGTCGCTGACGGCCGGCGGCCAGGCCTCTCTGGAGCGGGCCGCGCGCATCCTGGCCGAGGGCGAGGCCGTGGAGGCCGAGATCAGCGAGCAGTCCAAGAGCCTGCGCGGCCCCATCCGCATTGCGGCGCCCATGTCGTTCGGCATCTCGCACCTGGCGCCGGCCGTGCCCGCCTTCATGGCCGAGCACCCGGAAGTCACGCTGGACCTGCACTTCAGCGACGAGCTGATCGACGTCGTGGCCCAGGGCTTCGACATCGCGCTGCGCATCTCCTCGCTGCCCGACTCCAGCCTGCTGGCGCGGCGCCTGTGCACGGTGCGCCTGCTGCTGGTGGGATCACCCGAATACTTCGAGCGCCACGGCCGCCCCACCCATCCGCGCGAGCTGGCGCAGCACCGGGCGCTGCGCTATGTGCACAGCCGCCTGGGCGAGGCCTGGCGCTTCGTGCATGCGCGCCGCGGCGAGTTCGCCCAGGTCGTGCCCACGGCCATGCGCGTGAACAATGCCGAGGGCCTGGCGCCGGCCCTGCGCGCCGGGCTGGGCCTGGCCCTGCAGCCCGAATTCCTGGCCTGGGAAGATTTGCAATCGGGTGCGCTGCAGACCTGCATGGACGACTGGCAGGTGCCCTCCATCGCCCTGCACATCGTCACGCCGCCGGGGCGCGCCCGGCCGGCGCGCGTGCAGGCGCTGATCGATTTCCTGGCCGCGCACTTCGCGCTGGCGCCCTGGGCGCGCGAGCCGCAGGCGTAGATCGCAAAAAGGGGAGGGCTTCGGTGGGGGGCTTCGGCCTCAGCTGGCCCAGGAGGCCGGCAGCAGCTGCAGCAGCACCACCGTCATCACCACATAGCGCAGGAACTTGCCGATGGCCATGTAGAACACGCAGGGCCAGAACGGCAGGCGCAGCCAGCCGGCCACGGCGCACAGCGGATCGCCCACCACGGGCAGCCAGCTCAGCAGGCAGGCCTTTGCGCCCAGGCGGCGCAGCCAGACGCGGGCGCGGCGCTCGTGGCGTGACAGATTGCGCGGCGGCTTGGCCCGTTCAGGCGGCAGCCCGGCCAGCCGCCGCTCGCGTGCCGCGCGCCAGGCCTTGTGCGCGCCCAGGCCCATCCACCAGCTGATGGCCCCGCCCAGCGTATTGCCGGCCGTGGCCACGAAAACCGTCTGCCAGAACAGATCGGGATTGAGCTGGAGCAGGCCGACCACCGCAGGCTCCGAGCCCAGCGGCAGCAGCGTGGCCGAGATCAGGGCCACGATGAACACGGTGCTGAGGCCGAACTGCGGCAGCGCCAGCCAGCCCAGCAATTGATGCATCCAGACTTCCATAGGTGCTGCCAAGTGTAGGTCTGCGCTGGCTGACGCCTTGTCGGCCTGAAGCTATCGTGGGGCCTGGTCCGGAACCACAAAGAACAGGGGGCGTCATGCAGACAGGGCGGATTGCAGGATGGGCGGGATGGGCGGCATTGGGAATGGCAGCAGCCGGCCTGGCCGGCTGCGCCGCGTTGCAGCCATCGCCGGGCAAGGACACCACCGTGGTGGCACAGGCCGCTGCCCAGGCGCCGCCGACCCAGGAGGCCGCACCGACCTCGGCCTGGGGCAAGGCGCTGCAGGCCAAGGGCTGCACCCTGCCGGACCCGGCCGTGGCCGACAGGCTGGAGCAGCTGCAGCGCGAGCTGGAGCCTCTGGGCCTGGAGCCGCGTCTGCAAGGCTGCGTGAGCCTGGCCGGTCCCGAGCCCCGCCCGGCCCTGGTGCTGGACGCCTGGGTGACCGACGGGCGCAAGGCCATGGCCGTGGTGCGCGGCCCGCTGGCCGACGGCGAGGCGCTGGACCTGGGGCTTGAGGCTGGGCAGCAGAAAGCCGGGCTGCAGAAGGTCGGCCTGCGCCCCATGCCCGACGACCAGGTCTCTCCTGACGTGCAATTCAACCGCCGCTGGTGGCAGGGCCGGCTCGGTGCCTACGGGCTGCAGGCCGTTCCGGGCCAGGTGCGCACCTTCGTTCCCACACCATGAAACCGCTGCGCTGTCTTGTTTTCGCCGCTTGGCCGCCTTGACGGCCCGGTTTTAGCCCTGCTGAAAATTTGGGCAGGTACAATCTTGGTCCTTTGTTGCCGCCCGTTTTGTGATCGGCGCGCGCGTTTTCTCCGGCTTTCCCGATGTCCTCCCTTCCCCTGTCCATAGGCCCCCATGCCCTGGCCAACCGCCTGTTCGTCGCCCCCATGGCGGGGGTGACGGATCGGCCGTTCCGCCAGCTGTGCAAGGCCCTGGGCGCGGGCTATGCGGTCAGCGAGATGGTGACTTCGCGCAAGGACCTGTGGAACAGCCTCAAGACCTCGCGCCGCGCCAACCATGAGGGCGAGCCCGGGCCCATCGCGGTGCAGATCGCGGGCACGGACGCCGAGATGATGGCCGAGGCCGCGCGCTACAACCTGGACCGTGGCGCCCAGATCATCGACATCAACATGGGCTGCCCGGCCAAGAAGGTCTGCAACAAATGGGCCGGCTCGGCCCTGATGCAGAACGAGGCCCTGGCCGTGGAGATTGCCCAGGCTGTGGTAGAGGCCTGCGCCCCGCACGGCGTGCCCGTCACGCTGAAGATGCGCACCGGCTGGTGCGACGCGCACAGGAACGCCGTGGTGCTGGCCCGCCGCTTCGAGGAGGTGGGCATACAGATGCTCACCGTGCACGGCCGCACGCGCGAGCAGGGTTACAAGGGCTTTGCCGAGTACGACACCATCGCTGCCGTCAAGGCGGCGGTGCGCGTGCCCGTGGTGGCCAATGGCGACATCACCGGCCCCGAGAAGGCACGCGACGTGCTCGCCTACACGGGCGCCGATGCCGTGATGATCGGCCGCGCCGCCCAGGGCCGGCCATGGATCTTCCGCGAGATCGCGCACTTCCTGGCCACGGGCGAGCACATGGCCCCGCCCCTGGTGGCTGAGCTGCGCCGGCTGCTGCTGGAGCATCTGCAGGACCACTACAGCCTGTACGGCGAAGGCACCGGCGTGCGCAGTGCGCGCAAGCACATCGCCTGGTACCTGCGCAGCCTGCCGGGCGGCGAGGCATTCAGACAACACATCAACACCATCGAGGACTGCGCGGTGCAATGGCAGGCCGTGGCCGACTATCTGGACGCCCTGGGCGCGCAGATGGACCGGATACCAGCCGCCATCGATGCCGGCGCCACAAGCGCCGAATTCGCAGAGCCCGCAGGAATGACAGTATGAGCAACCAGAACATCGAACAATGCGTGCGTGAAAGCCTGGAGGGGTACTTCCGCGATCTCGACGGCGAAAAGCCCAATGGCATGTACGACATGCTGATCCACCTGGTCGAAAAGCCGCTGCTGGAAGTGGTGATGAGCCAGGCCGACAACAACCAGTCCCGCGCCGCCGACTGGCTGGGCCTGAACCGCAACACGCTGCGCAAGAAGCTGCTTGAGCACGACATGCTCTGAGCGGCACGAATTCCCCTTTTTTCAAACTCCCTGCACCGACGCCCATGAACGCCCTGCTCTCCGTCTCTGACAAGACCGGTATTGTCGAATTCGCCCAAGGCCTGCACGCCCTGGGCATCAAGCTGCTGTCCACCGGCGGCACCGCCAAGCTGCTGGCCGAGGCCGGCCTGCCCGTGACCGAGGTCGCCGAAGTCACCCAGTTCCCCGAGATGCTGGACGGCCGCGTCAAGACCCTGCACCCCAAGGTCCACGGCGGCCTGCTGGCGCGCCGCGAGCTGCCCGCCCACATGGCGGCCCTCAAGGAGCACGGCATCGACACCATCGACCTGCTGGTGGTGAACCTCTACCCCTTCGAGGCCACCGTGGCCAAGGCCGGCTGCACGCTGGCCGACGCCATCGAGAACATCGACATCGGCGGCCCGGCCATGGTGCGCTCTGCCGCCAAGAACTGGGCCGACGTGGGCGTGATCACCGATGCCGGCCAGTACGAGGCCGTGCTGGCCGAACTCAAGGCCAATGGAAAGCTCTCCGACAAGCTGCGCTTTGCGCTGTCCGTGGCCGCCTTCAACCGCATTGCCCAGTACGACGGCGCCATCAGCGACTACCTGTCCAGCGTGAAGTTCGAGGACGACAAGCTCTCCGAAACCTACGTGCCAGAGCGCAGCGCCTTCCCCGGCCAGAGCAACGGCCACTTCACCAAGGTGCAGGACCTGCGCTACGGCGAAAACAGCCACCAGCAGGCCGCCCTGTACCGCGACCTGTATCCGGCCCCCGGCTCCCTGGTCACGGGCGAGCAGCTGCAGGGCAAGGAGCTGTCGTACAACAACATCGCCGACGCCGATGCCGCCTGGGAATGCGTCAAGAGCTTCGAGCAGCCCGCCTGCGTGATCGTCAAGCACGCCAACCCCTGCGGCGTGGCCGTGGGCAAGGACGCGCACGAAGCCTATGCCAAGGCCTTCCAGACCGACCCCACCAGCGCCTTCGGCGGCATCATCGCCTTCAACCGCACGGTGGACAAGGCGGCGGCCGAGGCCGTGGTCAAGCAATTCGTCGAGGTGCTGATGGCCCCCGACTTCACGGCCGAGGCGCTGGAAATCTTCAAGCCCAAGGTCAATGTGCGCCTCATGAAGATCGCCCTGCCGAACGCTGCGGGTTCGTCCCGAACGGGCGGCGAGCGCGCCTGGGACCAGGGCCGCAACGCCATGGACGCCAAGCGCGTCGGATCGGGCCTGCTGCTGCAGACCGCCGACAACCATGAGCTGGCCCTGGCCGACCTCAAGGTCGTCACCGTCAAGCAGCCTACGCCCGAAGAACTGCAGGACCTGCTGTTCGCCTGGAAGGTCGCCAAGTACGTCAAGAGCAATGCCATCGTGTTCTGCAAGAACGGCATGACCATGGGCGTGGGCGCAGGCCAGATGAGCCGCCTGGACTCGGCGCGCATCGCCTCCATCAAGGCCGAGGCCGCCAAGCTGAGCCTGCAGGGCACGGTCGTGGCCAGCGATGCCTTCTTCCCCTTCCGCGACGGCCTGGACGTGGTCGTTGACGCAGGCGCCACCTGCGTGGCCCAGCCCGGCGGCTCCATGCGCGACCAGGAGGTCATTGACGCCGCCAACGAGCGCGGCGTGGCCATGGTCTTCACCGGCGTGCGCCACTTCCGCCACTGATGGCCGGCCAACTGCCTCCTGGCGCAGACGACGAGGGCGACGACGCCCCCCAGCGGCCCCGCTGGCTGGGCTGGGCGCTCGTGGTCTTCATGCTGCTGGTGGCGCTGGGTGTCTTCAACATCGGCTGGCGCATCATGCGCGGGCCGGCTGTCGGGGCCACCACGGCGGCGGCCGCAGCTGCCGTGACAGCCGACGCGCAGCTGGCCGCCGGCAAGGCCCTGGTGGAAGGCAATGACTGCCTGCGCTGCCACGGCCTGGTGCGTCACTACGTGGGCCCGTCCTTCCAGCAGATCGCCGGCCGCTACCGTGGCCGCGAAGATGCCGCCGACTACCTGGCGCGCAAGATCCGCGAGGGCGGGGCCGGCGAATGGGGCCGCGCCATCATGCCGCGCCACCCGCACATCGATACGGCGCAATCCCTGCAGATGGCGGCCTGGCTGCTGTCCCTCCCTTCTCCCGAACCCGGGGAATCCTGACCATGTCCCGCCTGTTCACCGCCCCCGACGGCCGGCCGCGCTGCCACTGGTGCGCGGCCACGGACAGCTACCTGGCCTACCACGACCGTGAATGGGGCTTTCCCGTCACCGACGACCGGCGCCTGTTCGAGAAGCTCAGCCTCGAAGGCTTCCAGTCCGGCCTGAGCTGGCTGACCATCCTCAACAAGCGCGAGAACTTCCGCGCGGCCTTTGCCGGCTTCGACTTCCACCAGGTCGCGCGCTTCACCGAGGACGACGTGCTGCGGCTGCTGGGCGATGCGGGCATCGTGCGGCATCGCGGCAAGATCGAGGCCGTGATCAACAACGCGCAGCGGGCGCTGGAGATGGTGGAGGCGCAAGGCTCGCTGTCGGCCTTCTTCTGGCGCCATGCGCCGGAGCCCGTGACCGGTGGCGGGCCCGTGTCCGAGACGGCCGAGTCCCGGGCGCTGTCCAAGGAGCTGAAGAAGCTCGGTTGGAAGTTCGTGGGGCCTACGACTGTCTACTCGTTCATGCAGGCCATGGGCCTGGTCAACGACCATGCGCAGGGCTGTGCCGTGCGCGATGAGGTCGAACAGGCGCGCCAGGCTTTTCTTCGGCCCTGACGTGAAAAGAGCCCGCAAGGGCGGGCTCGATCGGCAGGTACGGGCCAGCGTCAGAGCGTCTTGAACACTTCGCGTGCGGCTTCGATGGTCTTGTCGATGTCCTCGTCCGTGTGCGCGGCGCTCACGAAGCCGGCCTCGTACAGGGCGGGTGCGAAGTAGTGGCCGCGCTCCAGCATGCCGTGGAAGAAGCGGTTGAAGCGTGCGCCATCGGTCTTCATGACCTCGGTCCAGGTGCTGGGCAGCTCGGGCAGCAGGTAGAAGCCGAACAGGCCGCCCTGGTGGTCCACGCTGAAGGGCACGCCGGCGGCGTCGGCCTCGGCCTTGAAGCCGGCCATCAGGCGGCCGGTCTTCGCGTGCAGGGCGTCGTGGAAGCCCGGCTCGCTGATCAGCTCCAGCGTCTTGAGGCCGCAGGCCGTGGCAATGGGGTTGCCCGACAGGGTGCCTGCCTGGTAGACCGGGCCCAGGGGCGAGAGCTTTTCCATGATCTCGCGGCGCGCGCCGAAGGCCGCCATGGGCATGCCGCCGCCGATGACCTTGCCCAGCACGGTGATGTCGGGCGCAAAGCCTTCGATCTGCTGGGCGTACAGGCTCTGGGCGCTGCCCAGGGCCACGCGAAAGCCGGTCATCACCTCGTCGTAGACCATCAGCGCGCCATGCTCGCGCGTGAGTTCGCGGATGCGGCGCGTGAAGGGCACGCTGGCGCGCACGAAGTTCATGTTGCCGGCAATGGGCTCCATGATCACGCAGGCGATCTGATCGCCGAACTGGGCGAAGGCCTCCTCGAGCTGGCCCACGTCGTTGTATTCCAGCACCACGGTGTCCTTGACCACGTCCTGCGGCACGCCGGCCGAGGAGGAGGCGCCGAACGTCGCCAGGCCCGAGCCGGCCTTGACCAGCAGGGCGTCGGCATGGCCGTGGTAGCAGCCGTTGAACTTGATGATCTTGTTGCGGCCCGTGAAGCCGCGCGCCAGGCGCAGCGCGCTCATGCCGGCCTCGGTGCCCGAGCTGACCATGCGCACCATGTCCATGGAGGGCATGAGCGAGAGGATCTTCTCGGCCAGCACGACCTCGCGCTCCGTGGGTGCGCCGAAGGAGAAGCCTTCCAGCGCGGCGGCCTGCACGGCGGCCATCACCTCGGGGTGGCCGTGGCCCAGGATCATCGGACCCCAGGAGCCGATGTAGTCGGTGAACTGCTGGGCGTTCTCGTCCCAGAAATGCGCGCCCTGGGCACGGCGCACGAAGCGCGGCGTGCCGCCCACGGCGTTGAAGGCGCGCACGGGTGAATTCACGCCGCCGGGGATCACGGCCTTGGCGCGTTCGAACAGGGGAATATTCAGGTCAGTGGTCATAGTGCAGGAGTCTGCCATGTGCGGGGTACAAGCCAGAGGTGCCAAGCCAAGGGCCTGTGCCGGCCGCGCAGCCGCTCAGGCGGTGGCCTGCCTCAATGCTTGGTGTCATGAGGGGGCATCACGAAGCCTTCGATGGCCTGGGCGTCGGGGTCCAGTTCGGCGAGGGGCTCGGCGGCGGCCTCGGCATCTTCATCCTCGGGCTCGGGCTGGGCCCAGAACATGCGGTCCGGGATGTAGTGGCCCATGCCGGGGCGAAAGCCGCTGTCCAGGCTGCGGTCCAGGTACTCCAGCGCCTCCTGCGTGGCCAGCCCCAGGTCGTTGCCGCTGGCCACCAGGGCCGTCAGCGCGGCCGACAGGGTGTCGCCCGAGCCGGTGAAGGTGGCGTCGAACATCTCGTACTTGCTGTTGCCCAGCACCGACTGCGCCGTGGCCAGCACGTTGTCCACGAACTGGTCGGGCAGGGGAATGCCGGTGACCAGCACGTAGGGCACTTCCAGGGCCTCGGCCGCCATGGCGATGTCGCGCGCCGTGGGGCTGCGGCTGTTGGTCCAGTCGGGCAGCAGCCAGCGCGACAGCGTACTGTGGCTTCCAACCAACACAGACGTTTGCGGAAGAACAAGTTCCTTGAGGGCGTCCATGTACTGGTCGAGCGGGTCTTCCTCCCACCACGACAGGTCGGGCATGTAACAGACGATGGGGATGTCGGGGTAGTCGGAGGCGATCTCGGCAATCGCTGCCAGGTTGCCCGGGCTGCCCACGAAACCGACCTTGATGGCGGACACGGGAATGTCCTCCAGCACGGCGCGCGCCTGCTCGGCCACGGCCTCGTCGTCAAAGGGAAAATGCTCGAAGATCTTGGCCGAATCGCGTGCGTAGGCACCCGTGACCACGGGCAGCGGATGGCCGCCGACCGAGGCGATGGTGGCGATATCGGCCGACAGGCCGCCCGCCCCGCTGGGGTCGCTGGCGTTGAAGACCAGCACGCAGACGGGCGCGGTTTCGTCCATCGGCTCGGTGTCGGGACTGGGGGAGTTGGAGGGGTTCAATGCCATGGCTCAGCCCAGTGTGCGCCCCGCCAGCGAAGGCCGTGGCGGGTGGTTGTGACTAGATACAATCGTTGCATTCTATGTGAAGGCCCTTTAAGCTGTGACCGACCCCAAAACTTGGATGTGCTTGATCTGCGGGTGGATCTATGACGAGGCGCAAGGCTGCCCCGAGCATGGCATCGCACCCCAGACGCGTTGGGAAGACGTGCCCATGAACTGGACCTGTCCCGAGTGCGGAGCACGTAAAGAAGACTTTGAGATGGTCGAAATCTGAGCGCGGGACCACCCGCGCCGACTCATACATTTCCGGGAGGTTTCTCAGTGACGACATCGGGCGCACCCTTGCGCGTACTCGTGGTGGATGACAGCAATACCATCCGCCGCAGCGCAGAAATCTTCCTCAAGCAGGGCGGGCACGAAGTGCTCCTGGCCGACGACGGCTTCGACGCACTGTCCAAGGTCAACGACTACCAGCCCCAGCTGATCTTCTGCGACATCCTCATGCCCAAGCTGGACGGCTACCAGACCTGCGCCATCATCAAGCGCAACGCGCGCTTTGCTGACACGCCTGTGGTCATGCTCTCGTCCAAGGACGGCGTATTCGACAAGGCGCGCGGGCGCATGGTGGGCTGCCAGGACTACCTCACGAAACCCTTCACCAAAGACCAGCTGCTGCAGGCCGTGGAGCAGTTCGGCAAGCAAACCATAGGAGCACTTTGATGCCCATCCGCAAAGTCCTGGTCGTGGACGACTCCAAGACCGAACTGATGTTTCTGTCCGACATGCTGCAAAAGCAGGGCCTGCAGGTACGCACGGCCGAGAATGGCGAAGAGGCCATGCGCAGCCTGGCCGAAGACCGTCCCGACCTGATCCTGATGGACGTGGTCATGCCCGGCCAGAACGGCTTTCAACTGACGCGTGCCATCACGCGCGACCCGCTGTACGCCGACCTGCCCATCATCATGTGCACCAGCAAGAACCAGGAGACCGACCGGGTCTGGGGCATGCGCCAGGGTGCGCGGGACTACATCACCAAGCCTGTGGATGCCGATGAGCTGCAGGCCAAGATCGCGGCGCTGAACTGATCTGGTGCGCTGCCCATGGCGAACCGTGAAGCACTGCGCGATCTGCAGTCCCGTCTGGCTGGCCGCCTTCAGGCCGCACGCAGCGAAGGCGTCAAGGTGGCGGCCTGGCTGGCCGTCCAGGCCGGCGGGCGCAACTACCTGATGCCGCTGGGCCAGTCCGGCGAGATCTTTCCCTGGGCCGGCGTGCAGCCTGTGCCCTATACAAAGCCCTGGTTCCTGGGCATTGCCAACCTGCGCGGCACCCTGGCCGGCGTGATCGACCTGGCCAGCCTGCTGGGCCACGGCGTCACACGCAGCGAACCGGCGCTGGCCGAGTCCAGCCTGCTGGCGTTCAATGCCGCGCTGGAAGTGAATGCGGCCCTGCTCGTGGACCGCCTGCAGGGCCTGCGCAGCGCCGACGCATTCGTGCGCACCGAGCCTGCGCCCGAGCACTCTCCCGCCTTTTTCGGCCCCGTGCATATCGATGAAGCGGGCCACCGCTGGCAGGAGCTGCAACTGCAGCGCCTGTCCCAAACCTCCGAGTTTCTGAGCATTCGCGCCTGAGTTTCTGAAGGTCGTCCCATGTCATTCTTGCAACGTCTTGCAAATCGCTTCCAACGCAAGCCGGCCGACGCCGGCTCCGGTGCGGACAACAGCATGCTCGGAGACACCGTCTCCCAGGATATGTACGCACTCGATGCGTCACTGACCGTGCAGGGCGCCCCCGACGCCATGCCGGGCCGCGACGGCGGCGCAGCCGTTGACCACGACATGGTGGCCCTGCCGCTGCTGGGCCGCGCGCCTGCCGCGCGCCACCAGCGCACGCTGTCCACCTTGCTGGGGGTGTCGGTGCTGGCCCTGGTGCTGGCGGCGGCCTGGGCCCTGCGCCAGGCCGACGGCTCGGCGCAGCAGCTGGCCGCCACCGGCCAGGCGCTGATGCAGTCGCAGCGTCTGGCCAAGTCGGTCTCGCAGGCGCTGACGGGCGCGGCATCCTCCTTTGTGGACGTGCAGGACAGCTCCGGCGTGCTGGCGCGCAACGTGCGCGCCATTGCCTCGGGCGACGACTCCATGGGCGTGCGCCCGCTGGGCGGCGCCTATGCCGACGAACTGGCCCAGATCACGCCGCTGATGGAGCGCGCCGAGCAAAGCGCCAAGGTGGTGATGGACCAAAAGCAGATCCTGACCCAGGTCGGCGACGCGCTGCGCACCATCAACCGGCAGTCCTCGGACCTGCTGGAGATCGCCGAAACCATCTCCTCGCTGAAGCTGCAGCAGGGCGCCAGCCCGGCGGAAATCTCCGCTGCCGGCCAGCTCGTGATGCTGACCCAGCGTATCGGCAAGTCGGCCAACGAATTCCAGACCGCCGAAGGCGTGAGCCCCGAGGCCGTGTTCCTGCTGGGCAAGGACTTGAACTCGTTCAAGGAAATCTCCGAAAGCCTGCTGAGCGGCAGCAGCGAGCTGCGCCTGCCTCCCACGCGCGACGCCCAGACCCGCGAGCAGATCGAGGCGCTGATCAAGCTCTACGAAGAGACCCGCAGCGAGGCCAGCGCCATTTTGGGCAACCTGCAGGGCCTGGTGTCCGCCCGCGAAGCCCAGACCGCCATCAACGCCGACAGCGAACCGCTGCGCCGCCATCTGGAAGACCTGCAGAACAAGCTGCAAAGCGGCGCCGGCATCGGCTCGCTGCCCATGGGCCTGCTGGCGCTGGCCACCGTGCTGGTGCTGCTGTGCGGCGTAGGCCTGTCCCGCGTGCAGCTGCTCGACAGCCGTCTGCGCCAGGAAGCGGCCGAACGCCGCCAGGAAGAGTCCCGCGTGCAGGAGCATGAAGCCAAGCGCATCAACGATGCCAACCAGGCCGCGATTTTGCGCTTGATGAACGAACTGCAATCGGTGGCCGAAGGCGATCTGACGCAGGAAGCGACCGTGACCGAGGACATCACCGGCGCCATCGCCGACTCGGTGAACTACACGGTGGAAGAGCTGCGCGCCCTGGTGGGCAGCGTACAGAACACGGCAACGCGCGTGGCACAGACCACGGCCGAGGTGGATGCCAACTCCACCGAACTGCTGGCCGCGTCGACCGAACAGCTGCGCGAGATCCGCGAAACCGGCCGCTCCGTGCTGGACATGGCAGGCCGCATCAACGAGGTCTCGACCCAGGCGCAGGAATCTGCCCAGGTGGCGCGCCAGTCGCTGGAAGCTGCGGACCTGGGCCTGAAGGCCGTGCAGAACGCCATCGGCGGCATGAACTCCATCCGCGACCAGATCCAGGAAACCTCCAAGCGCATCAAGCGGCTGGGCGAATCCTCGCAGGAGATCGGCGAAATCACCGAGCTGATTTCCGACATTACCGAGCAGACCAACGTGCTGGCGCTGAACGCCGCCATCCAGGCCGCATCGGCCGGTGAAGCCGGTCGCGGCTTCTCGGTGGTGGCCGAAGAAGTGCAGCGCCTGGCTGAGCGCTCGGCAGATGCGACGCGCCAGATCGCGGCGCTGGTGAAGGCGATTCAGACCGACACCCAGGATGCCGTGGCCGCCATGGAGCGCTCCACCCAGGGTGTGGTCGAGGGGGCGCGACTGTCCGACTCCGCAGGTACCGCGCTGACCGAGATCGATACCGTGTCGCGCCACCTGGCCGAGCTGATCGAGCTGATCTCCTCGTCCACCTCGCGCGAGGCCGTCCTGGCCAACGACGTGGCCGAGAACATCCAGCACATTTTCGCGGTGACGGAGCAGACGGGCGAAGGCACGCGCACCACGGCGCAGCAGGTGCGCGAACTCTCGCACATGGCCGAGGAACTGCGCCAGTCGGTGGCGCGTTTCAAGATTGCCTGACCCGGTCCAACATAGCTATGCACAGGCCCTAGGGGCTTGGGGAACTGTCCATGTCAGTGGTTGACGAATCGCAAACGGGCGCGGCGCAGGCCGCGCACACCGAACAGGACCTGGGCCCGCTGGCCTGGGTGCTCGATGAGCTGCGCAAGTCGCTGGAAGGCGCGAGCAAGGCCGTGGCGCGTTTCGTGCGCGATGCCGATGCGGCGCGCGCCTCGGACCTTGAGGAGCTTGACACCTCGGCCCTGCGCATCGCCCGCCAGCAGTTGCACCAGGCCTGCGGCGCCCTCGAAATGGTGGGCCTGGGCTCTCCGGCCCTGGTGCTGCGCGGCATGGAAAGCGCCGTGCAGCGCTTCGTGCAGCGCCCCGAGCTGTGCACCGACCAGGCTGCCGCCACGCTGGAGCGCGCCAGCTTTGCCCTGATCGAATACCTGGAAACCGTGCTGGCCGGCAAGACCGTCTCGGCCGTGGCCCTGTTTCCCCAATACCGCGACACCCAGGCGCTGGCCGGCAACGACAAGGTGCATCCGGCCGATCTGTGGCCTGCCGAGCGCCGCGCGCGCGAGCCCGAATGGGCGCGCCAGGCCGAGCCGCTGGCCTACGGGCCCGATGCCCGTGCCCTGCTCGACGGCGTGGTGCTGCGCATGGTCAAGAGCGATGACCGCGAGGCCGCCGCCCAGATGCGTGACCTGTGCCTGCGCTTTGCCGTGGCCCAGACCGAGGATGTCACTGCACGCAGCTTCTGGAAGGTGGCCGCTGGCTTCTTCGACGCGCAGTCGCGCGGCCTGATCGTTGTCGACCTCTATGTGAAACGCATGGCCTCGCGCGTGCTGCTGCAGTACGCGGCCATGGCCAAGGGCGACCGCACGCCGCCTGCGCGCCTGCTGCAGGACCTGCTGTTCTTCTGCGCTCAGGCGCGCCCGGCCGAGCAGGCCGGCGCTGCCCTGCAGGCCGTGCGCCAGGCCTATGGCATGCAGGCCCAGCCGCAGGTGGACTACCAGCAGACCCGCTTTGGCCGCTACGACCCGGCCGTGCTGGTGCAGGCGCGCAAGCGCATCACCACGGCGGCGGAGACCTGGTCCGCCCTGGCAGGCGGCGACCGTGCGCGCACCAAGATCGTGGTGGACCAGTTCGCCCAGGTGGCCGAATCCCTGGTCAAGCTGCACCCGGCCAGCCATGGCCTGGCGCGCATGCTGATCAAGGTGGCCGAAACCGTGGCCCGCATCGGCGAGCCGCCGCCGGCGGAACTGGCCATGGAAGTGGCCACCTCCGTGCTCTATCTGCAGGCGGCCTTTGCCACCATGGACATGGGCGACGAGGAACTGGCCGAGCAATCCGCCAACCTGGTACAGCGCCTGGAGGAATCCCTGCAGGGCGCGCCCGCGCGTCCGCTGGAGCCGTGGATGGAGGAGCTGTACCGTCAGGCCAGCGACCACCAGACCATGGGCTCGGTCGTGGGGGAGTTGCGTGCCACGCTGGCCGAGGCCGAGCGGCACCTGGACCAGTATTTCCGCAACCCCGCCGATGCCACCGTGCTGGCGCCGGTGTCTGGCCAGATGGCGCAGATGCGCGGCGTGCTGTCCGTGCTGGGTCTGGACCAGGCCACCCAGGCCATGCAGCGCATGCGCGAAACCGTGGAGCGGCTGGTATTGGGCGAGATCGCCGAGTCAGAACGTGCCCAGGTCTTCGACAAGCTGGGCAACAGCCTGGGCGCCATGGGTTTCCTGATCGACATGCTGAGCTACCAGCGCAGCATGGCGCGCAAGCTCTTTGTCTATGACGAGGCCGAAGGCGGCCTGCGCATCCTGATGGGCCGCCGTGGCCACCGCGCCGACGACGCGGGCAAGGCGCCCGAGCAGCTGCCGGCCCTGGACACCGCCGCCGTGCCGCCGCAGCGCGAAGCCGTTGCCGTGGCCCAGCCGCTGCCCGTGCCCCAGATCCAGCCCGCCGAGACTGCACACGACCTGCCTGCCGAACCCACTGCGGCAGCACCGTCGGTGCCGGCGCCGCCGCCACCCTCCGTGGACCTTGTGCCCGAGCCCCTGCCGCAGGCGACTGCCGCCGGGCAGCAAGCGCTGGCCGACGATGCCGAACTGGCGCAATTCGCCAAGGCGCTCGAGATACCCGCCGAAGCGGCTCAAGCAGCTGACGTGGCTGAAGCGGCCGAACCGGTGCCCGGCCCTGCTGCCGCTGCCGCCACGGCTCAGCCCGAACCCCTGCCTGAACCCGTTCCCCCGCTGGCCGGTCTGACCGTCTCGGAAGATGATTCTGACGACGAAATCCTGAGCATCTTCCTGGAAGAGGCCCGCGAGGTCGTGGACAACGGCCTGCAGGCGCTGCGCACCCTGGCCGATGAGCCCGGCAACCTCAGCGAGCAGACCACGCTGCGCCGCGCCTTCCATACGCTCAAGGGCAGCTCGCGCATGGTCGGCCTGGATGAATTCGGCGAAGCCGGCTGGGCCATGGAGCAAATGCTCAATGCCTGGCTGGCCGAGCAAAAGCCCATGCCCCAGCCCATGCAGGAGCTGGCCAGCGACGCGCTGCGCGCCTTTGGCGCCTGGGCTTCGGCCATCGAGCGCCAGCAGGCCGATGCCTGGCTGGCCACGCCCTTCCGCGCCGCAGCCGATGCCATGCGCCTGGAAGGCGTGCGCGCCGACGTGGCCCTGGTGCCGCGTGCCGACCGCCGCACGCAGGCCGAGCCTGCCGCGGTCGATGCGCCGGTGGAGCCCTTCGCCGCAGTGGAGCAGCAGCTGCAGGCCGAGCAGCGGGAAGCCCCCGAGCCGGCCGTGCCCGCCGAGACCGCCGGGCCCGCCGGTGACCTGGACATTGCGCTGGACTTCGGTCTGCTGGACCTGGACCCCCAGCCTGCGGCGGCCGTGCCCGAACAGTCGCAGGGTTCAACGCAGCCGGAGACCGCCGAGGCACCCGCCGCGCTGGCCACCGACGCGGTGGAGGAGCTGGACTTCGCCGCCTTCGAGGCGGCCATGCGCGACAGCGAGCAGGAAGCCCTGGCCGTTGTCTCGGGCGACCAGCCCGCGCTGCCCGGCACAGAGACCGTGCCCGAGGCACATGCCGACGCGCTGCCCGAGCTGCAAGCAGAAGCAGGCGCAGAAGCCGAAGCCGAAGAGCAGGCTCCGCACGCCGCCGTGCCGCTGGCGCCTTTCGAGGGGCTGGATCTGGACCTGACTCCGGCAGCCGCACCTGCCGAGGCCATCGAAGCCGTAGAAGCTTTCGAGGCGGAAACCCCGCAGGAGCTGCATGCCGAATCCGTGGCCGATGAGGCGCCTGCGGTGGCTGAGGAGTCCGGCGCACAGGAGCCGTCCGGCGTCGATGCCGATGGCTTCAAGGTCGTGGACGGCCTGCGCATCAGCGCGCCGCTGTACAACGTCTATCTCAACGAGGCCGACGAATGGTCGCGCCGCCTGGACCTGTCGCTGCAGCAATGGGCGACCGAGCCCGGCGAGCCCGTGCCCGATGACGCCATCGCCTTCGCGCATTCGCTGGCCGGCAGCTCGGCCACCGTGGGCTTCAAGGCCTTGTCGGACCTGGCGCGCCTGCTGGAGCATGCGCTGGCCCATCTGCAGCCGCAGCGCTGCGGCACGCCTGAGCAGGTCGCCGCCTGCATTGCGGCTTCCGACGAGGTGCAGCGCCTGCTGCACCAGTTCGCGGCCGGCTTCCTCAAGATACCCCAGCCGGGCGTGGAAGAAGCCCTGCAGGCACTGCTGGCGCTGGATATCGAAGTCGCGGACGCTCCGGACAGCCGGCTCGATGCGCTGCTGCCGGAGCCGTTGCCGCAGCCTGGCACGGATGCCGTGCTCGACGCCGGCGCCCATGCGCAGGCCCAGGCACAGGACGTGGCGCCGCTGGCCTATTCCATGCGCCCCCTGGTCAACGACGCACGCCAGGAAGCCGAGCTGCAGCGCCGCATCGATGAGGCCATCGCCCATGCGGTGGCCGTGGGCAACGATCTGGACGACGACATCGACGCCCTGGACGAAGTGGACCCCGACCTGTTCCCCATCTTCGAGGAAGAGGCCATCGAGCTGCTGCCCCGCCTGGGCGCTGCGCTGCGTCGCTGGCATGGCCGGCCTTCCCTGGACGAGGCGCGCCACGAAACGCTGCGCGCCCTGCACACGCTCAAGGGCAGTGCGCGGCTGGCGGGCGCCATGCGCCTGGGCGAGATGGCCCACCGCCTTGAATCTGCCGTGGAGCGGGTCGATGGCGAATCTCCGACCGCCGAGCAGATCGAGCCCTTGCTGGGCAGCTTCGACGCGCTGCAGGCCGGCTTCGACGTGTTGCGCGTGGCCGGTGAGCAGGCGCAGGAAGCGCCGCTGGACCTGGGCGATGAAATCTCCCTCGACGAGCCCGCAGCGGCTGCGGCCTCCGACGCATCGGCAGCGGCTGGATCACCGGCGGCTGCGGCCCCTGTGCCAGCGCCTGTCACTGCGCCGCTGCGCGCCGGTGCCCAGCAGACGGTGCGCGTGCGCGCCCAGTTGCTGGACCGCCTGATCAGCCAGGCCGGCGAGGTGCTGATTGCGCGCTCGCGTGTCGATGCGCGCCTGGCCCAGGCCCGTGGCTCGCTGGACGAGCTGGCCGGCAACCTGGAGCGCCTGCGCATGCAGCTGCGCGACATCGAGGTCCAGGCCGAGAGCCAGATGCAGTCGCGCCTGGCCCTGTCCAAGGACTCGGCGGCCGGCTTCGACCCGCTGGAGTTCGACCGCTTCACGCGGGTGCAGGAACTCACGCGCATGATGGCCGAGTCGGTCAACGACGTGGCCACCGTGCAGCGCAACCTGCAGCGCGACATGGCGGGCGCCGAGGACGACCTGGTCGCCCAGGGCCGCCAGGCGCGCGAGCTGCAGCGCGACCTGCTGCGCACGCGCATGGTGGAGTTCGACTCCCTGGCCGAGCGCCTGTATGCCGTGGTCCGCCAGACCTCCAAGGAAATGGGCAAGCAGGTGCGGCTGAACATCCTCGGCGGCACCATTGAAATGGACCGGGGCATGCTGGACCGCATGATGCCGGCCTTCGAGCACCTGCTGCGCAACTGCGTGGCCCACGGCATCGAGCCGCCCGAGCAGCGCACCGCTGCCGGCAAGCCGGCCATGGGCACCATCGAAATCATCCTGAGCCAGGAGCGCAACGACGTGGCGCTGTCGGTGGAGGACGATGGCGCCGGCCTGAACCTGCAGCGCATCCGCGACAAGGCTGTGGCCCAGGGCCTGTGGCCCGAGGACCAGACGCTGACGGAGCAGGACGCCGGCCGCCTGATCTTCGAGCCCGGCTTCACCACCGCCACCGAGGTGACCGGCGTGGCCGGCCGGGGCATCGGCATGGACGTGGTGCGCTCCGAGGTCAACGCGCTGGGCGGCCGCATCGAAACCCACAGCGAAGCGGGCCGGGGCAGTGCCTTCCGCCTCGTGCTGCCGCTGACCACGGCCGTCACCCAGGTGGTCATGCTGCGCGCGGGCCGGCTGCTGGTCGGCGTGCCGGCCAGCCTGGTGGAAATCGTGCGCCGTGCGCCCTTGGATCTGCTGCAGCAGGCCTATGCCAGCCACGGCTTTGAAGATGGCGGCGAGACCCTGCCTTTCTACTGGGCGGGCGCGCTGTGGCAGTCCTCCCTGCGCAGCGAGGAAACCGTGGGCCGCACCCGGCCCGTGGTCATCCTGCGCAGCGCGTCGCAGCGCATTGCGCTGCACGTGGACGAAGTGCTGGGCAACCAGGAAGTGGTGATCAAGAACCTCGGCCCCCAGCTGGCCCGCCTGCCCGGCCTGACCGGCATGTCGGTGCTGGCCTCGGGCGCCGTGGTCCAGATCTACAACCCTGTGGCGCTGGCCAACGTCTATGGCGACGAGGTGCGCGCCCGGACCGAAGAGGCCGAGCGTGCCGCCGGCCAGGGCGACGGCGAAGCCGTGCCGGCCAGCGCGGGACCGGTCTCGGTGCCGCTGGTGCTGGTGGTGGACGACTCCATCACCGTGCGCCGCGTCACCCAGCGCCTGCTGCAGCGCGAAGGCTACCGCGTGGCCCTGGCGGCCGACGGCCTGCAGGCCATGGAGCGCCTGGCCGAGGAGCGCCCGACCCTGGTGCTGTCCGACATCGAGATGCCGCGCATGGACGGCTTCGACCTGCTGCGCAACATCCGCGCCGACGAGGCCCTGCGCGACCTGCCCGTGGTCATGATCACCTCGCGCATCGCCCAGAAGCACCGCGAGATGGCGCGCCAGCTGGGCGCCAACCACTACCTGGGCAAGCCCTATTCGGACGAGGAACTGCTGGGCCTGATCCAGCACTATTCCCTGCAAGGGAACAGCACCCAGCCTGCGCCGCTGTCACTGCAGACGGAGACGCAGGTGCTGGGCGAAGAGGCCTGAGCCTCGGCGGCCAGCCCTCGCCCCGCAAAAAAGGAGCAGCCAGCGCTGCTCCTTTTTTCTTGGCTCCGGTGCCTTTGCACCGGCTTCCTTCAGCCGGCCTGCTTGACCACGCCGTAGCGGGCCAGCGTGCGCTCGCGCGCGGCTGCGTGGTCCACCACGGGATGGGGATAGTCCGTGCCCAGCACCACGCCGGCCTCGGCCAGCTCCAGCGGCCGGGCCTGCCAGGGCGCGTGGCGCAGCGCGGCGGGCAGGCGGGCCAGCTCGGGCACGTAGCGCTCGATGAAGCGCGCGTCGGCATCGAACTTCTGGCTTTGCGTGATGGGGTTGAAGATGCGGAACCAGGGCTGGGCGTCGCAGCCCGTGGAGGCCGCCCACTGCCAGCCGCCGTTGTTGGCCGCCAGGTCGAAGTCGTTGAGCTGGCGCGCAAACCAGGCTTCGCCCCGGCGCCAGTCTATGCCCAGATCCTTGACCAGAAAGCTGGCCGCCACCATGCGCAGCCTGTTGTGCATGTAGCCCGTGGTGTTGAGCTGGCGCATGGCGGCATCGACCAGCGGATAGCCGGTGCGGCCCTCGCACCAGGCGGCGTACAGCGCATCGGCCTCGGGGCCGGTATCCCACACGATGGCGTCGTAGGCGGGCTTGAAGCTGGCGTGCACCACGTGCGGATGGTGGGCCAGGATCTGGAAATAGAAGTCGCGCCAGATCAGCTCGGACAGCCAGGTGGCGGCTCCCTCGCTGTCGTGCGGCTGCTGCTGCGTCTGCTCCCAGGCCAGCCTTGCCAGGCGGCGGATGGAGACCGTGCCGAAGCGCAGGTGCACGCTCAGGTAGCTGGGGCCCTTGACGGCGGGAAAGTCGCGCGCCTGCTTGTAGCGCGGCAGGCGCGGCAGGAAGTCGGCCAGCAGTTCCTCGGCGCCAGCGCAGCCCGTGGGCAGGCGCAGGCCGTCCAGCGTGCCGGCTTCGAAGCCCAGGTCGGCTGCCGTGGGCACGGCGCGGCGCTCGCCTTCGGGGCGTGGCGCCAGGCGCTCGGGCAGGTCGCGCTCGCTGGGGTAGGCGGACAGGAAGAAGGGCGTGACCTGGCGCAGCCAGGCGTTCTTGTACGGCGTGAACACCGAGAACGGCGCGCCGGCCTGGGTCAGCACCTCGTCGCGCGCAAAGACCATGTGGTCCTTGAAGCTGTGCAGGGCCACGCCCTCGGCGGCCAGGGCCTGGCGCACGCGGGCGTCGCGGGACAGGGCGTCGGGCTCGTCGTCCCAGTTGCAGAACACGGCCTGGGCGCCGAGCTGCCTGGCCAGGGCCGGGATCTGCTCAGCGGGCCGGCCGCGGCGCACGATGAGGCCGGTGTCGGCGCGGCCCGAGGCCTCGCGCAGCGCATCGTCCAGGCCCGTCAGGCTCTGGCAGATGAACTCCACGCGCCGGTCGGCACGGGGCAGGGGGGCGAGGATGTCGTCGTCGAAGATGAACACGCAATGCACCTGCCGGCACTGGCGCAGCGCATGGTAGAGGGCGGCATGGTCGGACAGGCGCAGGTCGCGCCGCAGCCAGACCAAGCCCACAGGGTAAGAAGGTGGCATGGATCGCCGGTAAAATCCGTCGTTATGTCTGCTGAAACTGCGCCTATCAATCTGACGCACCACTTCCTGATTGCCATGCCTGGCCTGGAAGACGAAGCGTTCTCGCGCAGTGTGATCTACCTGTGCGAACACAGCGAGCGCGGTGCGCTCGGTCTGATTATCAACAAGCCCTCGCAGCTTACGCTGGAAGGCCTGCTGGAAAAGGTGGATCTGGCCCTGGGCCGCGAGGACCTTCGCGGCAACCGCGTCTTCAACGGCGGGCCCGTACAGACCGATCGCGGCTTCGTGCTGCACGATCCCATGGTGATCGAAGGCGCGCCCGACGACGAGTCCGCCTACGCCTCGACCATGACCATTCCCGGCGGCCTGGAGATGACCACCTCCAAGGACGTGCTCGAAGCCCTGTCCGACGGCGCAGGCCCCAAGCGCCTGCTGGTCACCCTGGGCTATGCCTCCTGGGGCGAGGGCCAGCTGGAGTCGGAGCTGGCCGAAAACGCCTGGCTCACGGTGGGCGCCGACGCCAACGTCATCTTCGATACCCCGGTCGACGACCGCTATGACCGCGCCCTGGGCCTGCTGGGCCTGCAGCGCTGGATGATCTCGCCCGAAGCGGGGCGCGCATGAGCCTGCCCGCTCCCGAGTCCCAGGCAGCAGCGGCAGCCGGCACGGCCGTGCCGCCCACCGTTCCCTCCCATTTCCAGAGTTTCGTGGCCTTCGATTTCGGGGCCAAGCGCACGGGCTGCGCCGTGGGCACGCGCCTGCTGCGCTCGGCCAACCCGCTGCCCACCATCCGCGCCGAGGCCGGCGAGGCCCGCCTGGCCCAGGCCGGCGAGCGCATCAAGGAGTGGCAGCCCGATGCCCTGGTCATCGGCGTGCCCTACCACCCCGACGGCAATGCGCACGAGAACACGGCGCGGGCGAAGAAATTCGGCCGCCAGCTCAAGAGCCGCTTCGGCCTGCCTGTCTACGAGGTGGACGAGCGCTACAGCACCACCGAGGCCCTGGCCGGTGGCGCAAGGGATGCCGATGCGGCCTCGGCCTGCATCATTCTTGAACAGTTTTTGAGGAGTCTTCCATGAGTGAATCCATTGCGGGAGCCGGCAGTCTGGTGCTGGACGCCGAGGCCCTGTACCGCGAACTGCTGCGCGGCGTGCGCAGCCTCATGGGGCCTGAAACCCGCCTGGCCGGCATCACCTCGGGCGGCGCCTGGCTGGTGGAGCGGCTGCACAAGGACCTGAACCTGCCCGGCAACCCCAGCGTGCTGTCCTCGGCCCTGCACCGCGACGACTTCGCGCAGCGCGGCATGGCCACCAGCGCCCAGACGCAGATCGACTTTGACGTCAACGGCGCCGACATCCTGGTGCTGGACGACGTGCTCTACACCGGCCGCACCGTGCGCGCGGTGCTCAACGAACTCTATGACTACGGCCGCCCGGCCTGCGTGCGCCTGGCGGTGCTGGTGGACCGGGGCGGGCGCGAGCTGCCCTTCCAGGCCGACTTTGCCGCCGCGCGCATCGCGCTGCCGGCCGACCGCCTGCTGTCGCTGGCGCGCGATGACGCCGGCGTCTTCCAATTCCGCATCCAAGAGGCCTGACCGTGCTGTACAAGCGCAATCCCCAGCTCAACAAGAACGGCGAACTGATCCACCTGCTGTCCACCGAAGGACTGTCCAAGGACATCCTGACCCACATCCTGGACACTGCGGCCAACTTCGTCAGCGTCAATGACCGCGAGGTCAAGAAGGTGCCGCTGCTGCGCGGCAAGAGCGTGTTCAACCTGTTCTTCGAGAACAGCACGCGCACGCGCACCACGTTCGAGATCGCGGCCAAGCGCCTGTCGGCCGACGTGTTCAACCTGGACATCGCGCGCAGCTCGGCCAGCAAGGGCGAGTCGCTGCTGGACACCATCGCCAACCTCTCGGCCATGGCCGCCGACATCTTCGTCGTGCGCCACAGCGAGTCGGGTGCGCCCTACCTCATCGCCCAGCATGTGGCGCCCCATGTCCACGTGGTCAATGCCGGCGACGGCCGCCACGCCCACCCCACGCAGGGGCTGCTGGACATGTACACCATCCGCCACTACAAGAAGGACTTCGCCAACCTGCGCGTGGCCATCGTGGGCGATGTGCTGCATTCGCGCGTGGCGCGCTCCGACATCCATGCGCTGACCACGCTGGGCGCGGCCGAAGTGCGCGTCGTCGGCCCGCGCACCCTGGTGCCGCAGGACCTGGCGCAGATGGGCGTGCGCGTCTTCCACACGCTGGAAGAGGGCATCCGGGACTGCGACGTGATCATCATGCTGCGCCTGCAGAACGAGCGCATGAGCGGCGCCCTGCTGCCGTCCAGCCAGGAATACTTCAAGAGCTTCGGCCTCACGGCCGAGAAGCTGCGCCTGGCCAAGCCGGACGCCATCGTCATGCACCCGGGCCCCATCAACCGCGGCGTGGAGATCGACTCCGAAGTGGTCGATGGCCCGCAGGCCGTGATCCTGTCGCAGGTGTCCTTCGGCATCGCGGTCCGCATGGCCGTCATGTCCATCGTCGCCGGCAACGAGGCTTGAAATGAAGCACCCCCTGAGCGACTGCGTCGCTTCCCCCGTATGCACGGCGCCCTCTCTCGCTACGCGGGAGGGGGGCGTACGGGCAGCCGGCGACGCCCTCGCTGCAGGGCGGCGCGGCCGGCCTAGGCCTTTGCTCGGCGTCCCTGAGATGGGCCATGCTTTTTCCATGCCCGGTGTCCTGGACTGAGTCCAGGCGCTTTTTGTGAATGCAAATGTTTTTGATCGCCGCAGGCCGCAGCCCATGCGCCGCCTGCGGTCTACGGGGTAGCAAACCATGAAGATACTCATCCGCAACGGCCGAGTGATGGACCCGGCACGGGGCCTGGACCAGCAGGCCGACGTGGCCATCGACGGCGGCAAGGTGCTGGCCATCGGCAAGGCGCCCGAGGGATTTGCCGCAGAACGCGAGATCGATGCGGCCGGCTGCTGGGTGCTGCCGGGCCTGGTCGATCTGGCCGTGCGCCTGCGCGAGCCCGGCCACGAGCACGAAGGCATGCTGCAGTCCGAGATGGCTGCATCGGTGGCCGGTGGCGTGACCAGCCTGGTCTGCCCGCCTGATACCGATCCCGTGCTCGACGAGCAGGGCCTGGTGGAGATGCTCAAGTTCCGCGCCGAGAAGCTGCACCAGTCGCGCCTGTTCCCGCTGGGCGCGCTGACGCTGGGCCTCAAGGGCGAGGTGCTGACCGAGATGGCCGAGCTGACCGAGTCCGGCTGCATCGGCTTCGGCCAGGCCGAGGTGCCCATGACCAGCACCCAGACCCTGCAGCGTGCCCTGGCGTATGCGGCCACCTACGGCTACACCGTGTGGCTGCGCCCGCAGGAGCTGTACCTGGGCAAGGGCGTGGCCGCCAGCGGCCCGCTGGCCACGCGCATGGGCCTGTCCGGCGTGCCCGTGGCGGCCGAGACGATTGCCCTGCACACCATCTTCGAGCTGATGCGCGGCACCCAGGCGCGCGTGCACCTGTGCCGCCTGTCCAGCGCCGCAGGCGTGGAACTGGTGCGCCGTGCCAAGGCCGAAGGCCTGCAGGTCACGGCCGACGTGTCCATCAACTCGCTGCACCTGACCGATACCGACATCGGCTACTTCGACAGCAGCGCCCGCGTCACGCCGCCGCTGCGCCAGCAGCGCGACCGCGATGCGCTGTCTGCCGCGCTGGCCGATGGCACCATCGACGCCCTGGTCTCCGACCACACGCCCGTCGATGAGGATGCCAAGGTCCTGCCCTTTGCCGAGGCCGAGCCCGGCGCCACGGGCGTGGAGCTGCTGCTGTCGCTGGCCGTCAAGTGGTCGCAGGACGGTGGCGTGCCTTTGAACCGTGCCCTGGCCGCCATCACGGCATCGCCCGTGCAGGTGCTGGGCTCGTCTCTGGGCGAGCTGCAGGGGCAGCTGGGCCGGCTGGCCGAGGGCGGCGTGGCCGACCTGTGCATCGTCGATCCGCAGGCGGCCTGGACCGTGAAGCCCCAGGAGCTGGCCAGCCAGGGCAAGAGCACGCCCTTCGGCGGCTACGAACTGCCGGCCCGCGTGCGCTGCACGCTGGTCGACGGCCATATCGCTTACGAACGCCGCTGAAATGAAGCGCCCCCTGAGCCGCTTCGCGACTTCCCCCTCTCTACTCGCTACGCGAGGGAGGGGGACGACACCCTCGGTGCGGGGCGGCCCTTCCTCGGTGTCCCTGAGATGGAGCGTGCCTGTTTCACGGGCATGGGCGTTGCCAAACGCTCTGAATGGCTGAAATGAAACGCTTGCGTAATGGAGGGCGCGCCACGCTGCGCGCAGCGCGCCTGTTCGGCCATGTGTGCAAGGGGCTGTGGATCGTGGCCCTGCGCTTTCCGCAGCTGCCCGAGGAGCGCCAGCACGCCCATGTGCAGGCCTGGGCCCTGCAGTTGCTGGCCCATGCGGGCGTGCGCCTGGAGATCCAGGGCGAGCCGCCGAGCCAGGGCCCCATGCTCATGGTCAGCAACCATATTTCCTGGCTCGACATTCCCGTGCTGCATGCGGCGCGGCATTGCCGCTTCATCTCCAAGTCCGACGTCAAGGGCTGGCCGCTGATCGGCACGCTGGCCACGGCGGCGGGCACGCTGTACATCGAGCGCACCTCGCGCCGCGATGCGCGGCGCATGGTGCAGAGCATGGAGGAATCCCTGCAGCGCCGCGAGATCCTGGCCATCTTCCCCGAAGGCACGACGGGCGACGGCCGCAAGCTGCTGCCCTTCCATGCCAACCTGCTGCAGGCGGCCGTGCAGATCGGTGCGCCCGTGCTGCCCGTGGGCCTGCGCTTCATCGACGGCGCCACCGGCCAGATCAGCCACGCGCCCAGCTACGAGGGCGATGAAACCCTGCTGGGCTCCATCTGGCGCACGCTGTGCGCCGACGACCTGGTCGCCGCCGTCCACTATGGCCAGCCGCAGACGGCCGATGGCCGCGACCGCCGCGTCTGGGCCCAGGACCTGCATGCCGAGGTGGACCGGCTGCGCCAGGCCTGAACCTTGCCAGCGACATGACAGACACCTTCTCGCTTCGGCCCTCGCGGCCTGATGACACCGCTGCCCTGAACGCCGTTCTCTGGGCCACCTACGAGAGCACCTGGAAGCCCCAGCTGACGGCGGACAAGGATGCACGGTTCCGCGCCTCGGGCCGCACCGCGCAGTACGTGCAGTCGCGCGGCCACCTGTTCTGGGTGGCCGAGTGCGATGGCGTGGTGGCAGGCTTCGTGGACCGCGTGGATGACTTCATCGGCGCCCTGCATGTGCTGCCGGCCTGGCAGGGGCGCGGCGTGGGCCGTGCGCTGCTGGCCCACGCGGAGCAGGCCATGCGCGCCGACGGCCACGCCCAGGTGCGGCTGGAGACCGACAGCTTCAACACCCAGGCCCTGGGCTTTTACACGGCGCAGGGATATGCCACGCTGGACACCTATCCCGACGAGGAATGGGACTGCGGCCTGACCACGGTGCTCATGGGCAAGCCGCTGGCCTGAAGGCCAGGGCGGAGCAGGCCTGCCCTCAGTTGCTGTAGGGCTGTCGCTCCAGCACCAGGTTGGCGAAGTCCTCCACCAGGTCGGCGCCCAGTTCCTCGATGGCGTCGTCCTCCTCGTCAAAGGCCCAGACCACGCGGATGTCCGTGCCCTTTTGCCCGGCCTGGTCCAGCAGCGCGAACAGCGAGCGCAGGCCCATGGTGGAGGCGCTGTTGATGTACTGCAGCTTCATCTCGGCCACGAAGCGAGGAGGCTGGCTGGCCTCGAAATACCGGCCCAGCATGGACAGGATGGGGTTGAAGAAGGGCAGGGGGTTTTCGGGATAGCACTCGCCTTCGATGCGCAGAAGCTGCTCGGCCGGCGAGAAGACCACTTCGGGCGTGACGGAGGTGCGTTCGGATTTCAATGCTTGCATGGCGGCAGGTCGGTTCGTTGAAGGACGCCCGGCGTTCAGATCAGCGCCTTGACGTGGAATACGGCATGGGGCGCGGTCTCGGCGGCGTCCTCTCCCGTGGCGATGTGGTACTGCAGCGGCGCCGAGGCATCGCGCGCAATGGTCAGCCAGCCCAGGCCCGCGCCCCGGCTGATGTCGTCGCTGGTGCCGTGGTCCGTGTTGTGCAGCTGGGCCTTGTAGGCGGCCTTGATCTCGGGGTGGCTCATGGCGCGCACGGCGTCCAGCTTGGCGGCCAGGCGCGGCACATGCTCGCTGCGCACGGCATTGCTGCAGGCGATCCAGAAGCGGGCAGGCGCCGGCTCGGCGCCCGCCTCCTGGGCGCAGGCCAGCGCATCGATGCGGCCCACGCCGATGGCGCCCTGTGGCACGGGCGCGCTGAGCGCCTGGCGGGGGCCGGTGTCGGCCGCAGGCAGGGGCGCTGCGTAGTGCAGCACGTTCTGCGCCATCTCGATGAAGGTGGAAAACAGCTTGCGCTTGGCGCTGCTCGATCCGTCCTCGCTGGCCAGGCGGCTCTTGAGCGTGTCGGCCGCCGCCTGGATCACATTGGGGTTGAAGGTGCCCGCGTAGTACAGCAGCAGGCCGTTGTGCTCGGCCTGGGCGCGCAGCTGAGCGAATTCGGCCGGGCTCATGACTGCAGGGCCTGGTTGCGCCACACCAGCAGCGAGACATCGTCGCGCCGGCGCTGCGTGCCCTGCCACTGGGCGAAGGCCTGCCGGAACTCGGCGCAGGCCTGGGCGGCGGGGCGGTACTGCTGCTCGTGCAGGAAGCGCGCCAGGCGCTTTCTGCCGTGGGCGATCTGGCGCGGCCCACCCAACTGGTCGATGACGCCATCGGTTGCCACCATCAGCAGCGAGCCGGGCGCGACCTCCAGCACCTGCGTGCTCCAGGCTGCGTCGTCGGGCGTGGTCGCATAGCCTATGCCCAGCTTGTCGCCGGCATGGATCTGCACCTGGGCCGCCTCCTGCACGCCGGGCGGCGCCACCAGCAGGTCCAGCCGGGCCGATGCAAAGCGCAGTTGCGTGCCGCAGGGCGACTGCAGGAACAGCGCGGCGTCCAGGCCATCGCTGGAGGTCTTCTCCGCCGGCAGGCCGTCGGCGGGGGCCGCTGGTGCGCCCCAGGCCGGCTGGGCGTCGCGGGTGCGCTGCTGCAGCACGCGCTTGATGTAGCGGTTCATCTGGCCCAGCAGGGCGCCGGGGTCGATGGCGGTGCCGGTGCCGGTTCCAGTGCCGATACCTGCAGGCGCCACGGCCTGTTCGAGGAAGGACAGGGCAATCAGCGTCATGAAGGCGCCCGGCACGCCGTGGCCCGTGCAGTCGAACATGCAGCCCAGCAGGCCCTGCGGTGTGGCACGGAAGAAATACGCATCGCCGCCCACCACGTCGCGCGGCTCCCACAGCAGGCCGTGGTCTTC
The DNA here is from genome assembly GCF_028401915.1 of Delftia sp. DT-2. Classification (NCBI taxonomy): domain Bacteria; kingdom Pseudomonadati; phylum Pseudomonadota; class Betaproteobacteria; order Burkholderiales; family Comamonadaceae; genus Delftia; species Delftia sp. DT-2. The sequence continues at coordinate 189,144 of NZ_JAQOTI010000003.1, forward strand.
CAGCTGGCTGGCGAGCACGCGGTCGGATTCGACCAGGTGCGAGCGCTGGATCAGGCTGGCGTAGTCGATGCTGGCCATGAGCTGGCGCGTCTTGTCGGCCTCGATGTCGGACATGGCGGTCATCAGCGCGTGGCCCGTGCCTATGCCTGCATAGCGGCCTTCCTCGACGGTGATGAAGCCGTCCTTGAGCACGCGGCTGCCGCTGGCCAGCGCCTGCTGCACCAGCTGGTCGATGGGCAGGCCGGCCGCCACCACCATGGGCGCGGTGTCGGTGAATACCAGGCAGCTGCGGCGGCCGAACACGTCGCGCGCAAAGGGCCGCGCGTACTGCTCCATGAAGCGCTGGCGGTTGATCAGGCCCAGCGGCCGGTCGTCGGCCACCACGGCCAGGGTTTCGAGCAGGGGCTGCTCGCTGAACAGCCGGTGCACGTCCTCGTTGCTGGTGTCGGGGGGAATCGGCGCCGTGGGCTGGCTGAGCTGGCCTGCGCGGGCCAGCAGGCGTGGCGCGGCGGGCGCAGGGGCAAGCGCCGGAACCGGTGTCGGAGCAGATGCAGCGTGCTGCGTGGAGGAGGGGTCCAGAGCAAACATGGGTGGCCTTGAATTGTCACAAGATGTGACAGATTCTGGGTTTCACCCATGACCGTCGGATGACAAAGGCCTGGACGGCGCGGCGGCGGCCGCCTGCTCAGGCCGCTGCGGTCTGCGCAGTGCCCTGTCTCTCTCGCGGGAAGGCGACCACGTGATTCATGTCCAGCCGTATGCCCACCCACTCGCCCACCGCATGGTCGTGGTGGCTGGGCACATGGGCCAGCACGCTGTGGCCGCTGGCCAGCTCCAGCGTGTAGAGGAACTCCGAGCCGCGAAACGCCTTGCGCAGGATGCGCGCCTGCACGGGCGAGGCATCGTCGTGCACCACATCGTCGGCGCGCAGCAGCACATCGCACTCGCCGTCCGCAAACTGCGCAGGCAGCGGGCAGGTGGCCGGATCGACCAGATCGCCCAGCGCCGTGCGCGCCACCACGCCGCCGGCACCGCTGTGGGCCAGCGTGGCCGGCACGAAGACGCCGTGGCCGATGAAGTCCGCCACGAAGCGCGTGGCCGGCCGGTGGTACAGCGAATAGGCGTCGTCCCACTGCTGCAGCTGCCCCTGGTGGACCACGCCGATCATGTCGCCGATGGCAAACGCCTCCAGCTGGTCGTGCGTGACGAACAGGGCCGTGGCGCCTGCGGCCTTGAGGATGCCGCGCACCTCATGCGCCAGGCGCTCGCGCAGGTCCACGTCGAGGTTGGAAAACGGCTCGTCCAGCAGCATCAGCTGCGGGCTGGGCGCCAGCGCGCGGGCCAGCGCCACGCGCTGCTGCTGGCCGCCTGACAGCTCGTGCGGAAACCTTCCTGCACTGCCGGCCAGGCCCACCAGCTCCAGCACCTCGGCCACGCGCTCGGCCTGGCGCGCCTTGGGCAGATGGTGGATGCCGAAGGCCACGTTGCGGCCCACGTTCAGATGGGGGAACAGCGCATAGTCCTGGAACACCATGCCGATGCGCCGCTGCTCGGGAGGGAGCGAGAAATCCGCGCTGCCCACGAGCTGGCCGTCGATGCGGATCTCGCCGCCGCTCACGGGCTCCAGGCCCGCCACGGCACGCAGCAGCGTGGTCTTGCCGCAGCCCGAGGGGCCGATGAGCACGCCGATGTCGCCAGCGGCCAGATTCAGCGTGACGCCCTGCACGGCAGGCCTGTCGCGGCCCGGGTAGCGCACCTCGAGTTGGGAGACGGTCAAAAACATGCGGCGATTGTAGAACCGCGCAAATGAATAGAATTCGCATTTGCATTGGCGGGCCAGGGGCATGCCCGGAGCCCGCCGACTCCAGCAGCCCGCAGGCACGTCCGGTCTCGGCGGCACCTCGGCCCACAGGCCGGTGGCTGCCGCGGACCCCGGCCCGTTCCATAGCCCGGCAGCCAGATCCTCCCCCTCATCCTCTAGCCGAGACCTCCGCTTTGCGCCGTCTGTCGTCCGTACTCCGCTCCCTTCCCCTGCTCCTGCTGGCCCTGGTGCTGATGCTGCCCGTGCTGGCCGTGCTCGGCTCCTGGCTGCCTCTGGGGCAGGGCGATGCCCTGGCCGGCTCCATCCTGCGCGAGATGGCGGCCACCGTGCTGCCCGGCTATCTGTGGACCACGGTCTGGCTGGGCCTGCTGGTGGCGCTGGGCGCGGCCATCGTGGGCACGGGCACGGCGGCGGCCGTGACGCTGTTCGACTTCCGCGGCCGGCGCCAACTGGAATGGCTGCTGCTGCTGCCGCTGGCCATGCCGGCCTATGTCACTGCCTATGCCTATACCGACTTCCTGCAGTTCAGCGGCCCGCTGCAGACCTGGATGCGCGACACCTATGGCCTGGAAGGCCGGCTCCTGCCGGAGGTGCGCAGCCTCGGCGGCGCGGTCTGGGTCTTCATCTTCTCGCTCTACCCGTATGTCTACCTGCTGGCGCGCACCGCGCTGGGCGAACGCGCCGCGCACCTGATGGAGGCCGCGCGCCTGATGGGTGCGCCGCTGTCGCGGCGCATCTGGTCGGTGGCGCTGCCGCTGGCGCGCCCGGCCGTGGCCGCTGGCGTGGCCCTGGTGGTGATGGAGACGCTGGCCGACTTCGGCGTGGTCAGCTATTTCGGCATACAGACCTTCACCACGGGCATCTACAAGGCCTGGCTGTCCATGGACAACCGCATTGCCTCCGCGCAGCTGGCCACCTTCCTGCTGGTGCTGGTGGTGCTGCTGCTGCAGCTGGAGCTGCGCGCCCAGCGGCGCATGCGCTTCGTCACCGGCGGCGCGGGCCGTGCCGGCTCGGCCGAGGCGCAGCCGCTGCGCCTGCGCGGCTGGCGCTGCGCGCTGGCCTGGCTGGCGTGCCTGCTGCCCGTGCTCATGGGCTTTGTGGCGCCCGTGTTCTTCATGCTGCGCCCGCTGGCGGCCGACTGGTCGGTGCTGCCCTGGGACCGCTTCCTCGACTGGGCGCTCAACAGCGTGCGCCTGGGCGCCATCACCTCGGTGCTGGCCGTCATCATCGCCGTGGCCCTGGCGTTTGCCGTGCGCCGCCACAAGGAGTCGGCCGTCACGCGCGGCGTGGTGCAACTGGCCAGCCTGGGCTATGCGGTGCCGGGCGCCGTGGTCGTCGTCGGCCTGCTGCTGCCCGTGGGCTGGGTGCAGCAGGTGCGACCCGAATGGGGTTTTGCCGGCCTGGTCACGGCCACCGCCGTGGGCATTGTCTGGGCCTACCTGGTGCGCTTTTGCGCCGTGGCCCTGCAGTCCATGCAAAGCGGCTATGCGCGCATCGCGCCCAGCCTGGACGACTCGGCCCGCATGCTGGGCACGGGCGCCTGGGGCATGCTGTCGCGCGTGCACTGGCCGCTGCTCAGGCGCTCCACGGCAGCGGCGGCGCTGCTGGTCTTCGTCGATGTGATGAAGGAGCTGCCCGCCACCATGGTGCTGCGCCCCTTCAACAGCGACACCCTGGCCGTCGTGGCCTACCAGCTCGCGCGCGACGAACGCCTGGGCGAGGCCGCCCTGCCGTCGCTGGCCTTGGTGCTGGTGGGCCTGATCCCCGTGATCATGCTCAGCCGCACGCTGCGCGCCGAGCGCCCGGGCACGGCCCGCTGAGCCTGGGCTGCCGGGCGCTGCAAAGCGCGGCCCGGCAAACCCCGCTACGCTCGTGCCATGCACGCCAGAGTCCTGCGCTATCTCGACGAAGTAGTCCGCCGCGGTTCCATCCGCAAGGCGGCCGAACATCTGCACGTGGCCCCCACGGCCGTCAACCGCCAGATCCTCGACCTGGAGGCCGAGCTGGGCACGCCCCTGTTCGAGCGCATCCACAAGCGCCTGCGCCTCACCCCGACGGGCGAGATGGTGCTGGCCCATGTGCGCGCCACGCTGCGCGAGCATGCGGCGCTGCGCGAGCGCATTGCCGAACTGCAGGGCGCGCGCAGCGGCGAGATCACCGTGGCCGCGACCACGGGGCTGGCCGGCTCGCTGCTGCCCTCGCTGGTGCATGAATTCCGCCAGCGCCACCCGGGCATCGTGGTGCGCATCATCGACCTGCCCCTGAGCGACATCGCGGCTGCCGTGGAAGGCGGCGACGCCGACCTGGGTCTGGCCTACGACCTGTCCGAACGCCCCGCGCTGCGCGCGCTGGCCATCAGCGAATGGCAGATCGGCGCCATCGTGCCGCCCCGGCATGCGCTGGCACGCCAATCGTCGGTGCTGCTCAGCGAGTGCATAGGCCATCCGCTCATCCTGCCCGCGCCGCCGCTGTCCATCCGCAGCCTGCTGGACGAAGCCTTTGCGCGCAACGCCATCGAGGTCACGCCCGTGGCCGAGTCCACCTCCATGGCGCTGATCCAGCGCCTGGTCATGCTGGGCGAGGGCATTGCCCTGCTCAACCCGCTGGACGTGATGGAGGAGCGCAGCCGCAATGCCCTGGTCTTCGTGCCTTTGCGCGATGCGCATCTGCGGCGGCAGACGCTGGTGCTGACCGGCCGGGCCAGGGGGCAGTTGAGCGCGGCGGGCGAGCTGATGGCCCAGTCCATCGGCCAGGCGCTGGCAAGGCTGTTTGCCGGGGGGCGGTGAGTCTTAGGCACTTGTCCACTTTTTGTGGACACATCGGGCGGAATTCAGCGCTATCGGCAATGGCGTGTCCTTCCTAGACTGGCGGCTTTTCCATTTCGAAGAAGAGAACGCCATGACCTTGATCGCACTGAACGCCGATGTACTCGTCACCATGGATGCGCAGCGCCGCGAGATCCGCGACGGCGCCCTGGTGGCCGACGGCCCGGCCGTGCAATGGGTGGGCGCCACGGCCGAACTGCCGCCGCAGTACCGCCGCATGGTGGACGACGGCACGGCCCAGGTGCTGGACATGCGCGGCCGCGTGGTGATGCCGGGCCTGGTCAACACGCACCACCACATGTACCAGAGCCTCACGCGCGCCGTGCCGGCCGCGCAGGATGCGGAGCTGTTCTCGTGGCTGACCAACCTGTACATGCTGTGGTCGCACCTCACGCCGGAGATGATCCACGTCTCCACCCAGACCGCCATGGCCGAGCTGATGCTGTCGGGCTGCACCACCACCAGCGACCACCTGTACCTGTATCCGAATGGCGCTCGGCTGGATGACTCCATCGCCGCGGCGCAGCAGATGGGCATGCGCTTTCATGCGGCGCGCGGCTCCATGAGCCTGGGCCGCAGCAAGGGCGGCCTGCCGCCTGACGCGGTGGTGGAGGAAGAGGAAGCCATCCTGCGCGACAGCCTGCGCCTGATCCAGCAATACCACGACAGCGCACGCCACTCCATGCTGCGCGTGGTGCTGGCGCCATGCTCGCCGTTCTCGGTGACGCGCGAGCTGATGCGCGAGTCCGCCGTGCTGGCGCGTGCGCACGGCGTGTCGCTGCACACCCACCTGGCCGAGAACGACAACGACGTCGCCTTCTCGCGCGAGAAATTCGGACTCACCCCCGCGCAGTACGCCGAAAGCCTGGGCTGGGTCGGCCCCGATGTCTGGCATGCCCACTGCGTCAAGCTCGATGCCGAGGGCATTGCGCTGTTCGCGCGCACGGGCACGGGCGTGGCGCATTGCCCGTGCTCCAACATGCGCCTGGCCTCGGGCATCGCACCCGTGCGCACCATGCGCGATGCGGGCGTGCCCGTGGGCCTGGGCGTGGACGGCAGCGCCTCCAACGACGGCGCCCACATGCTGGGCGAGGCGCGCCAGGCCTTGCTGCTGCAGCGCGTGGGCCACGGCCCTGCCGCCATGGGCGCGCGCGAGGCGCTGGAGATCGCCACGCTGGGCGGCGCGCGCGTGCTGGGGCGCGACGACATCGGCGCGCTGGCGCCGGGCATGTCGGCCGACTTCGTGGCCTTCGACATGTCGGGCGTGGGTTACGCGGGCGCAGGCCATGACCCCGTGGCCGCGCTCGTGTTCTGCACGCCCACCGACGTGTCCACCAGCGTCATCAACGGCCGTGTCGTGGTGCGTGACGGCCACCTGCTCACGGCCGACCTGCCGCGCGTGCTGACCCGCCACCGCGAACTGGCCCGCACGCTGTTCGAGCGCGCAGCGGGCCACTGACATATCCCTGCAGCGCGGCAGGCCGGCACCCAGGCCATCGCGGGTGCCGACCTGCCGCGCTGCGCCATTCCCCCGAAGCATCTCCAGGAGGCTCGAAGACCCGGACAGCACTTTCAGGACCCCCACCCTTTTCCGGCACCACTGCCCCGACATACATACAAGCGCCTCTGAAGAGGCCGACGGCCAGGACACAAGGAGACAAGACAATGGAACAACTGCTTTACAAGGTGGAAGACCGTCCGCCAATGCTCATCACCACGGTCCTTCTGTCGCTGCAGCACCTGCTGGCGGCGCTGGGCGGCATCATCGCCGTGCCCCTGGTCTTCGGCGGGGCGCTCAAGCTGCCGGCCGACCAGATCGTGGCGCTGGTGAATGCAGCGCTGCTGGGCTCGGGCGTGGTCACCATCGTCCAGTGCAGGGGGGTGGGGCCCGTGGGCATACGGCTGCCCTGCGTCATGGGCACCAGCTTCGCCTTCGTGGGCGCGGGCATCAGCGTGGGGCTGGAGCATGGTGTGGCCGGCATCCTGGGCTCCTCGCTGGTAGGGTCGCTGGTGATGATCGTGGGCAGCTACTTCATGCCCGTGATCCGCCGCTTCTTCCCGCACACCGTGACCAGCGTGGTCGTGACCATGATCGGCCTGTCGCTGACCCCCGTCGCCGTGGACTGGGCTGCGGGCGGCATGGGCCGCAGCGACTACGGCGCGATCGGCCACCTGGCCATCGCCGGCTTCGTGCTGGTGCTGGTGATCGGCTTCGTGCAGTGGGGCAGGGGCATCGTCTCTGCCTCGGCCGTGGTGCTGGGCATCGCCTGCGGCTATGTGCTGTGCCTTGCGCTGGGCCTGATCGACTTCACCCAGGTGAGCGAGGCCGCGGTCTTCGCCATCCCGCAGCCGCTGAGCTTCGGCATGACGTTCCCGGTGGCCGGCATCGTCGCCATGTCCATCGCCTTTCTGGTGACCATCGTCGAGACCACGGGCACCTTCATGGCCCTGGGCGCGGCCACGCAGACGCGCATCGACGGCAAGCGCCTGTCCAGCGGCATGCTGTGCGACGGCGTGGGCTCGGCCTTCGCGGCCGTGATGTCCAGCCCTCCGCTGTCCACCTTCGCCCAGAACGTGGGCGTGGTCTCGCTGACCGGCGTGGCCAGCCGCCATGTGGTCATGCTGACGGGCGTCATGCTGCTGCTGGCCGGCCTCTTTCCTGTGCTGGGCGCACTGGTGGTGACGATTCCGCAGCCCGTGCTCGGCGGCGCGGGGCTGATGATGTTTGCCATGATCATTTCTGCCGGCATCCGCATGCTCAGCGGCGCCGAGCACTCGCGGCGTGCCAGCCTGATCATCGCGGTCTCGCTGGGCTGCGGCCTGGCGGTCACGGTGCGCCCGGACCTGCTGGCCCGCATGCCTGCCTTCGTGCGCGAAGTCTTCGGCTCGGGCATTACCGTCGGCGCCCTGGTCGCGGTGGGGCTGAACCTGCTGCTGCCCGGCCGCGAGGTCGATGCCCATCCCGAAGAAGCCGTGGCCTGAGGCGCATTTTCATGGGCCTACACTGCGGCCCATGAACACCACCGCCCCCCGCACCGACATCACCATCTACCACAACAACCGCTGCAGCAACTCGCGCGGCGCGCTGGCCCTGCTGCGCGACAACGGCATAGAGCCGACCATCGTCGACTACATCGCCCAGCCCCTGGACGCTGAGCAACTGCAGGCCCTGGTCCGGCAGCTGGGCATGCCCGTGCGCGAGCTGCTGCGCAGCAAGGAAGCCGTCTTCGCCGAGCTGGGCCTGGGCGATGCATTGGCCAGCGATGCGCAGTTGCTCGCCGCCGTGGCCGAGCACCCGGTGCTGCTCAACCGCCCCATCGTCGTCACGCCCAAGGGCGCGGCGCTGTGCCGCCCGCCTGAGAAGGTGCTGGCGCTGATCTGAGAGGCACGGCGAGGCTTCTAAGCCTCGCCTAAGTCTGCCCCTTCAGACTTCTCCCCAACGCAGCAAGGAACGCTGCTTTTGAGGAAAGGTCTGCCATGAACAAGATTCTGTCGACTCCCCGCCGTCTGGTGCTGGCCCTGGTGGCCGCAGGTGCCATCGGCGCCCTGGGCGCCACGGGCGCCGGTCTGGTTGGTGTGGTGCATGGCGATGCGCGTGCCGCCACGTCGCTGTTTGCGCCTGCAGCACAGCCTGCTTCTGCCGCTTCTCCTGCTTCTCCCGCCGGCGCCGTGGCGGCGCCCAACTTTGCCGACATCACGGCGCGCAATGGCGCGGCCGTGGTCAACATCAGCGTGGTCGGCAGCTCGCGTGCCATGGGCGAGGACGGCGACGAGGCCGCAGCGCGCCAGGGGCAGCAGGGCGTGCCGGGCATGGACCCCAACGATCCGTTCTTTGAATTCTTCCGCCGCTTCGGCGTGCCCGGCATGCCGGGCATGGGCCAGGGCCAGCCCCAGCGCGATGTGCCCACGCGCGGCGAAGGCTCGGGCTTCATCGTCTCCAGCGACGGCCTGATCCTGACCAACGCCCACGTGGTGCGCGGCGCCAAGGAAGTGACCGTCAAGCTGACCGACCGGCGCGAGTTCAGCGCCAAGGTGCTGGGCGCCGATCCCAAGACCGACGTGGCCGTGCTGCGCATCGAGGCGAAGAACCTGCCCACGGTGTCGCTGGGCAAGACGGCCGATCTGCGCGTGGGCGACTGGGTGCTGGCCATCGGCTCGCCCTTCGGCTTCGAGAGCAGCGTGACGGCCGGCGTGGTCAGCGCCAAGGGCCGCACCCTGCCGGACGACAGCTTCGTTCCTTTCCTGCAGACGGACGTGGCCATCAACCCCGGCAACTCGGGCGGCCCGCTGTTCAATGCGCGCGGCGAGGTGGTGGGCATCAACAGCCAGATCTACTCGCGTTCGGGCGGCTACCAGGGCGTGTCCTTCGCCATTCCCATCGAGGTGGCCACGCGCGTGCAGCAGCAGATCGTGGCCACAGGCAAGGTGCAGCATGCGCGGCTGGGCGTGGCCGTGCAGGAGGTGAACCAGGCCTTTGCCGATTCCTTCAAGCTCGACCGTCCCGAAGGCGCCCTGGTGTCCAGCGTGGACAAGAACGGCCCTGCCGCCAAGGCGGGACTGGAGCCCGGCGACGTGGTGCGCAAGATCGATGGCCAGCCCATCGTGGGCTCGGGCGATCTGCCGGCCTTTGTGGGCCAGGCGCTGCCGGGCCAGAAGGTCACGCTGGAGATATGGCGCAACGGCGAGGCCCGCACGCTCAGCGCCGTGCTGGGCGATGCCAGCGACAAGGCCGCCAAGGTGGCCAAGGACAAGCCCGACGCCGGCAAGGGCAAGCTGGGCCTGGCCCTGCGCCCGCTGCAGCCCGAGGAAAAGCAGCAGATCGGCGTGAAGGACGGCCTGGTCGTTGCCGACGCTGCAGGCCCGGCGGCCGAGGCCGGCATCACGCAGGGCGATGTGCTGCTGTCCATCAACGGCTCGCCTGCCGGTGATATCGAGGCCGTGCGCGCCGCCATGGCCAAGGCCGGCAAGACCGTGGCCGTGCTGATTTGGCGCGATGGCAACAGGATATTTGTTCCCGTACGTCTCGGGTAAGCGAAAGGAGGTAAGGGACTGAAAAGCACCTGCACACTGAATTGATCGCACAGCCCCGGCACGAATGTGCCGGGGCTTATTGCATGGGAATTCAACCGGCCAGTGGCTGGCTATTCCTGCATTCGTGCGGCAATGTGATGGTTGTATTCTGTGAATTCACATCCTTTTGCGTTAGCGGTGTTTCAAATTGTGACGATTTGAGATAGAGCGAATACGCTTAGACTGCCGGCCCATCCAGGCGGGCGTGCACCGTTCTGGTTTCAGGAAGAAGCGCCCGCAAGGGCCCATGGCAAAACAGGAAGGGCATGCTTTGAAGCAGGACTACAGCTTGCAGGCGGCGGGTTTGGGCGCATCGTTCGGCGCGCGCGTCATCCTGGCTGAGGTGGACTTCACGCTGCCCACCCACGGCATCACGGCCCTGCTGGGCCCCAGCGGCTCGGGCAAGTCCACGCTGCTGCGCACGCTGGCCGATCTCAATGCCGCCAATCCGCGCTTTCGCCGCTGGGGCAGCGTGCGCTACGCGGGCCAGGAATGGACCGGCACCATGCAGGCGCCGCGCCTGGTGCAGCAGCAGGCCCGGCTGATGATGGCCAGCACCTTCGACGCCATCGTCGAGCTGGCCCGGCCCCGCCTCAAGCTGGTGCCGCATGCGCTGCGCGACTGGTGCCGCGCGCAGGTGCAGGCCTTCGGCTTTCCCGAGCTTGCGCTGATGTTCGACCAGCCGGCGCTGCAGCTGTCCCCCGTGCAGCAGCGTGCCGTGGCCATCCTGCGCGAAGCGCTGGCCGAGCCGGCCCTGCTGATGGTGGACGAGCCCACGGCAGAGCTTGAGGGCTACGAGGCCTTCGTGCTGCTGGAGCTGCTGCGCCAGGTGGCCCAGCGCACGGCCGTGCTGATGAGCACGCACCACCAGCAGCACGCACAGGCCGTGGCGCAGGACATGCTGCTGCTGGCCGGCGGCCGCATTGCCGAGGCGCAATCCATGGAAGCCTTCCAGCGTGCGCCGCTGTCGCTGGCGGGCCAGCAGTTCCTGCGCACCGGCAGCTGTGCCGTGGCCTCGCCCGATGCGCGGGCCGAAGACCTGGAGGAGGGCGTGCCCCTGCCTCCTCCGCTGCCTGCAGCGGCCGTGGCCGCGATCTCCGAATTCCTGTCGGACGCAGTGGCCGCCGAGCCTGCATCCGAGCCCATGCCTGCACCTGAGCCCGTACCCGTGCCTGCGCCAGTACCCGCACCCGCACCCGCACCGACACCCGCTGCCGCTGCCGCTGCCGCAGCCCGGCCGCGCGCCGTCAATCCCTCCGTGCTGGTGGACTGGCAGCCGCTGGTGGCCGACCCGCAGGCCGTGCCGGCCAGCCGTGGCCCCAGCGGCTTTGCCTGGCTGGTGCCGGGCCGGCTGGCGGGCGCGCCGCAACCGGGCGTGGTGCAGTCCATGGACTTCGACCTGAAGGCCCTGCGCGGCTGCGGCGTCACCGTGCTGATCACGCTGACCGAAAACGACCTGCCGCAGGAGCCGCTGCAGCGCCATGGCCTGCGCAACCTGCACCTGCCGGTGCGGGACCACGAATCACCGTCGGTGGCCCAGATCCAGATGCTGCTGGCGCGCATGTCGGCCATGCTGCGCGCGGGCGAGGTGCTGGCCGTGCACTGCCTGGCCGGCCTGGGCCGCACGGGCACGGTGCTGGCCGCATGGCTGGTGCGCGAGGGCCTCACCGCCGACGAGGCGCTGCGCCGCGTGCGCCTCATCGATGCCCAGTACGTGCAGTCCCAGGCCCAGGAGGACCTGCTGTATGCGTACGAAGTGGCACTGCTGCTGAAGATGGGCTGACCGATCACATCCATTCACAAAAAAGGAAAGCTGCAATGAGCCTGGATAACGTTTTGAGCGAGGTGGCCGGGTCCGTGCCCGAGTGCCTGGCCATCGGCTACGTGGATGCCGCCTCCGGCATGCTGCTGGCCATCCGCACGGTGGACTCGCATCCGCGCGAAGTCATCGACCTGGTGGCCGCCGCCACGGCCGACCTGTTCAACGGCCCCAATGTCTCGATGATCGAGAGCCTGTTCAAGAAGTCGCGCGGCCTCAAGGACGACGGCCACCACTATTTCCAGGAGCTCATCGTCAACAGCGACAACCTCATCCACGTCTTCCTGCGCGGCAAGCTCATGCCCGACTACGTGGCCGTCTTCGTCTGCCGGCGTACCGCCAACCTGGGCATGGCCTTGACCAAGGCCCGGATGGCCATGCCGAAGATTGAAGCGGCGGTGTAGCCGCCGCTCACCCCCTGAGTCGCCAACTGAGCCAGCCTTCCAGGGAGCTATTCTTCTGCCATGCGCTTACTGCTTGTCGAAGATGACGCCATGATCGGCGAGGCCGTGCAGACCCTGCTGCGCGGCGAGGGCCATGCGGTGGACTGGGTCCGTGACGGCCTGCAGGCCGATGCGGCCCTGTGCCCCGGCCCGGGTGGCGGCCATGGCTATGACATGGTGCTGCTGGACCTGGGCCTGCCGGGGCAGGACGGTTTGCAGGTGCTGCGCCGCCTGCGCGGGCGCCGCGACCGCACGCCGGTGCTGGTGGCCACGGCGCGCGATGCCGTGCGCGACCGCATAGCCGGGCTGGATGCGGGGGCCGACGACTACGTGGTCAAACCCTATGACCTGGACGAGCTGCTCGCGCGGCTGCGTGCGCTGGCGCGCCGGGCGTCGGGCGCAATGGATCCGCTGTACGAGCGCGAAGGCGTGCGGCTCAATCCCGCCACGCGCGAGGCCAGTGTCGAGGGGCGCGACGTGGTGCTCTCGGGCCGCGAATGGGCGGTGCTGGAGACGCTGCTGGCGCGCCCGGGCAGCACGCTGTCGCGCCAGCAGATCGAGGACAAGCTCTACGGCTGGGGCGACGAGGTCAGCAGCAACGCCATCGAGGTCTACATCCACGGCCTGCGCAAGAAGCTGGGCGCGGGGCTGATCCTCAATGTGCGCGGCGTGGGCTACATGGTGCCCAAGCCATGACGGCGCCTGCTTCCTCTGTCATCGCCCGGCTGCGCGGCCGCCTGCCCGGCGCACTGGGCACGCGGCTGCTCCTGTTCCTGGGGGCGGCCATCGTGCTCACGGCGCTGCTGCAGGGCCTGCTGGCCTACCGCAACGCGCTGCTGCAGACCGACACCCTGTTCGACTACCAGATGCAGCAGACCGCCTTCGCGCTGCGCGCCGGCCTGCCGGTGGATGCGCGCGGCAGGCCCCAGGGCACGCCGCCCGAGGATGAGAACCACGAATTCATCGTCCAGGTCTGGACCAACGAGGGCCTGCGCATTTTCGAGTCCGCGCTGGGTGCGGCATTGCCGCAGATGGCCGTGCTGGGCTTTGCCGATGTGCCCGCGCGCGGCACCGTCTACCGCGTGTTCTCGCTGCAGACGCGCTCGCAGGTGATCCAGGTGGCGCAGGACATGCGCGTGCGCCGCACGCTGGCGCGCGATGCCGCCTGGCAAAGCCTGCTGCCCATCGCCTTGCTGGCGCCCTTGCTGGCGCTGGCCGTGTGGTGGGTGGTGCGCAGTTCGCTGGCGCCCGTGCAGCGCGTGCGCCGCGAGCTGGCCGCGCGCCGCCCGCAGGACCTGGCCCCCGTGCCTGCCGAGGGCCTGCCCGACGAGGTGCGGCCCCTGGTGGCCGAGCTCAACGCGCTGCTGCAGCGCGTGGGCCAGGCCTTCGAGGCGCAGCAGCACTTCGTGGCGGACGCCGCGCACGAGCTGCGCTCTCCGCTGGCCGCGCTCAAGCTGCAACTGGTGGCCTTGCAGCGCGCGCCCGATGCGGCCGCGCATGACGAGGCCGTGCAGCGTCTTTCGGCCGGCATAGACCGGGCCACACGGCTCGTCGAACAATTGTTGACATTGGCGCGGCAGGAAGCCCAAGGCACGGTACAAGGCACGGCCCCAGGCCCGCAAGGCATGCAGGGGCCGCACGGCGCTGCCACGGCCGCACCTGCGGACGTGGACTTGCGCGAGGTGGTGGAGCAGGCCCTGGCGGACCAGGCCGTGGCGGCCCAGCAGCACGGCCTGGACATGGGCCTGAGCGAGTCCCCGCATCTGCGGCAGTCCTTTGCCGTGGCGGGCGACGCACAGGCCTTGCAGATGCTGGTGCGCAACCTGCTGGACAACGCCATCAAGTACGTGCCGCAAGGCGGCCGCGTCGATGTGGGCTGGCGCAGCGATGCACAGGGCCGCGCGCTGGTGGTCGAGGACTCGGGCCCCGGCATTGCCGAAAGCGAGCGCGAACTGGTGCTGCGGCGCTTTGTGCGTGGGCCTTCAGCGGCTTCAGCGGCTTCTGCGGGCCAGCAGGCGCAGGGCAGCGGACTGGGCCTGGCCATCGTGCAGACCATTGCCCAGCGGCATGGAGCACGCCTGCTGCTCGACCGCTCGCCCACGCTGGGCGGCCTGCGCGTGCAGGTGATATGGCCGCCTGTGTCGGCCTGCTGACAGCGGCGCGTGGCGCGCAGGCTTGTCGGCCTGCAGCGCGGCCGGGATGCTTCCCGCCTGCGTCTGGCCGGGTCACAATCCCCAAATTGGTGCCGGCCCGCCTGCCTTCCCATTCCCTCATCAGGCGCGCGGGCAGTCTGCTTCCGTCGTCATTTCGAGAGGTATTTCATGGAGTCCCTTGTCCAGCGCCTGTCCCAGTCCGTGACCCAGGCGCATTCTCTGGAAGAGTTGACGCGGCCCCTGCTGCAAATGCTCGAAGAGAGTACGCATCTGGAGTCCACCTATCTCACCACCATCAACGAAGAACAGGGCCAGCAGCGCGTGCTGTACGCGCGCAACGCGAGCGAGATGCAGATTCCCGAAGGCCTGGTCGTCCCCTGGGGCGACACGCTGTGCAAGCGCGCCCTGGACGAAGGCCGCATGTACACGCCCGATGTCGGTGCCTGCTGGGGCGACTCCGAGGCCGCGCGTGAACTGGGCATTCGCACCTACGCCAGCGCCCCGGTACGCTTTTCCGACGGCCAGCTCTACGGCACGCTGTGCGCGGCCAGCAAGACCTCCCAGGCGTTGAGCACCGAGGCCCAGGGCCTGCTGCGCCTGTTCGCCAACCTTATCGCCGAGCGCGTGGAGCGCGAGCAGCTCATCACCAGCCTGAGCAAGGCCAACCAGGAGCTGGCGGCACTGGCCTTGCTGGACCCGCTGACCGGCCTGCCCAACCGGCGCTGCCTCACCGACGAGCTGGGCCGGCTCATTGCACGCTGCGCACGCAGCCAGGAATGCGTGGTGGTGGGCTTCATCGACCTGGACCGCTTCAAGAACGTGAACGACGAGCACGGCCACGAGGCCGGCGACGCACTGCTGCGCGCCATGGGAGAGCGCCTGTCCTCCCATCTGCGCAGCGCCGACATGCTGGCGCGCTTCGGCGGTGACGAGTTCGTCTTCATCGGCGTGGGCCCGCTGTTCGGCAGCGAGGCCGACGCCGTATCGCGCGACCTGCAGCAGCGCCTGTCGGAGGCCTCGGTCATGAAGGTCGAGCTGCACGATGGCAAGACGCTGGACTACGGCGGCGCCAGCGTGGGCGTGGTCTGCCTGCGGCCGGACTCCATTGACGCCGACGACGCGCTGCAAAAGGCCGATGCGGCCATGTACCGCGTCAAGATGGCGCGCAGCCGCGGCGCCAGGGGCACCGCGCTGCATTGAGCCAGCCGCAGGCACTGGCCCGGCGGCCAGGGCCTGTTGCTGCCTTGCTCTGGCCTGTCTGGCGGCTTCTCGCGCGCGCTCTTCGCTCTTGTTTCTTTCCGTCTCAGCCTGCTGCCAGCATGGGCTGCCTGCGCTGCAGCTCCACGGCGGCATGCTGATGGTCGCTTGCCGCCTCCAGCTTGAAGGCGCCCACCGTGCGCACCAGGTCGCCGGCCTGGCCGCGCAGGCTGGAGGCCGCGGCGGCCATCTCCTCCACCAGCGCCGAGTTCTGCTGGGTGGCCTGGTCCATCTGCGTGACCGCCTGGCCGATCTGGGCCACGCCCGAGCTTTGCTCGGAACTGGCGGCGCTGATCTCGCCCATCAGGTCCGTCACGCGGCGTATGGCGTCCACCACCTCGGCCATGGTCGTGCCGGCCTGGTCGGCCAGCGCGCTGCCGTTGTGCACGCGGCTGGTGCTGTCGGTGATGAGCTGCTTGATCTGCTTGGCGGCCTCGGCGCTGCGGCTGGCCAGGCCGCGCACCTCGGTGGCCACCACGGCAAAGCCCCGGCCCTGTTCGCCGGCGCGTGCCGCTTCCACGGCCGCGTTCAGCGCCAGGATGTTGGTCTGGAAGGCAATGCCATCGATCACGTTGATGATGTCGGCGATCTGCCGGCTCGATTCGCTGATGCCGCGCATGGTGTCGACCACCTGCCGCACGACTTCGCCGCCCTGCTCGGCCACGGTGGAGGCGCCCAGGGCCAGCTGGTTGGCCATCTGCGCGTTGTCGGCGTTCTGGCGCACGGTGGAGCTGAGCTGCTCCATGGAGGCTGCCGTCTGCTGCAGCGCGCTGGCCTGGCTTTCGGTGCGCGAGGACAGGTCCTGGTTGGCCTGCGCGATCTGCCCGCTGGCCGCCGCCACGCTGACCGATCCCTGGTGCACCTGGCGCACCACGCCGCGCAGCCCCTCCTGCATGGTCTGCAGGGCGCGCAGCAGCATGGACACCTCGTCCTTGCCGCGCACATCGATGTGCCGCGTCAGGTCTCCCGCCGCCACGGCATCGGCCGTATGGATGGCCTGTCGCAGCGACCGCGCCATGTTGCGGATGATGGACCAGCCCAGCAGCACTCCCAGCAGCACGCCCCCGATGATGGAGCCCACGGCCACCGCAAAAATCACCTGGTACAGCGATTGCGCGGCCTCGTATTCCTCCTTGGCGACGCGGGTCTGCAGCGCGGTCAGCTGCACGATCACATCACGCAGCGGCGCGTACAGCGCCTCGTCCTTGTCGATCAGCAACTGCCGGGCCAGCTCCAGGTCACCGGACAGCAGCGCTTGCTGGGCCGGCTTCAGAAAGCCCTGCAGGAACAGCGCGCGCACGGCCTCGAAGCGGTCGGCCAGCTGCGCCTCTTCCTCGGTCATCCGGGTCTGGCGGAACGAGGCCCAGGCCTTGTTCACGTCGTTGATGTTGGTCTGTATCTCCTGCTGCTTTTGCTGCGTGTATTCGGGCAGGTGCACGGCAATGGCGCCCGAGACCGCATTGCGGTTGCGCAGCAGCAGGCGCTGCACTTCCAGCAGATCGCCCAGTGCGACCAGGCGCTCTTCATAGACCACCTTGAATCGGCGGTTGGACTCGCTGATTCCATAAAGTCCGAAAGCGCCGATCACGATCATGAGCAGTGAGAGAAAACCAATCAAGGCGGTCAGGCGAGTCGATAACTTGAAATTATTCATACTGCGTCCTTTGCATGCATTGCGGATGGTTGGTGGGTACTCGCGTTGTCAGGCCGCCCCGTGATTGCTCACATCTCTCGCAAAAAGAACTCGGTCGTGAAAATGAGATTTCATTCACGGTAAATGCCCGGTCTGCACAAAGGCTCACAGGCACCCGGAAACGGCGATGCTGGCTTGCCGATGGCCTGCGTGGCCAATGGCGATCCATGTTGTATTGGTTTGTAAACTATTTGTTACAAACTATAGTATGAATCTGATGGGGCAGGCAATACCAGCTTTTCAGGTATTCGCCCTGGCCTGATAGGGGTTCTCTGCCCATTGCTGCGGCAGGAAGAGACGGCCTGTGCCCGGGGCCGTCCCTGGCCGGCGCCTCGCGCCGGACGGGCCCGCCTAGAATCCGCGTTTGCGCGTGGCCGCTGGCACGCTTTCACGAAAGAGATCCATGAAACCCAAAACACTGGCCGGTGCGCTGGCCGCCCTCTGCGTGGCTGCGGCCGGACTGCTCTATGCATCGCCCTATATCGCCCTGCACCAGATCGGCAAGGCCGTGGAGCGCCGCGACGCCCAGGCCCTGTCCGGCTACGTGGACTTCCCTGCGCTGCGCGAAAGCATCAAGGGCCAGATGATGGCCAGGCTGCAATCCCAGATGGGCGGCTCGGGCGACAGCGCCTCCAACCCCCTGGCCGGCTTTGGCCAGCAACTGGCCCAGGGCCTGGTCAGCCAGTTCACCGAGGCGCTGGTCTCGCCCGACGGCGTCATGCTCATGCTGGAAAAAGGCAAGCCCGGCAAACCTACGGACGTGGCCGCCGCAGGCGTGGGCGTGGACACCCAGGGCGGGCCGCCGCGCAAGGACTACTCCGTGGAGTACCAGGGCTGGTCCAAGGTCTTCGTGCACCCGCGCGGCGAGCCGGGCGGCTTTATCTTCAGGCGCGAAGGCCTGATGGGGTGGAAGCTGGTGGCCGTGAAGATGGATTGAGGGGCGCGGGCAGGCGCCAGCACCCTGGCACCTCAGCCTTGATGCAGCACCTTCATCACATGGCGCTTGCCCAGCCGCAGCGCACGGGCATCGGCCTCCTGCCGCGTGTCGCAGCCCTGGTCTTCGGTGACCGCTCCCAGGGCCTTGCCGCTGGCCACCTCCAGCAGCGTGGCGCGGGGCAGCCAGGCGCCGGGCGTGACATCGCTGGGCAGTGATGCTGGCGTGATCCGCACGCCCATGTAGAGAAGACTGTCCATGGCCTGCCAATATCCCGGGGGGCTCAGCCTGCCAGCGGCGGGCGCGGCAGGGCCAGCCACTGCTGGATGGCGGGGTGCTGCCACTGCCGGCGCGCATAGGCGGCCAGCAGCGCAGGCACGGCGTCGCCGTTGAGCACCAGGCGGTTGAGCATCAGCGCCAGATCCACATCGGCAATCGACCATGGGCCGGCGATGTGGTCATCTTCCGCGCGGATGAAGGCACCGGCCACCGAAAACAGCTTGCGCGCCGCCGCCTGGCCCGCATCCGACAGCGGCGTGGGCGTGGGGCGGTAGAACACCACCTCGGTGCTGCGCTCCGAGCGCAAGGCCATCAGATCGCTGCGCAGCCAGGCCTGGACCTGGCGCACACGGGCGCGCGCCTGCGCATCCTGGGGGTAGAGCGGTGCGCCGCCAAAGCGGTCCTGCAGGTACTCGCAAATCGCCGAAGACTCCGACAGGCTGAAATCGCCGTCCACCAGCGTGGGCACCCGTGCCGTCAGTGACGCGGCCACATAGTCCGCCCCGGTGTTCTGTCCCGCCGAAAGGTCCAGCGTGCGCAGCTCGAAGTCAATCCCCTTGACCTTCAGCGACACGAACACGGACAGGGCATAGGGAGAGGCGAATTGCGAATCGGCGTACAGCAGCATGAGGGCCTTTCGGGGAAACTGCATGGGGATGGGGGCACTGATGGTAGCTGAGCACTCGGGGCCTATGGCCCGAGTAGGCAGTCTGCCTCACCTTGTGACTCCGATTGTCCAAGTCAGCCTCGCCGACTGGCCCACGCCATGAACTTTGCCAACCGGTGGGCACTGTACATGGATCGGCAGCATCGGTCAGAAGGTTAAGGGTCCTCTGCACAGATCAAAAACGATCTGCTACGCACCATTCATCACAACACTGTCCAGACAGCCAGTCGCCTGTAAGTCGTTGCGATTGCAACGATAGATAGTTCATGCCTGAAGTTGGCTGTCACAGAAAAAGTCGATTTTTGCAGAGGATTCCTAAGAAAATTCTTAAACTATCGATAGCCTGTTTGCACGCATTTATTGCATCTATAGAGTTTCCCTATAGCATTGGGCCAGCCCCTAAAAATCAGTAGCCGTACGCTGACTCCAGCTGCGCCGGTCCGCTCTTGGCGGATGGTCACGCCAGAACAATGCCGCCCACCTTTGGAGTTGGGTTTTTGGTGCTTTTGATTATCCAGTTCTCAGCTTTTCCCAAGCTGGAGTTTTAGGATTCAATTGATTGGACCATGTGCCCTCTCGAAGGCTGCTTGGCGCAAGTTGAGCAACTCGCCTGTATTAAATCAATAGGCGATATTTCTATGGTTCTTAATCTTTCTGGGGGAGAATTATGAAAAGTTTACTTGTTTTTTTCTTTGTAATATTGAGTGCGATTTTTCCTGATACCGTCCTGGCGAATGAAGAGGTCGTGCAGGTAAAAATATCCACTCATTTCAAGGGTGAGGTGGTTAAAAGGAGTGCCGTCGTGGGTTTGGGTGATTCAATAAAGCTCACATCCAGTCAAGAAGGAATGATTGTTGCTATAGAATATGTGATAAAAAATATTCAAGTGAATAATTTGAAGAAATATAGCTTATCTGCGACTTTATACTCTGGTGTAGAGGGTGGTGAAACTTGGTTGTCCAAGCGCGATATTTTTGCAGTTGTGGAAAAATCAGTTCCTGCCTTTTTCAGACTTGACGAAGCATCTGACGAGATGCAGGTGGAGGTAACCATAGCTGACATCCAGGACGAAGAGGGATACTTGAAAAATATGCCTAGAAAAACCTGCGATTTGAGCTTGGAAAGTCCTATTGTCCTGAAATCTCAGAGTGCATCAGGAACGTATGGCTGCTGCGATATTCGTTGCCAATCTCTTAATGGAACCTGTTGTGGCGCAATTATGTGCTGTCTCAGGGATCCCGATAGCTATCCAGTTTGGCAAAATGATATTGCGCATGATTGCTGCTGTTATTCACCTCAATATTAAGCAAAGATAGCATAAGGAACTCATTTACCGTCCAGCACGAGCGCCCCGAACCAACCCTCGCCTCCCGCCTGTACCAAGAGTTCCAGCGCTTGAACTTCACCGAATGGCCCACAAAGCCGGCCAGGACCAACGGACCCTGAAGCAGTCCGAGTCCGGCGACCTTGTCCCTGACGCCACGGCGTTGCAGCAACTGCACCTTGCTGGAGTCGATATTGGCTAGGTGCTGTTGTCTCTGCGCTCCGCCACGCCCGACGCCGATGTGCAGACGCGGCTTGCGCGTGGCGAGGCCTTTGTGGGTCGGTGTGGCGTGGCAGGCCTCGCAGGCGCAGGACACGCGGCTGGGCGAAGTGCGCGAGGCCGTGCTGCGGCTGGAGAACGTGGTCGTTCAGGGCTGATCCGCACCCGGTTCACCCCGGGCGGCCCATGCCGCCTTCAAAGACATCGCGCACGTCACGAAAGGTCTGTGAACCCCATTCATCACGGTGCTCGCCATGCAGGGCGGCCGCCACGTAAACGATCTCCGACAACTGCGAGATGCGTGCCGCCATGCCGTGCGCCACGATATGGCTCTCCGTGTTCTGGTAGTCGCCCATTTGCATCAGCACCTGCGCCAACTGCTGGACCTCGTAGTTGGCCTCGCGGGCCAGTTCGCGCCACTGCGATGGCGTTGCACCGGTGTCCAGCCTCGCTTGCAATTCGTACAGCGTGGTGCGCGGAAACACGATCCCGTCCACCGGCGTCTCTGATATCTGAGCCAGCGCCTGGGCCGCTACTGCCAGCAGGCGGGTGCGTGGGCCTGACTCCGCATCGCCGGGCACCAGCCGCGCCGAATTGATGCAGGCGGCCACGTCAAACGCCGTGTTCTGCAGATCGCACGTCGAGCCGGGCTGCGCCGCGTGGCGTGCCACATCGCTGGCGATGCGCAGCAGGCGGTCGGACTCCCCGCTGTGCCGGTGCTTCTCGTCGGTCATCGCGGCCTGCGTGAGTGCTTCAGCGGCCTGCAGGAACAGCGCGCGGTCCGCCTTGGCGAGTTTCTTGCGCGATGGTTTTGCGGCGACATGCTTCATGGACCTCCTTCGAGCAACGTACAGGCGCAGCAAAGGAGCCGCCTGAGGGGTCAGGTAGTATTTGGCGCTTGTAGTGACAACGCTCCATAGGCTATCAAACGAAAATTTGATCGTCAATAGTTTATATAAAAAATGTTTGACTTCTCTGCGCGCCTGACGGAGGAAAGAAATAGGCTGGGCCTGAGCCAAGAGGCGTTTGGCGCTATCGCGGGAGTGTCAAAGATGTCCCAACTCAACTATGAGAAGGGCGTCAGAAAGCCTGATGCGGGTTACCTCATGGCTGTCGCCGAGCAGGGAGTGGACGTCGCCTACCTGCTGACAGGTCAACGTTTGTTTGACCCGAACGCCATCCAGCACGAGCGCCCCGAACCCACCCTCGCGGCCCGCCTGCAGCAGGAGCGCCGGCGCCTGAACCTCAGCGAAGCCGAACTCGCCCGCAAGGCCGGCCAAGCCAAACAGGTCCTGCAGCAATTCGAGTCCGGCGCCCTCGTCCCCGACGCCACGGCGCTGCAGCAATTGCACCTTGCCGGCGTCGATATCGGCTACGTGCTGCTGTCCCTGCGCTCCCATGCGCCCGACGCCGATGTACAGGCACTGCTGGCGCATTACGGCAAGGCGACGGACGCTGGGCGCGCGCTGGTGCGAGGGGTGGCGGAGCTGGCCGGGCGGGGGTGAGGCTCACCCTCCACAGGGTTCAGTGTCTTGTCGCCCGGCCCAGCGACGTGCGCGGCTTGCCGTGCAGAAGGCGCCGCAGGACATAGGGCAGGCGCCAGGCGGGCCGCAGCGATGGGCCTGTGCGCTCGACAAAAAGCAAAACGGCAGCAACAGCCATGGCCGGCAGGTGCCAGGCCGCGGGAAAGGCAAAGGGCGCCAGCATCCACGGCCAGCATGCCGTGGCGCATGCCACGCCGGTTCGCAGTCCGTGCTGCAGGCTGTCCCGGTTGGCCGTGGGGCCGCTGGCGGCCACGGGGTACAGCCTGTGGCAGGCATTGTGGGCGCGCGTTCCTGCGGGCGATGAACTCCACAGGACCGCCACGGCAATGCAGGCAAGAATGAGCGCGGGATGCGCGGCTGCGTGCAAGAGGGCGGCAAGCGGCACCATAACCAGGCCGGCTGCCATCCACACCAGCGCATAGCCCGCAAGCAGCAGGCCCGCCGCCAGCAGGCGCCGGCGGGCCACGCTCGATCGCATGGCGTGGCGCACCTGCCGCAGTGCCAGCAGCGGCATCATGGCCAGAACCATGGCCAGCCATGCCACACCGAGGATGCCGAGCGTGTGCCCGTCCAGCACCAGCGGCGACAGGTCGGCCAGCGTGATCGAGGACAGCGAGCCGCACAGCGACAGGCCGGGCGCGGCAGGCGGGCTGATGGCCAGGCTGATGAAGCCTGCCCCCGACACGGCCATCAGTGCTGGCGCGGGAGCGGTCCGCAGGTCTCTCAGCAGCGCGTCCATACGCGGGCCTTAGCGGGTGGCGTCCTGTGCGACCACGCTCACGCGGTCCACGGTGATTTCGCGCCCGGGGTCGGCTTCGGGCTGTTCGATGGCCACGTTCAACTGGTCCAGACTGCCGCCTGCGTCCAGGATGGCCTGCGTGGCATCGGTGATGTCGATGGTGGCGCCCAGTCCGTTGCCTCCATGCGGTCCGTCGCTGGCCGAGGCCTTGGCCAATCCGAACAGGGCGACGGTGTCGGCATGCCGCGCTGCCGCCCCGGGCGAGCCGATGGAGACCGTCAGCACGCCGCTGGGCGCATTGCCGCGAATGCCTTCCAGGTGAAGAAAGTAGCGCTGTGGCCGCGGCAGCGCGGCGCCTGCCTGCAGCAACTCGACCTTTGCGGCACCGGGGTCCGCGATCGATACGGTGGTCAGCCGCGGCGTGCGGCCCACGATGACCCGCTCCGCATTGGAGCCCAGTACACGCGGCGCGGGCGGCGGGACCGTCGAGAATTCTGCGGGCATGTCGATCTCCTGCGGTGTGAGGCCTGCCGTGCTGGCCGTGAGCGTGGTGGCGCCCGTGCCGCTGGTCAGATTGTCATAGTCAGGGGCCAGCGCACCGCCCGGCAGGGTTTCACCCGGATCATAGGAGGCCAGCATTCCTTCGGTGTCCGGCATGACGAAGCCGCGGCCGGCAGGGCCGTTGCTCCAGGCGGCGCTGTTGTCCTGGATGTTGCCGGGCTGGGTCAGCCAGGCT
This sequence comes from Delftia sp. DT-2, assembly GCF_028401915.1. Classification (NCBI taxonomy): domain Bacteria; kingdom Pseudomonadati; phylum Pseudomonadota; class Betaproteobacteria; order Burkholderiales; family Comamonadaceae; genus Delftia; species Delftia sp. DT-2. The sequence goes on from NZ_JAQOTI010000003.1 coordinate 212,668, forward strand.
GCCCAAAGCCGGTCCACATTGCAATGGTGCACCCAGAAAATCGGGTCCAGGGCGGCATAGTCCGGGTCTGACATGAATCCATAGGGCTCCTGCAGTCCGCCGACCATGATGTGAACCAGATTGTGCGGATTGGATTCAATGGCGCCAGTGTCGCTGCCGTCATGGGAAAAGGCGGTGATGCCACCGCCGTATTCCAAGGTGCCGGGAGCGCTGGTGAAGCGGTGGTAGTCCTGGCAACCCAGCGTGATATCACGGGGAATGTCAGGCGTTGGTCCCAGGCGCTTTGACCCATTGCGCCTGGCCTTGGCCAGGAAATTGGGAGAACCATCCGGCAATTTCTCTTCCAGGAAAGCCTGGGGTATGTTGCGTGCGGCCTGATTGCTGGAATTCAGGTAGTTCCAATAGGGAAGCGCCCAGTCCGCAGGGCCGCCAAGCTCCTTGACGGTCTTCGCCACAATCGCTTCGAATGCGGCGAGATAGCCGCGATGCCAGGGAAGAAAGTACCAGGTGCCATGCTGGCATTGGTCCCACATCTCCTCGGTTTCGGATGTGGGTGGCAAAGGGTCCTTGGCCGAAAGCACGCCGGCACTGATCCAGCCGCTCTTGTTGATGCCATGAATGGCGGCAAGATATCTCCAGCTGGTCCTGTCCGTAATGGGAAGAGAGTAAAGGTGCCCCACGGCCTTGGAATACCAGATCAGCGTTTCATTCCAGACAGTTCCACCTTGATTGACATCACGACGAATTCCAGTCATTGCGATCTCCTCCATGAAAGTTGGAGACTGGAGTGTATGAAGGCGGATTTTATTTTGCAAGGAATTGTTTTGTTTTATTGTGTCGGGTAGGGCATTTCAATTGATATTGAGATCGCATTCACATTGCGTTCATCTCAATGGGATTGAATTGATGATTTCCAGTATTGACCCATGGTAAGCATTGAGTCAGCTGACGGTGACGATTTTTTGTGTTGGAGCCGGGTTCTGGGTTCTTGCCATGGAGCTATCAAGGAAATGCATTGAGGGACGGCAGAGAGCGGTAAGCCCGGTTGCTCGTTTCGCGGCCGGTGAAATGAAAAAAGCCACCCGAAGGTGGCTTTTGTTTTCAGCCCTGGCGGCGGCGCATTCTTGCGATGCCGAACATGGCCAGAAGGGACGACAGCGCGATGATGCCCCATTCAGACAGGGTGGGAATCGCCGCAGTGCTGGCGGGTGCTGCCAGCAGTGCAAAGCCTCCCGGATCCTGGATGGATTGGTTGGCTATGCCGTCGTTGTCGCCGAGCCCGCCGTCGGTCAGCGTCAACGTGGCGCTCAGCCGGTCCGATGCCAGCACAGCACGGTTGGCAGGCAGTTGGTACCAGTGTGGTTGAGCACATGCTGCGCCTTGGCAGTTGAAACCATCAGGGCTGGGGCCGTACTTCATGTATACCGCGCCTGCAGGCACCGGTGTGCTGAAGTTCAGGGTGACGGTTGCATCGCTGCCCAGGTTGCCGCTGCTGAGATTCAGCGAGAGCAGTCCAGAGGGGAAAGTCACGCCTTGCGGAGCGGTCGCGGGTGGCGTGGTGCTGAAGCTGGCGTTGCTCACCTGCCAACCGTTGGCTGTCTGCAGTGCGACCATTGCCTTGCTGCCTCCAGCGGTGGACCAGGGGGCTTCGCAGCTGTTGGCGCTGCCACCGTTCAAGCCCTGGCACTGCCAGGTGTATTTGCCACTGGCGCTGGAGATCGCCGTAGCCGTGCCCGCGCTGCACAGGCCCGCTGCAGGGGCCAGTGCCGTGGCTTGGCCCGCCGCCGTGCCACAAGCGCCAGCGACTGGCACCTGTACATCAACGTTGTGCACGGTTCCTGTCGCGAAGCCCCCTGCAATGGGCTTGGCTGCTGCGGTGCTCTCGATGCCGGTGCCGCTGCTGTTGAGGTCCAGGCGCAGGCTGCCCGTGCCGCTGATGGCAGTGACGGGTACAGTCCATGTGATGCCGTTGTCGGCACTGGATGGCGTGCCCATCGTGCCGGTGGCGGTGCCTGTAGTGGTCAGCGCGAAATCTGTGGCGTCAACTCCGTTGACCGCTTCGCTGAAGGTCACTGCGAAATTGATGCTTGTGGCGCTGGCTGATGGTGTGCCCTGAGGGGCAATCGATGCCACCGAGGGCCCGCCCGGCGTGGCACTGGCGGCGACGTTGCCAAGGAAGTCACCCCAGATCCAGGAAGAAGAGGCGCCGGCAGCGGCAGATATCGTCTTGGTTTCCGTGTCGGTGGCGACATCAATGACATGGACTGTGCCATTCGCTGTTACAGCATACAGCGCCGCATCGTTTGCCGAGATACCAAGGCCCGTGATACTTGAGACCGCACCGCTCAGTGTGAGCGTTTTCTGTGTTGAAGTGTTGGCAGTGTCAACGACGTGCAATACATTGTTGTTTCCGCCAACATATAGTTTGCTGCCATTCTTTCGAACTGCTACTGCCCTGGCGGTGCCATTAATGCCGCTTATTGTGATCTGAGTAACCGTGTTATCTGCCAAATTGAGGAGGCCAACCGTGGTGCCATTATTGTTCGATGTGTATAGTTTTCCGGCTCCTGTCGGGTCATAAGCCAAGCCAAATCCCGAATTTGAGACGTTTCCCAGTGTGGATAACGTGTTGGTGGCAGTATCCAGTTTTTTGATCTCACCAGCGTTTGCACACAGCACATAAAGCGATGCGCCATCAGCGCTTAGTGCAGAGGCGATTGTCAAGCATCCGGTACTTAGGGTGTTCGTTATCTGTTTGGAGGTGGCGTCAATGACATGCAGCTTTTGGTTGTCGTAATCACTGACGTAGGCGATGGTGCCATTTGCAGAAAAGGTGATGGAGACAGAGCGCCCAGTGTTAGCGATAACTGCTTTTAGGGAGTTGTTTGTTGTGTCAATAACTCCCAGTTTGTTGCTGGATCCGTATTGCCCGAACCATGACTCATTGTTGGCGCCTGGTCGCAATGCAAGAGTGTAGATGTTAGCATTTAACGTTGCGTCCATGCTTGCTGGACTTAATGTGGTGGCGAGTTCTCCAGTCGCGGTATTGATGACCGAAATTGTTCTGCTGTTTGAATTGGGAATATAGGCGTAATCGGCGGCGCTTACGGCACAGGCAATGAGTGAGAGCGAAGCGGCGGCGAGGACGTGCTGCAAAGAACGGCGCTGAATCATGTGTGGACACCTTTGAGAAAAACCCCTGAAAGCTTGCAATGCACGCCTTGAGGATTGGGGAGGCTGGAAAGAAGACCTGCTTAGACCGGAGGTTTGGGCCTTGGTCTCATAGTGAGACTTTTGCTACAAATTAGAACAAAAAGAAACACTCTGAATCTGAGCAAGTCTGAGCAGATCGCGTTGCCAGGCGCGTCATCAGGGGGTGCTGGGGTAGGAGAGAGTCCCCCCCAGTTGTTGTGTTTTTGCTGCAGGTGCAGGGTCCTGCGGCCATTGAGTCTCCATGCTGCGGCAGTCGGGCAAAGGCTCCATCCAATTCATGCCAAACCGCAAGCGACTCAGTCCGCGTGCTTGATGGGTGCGCCGAGGCTGCAGCAGCTCGTCAGCCTGTGCTATCAGTTCCGTACCAGGACTGGCTCTGGACGATCGCCCCGAACGGGAGCGGGGCGAATCGCGATCTATGACGGTGTGCGATGCAAAAAAGCCCCTCAACACCCTATCCGGTGTCGAGGGGCTCTTGTCGTTTCTGCACTATTCATGTCCCCGGTATGTCACCAGACCATTTACAGTGCGCGCAAATGATTAATGCAAAAACCATCTGATGGTCCCTCCGACAGGAATCGAACCTGTATCTGGCGCTTAGGAGGCGCCCGTTCTATCCATTGAACTACGGAGAGGAGCAAACGGCGATTGTAAACCCATGGCGGGTCCGCCCCGCGCAGCGCCGGCAGGGCGGCTGCGCAGGGGTGGGGCGTCAGTCCTTGCGCACGGTGTAGATCAGGTCCAGCGCGCTGGTTTCCCCGGTCTGGCCGCGCAGGGTGAGGCGGCGCGAGAGGTCGTAGAAGATGTACAGCGTGCCCATGGCGCCCGAGAGGCTTTGCTCGTAGGTGACATAGAGGTCGCTGGACAGGCGCTTGCCCAGGGTGAGGGCCGCGCCGGTGGAGCCCTCGCCGCCCGGGCCCTTGAAGCCGATCTCGTCCAGGCCCAGGTTGCTGGCGATCTTGCCGCTGTTGTTGCGCCCGCCGCTGAGCAGGGACAGCGCGGCCTGCTGGAGCAGGGCGCTTTCGGCGCCGCCCGTGGCGGGGTCGCGGCCCATGACCACCCAGGAGAGCTTTTCGGCATCGGGCATTTCGGGGTCGGAGTACAGGCGCACGCGCGGGGCGTTGGCCGTGCCCTGCACCTGCACGCCTGCGCGCACGGCGATGTTCGGGCGCAGCGCCAGGATGTCCAGCGAGGGGTTGGCGTAGGGGCCGTTGAAGCGGATGAGGCCGGTCTCCACGTCCAGCGACTGGCCCCAGGCGCGGTAGCGGCCCTGCACGGTGCGGATCTCGCCGGTAATGCGCGGCGGGCCGCCCGCCACGGTGGGGCCTTGCACTTCCAGCGCGCCTTCCAGGCGGGTGGTGATGCCGTAGCCCTGCAGCGCGAAGTCGCGGCCCAGGTCGAGCTTGACGAGGATGTCGGGCAGCTTGATGGTTTCCGCGCGGGCCTGGGCCTTGCGGTCGGCCTGCTGCTGCTTGCGCGCCGCTTCCTGCTCGGCCTTGCGCGAGGCGGCCGAGTGCACGACCACGTCGGAGTCCAGCGAGGGCGCGGATTCCTCGGGCAGGATGATGGTGGCGCGGTCGGTGGTGAGGTCGCCGCGCAGCGTGAACTGCCCTTGCTCCAGCTTGGCCTGCAGGCCGCCCGAGACGCTGACCTGGCGGTCCGCGCGCACCAGCACCTGCAGCCTGGTGGCCTGGGCGCGCAGGTCCATGCTCAGGCCGGAGTTGCTGCCATCGGCGTTGGGCGGGTCCCAGCGCACGAAGCCCGAGCCCGTGAGTTCGCCGCCTTCGCGCGGTGCCGTGGTGAGGTTGCCGCTGTAGCCCAGGATGCGCGCATTGCTGCCGCGCCCGCCCTGCATGCGCAGCTCGGTCAGGTCCAGGCGGTTGCCTTGCAGGCGCGCACGCAGCACGCCGTTTTGCAGGTCGATGCCGTCCAGCGCGGACAGGATGCTCAGGCCGTCGGCCGAGAGATTGCCCTGCCACTGCGGGTTCTGGCGGTCGCCGCTGATCTCGGCCTTGGCCTGCAGCGAGCCGGTGACGCGCCAGCCGGGCGGGGCGAACAGCGCCCAGATGCCGATGTCGGGCATGCGGGCGTCTATCTGGCCGGACAGAGGGGCCTTCTCGGGCCAGGTCCAGGTGCCGTCCTGCTGGGCCAGGCGCGTGCCCAGCTGCGCGGTCAGGGTGCCGGCGCGTTCGCTGTCCCAGTCGAGCTTGGCCTGCACGTCGTCGCCCTGGGCGCGCACGCTCAGGCGGGCCTGCTTGATGTGGGCGCGCATGCCGGCGCCGCGCACGGTACGGGTGCGCACTTCGCCGGGCTTGCTGGAGCGCGGCCCCGTGGTGTGGATGACGGTGGTGCCCGAGCCGTCTTCCACGGCCAGGCGCAGGTCGCCGGCTGCACGCTCGACCAGCAGTTCGGCCTTGAGCGCGGGGCCCGTCGTGTCGATGTCCCAGCGGGCGTTGAAGCTCAGGTCGCCGCTCAGGCCCATGGCGGCCAGCGGGGGCTCCTCGGCCATGGACAGGGCATCGACCCAGGCCAGCGGCAATGCCTGGGCGCGGCCGGTGCTGCGCAGGGCCCAGCGGCCGTCGCTGCCCTGGGTGGCGCGGGTGTCATCCCAGGCCAGCAGCACGGGCTGGGGCGCTTGGGCATTGGTGCGGCGCTGGGGCAGGGTGGGCGGCGTGACCTGCAGGCTGCCGGCCGATGCCGTGAAGGCGGTGGACAGCACGGTGCGGCCCGTGGTGCGCTGGGCGATCCGTACGGGCTGGTTGCCTGCCAGTTGCAGCTGCCATGGGCCGGGCAGGTCCTGGCCCGGACTCAGCCGGGCCTGCAGCTTGTCGATGCTGGCCTGCCAGTCCAGGGGCGCGGCACCGCGCGCCGTGGCAAGGCCTGCCTGCAGGGCCGTGTCGATCTGCGCGGTCTGCGTGCCGCGCTTCGCCTGGCCGGCCAGGGTGAGGCTGGCCTGCTCGGGCGAGCCCTTGAGGGCCAGGCGCAGCTCGGGCAGCTCCAGCGCCTGCTCGGGCGGCGTGTTGGCGGGCAGGTAGCGCAGCTTGGCGGCCTGCAGGTCGGCCTGCAGCTGCAGGCCGCTGGCGGGCAGGGGGTCGCCCACGGCGGCCTTCATGCGCTTTTGCAGTGCGCCCCATCCGCCGCGCCAGCTGGCGTCCAGCTGGGCCTGGCCTTCGATCAGGGCGCCGGCCAGCGGGTCCTTCATGCCGGGCAGCTTGCGCAGCCACTGTGTGAGGGAGGTGAGTGACGACAGCTTGAGCTGGCTGCTGCCCTGGCCTGCGGCAGGGCTGATGTGGCCGTCCAGCGAGAGTTCGGCGCCGGGCAGCTGGGCCTTCAGCACGGTCTGCAGTTTTTGCTGTTCGGTGTCGAACTGCAGGCTGCGGCTGCGCACCGAGGCCTGCAGCGCATCAAGCTGCAGGTTCTCCAGCGACAGCACGGGCTGGGCCCAGCGGCCTTTGGTGGCGAGTTTTTCTATGCGCAGGGGCTGGCGCTTGGCGCTTGCGGGCGCTGCTGCGGCCTGGATGTCCACGCTGAAGTCCACCTGCTGCTCGGCCGTGGTGCTGGCGCGCAGCTCGCCCTGCAGCGGCGCTGCTTCCAGGAGGCTGTAGAGCGCGGCGGGGTCCAGGCGCTGGACCTTGGCCTGGCCTTCGAAGACCTTGGTGCCGGGCTCGAAGCGGCCCTGGGCGTCGATGCTGCCCGAGCCTATGGCGATCTGCGCCTGCTCCAGCAGCCACTGCTGGCCGTCATAGCGCACTGCGGCCTCGATCTGGTCCAGCGGCAGGCGCTGGCGGTCCCAGGGGCCGGGCATGGCGTTGTTCAGGCGTGTCGTCAGCTGCCAGGCGGTGGTGGCGATGGCCGAGCCTGGTGCCTGGTCCGATGGCTGTTCCGTGGCGGGTGCCTGGGCTGTATCAGCTGCCTTGCCATCCGGCCCGGCCTGCAATTCGCCGCTGATGCGGGTGCGCGGTCCCTGGGGCCAGAAGGCGGCGATGTCGATCTGGCTGAGCTGGGCGCGCGCGGTCTGCAGCGGCTGGGGCTGCCAGGGCCGGATGCTGGCCTCGATGTCCGCGTGCATGGGTTCGGACACGGGGGCGGCTTCCTTGCGCTCCCTGGCCTTGCCGTTCTTGCCATCGGCCCTGGCGGATTTCTGTACGGCGGAAGGGGCAGGCGTTTCCTCGGGCACCGTCCCGGGCTTGGCATCAACCTGGAGCTTGATGCCCAGTTGCGCAGCGGCGGTGGCCAGGGTGCCGTCGATCCGGGCCTTTGCCTGCACGGCCAGCGGTGCAGGTTTGGGGGCCTTGGCCGTGGAGGCCTCGTCGTCCGAAGCCAGGGCAGGCGCCTGCAGGTCGCCCTGCAGCTCGGCCTGGATGGCCATGGGCGCGCGGGCCTGCAGGCGCAGCCTGGCCTGGTAGCTGCCATCGGCCCATTGCAGGTCGCGCACGTCCAGCTGGTGCTCGCTGCCGTCGTAGGCGTAGTGGCCTTGCAGGCCCAGTACCTCGGCCTGGGGCGGGCCTTGCCAGACGATGCGCTCCACATGGAAGGGCACGTCGATCTTCACGGGCAGCACGAGCTGCTGCAGCGGCTCGACGGGTTTCTTGTCCTCGGGGTCGGGCGTGCTGGCAATGTTCAGCTCGGCGATGCGCACATCGCCCAGGCGCACGGTGCGCGACAGCAGGGGACGCAATTGCCAGCCGATGGTGGCGTCGCGCAGCTCCACCTTCATGGTGGGGCTTTGCCATTGCAGCCAGCCGATGCGCCCGCCCTGGCGCACGGTGCCGGTGACTTCCTTGGCCTGCAGGCTCTGGCCTGCGGGCAGCCAGCCGGCCACGCGCTGCAGGGTGTAGGCCAGCGAATCGGCACGGCCGCTCCACCACCAGGCGGAACCCAGCAGGGCGGCCAGCAGCAGGACCAGGACCAGGAAGAACCAGAGCAGGTAGCGCAGCCAGCGGCGGCGGGGCGCAGGCGACGGAGGGGACGCCTGGGGGTTTTGGTCTGGCGCGGCGGAGGAGGCAGGGGTATTCAAGCGGGAATCCACCATGGTCAGAAGTTGAAGCCCAGGCGTAGGTGCAGGCGCAGCTGCTTTTCCTGGGCGCCCCAGGCGATGTCGGCCTGCACGGGGCCCACGGGGCTGCGCCAGCGCAGGCCGGTGCCCACGCCCACGCGCATGTACATGGAGTCGGGCGCATCGCCCACGGTGCCGGCGTCCAGGAAGACGGCGTGCTCCCAGTCCTGTGTGTTGCCCTTGATGACGATGGGCCGCTGCCACTCGATGCTGCCCACGGCCATGTAGCGCCCGCCGATGACCTTGCCGCTGTCGGTGCGCGCACCGATGCTCTGGTACCCGTAGCCGCGCACGGTGTTGTCGCCGCCGGTGATGAACAGCTGGGTGACGGGCAGGTCGGCATCCTTGCGGGCCAGCAGGGCGCCGCCGGAGGCGCGCAGCGCCAGGCGGCTGCGGCGCTTGGTCTCGGGATCGACCTCGCCGATGGGAATCAGGCTGAGCCAGCGGCCCGAGACGCGGCCGAACGGTGTGCGCTGGGGCGTGAGCGTGGTGCCTGCGCCGACTTCCCAGGCAAAGCCGAAGCCCGAGGAGGGCGCCAGCGTGCTGTCGAAGTAGCGGCCCGTCCAGCCGTAGTTGGCGGTGACCGACGAGCTGGACGGGGGCGCGCCCTCGCCCTGGGTCTTGGCGTAGTCGTACTGCAGGTAGTAGTTGCGGTCGATGTGGTCTTCGGACTTGGTGCGGCCGGCGCGCAGCTGCAGGCTGTTGACATCGAAGTCGCCCGAGGGCGCGCGCTCGGCCTTGGCCGTGGTGAACCAGCGCCACAGGGTTTCATCGGGCAGGGCGGTCCACTGCGTGGAGATCAGCGGGTTCTTGCGGTCGAAGCGCATGCGCGTGACGGCACGCCAGCCCAGCCAGGGCAGGCGGTTGTGGATGTGGTCCACGCTCAGGCGCGGGCCGGTGTCGGTGCTCATGCCCACGCCGAAGACCCATTTCTGCATCTGGGCCTCGCGCACCTGGGCGATGACGGGCGTGGTGACCTGGGCGCCCTTGCGCTTGATGGCTTCCTCGTCCTCGGCGGCGCTGTCTCCCTGCTGGGGCACGTTGGCCAGCGTGAGGAAGACGGAGTCGTAGTAGCCGCTGCTGGCCAGGCGCAACTGGGCATCGACCAGGGCGGTCTGGTCGTATTCCTCGCCCTCGGGCAGGCGTGCGATGCGGGCCGTGCCCACGGGGTCGTAGCGCTGGGCGCCTTCGATGCGCAGCGGGCCGAAGGTGTAGGCCGGGCCGGGCGCATAGGCCACGCTGACGTCGGCCTCGTGCGTGTCGGCGTCGACGTCGGCCAGGCTGGAGTCGATGCGCGCCAGCGGGTAGCGGCGCGACTGCAGCGTGCGCAGGCCCTGGCTCTTGGCCTGGCTCCAGCTGGCCTGGCTGAAGCGCTGGCCGGGCTGCAGCGGCCATTGGCTTTCGATGGTGGCGCGCTGCGAGGCGCCTTCGGGATCGTCGGCGTTGACGCCTGCAAAACGCACCTGGCTGCGCGCAATGGTGGCGGGCTCGCCAGGGTCCACCTTGACGGTGACCTCCAGCGGGGCCTCGTCGGATTCGGGCGTTTCCTTGATCTCCACCGTGACCGTGGGGCTGAAGTAGCCCAGCGTGCCGATCAGGTCGCGCACGTTGGCGTCGGTGGCGCCCAGCAGCCGCGTCAGCTCGCGCCGCTGCAGGTCGCTCTGGTAGCGGTAGCGGCGCAGTTCGAGGTGCTTTTCCAGCAGCTCGCGCACTTCCTTGGGCGCATCGACGACAAGGGAGAAGGCCGGGTCGCCGGTCGCTGCAATCAGCGATGGGTCCGTGTCTTTGTCATCATTCTTGGACGGCAGGAGGCTGCAGCCGCCGAGCATCAGGGCTGCACTCAACAGAAACAAAAACGCCGGCCCTCGGGCCGGCGCTGTCGCGGGGGGGAGCTTGGGCATCGGCCTATTTTGACAGCAGGCGCATGGCGTCTTCCAGACCTTTGAGTGTCAAAGGGTACATGCGGTTGCCCGTGAGCTGCTGGATGATGCTGATGCTCTGGCGGTACTGCCAGACGCCGGGCGGCTCGGGGTTGATCCAGGCAAAGCGCGGGAAGGCATGCGTCAGGCGCTGCAGCCATTCGGCGCCGGGCTCCTCGTTCATGTACTCCACGCTGCCGCCGGGCTGCAGGATCTCGTAGGGGCTCATGGTGGCGTCGCCCACGAAGATCAGCTTGTAGTCCTTGTTGTACTTGCGGATGATGTCCCAGGTCGGAAACTTCTCGGCGAAGCGGCGGCGGTTGTTCTTCCACATGAAGTCGTAGACGCAGTTGTGGAAGTAGTAGAACTCCAGGTGCTTGAACTCGCTCTTGACGGCGGAGAACAGCTCCTCCACGCGCTGCACGTGCTCGTCCATGGTGCCGCCCACGTCCATGAGCAGCAGCACCTTCACGTTGTTGTGGCGCTCCGGGATCATCTTGATGTCCAGGTAGCCCGCGTTGGCGGCCGTGCTGCGGATGGTGTCGGGCAGGTCCAGCTCCAGGTCGCTGCCTTCGCGTGCGAACTTGCGCAGCCGGCGCAGCGCCACCTTGATGTTGCGCGTGCCCAGCTCCTGCGTGTCGTCGTAGTCGCGGTAGGCACGCTGCTCCCAGACCTTGACGGCGCTCTTGTTGCGGCCCGGCCCGCCGATGCGCACGCCGGCCGGGTTGTAGCCGCCGTGGCCGAAGGGGCTGGTGCCGCCCGTGCCTATCCACTTGTTGCCGCCTTCGTGGCGCTCCTTTTGCTCCTCCAGGCGCTTTTTGAGCGTGTCCATCAGCTCGTCCCAGCCCATGGCTTCGATGGCGGCCTTCTGCTCGGGCGAGAGTTCGCGCTCCAGCAGCTTCTTCAGCCAGTCCTGGGGAATCTCGCGCGTGAGGTCGGCCACCATCTCCACGCCCTTGAAGTAGGCAGCGAAGGCGCGGTCGTACTTGTCGTAGTGCTTCTCGTCCTTGACCAGCACGGTGCGGCCCAGGTGGTAGAAGTCGTCCAGGCTCCAGGCGTCCTCGCTCCTGGGGCCGACCACGCCGGCCTGCAGCGCCTCCAGCAGGGTCAGGAACTCCTTGACCGACACGGGCAGCTTGGCCGCGCGCATGGTGTAGAAGAAGTCGATCAGCATGGCATCTCCCGAGGGCCCGGCGTACGCGCCCTCATGTGCGCGCCACGGCGGTGCTGCCGTCCGAATGGCGCTGCAACTGGTCCAGCAACTGGGCGCGCGACTCGGGCCATTCGCCGCTGCGCAGGCTGTACATCACGGTGTCGCGGATGGTGCCGTCACGGCGCAGCGCGTGGCCGCGGATCACGCCGTCCTTCCTGGCACCCAGGCGCTCGATGGCGCGCTGGCTGGCGAAGTTGAAGCAGTCCGTGCGCCAGCCCACCACATGGCAGGCCAGCGTGTCGAAGGCATGGCCCATGAGCATGAGCTTGGCCGAGGTGTTGACATGGGTGCGCTGCACGCTGCGCGCGTACCAGGTGTAGCCGATCTCCACGCGGCGCACCTCGGGCAGGATGTCGTGGTAGCTGCTGGTGCCCAGCACGCGGCCGCTGTCGTCGTCGAGCACGGCAAACGCGAAGCGCTTGCCCTGGCTGCGCTGCTCCAGCGCGGCCTCGATATAGGTGCGCACGTCGTCGGGCTCGGGCGCGGAGGTCACGCGGATGCGCCACAGCTGGCCGTCCTGCACGGCCTCGCGCAGGCCCGCTTCATGGCTGAGCGCCAGGGGCTCGAGCCGCACGCCGTTGAAGCGCATGACCACGGGCTGCACGAAGCCCTGGTGCGCCACGGCGCCAGCCACGGGGATGGTGGTGACCTGGCCGGTGATGGCCGGCACGCGCGATTCTGCGCCGGCGTGGTCGGGGCCTTCGGTGTCGGGCTTGGAATCCGGCATGGCTGGCCTCAGCGGTTGCGCTGGTTCATGAAGACCAGCTTCTCGAACAGGCTCACGTCCTGCTCGTTCTTGAGCAGGGCGCCCACCAGCGGCGGCACGGAGACCTTGCCCTCGGCGGTCTGCAGCGATTCCACGGGAATGTCCTCGGCCACCAGCAGCTTGAGCCAGTCGATCAGCTCGCTGGTGGAGGGCTTCTTCTTGAGGCCGGGCAGGTTGCGCACGTCGTAGAACACCTTCATCGCGGCGGCCAGCAGCTCGCCCTGCAGCTTGGGGAAGTGCACGGCCACGATCTGGCGCATGGTGTCGGCGTCGGGGAACTTGATGTAGTGGAAGAAGCAGCGGCGCAGGAAGGCGTCGGGCAGCTCCTTTTCGTTGTTGGAGGTGATGAACACCAGCGGCCGGTGCTTGGCGCGGATCATCTCGCGCGTCTCGTAGCAGTAGAACTCCATGCGGTCGATCTCGCGCAGCAGGTCGTTCGGGAATTCGATGTCGGCCTTGTCGATCTCGTCGATCAGCAGGGCCACGGGCCGGTCTGCCGTGAAGGCCTGCCACAGCACGCCCTTGACGATGTAGTTGTGGATGTCCTTGACGCGCTCGCCGCCGTCGATGTCGGACAGTTGCGAGTCGCGCAGGCGGCTGACGGCGTCGTATTCATACAGGCCCTGCTGGGCCTTGGTGGTGGACTTGATGTGCCACTGCAGCAGCGGCATGTCCAGCGCGGCGGCCACTTCCTCGGCCAGCATGGTCTTGCCCGTGCCGGGCTCTCCCTTGACCAGCAGCGGGCGCTGCAAGGTGGCTGCGGCATTCACCGCGAGCATCAAATCCTGGGTGGCGACGTAGTTCTCGGAACCTTGAAATTTCATGGGCGGTATCAGCGTAAGTATTGATGGGGACGCTTGACGGTGACTGCCATAATCGGTCGCGCTACCCGCTCAGCAGTAGGCATCCGTCAGAACTCTTGAAGGATTGTGCGCGCAAAATGATAAAAACTTTGACCACGGTATTGGCGCTGACTGTCGCATCTGTGACCCCTGTGGCACAGGCCCAGCAAAGCAAAGGTGACGCAAAGGCAGGGGAGGGGAAGATCGCCATGTGCATTGGCTGCCATGGCATCCAGGGCTACCAGGCCAGCTTCCCCGAGGTGTACAAGGTCCCCAAGATTTCAGGACAGGGCGCACCCTACATCGTGGCCGCGCTGCAGGCCTACCAGAAGGGCGAACGCAAGCACCCCACCATGCGCGGCATCGCCGATCCGCTGACCGAGCAGGACATGGCCGACGTGGCCGCCTACTACGCCGAGCATGGCGTGGCCAAGGCCGCCGACGCCAAGGTCCGCGAGCCCAGCACCCAGGTTGCCGCGCTGCTGCAAAAAGGGGCCTGTGTCTCCTGCCACGGCCAGGGTTTTTCCAAACCCATCGACCCCAGCTACCCGAAGGTGGCGGGCCAGTATGCGGACTATCTGTACTCTGCCCTCAAGTCCTACAAGACCGAAGGCAACCCCCATATCGGCCGCAGCAACGGCGTGATGGCCGGCATTGCCAAGCAGTTCACCAACAGCGAACTCAAGGCGCTGGCCAACTACATCGGCAGCCTCGATGGCGAGCTGCAGACCCTGCCCCAGCCCCATTTCCGCCTCGGCCAGAAATCGCAGTAGGTCGCGCCTTTCCTCCAAAGCAAAAGCCCGCAATTGCGGGCTTTTGCTTGAGGGCAATGAAGGGCCGGAACTATGCGCCGCCCGTGGCCTTGGCGCCGTCGCTGGTGGCGCGGCGCTGCACGGCGGCAATGTAGGCCTCGCCATCCGGTGGGCGGCCCGAGCGCTGGCTTTCCCAGAGCATCTGCCCCAGGCATTCCATGGTGGCGTGGTGGGCGTCGTGCAGCGAGTCCAGGCGGCGGCTGAGCAGCTCCACGGCCTGGCGTATGCCGCGCGGCTGGTCGATGCTGCACTGCTCGCTGATGGACAGGTGCATGGACAGGTGCAAAAACGGATTGGTCACGCCGGGCGTGGCGTCGTAGTCGCGCAGCAGGGCGGCGTCCACGTCGGCGAGGTCATCGAAATACTCGGGATGCTCGGCAATCCAGAGGCTGGCCAGCGTCTCTATGGCCTCCATCGGCGCGCCGTTCAGCATCTTGGTGCGCACGCCGCAGAAAAAGCGCCGCACATCGGCTTGGGTGGGGTTGAACATGGTGGCGTGCAGCGTAGCACGCAGCCCTTTTGGGCGGGAACGCAAGGACTTTGCCGAGGGCCCGCCGCAAGACAGGGATCAGAGCACTTCGAAGACCCTGCCGGTCTGGGCTCCTTCCACGCTGCGCTGGTAGGCCAGGGCCACGCGCGCGGCGGGCACGGTCTCGAAACCGGGGAAGACCGAGCCATAGGCCTGGGCCGATTCGGTCAGCAGGGTGGGGCTCACGGCATTGATGCGCAGGCCGCGCTGCAGTTCGACCGCAGCGCCGGTGACGAAGCCGTGGAGGGCGGCATTCACCGTCGATGCATTGGCGCCGTGGCGGATGGGCTCGGTGGCGGCGACGCCGCTGGTCAGCGTGATGGAGCCGCCGTCGCGCAGCCAGCGCTGGCCCAGCAGGGCTAGCCGCACCTGGCCCAGCAGCTTGTCCTGCAGACCGGAGTTGAACTGCTCGGCCGTCATCTCGGACAGCGGGCCGAAATGTAGCTTGCCGGCCGTGCTGACGATGGCGTCCACCTCGCCGGCGGCTTCGAACATTTTCTGCAGCGTCTCGGGCTGCGTGAAGTCGGCGCGCAGGTCGCCGCTGTTGCGGCCCACGGTGACGATCTCATGGCGCGGGGCCAGCAGGGCGTGGACAGCGCGGCCAATGGTGCCGGTGGCACCGATGAGCAGGATCTTCATGCGGTTTTCTTTCGGAAGGAGTGAACAGGCCTCCAGTGTTTTGCAAATCGCTCATGCCATAAAGTAGCGAAATCTTTTTGTACTACTAAGCATTGGTTAGCAATCCATGGACAAGCTGCGCAATATGGAGGTCTTCATGGCCGTGGTCGAGGACGGCAGCTTTGCCCAGGCCGCGCGGCGCCTGGATATCTCGGCCGTGATGGTGGGCAAGCATGTGCAGCAACTGGAAGCCCACCTGGGCGCGCGCCTGCTGCAGCGCACCACGCGGCGCCACAGCCTGACCGAGGTGGGTCGCAGCTTCTACGAGGACAGCCGCCAGGTCTTCGAGCAGTTGCGCTGGGCCGAGTCTGCCGTGGAGCGCAGCCGCAGCGCACCCCAGGGCCTGCTGCGCATCAGCGCGCCGACCACGCTGGGCAACCATGTGATCGCGCCGCTGGTGGCCGACTACCAGCTGGCCAATCCGCTGGTGCGCGTGGACCTGCAACTGAGCGACAGCATGGCCGACCTGGTGGGCGAGAACATCGACGTGGCCGTGCGCATCGGCCCCGTGGGCGGCGAAGGCCTGGTGGCGCGGCCGCTGCAGCCCTATCGCATGGTGATTGCGGCGGCGCCCTCGTACCTGCGGCGGCGCGGGCATCCGCGTGGCGTGGACGATCTGGCGCGCCATGACTGCCTGAGCTACGCGGTCTGGCAGCGCCGCTCGGAATGGATTCTGCGCGGCGACGGCTCGGGTTCGGTGCAGTGGCCCGAAGACGCCCGCCTGCGCTGCAACAGCGGCGATGGATTGCGCCATGCGGCGCTGCGCGGCCTGGGCCTGATCCTGCAGCCCGAGGTGCTGCTGGCCGCCGACATGGCCGCGGGCCGGCTGGTGCCCGTGCTGCAGGACTGCGTGCCACTGCCGCGCCCGGTGCACCTGGTCTATCTGCCGGACCGCCGCCAGCTGCCCAAGCTGGCGCAGTTCGTGGACCACATGGTGCGGGCGCTGGGCGCGGCCTGAGGCCCGGTTTTCAGGGGCCGGGCGGCGGCGGGGCTTCCTGCGGCGCCTGGTCCTTCTCCTGCTGCGCCTGGGCCTCCTGCCGCTCCTTGGCCATCTGCTCGACCAGCTGCTGGCGGCCCTGCTTGGCCACGGCAATGAGCTGGGCCTGGTCCTTGTGGTGGGGGTACATGCGCTCGATCAGCTCCAGGTTGTGCTCCCGAAAGCGCGTGGTGGTGCGCTTGGCCTCGGCAGGGCTGTGGCCGGCGAGTTCCAGCACGGTGCGCGCCGAGACCAGGCTGGACTCGAAGACTTCGCGCTCGACATGGTGCACGCCCAGGTCGCGCAACTGGTACCAGTGGGCCATGTCGCGCGCGCGGGCCACGATCTCCAGGTGCGGAAAGCGCTTGCGCACGCGGGCGGCGATCTTCAGCGATTGCTCGGAAGAGTCCACCGCGATGACCAGCACCCGCGCCTTGTCCGCGCCGGCAATGCGCAGCAGGTCCATGCGCGTGGCATCGCCGAAGAACACGCGGTATCCGAAGGTGTGGGCCACTTCCAGCATCTCCACGCTGTGGTCGAGGATGGTGGCCGGCACGCCCTGGGTCAGCAGCACGCGTGCCACGATCTGGCCGTAGCGGCCAAAGCCCGCAATGATGATTTGCGCGTCCTGCGGCTCCGATATTTCATGGGGCCTGGCAGACTGGCCCGCGCCGTCGACCTGGCAATCCTTCATGTCGGCAAAGCGCTTGAGCAGCAGCTTGTCCATCAGCACCAGCACCAGCGGGCCGATCAGCATGGACAGGGCCACGGCGGCCACCAGCATGGACGAGATGCTGTGGTGGAACACCTTGTACTGCGCCGCCGTCTGGAACACCACGAAGGCGAACTCCCCGCCCTGGGCCAGCAGCAGGGCGAACACCGGGCGCTCGCGCCAGGGCAGCTTCAGCACGCGGGCCAGGGTGTAGAGCACGGCGCCCTTGAGCGCCAGAAAGCCCAGCACCATGGCGGCCATTGCCCAGGGCGCGCGCAGCAGCACGCCGAAGTCGATGCTCATGCCCACGGCCATGAAGAACAGGCCCAGCAGCAGGCCCTTGAAGGGCTCGATGTTGGTCTCCAGCTCGCTGCGGTACTCGCTGTCGGCCAGCAGCACGCCGGCCAGGAAGGCGCCCAGCGCCATGGACAGGCCCACCTGCACCATCAGCATGGCAATGCCCACCACCAGCAGCAGCGAGGTGGCCGTGAAGATCTCGGGCGTGCGGCTGCGGGCGATCCAGCGCAGCAGGGGGCGCAGCAGCAGGCGGCCGCCCACCACCACGGCGGCGATGGTGCCCACGGTCTTGAGCACCTGCAGCCACAGGTGGCTGTCTGTGTGCGTGGCATTGGCGGCCTTGACCGCGCCCAGGATGGGGATCAGCGCCAGGATGGGAATGGCGGCCACGTCCTGGAACAGCAGGATGGAAAAGCCGGCCTGGCCGCTGGGCGTGCGCATGAGGTTGCGCTCGGCCATGACCTGCAGGCAGATGGCCGTGGACGACAGGGCCAGGCCCATGCCCGCGATCAGGCTCACCCGCCAGGAAAAGCCGAAGGCCCAGGCCGCCAGGAACAGCACGCCCGTGCAGGCCAGCATCTGCGCCAGCCCCCATCCCAGGATGGGCCGGCGCAGCTCCCACAGGCGGCTGGGCTGCAGCTCCAGCCCGATCACGAAGAGCATCAGCACCACGCCGAACTCGGCGAAATGAAAAATGTCATCCACATTGCTGACAAGCGACATTCCCCAGGGGCCCATGGCAATGCCGGCACCCAGGTAGCCAATGATGGCGCCCAGGCCCAGGGCACGCGCAATGGGCACGGCCAGCACGGCGGCGGTGAGATAGAGAAAGCCGTAGGTCAGCCAGATGGGGGCGCTGTGTTCCATGGAAGCTCGGGATCTTGGAGTTGGTGTTTACCCTGGGGTGATTGATTGTGTCACTCTCACAGCCGGGTCAGCTTTTTGACAGGGTTGAAAATGCCCCCCACGCTCCCTTTGCTGCGCTAGGTCCGCTGCCCCTGGCCGGGCGCCCCCCGAGGGGGCCGTTTTCATCTTGGGGCGGCCCGGCGATGAAAAATGTCCGCTGTCAAGTCTTTCTTGCAGACATGCAGCGGTGCGAAAGGGCTTATGGGGCAATAGGTTAGCCTAGATTCAGGCTGCGGCGCGCTCTTGCTGCATTTCTAGCTAGGTGCCACATGGGTGCTTCGCGGTGGCAAACGCAGGGGCGCCGCAGCGGGCAAGATCGCATAGCCATCTATGCCCCGGCTGGTCGCAATCCATTCCCAAAAACGGAAGCGCAGCCCGAGGCTGCGCTTTCATCGTGAGCGGATGGTGGATGCGCCCGCATCGTCAACCCGGCTTCGGCGGTGCGGCCTTGTTCCCACTTCCCTTCCTGAATCCCCGATCCCCCGCCATGAACGCCTCCAGCATGTGCGGGATCAGCGTCACCGCATCGACCGCCTCGCCATACGCCTGTGCGTGCAGCGCGGCGTAACGGTCGAGGTCGGCTTTCAGGCTGGCCGGGCAGGTGAACGTCAGCTTCGTGCTACCGCTGGACGGCAACGGGCCGAGGCGGAGTTTTCGGGCGGTACTCATCGCGCACCTTCAAGCTGATAGAACATGGGTTGGTAAGGACGCAACACGAGGTCGCGCGCCACGATCACCCGAACCGGCAAGCCCGGCCGTGCCGTCAGCGTCGGCTGGATGTTCATGTTGCGCCGGGTGATCTCCTGCCCGACCTGATTGATGCTGTCCTGCGCGCTGTCGCGCCCGGCGATCACGATGCGGTTGCCGTCCTGCCGGTTCTCCGGCGCGGCCAGCTCGGCGCCGACGCCCAGCAGCGTCGTCAGCACCGCACCGGCAAAGATGCGCTTCCAGTGCCAGTCCACGTCGTCTTCCAGGCCCGCGTAGCCGGCCGGGTCGGTGCCCACGAGATTGTCGAGTGTCAGCGAGGACGTGTCCGGCAGGATGACGCGGTTCCACACCACCTGCACGCGGCTCTGCCCGTAGCTGACCTGGCTGTTGTATCTGCCGAGGATGCGCGATCCCTGCGGGATCAGCAGGAACTTGCCCGTGGCCGTGTCATAGACCGGCTCCGTGACGGTGGCGATCACATCGCCCGGAAGATCGGACTTGATGCCCGTCACCAGCGCGCCTGCGATCACCGTACCGGCCATCACCTGATACGGCGACGCCGGCAGCGCCAAATTGCCGGAATTGCGGGTTTCCGTAGAACCGGCTTTCAGGAACGCCTCTTTCTGCTCTTGCCGGTTCTGCACGGCGGTCGGGTCGGCAGGCTGGGCCGCCGTCGAGGCAGGCCCGGCAGCGAGCGGGTCGAAAGCCGCGAGTGTGCTGGCACCGCTCGCACCCGGCGCCGCCTGCGCCACCGTGGCGGCCGCCTGGCCTTGGCCGCCCGAGCGGAAGAACACCGACGAAGCCGCAGCGGCCTCCGCTTCCTTGCGCAAGGCGTCATTCGGATCATGGCCGGGGGCCGTGTAAGCGGCCATGGCCGGCTGCTGCGAGTTCACGATGGCCGGGCCGAGATCGCCCGGCAGCGGCGGCCCCAACTCGGGCACCTTCCGCAGCTTCGAGTAGTCGGAAGGCAGGCCATCCAGCCCCTCGGACTTCGATACGCGATCGACGTTGTAAAGCTCGGTCTGTTCGCCCGCGTCGCGCCGGTGCGGCTGCAATGACCAGATCGTGGCCCCGAGCACGGCGACCGACAGGCCGCCGACGAGGATGGCCAGCGTGCGCCGGTTCAGGCGCGTGACCGGGCGCGGCTGTGCGCGCAGCGCCACTGCCTCGGGCGCTACCTTGCCCGCCTGTGGCGTGGCGAGGTCGGGAGTGTCGTCCTGGCTCATGGTCAGTTCCTCCGCGTGCCGTCCGTGCGTTCGATGCGCACCACGTCGCCCTTGTCGCCTCCCAGGCGCAGTTCGGCCGCGCCGAACAGGCGATCCACGATGTAGTACGGCGGCCGAAAGCGGTAGTTCACCAGTTGCCCATCGCCCTGTGCGCCAATGACGAACAGCGGCGGCAACTCGCCCTGGGCGATGCCGGGCGGGAACTGGATATAGACCTTCTCCCCGTCGTCGAAGGCGCGCAGCGGCTTCCACGGCGGATTGCTGCCGCTGACCGTGTAGCGGAAACGGATCTTCTCCAGCGAGAGCCCGGTATCGACCGGCGCGACGGCGCTGGCCGCCTGTGCCTGACGCTGCAAGGCCAGCATCTTGTCCTTCGGATACTCCCAGGACACCGACGCCATCCATGTCTTTTCGGTCGAAGTCAGCTCCATCAGGTACGTCCTGCGGCTGGTGGTGATGACCAGATTGGTCTTGAGGCCCGAGCGGATCGGTTTGACCATCACGTTGACGCGCAGCGCTTCGCCGCTGCCGCTCGATGTGTCCCCGACGATCCAGCGCACCGTGTCGCCAGCGGCCACCGTCACCAGCTCCTCGCCCGGCTGGAGCGCGATCACGGTCACGCGGCCCACGGCCGCATAGACCTGATACAGCGCGCCATCCGTGAAGGGCCAGACCTGAATCGCATTGACGTAGCCCTCGCGCGTGGGCGCGACTCGCGCCTCGGTATTGGCCCGTGAGACGCGCACCTTCTCGTCGGCCGGCTCCGGCACCGGCTTGGCTTCTTCGCCCTCGGGCGCCGGCTTCAATTGCGCCGGCATTGGCAGCACCTCGGGCACGGCGACCGCCTCCACAGGTGCGGGCGGCTCCGGCAGCTTCTGCGCCTGCACCGGCTCATCGAGCGAGATGGTCGGCGGCGGCTTGCCCTGCGTGGCGCAGCCCGCCAGGGCAAGCAGGATCACCGGCAAAACTGATTTACGGAAAAGATCATTCATGGTTTTGCTCCTTCGGAAGAATCCAGTTCGCGGCTCCACGACAGGCCGTTGACGTAGATGCCTAGGGGGTTCTTGCGCAGGCGCTGTTCGGTGCGCGGGGTCTGCTGCACGATGGAAATCACCGCGTTCCAGCGTTCGGTGCCGGCAGGAGCGCCATTGACGAAGCGTTGTTCCGTCCAGCGCACGTTGAACGAGGCATCGCTCGCGCGGGTCACGCTGGTGATCTGCACCGTCACCGACTCCTTGCCGATGCGCGCGAACGGATCGTTCACGCGGGCGTACTCGTTGAGCACCACGGCGCCTTTGTCGGTGGTGTAGTCGTAGGCGTCCAGCCAGTTCTGCCGCACCACGATGGGGTCGATGGACAGCGAGCGCACCAGGCCAATGAAGCGGCCCAGGTGGTAGGCCACCTGGGCATCGCTGGGCTTGTACGGCGTGGCGGCCTCGCCCACGGCGCGCACCTGGCCCGCGTTGTCCACCTCCACCACGTAGGGCGTCACGATGGACTGCGCGGAACGCCACACGAGGCCGCCGGCCATCAGCACCGCCAGCGTCAGGCAGCCAAAAGCCATCAGGCGCCAGCTCCTGGCCTGCACGCGGGACGAACCGATACGTTCGTCCCACACCTGCGCGGCGGACTGGTAAGGGGTCGCAGGCTGCGGCGTATCGGCGTAGCGCACCTGCGGTCGTTTGAATCGCATGGTTGTTCTCCTTGAAGATCAGGAATCGGAATCGCGCAGACTCGGCCCCTGGCTGGAGCTGCCGCCGTCGCCCCCGCGCAGCGCGTGGGCGGCGGTGGTTGCGGCATGGGTGAGTTGCTGGCGGCGATGCAGGCGTTTGGCCCAGGCGGGTTGCTCTTGCGGCGCGGTGGAGGGCGTATCACCACCAGACGCTGGGCCGCCCGATGCGGCGGCTGTACCGCCTCCCGCCGAAGTCGTGCCTTCCTGGCGGAAAGCTGCGGCGGTACGTTCCTTCATCGAACGCGCGCCATCGGCCACCTTCTGCCCGGCTGCCTGAGCGCCTGTCTTGGCGACATTGCCGAAGCCCGCAGCGGCACCCTTGAGGCCACCGCCTGCCGAAGCAGAACCGGCCTGGAACGCCGACCGCGCGCTGCTGGCGGCTCCAGCAGCAGCCCGCGCGCCGCTGCCGGCCAGCCTTGCGGCTGCGGGCGCCATGCGCGCTCCAGCGGCTACCGCGCCGCCAACGCCCGTGGCTGCGGCGCCGACGGCAACGGCAGCGCCCGCAGCGCCCAGCGCAGCACCGGCCATCGCACCAGCGCCAAGCTGCGGCCCGCCAGACACCAGCCCAGTTGCAATGCCTGGCCCGAAGATGCCCAAGGCCAGCAGGGTCAGCGAGGCCAGCATCACGACCAAGGAGTGGTCGATGGATGGCTCGGCGGGATGTACCTGAAACTCGGCGAACAGCCCCGAGCCGATGCCCACGATGACCGCGAGCACCAACACCTTGATGCCGGACGACACCACGTTGCCCAGTACCTTTTCGGCGAGGAACGCGGTCTTGTTCCAGAGTGCGAACGGCACGAGCACGAAGCCCGCGAGCGTGGTCAGCTTGAACTCGATCAGCGTGATGAAAAGCTGGATCGCCAGCACGAAGAAGCACAGGATGACGATCAGCCACGCGAGGAACATCACGACGATCGGCGTGATGTTCACGAACACCTCGGGGAAGCCCGCCATATTGCCGATCTGCTCAAGGATCGGCGCCCCGGCGTCGATGCCGACCTTGGCCAGCCGCCCAGGGTGCAGGAAGTTCTCCATGCTCAAGGTCGAGCCGCTGGCCGTCAGGCCGAGCCCGGCGAAGGAGCGAAACAGGATGCCGGCCAGCGTGTTGAAGTTGCCGATGATGTAGGCGAAGGCACCGACATAGAGCACCTTGCGGATCAGCTTGGCGAACACGTCTTCGCCCTGGCCGACCGCATGGCCCATCGCCCAGAACAGCCCGGCGATCGTCATGTCGATGATGATCAGCGTGGCGGTCAGAAACGCCACCTCGCCATGCAGCAGCCCGAAGCCCGAGTCGATGTAGCGCGAGAAGGTATCGAGGAAGCGGTCAATCACCGTCACGTCATTCATGGCGAGTCCTCCTGCCCAGGTTCTTTGGCATCGGCGGGTTCATCGAAGCTGGGCGGAATCGGCGGCAGGTCGGCCAGCGTCTGGTACTCGCCCGGCCCGGCCTGGCCGGAGAGAAAGCGCCGCAGGTCGGCCTGGGCCACCTGCGCGCAAAACGCGCCTTCGTGCGCGCCCGCGCGGCACTGCGCGCGCAGCGTGTGCAACCGGGATGGATCGGTGGCCAGTGAAGCCACCGACAGCGGCTGAAAGCAGCCGGACAGCAGGAACGCGAGAGCGAACACGACAGGCGCGTACTTCATGGCCGCACCTCGTCAGTGGTTGTAGAAATCGACGGATTGCGGCGTGTACGGCGTGCCACTCCCCAGGAAGCGGCGCGTCACCTCGCGTCCGCGCTCCGTGGCTGCCGCCTGCCGCGCCAGTTCCAGCGCGGCAGCGCGATCCTGCGTGATCTGGAGCCGCTGCGACTGGATGGATTGCTTGGCCTGCAAGGCCAGCAACTGGTTCATGGCTTGCATCGCTTGCAGCGCACCTTGGGCCGACTGGCTCTTGCCCACGAGGTCGGCCAGCGCGCTTTCGTCTTCGCCCAGGTTCTGCGACACCTGGGCCTGCATCTGCATCGTGGTCTGCAAGCCGTTGAGCGTGTTCTTCCACCGCTCCTGCGTGTCGCGGTACATCTGGTCGCCGCTCACCGTGGCGGCGTACTGCTCGGGGTACAGGCGCTGAAACTCCCGATCCAGATTGGTCACGTCGTAGGCCAGGCCGCGCGCCTGGTCGATCAGCCGCTGCGTGGTCGCCAGATTGGCGCGCAACTGGCCGACCACGCTGGACGGCAGGCTGGCCAGGTTGCGCGCCTGGTTCATCAGCATCTGCGCTTCGTTCTGGAGCTGCTGGATCTGGTTGTTGATCTGCTCCAGCGTGCGGATCGCGGTCAGCGTGTTCTGCACGAGGTTCGTGGGATCGACCACGACCCATTGCGCATGGGCGGTGGCGGTGCAAAGCATGGCCGCGATGGCGGCGGCAATAAGACGCTTCTTCATGGCAGGTTCTCCAGGGGTTGGTCAGCAAGGGAACCCGGCGCGAGGCCGGGGAACGAGGGCAACAGATCGGCCGCCCAATCAAGGCCGCGATGGCGCAGCCACGCGCCCGCGAAGCCGGGCACGCCGGCGTCCAGCAGCACGCGGTCTATGTCGCGCTGGTCTTGTGGCGTAGATGCGCCCGCAAACGCCAGCGCCGCCGGCCCCAGGTCGAGGTCGAACAGGCGGTTGCCGAGGCGGGATTGGTAGTAGTAGTCGCGCTTGGGCTGTGCGGTGGCGACGATTTCGATCTGCCGCCTGTTGAGGCCGAAGCCTTCGTAGATCGTGCGAATCTGCGGCTCGGTGGCCTGCGGGTTGGGCAAGAAAATCCGACTCGCGCAGCTCTCGATGATCGCGGGCGCGATGCTCGAATCCTTGATGTCGGCGAGGCTCTGCGTGGCGAAGATGACGCTGACGTTCTTCTTGCGAAGCGTCTTGAGCCACTGGCGGATACGCGCGGCAAACACCGGGTCGTCGAGGAACAGCCACGCTTCGTCGAGGATTAGCAGCGTGGGCGCACCGTCGAAGCGTTCGTCGAAACGCGCAAAGAGGTAATGCAGCACGGCCATGACGGCGGCCTTGCTGTGCATCAGCTCCTCCATCTCGAAGCACTGCACGTCGGCCATGCCGAGACGGTCATGGTCGGCATCCAGTAGCTTGCCGTGCGCGCCGCCGAGCACATACGGCGCGAGCGCCTGGCGCAGCGCGTTGGACTGCAAGAGGACGGAAAGCCCGGTCATCGTGCGCTGCCCCATCGGCGCACCGGCAAGGCTTCCCAGCGCCGACCAGATGGCGGCCTTCTCGTCAGGGCCGACCGGCACCCCTTCGTGCAGCAAGCGGCCTTCGATCCATTCGGCGGCCCAGGTGCGGTAGCCCTCGCGGTCGATACGTGCCAGTGGCTGGAAGGCGATTTCGCCATCCGTGCCCAGGTCGTAGTGTTCGCCGCCCAGGCCGAGGATGGTGGCCCGCATGGAGCGGCCCATGTCGAAGGCGAAGATGCGCGAGCCGCGATAGCGGCGAAATTGCATCGCCAACGTGGCGAGCAAGACCGACTTGCCCATGCCAGTCGGCCCCGCGACCAGCGTGTGGCCCACGTCGCCGATGTGCGTCACCAGCCGGAACGGCGTCGCGCCATCGGTGCGCGTGACGATCAGCGGCGGGCCATCGAGGTGGTCGTTCTTCTCCGGCCCGGCCCATACCGCCGACACCGGCATCATGTGCGCCAGGTTCAGCGTCGAGACGATGGGCTGGCGCACGTTGGCGTAAGCGTTGCCTGGAATGGATGACAGCCACGCATCCACGGCGTTGAGCGTTTCCGGGATGGTGACGAAGCCGCGCCCTTGGATGACCCGCTCCACCATGCGCAGCTTCTCGTCGGCTACGGCCGGGTCGGCATCGAGCACCGTCACCGTGGCGGTGAGATAGCCGAAGGCGACTTGATCGCTGCCCAGTTCCTGCAAGGCGGCATCGGCGTCGGTCGCTTTGTTGCTGGCGTCGGTATCGACCAGCGGGCTTTCCTGCTGGAAGATCGTTTCGCGCAGCAGCGCGATGACGTTCTTCCTTTTTGCAAACCACTGGCGGCGCAAGCGGGTGAGTTCTTTTTCCGCCTCGGATTTGTCCAGGCAGAGAAAGCGTGTGCTCCAGCGATACGCAAAGCCCAGGCGGTTGAGGTCGTCCAGAATCCCCGGCCAGGTCGAGGTCGGAAAGCCCCGCACCGATACCACGCGCAGGTGCTGGTCGCCCAGCATGGGCGCCAGGCCACCGACCAGCGCGGAGTCGGTCAGCAGCGCGTCGATGTGGAACGGCACCTCGGGCACGCCGACGCGGTAGCGCCGCGTCGAGATGGTGGCGTGCAGGTAGGTCAGCGTCTGGCTGTCGTCCAGCCAGGCAATCTCCGGCGTCACGCCATCGAGCAGGTCGAAGACGCGATCGGTTTCCGCCACGAAGGCATCGAGCCGGCCGCGCCAGTCCACGCCTTCGGTGGGCCGGTTCTCATACAGCATTCCCGCCGCGCGGGTGCGAGATTCCTCCGGCGGTAGATATTGCAGCGTGAAGTGGTAGATGCTCTCAAAATGGCTGTCCGACTCCTCGAATGCCGCACGTCGCTCCTCATCCACCATCCAGGACAGTGGTTCGGGAAAGGAGGACTGCGGATAGCTCGAAGCCTGCACCCGCTCGGCCTCGATATAGAAGGCCCAGCCAGACCCGGTGCGGCGAAGCGCGTTGTTCTGCCGTGCCGACGTGGCAATCAGTTCGCCCTGTGTGGCACTGTCCAAGTCAGGGCCGCGAAACTGGAACGATCGTTGAAACGAACCGTCTTTGTTCAGCACAACACCTGGCGCGACCAGCCCGGCCCAGGGCAGCCAGTCGGCCAGCAAGGCCGGGCGCTGGCGGTATTCGGCGAGGTTCAGCATCGTGGCATCCCCCTCACACGTCCAGCAGCGGGCGGTGCTTGATGTGCCGCGCGAACACGGCCATGAACTGCGGATCGACGCGCGCGCCCCACACCGCCAGCGAATGGCCGACGATCCAGAGCACCACGCCAGGAATCCACAGTTGCAGGCCCAGCCCGACAGCGGCGGCCAGCGTGCCGTTCGCAATGGCGACCGTTCGCGGCGCACCGCCCAGCAAGATCGGCTCGGTCAGCGAGCGGTGCAACGGCACCTCGAACCCGGCCGCGAAGGTATCGGGCATGCTCATACGACAGCCCCGCCCGAGAACGAAAAGAACGACAGGAAGAAGCTGGAAGCCGCGAAGGCGATGGACAGGCCGAAGACGATCTGGATCAGCTTGCGGAATCCGCCCGACGTGTCGCCGAAAGCGAGCGCGAGGCCCGTGGCGATGATGATGATGACCGCGACGATGCGCGCCACCGGCCCCTGGATGGATTCGAGTATGGATTGCAGCGGGCCTTCCCACGGCATCGAGGAACCGGCGGCCTGCGCGGTGCCTGCCAGGAACAGCAGCAGCGCGGCCAGCAGCAGCCCGTGCCCCGCAGGGCGGGCAAGGCTGCGCAGCCGCGCGAGGCCCGACAGGTGCGAAAGCGGATTTACGGAAAGACGGAAAGCAGGAACGATCATCTGCGTCATGGCAGTTCTCCAAGTGAGTCAGGGGATCGGGAGGTCGCCGCAGCGGGTGCGGCATCGGGGTTTGGCGACAACTCGGGAAACGGCGTGTCCAGCGCGTCCGCACCCCAATCCGCCAATTGGTAGCCAACGCCGTCGAAGCCGACGACGCGGGCGATGCTCTCGATGCGGCGCTTGCGCCCGCGCCCGGCGATGTGGATCACCACGTTGACCGCCTCGGCGATCAGCGCACGGGGCGGATTCACCGCCACTTCGAGAATCAGTTGCTCCAGGCGCAGCAGCGCGCCCAGCGCGGAGCCGGCGTGGATCGTGGCGATGCCGCCGGGATGACCCGTGCCCCACACCTTGATGAGATCCAGCGCCTCGGCGCCGCGCACCTCGCCGACGACGACGCGATCAGGCCGCAGGCGCATGGACGAGCGCACCAGCTCGGTCATGGACACGACGCTGGCGCGCGTGCGCAGCGGCACATGGTCGCGGGCCGCGCATTGCAACTCGATGGTGTCTTCGAGCACCAGCACTCGGTCGCCGGTAGCGGCAATCTCGGCCAGCAGCGCATTGGCGAGCGTGGTCTTGCCGCTGCTCGTGGCTCCCGCGATCAGGACGTTCTGGCGCTCGCGCACGGCGCGAACGAGAAAGCCCGCCTGCTCGGCGGTCACCATTCCGTCCTCGATGTAGCGCGACAGAGGAATGACGCCGATGGCGCGCTTGCGCAGCGCGAAGGCCGGCCCCGGCGCAGCGGGCGGCAAGATGCCCTCGAAGCGTTCGCCGGTTTCGGGCAACTCGGCGGACAGCAGCGGTTGCCCGCGATGGACTTCTGCGCCGACGTGGGCCGCGACCAAGCGAATGATTCGCTCGCCGTCCGTCTCCGGCAACTCCACGCCCATCGGCGCGCGCCCACTGGAAAGCCGATCCACCCAAAGGGTGCGATCAGGGTTCAGCATCACCTCCACCACGTCCGGGTCTTCGAGCGCGGCGACGATCAGCGGCCCCATCGCCGTGCGCAGCATTTG
Organism: Delftia sp. DT-2; assembly: GCF_028401915.1. Lineage (NCBI taxonomy): Bacteria > Pseudomonadati > Pseudomonadota > Betaproteobacteria > Burkholderiales > Comamonadaceae > Delftia > Delftia sp. DT-2. Next base: position 240,775 of record NZ_JAQOTI010000003.1, read on the forward strand.
GATGCGCCGGTCGAGCGACGTGGTGCTCATGGGCTGCGGAACGGCGCTCATGACGCACGCTCCTGCGCTTGCGTGGCTGCCGCCGCGTCTTCCATCCGCATTGGGTCGGGATGCAGTTCCTCCACCACGTCGCGCACTAGGCTGCGGCCCCGCAGCAGGTGGCGGCCAAGCTGCTCGGTGAACTGCTCGAAGCGCGCTTTGCCCTGCGCGCGTGCCGCGTCTTGGTGCGCCTCTGCAACCGGCGTGCTCACGGTCAGGTAGTAGCGGATGAACAGCGCCAGCGCTTCGATGGCGATGTTCTGGTCGCGCTCCATGCGATCGGCTTGGCGCGACAGGCGATCAAGCCGCTTGGCAAGGGCCGCCTCGCGCTGGTCGGCGGTATCGGGCGACAGCCACGATGCGAGTGCCGCCGCGACGATGGACGACTTGGACACGCCTTTCTTGGCAGCCAGTTCGTCGAGCCGCTTGGCGTGCTCGGGCTGGATAAAGAGGTTCAGGCGGTAATGGCTCATAGCTCGATTCCGTCGTTGGGGTCGAGGGAAGCCAGCCGGGCGCTGCGCTGCATGGCCGGATCAAGCTGGCGCGGAAGGGGAAGCGGCAGGTCGTCGTCGTCATCGAGCAGCGCGAGGTCGGCTGTGGACGCGGCCAGCTCGGGGTCGTAGGCGACGGTTTCGGAAAGCTCGGGCTGGCGGCGCAGGCCGCCGTCATCCGTGGAACCCAGGCCATCGGCGGATGCCGTGGCCAGCGCAGCTGGCACGGCGGGAATCGCCAACCCGCTCCAGTCGTCGGGCCGCAATGGCGGCGCGTCGGCGTACTGTCCTTCCGCCAGCGCGGGCGGCAGCAGCACGCGGCGCTTGAAATTGGCGTCCGCGTAGTAGCGCAGCTTCTTCGCCTTGATCGGTGCCACGCTGGACACCATCACCACGGCCTCGTCAGGCGGAAGCTGCATCACCTCGCCCGGCGTCAGCAGCGGGCGGGCCGTCTCCTGCCGCGACACCATCAGGTGGCCCAGCCACGGCGCGAGCCGATGGCCCGCGTAGTTGCGCTGCGCGCGCAGCTCGGTAGCGGTGCCGAGCGTTTCGGAAATGCGCTTGGCCGTGCGCTCGTCGTTCGTGGCGAAGGTCACGCGCACATGGCAGTTGTCCAGAATCGAATGGTTCTGGCCATAGGCTTTGTCGATCTGGTTGAGCGACTGCGCGATGAGGAAGCTGCGGATGCCGTAGCCCGCCATGAAGGCCAGCGCCGTCTCGAAGAAGTCGAGCCGCCCCAGCGCCGGGAACTCATCGAGCATCAGCAGCAGCTTGTGGCGGCGCTGAATGCCGTCGGAGCCGTCGAGCGACTCGGTGAGGCGCCGGCCGATCTGGTTGAGGATCAGGCGAATGAGCGGCTTCGTCCGCGAAATGTCCGAAGGCGGCACCACGAGGTACAGCGATACCGGATGCTCGGCAGCGATCAGGTCAGCGATGCGCCAGTCGCAACGCGAGGTGACTTCGGCCACCGTGGGATCGCGGTACAGGCCGAGGAACGACATGGCCGTGGACAGCACGCCCGAGCGTTCGTTATCGCTCTTGTTGAGGACTTCGCGCGCAGCGGATGCCACCACGGGATGTGGGCCACCACCTTCCTCGTTCACGAGGTGCGGCGTAGTCATCATCCGATGCAAGGTCAGCTCGAACGGACTGGCCGGGTCGGAGAGGAAGTTGGCGACGCCGCGCAGAGTCTTGTCTTCGCCTGCGTAGAGCACATGCAGGATGGCCCCGACCAGCAGCGCGTGCGAGGTTTTTTCCCAATGGTTTCGCTTCTCTAGCGCCCCTTCGGGGTCAACGAGGATGTCAGCGATGTTCTGCACGTCGCGCACCTCATGCGCGCCGCGCCGTACCTCCAGCAGCGGGTTATAGGCCGCTGACTTCGCATCGGTCGGGTTGAACAGCAGGCAATGCGAGAAGCGCGAGCGCCAGCCGGCGGTGATCTGCCAGTTCTCGCCCTTGATGTCGTGGATGACGGCCGAGGCCGGCCAGGAAAGCAGCGTCGGCACCACCAGACCGACGCCTTTGCCCGAGCGCGTGGGCGCAAAGGTCAGGACGTGTTCCGGGCCTTCGTGGCGCAGGTACTGGCGATCGTGCTGGCCGAGGAACACCCCGGCCGGCTGTGTGAGGCCGGCTCTACGAATGTCCTCCGCGTTCGCCCAGCGTGCCGAGCCGTAGGTCGTAACCAGCCGCGATTGGCGCGAGCGCCAGATCGACATACCGATGGCGACCACCACCGCCAGCAGGCCGCTGCCGCCCGCGATGGCGCCGCCGGTATCGAACACGCGGGGCGCGTAGGCATCGAAGAAGAACCACCACTCGAACAGTTTCCACGGGTGGTAGATCGGCGTGCCAAGAAGATCGAACCAGGGCGAGCCAAGGCGTAGTTGATAGCCAAGGGTTGCTGCTGTCCATTGTGTGGCGCTCCACACCCCAGCGATCACGATGCCGAATACCACGGCGATCTGACCAAACAGCACGTTCGTCCCTTGCATAACCTCGCCTCCGATCACGGCACACAGAGGTGCCGCAGCACTGAGGATCAAGGCGTTCGCGCAGGTCGGTCAAAGGCCGATGTGGCGGCAATTTAGGCCCAAAAAGTCAGATTTCCTTTAGAGGCGAAAGCAATAAAAACGCCGCAAGCGCGAGCGCATTGCGGCGTAGTGAGGTAACAGCGAGAACTTCGTCGCAGCGATGCGACCGAGAGATAACCTACTTGGATTTCTGCTCGGGCCGATCACCGAAAAATCGCCGTTTGGCGGCTTCGGCAGCACGCAGACATAGTTCGTCGCCAACCTTCGCGCGGTCTTCCTTGCATTGACGTTGAATCTCTTTGATGCGTTCGGGATTGGCTACGAGCGCATCCACGGTTTCCGAAGGTTGAGAAGGACCGCATGCAGGCAGTGCAGTGACCAATATCAGCAATATCACTTTGTTCATAGCCTTATTCCTACTATCGGTCGCGTGGAAGGTCTTCGGGGATGCCGAGTTCATCAGCCGCATCAATAAAATCTACTCGTTCGATAAATCGAGCCAGCATTTCTGACGGCTCCGTATCGCGGCGCAGCAGATAGGTCATGAGCATAGTCGGCTTGCCCGCCAAGCGCCGGGCCACGACTCCCGGCTCGCGGCTGGAAGCAATATGCGCCTCGCCCGCCAAGCCCAATGCTAAGCCAGCGGAGACTAAAGTCATCATCACGTCGAAGGTCGCCACGCGCTGCGCGATCAGCGGCTCTTGTCCGCATGTGCGTAGGAACCGATCGACCTGGCGTGCGTGGCCTTCGCACACTGCTGGGTCGCCCAGCGCCAGCGGATGGCGCAGCACCTCCTTCAGCGGGATCTGTTTGAAGGCAAGCACCGGATGGCGGGCTGGTACCGCAACCATCAATTCGTCTTCCCATGCAGGAGTGACGATGATGCCATCACCTGCATCCTCTGCCATCGAGAAGCCCGCGTCATACAGGTCGCTATGAAGCCCCTTGATCTGCTGATCCAGGGGCACCTCGAACAATCGGATTTCCACCTCGGGGTCTTCTTCGCGGCTGCGCGCCAGCAATGCCGGCAGGCGCGAAGGCGTGACGCCATCGGACAAGGCAATACGCAACTGGCCGCAAAAGCCGTTGGCGGCGGACTTAACACTATCGCGGGCCTGCTCCAGCACTGTAAAGACTCGCTGAACGTGCTCCAGAAACAGCCGTCCAGCGCGGGTCAGTTGTGTGCTGCGAGTGGTGCGGACAAACAGGCGTGCGCCGAGTTCTTCCTCCAACTCCTTGATGGTGCGAGATAACGGAGATTGGTCGATGTGCAACCGCTCGGCAGCGCGGGCAAAGTGAAGCTCCTCTGCTACAGCGAGGAAACATCGTAGATGACGAAGCTCCACAAACTAATCTCCTAATAAGTGTTATTTGAACCTACACATTGAATCTTCTGTCCGGGGTAGTCACTGAAGGCCATGCGCCTATCCGAATCGGACAGGCGCTGGGACTTCTTTCTGACGCCATTGGGAGGCATCAGCAGATCGCGTGAATTACCCGCCGTGATCCTGTTCAAGCAGCGAGCTGAGGGGAGCAACTTCATTGCTGGTGATGGTGACCATCAGCCCATCCTTCGTGACTACAGACGAACCAATCTTCTGGTGCACAGCACGCCCAAAGCAATCCTCTTGCGCCATGCGTCCATCTTTGAAGAAGTACAGCGTCCCTCCATTGTTCAGTGGGATCATTTCTTTGGCGGCATGAGCAGCCGCATCACCGGCAAACGCGGGCGCAGCGAGAACACTCAGCAGGGCAACAACAAGAATGCGTGACTTCATGATTAGCTTCTTAAAATTGACGACGAGAGAATTCCGCCGCACCGCTAATTTAGAAGCCTGGTCTCGTCAAAGCGCTGACGTCGCCATTACATCGCGCTCATGCTTCGTCATGGAATCGAAATCAAGAGATCACACCTGCGTCGGAGACAGAATGCCAAGCCAGGCGACGCTTGCCATGACAAGCACCGCAAGAGTTGCTTCCGCAGACAAACTTCGCCTCAGCTTGGCGACAGCCGTGCCTGTATTGCCTGATTCAAGCGAGGCCTGGAGGCCGGGACTCAACCTGTATCGATTCGCCGCTGCCAGCGCGAGCATACCCCCGACCAGCGCCAACTTCAGCAACAGCAACCGCCCGTAGAGCGTCGAGAACAGTGGCCCGATCGAGGGCCCAACGATCAGTAGGTAGTTGAGGATTCCGCTCGCCGTAAGCACGATCACGATCAGCGTGCCGATGCGGGCAAAGCCGTTGGACGTGCGACTCAGCAGTCGCAGCATGCTTTGTGGTGCATCGAGTGCTCGGTCGCTCCTCAACGTCGCCAGCAGCAGGAACGCTACGATGGCGCCGACCCAGGCTCCGGCAGTCCACAGATGCGCGATGTCATTGCCGAGGTGAAAGTATCCGCGCAGCCCGTCATCCATGGCCCCGTGCCCCACCCAGGCGAGCGTTGCCAGGGCCGTACCGCTCGAGGCTGCCAAGCCCACGAAGCGCAGCGTCGGATTGAGCCTTAGCACGGCCAACAGCACGCACAGCAGCAGCGCCATGATGCGCACGCACCATGAGATCCCCATGTGCGTCCCCGTGATGAGCATTTCGAAGACGTGCGTCGTCAGCTCCGCATAGCTCTGGGCACCCGACATCGCCTTGGCCAGGACGGTCAGCGCCCAAACCGAGAGCACGATTCCGAGAGCCGCGGCAGCACCGACCAAGGTCCTGAAGCGATGTGCAACCGCCGAGGATCGCTCGTCGCGGCCCAGCGCGTACAGAGCGAACAAGGCGACGCCAAAAGCCGCCGCCAAGTCCAGGTACAGCGCCAGGCGCAATGCGATGGTCAACCAATCCCCGGCCATCGGCTTACTTGACCTTGAAGCTCACATTGCCCGTGATCGGATGCGTGTCTGAGGAAACGGCACGCCATTCAACGCGGTAGTCGCCGGCGCGCAGCGGCTGCGCAGGTGTGATCACCATGGTCTTTCCGTCGCCGGCAGCAGCCACGCTGGCGTTGATCTTCATGTTGCCGTGGTTGGGCATGCCCGGCATGCCTGTCATCACAAGGTTAGCCGCCGAAAACTGCGGCACGAGCGTCTCGGTGAATTTCAGCTCGATGGTCGCCGGGGCATCGACTTCGGACTTGTCGGCGGGCGTGGAAGACACCAGCGCGGGATGCGCGAAAGCGGCGGTCGCGAACAGGCTGGCGGCGATCGGCGTGATGAGTTTGGCAATCAGTGCAGAGCGGGTCATGGAAGTTCCTATCTTGGTGTTGAAAGGTTGGGGGATTGAGCGAACACGGACTGCACGCGGCTCGATGGAGCGCAGTCCGATCAGATGGTTGTGTGGCGCGATAGCGACCTCCTGGTTCAGTTCTTGACCGGTCATTGCCCTCGGGGCCCGGCACCACGCAGGCGCAAGGCGTTGCCGACCACCGACGCCGAACTGAGGCTCATGGCCAGAGCCGCGATCAAGGGGGACAGCAGCCAGCCCGTGAAGGGATAGAGCACGCCGGCAGCAACCGGGATGCCGAGCGCGTTGTAGAGAAAAGCGAACACGAGGTTTTGCTTCATGTTGCGCACCGTGTCGACCGAAAGCGTGCGCGCCACGGCGATGCCCCGAAGGTCACCCTTGACCAGGGTCACCTGCGCGCTGTTCATCGCCACGTCGGTGCCCGTGCCCATGGCGATGCCCACGTCCGCCTTGGCCAGAGCCGGTGCATCGTTGATGCCGTCACCCGCCATGGCGACGACACGGCCTTCCTTCTGCAGACGCTCGATCAACTGCAGCTTGTCGGCCGGCTTGACCTCGCCATGGACCTCGTCGATGCCCAGGCGGGCACCCACCGCCTTGGCGGTGGTATGTCCATCACCGGTGGCCATGATGACGCGCAGGCCGGCCGCCTTGAGCGCGGCCAAAGCCTCAGGGGTGCTGTCCTTGACCGGATCGGACACGGCCAGCAGGCCGGCAAGCTGACCGTCGACCGCCAGGTACATCACGCTCGCGCCCTCGCTGCGCAGCGCCTCCGCCTGCGGCACCAGTGGATCAACCGAAACACCCGCCTGCTGCATCAGCACCGTGTTGCCCAGCGCCAACTGGCGCTGCTCGACCTTGCCTCGCACGCCGATGCCGGTCCCCGATTCGAAGCCTTGCGGCTTGGCGAGTTGCAACCCCTGGGCCCGGGCAGCCTGCACGATGGCGTCGGCCAAGGGGTGCTCGCTGCCCTGGTCCAGGCTGGCCGCCAGGCGAAGCACCTCCTGGTCGGTGAAGCCAGCAACGGCGACGGCTCGGTCGAAGGCGGGACGACCTTGCGTCAGGGTGCCCGTCTTGTCGATGACCAGCGTATCGACCTTGCGCAGGTTCTCGATCGCCGCGGCATCTCGGAACAACACGCCCTGCGTGGCGCCGCGGCCGGTGGCCACCATGATGGACATCGGTGTGGCCAAGCCCAGCGCGCACGGGCAAGCGATGATGAGGACCGCAACGGCATTGATCAGCCCATACACCCAGGCCGGTTGCGGCCCGTAGAACCCCCAGACGAAGAGCGTCGTCAACGCGATGGCGACCACGACCATCACGAAGTAGCCCGCGACGAGGTCGGCCATGCGTTGCATGGGCGCCTTGGAGCGCTGAGCTTGGGCAACCATCTGCACGATCTGCGAGAGCACGGTGTCAGAACCGATGCGCTCCGACCGCATGACCAGTGCACCACTGGTGTTGAGTGTGGCGCCGATCACCTTGTCGCCCGCGCGCTTGCTCACCGGCAGCGGCTCGCCGGTCAGCATGGACTCGTCGACCGCGCTACTGCCCTCGTGCACCACGCCGTCGACGGGCACCTTCTCGCCGGGGCGGATGCGCAGCAAATCGCCCACGTGCACATGGCTGAGCGGCACATCCTCCTCGCGCCCATCAGCGCCGATGCGGCGCGCGGTCTTGGGCGCCAGTCCCAGCAGCGACTTGATTGCCGCAGAGGTCTGCGAGCGGGCCTTGAGTTCCAGCACCTGGCCCAGCAGGGTCAGCGAGATGATGACGGCCGCGGCCTCGAAGTACACCCCGACGCGGCCCATGGAGAAGAACGAAGCCGGAAACACCTGTGGTGCCACGGTCGCTACCACGCTGTAGAGGAAGGCGGCTCCCGTACCCAGGCCGATGAGGGTCCACATGTTCGGGCTGCGGTGCACCACCGACTGCCAGCCGCGCGAGAAGAAGGGCCAACCCGCCCACAGCACGATCGGCAGCGACAGCACCAGCTCGACCCAACTCTGCGTGGCCATGTCCATCAGATGCAACCGCTCGCCCGCCATGGCGAGCGCCAGCACCACGAGCGTCAACGGCAGCGTCCACCAGAACCGGCGAGAGAAGTCGCGAAGCTCGGGGTTGTCATCGTCCAGGTCGGGCAACAGCGGCTCCAGCGCCATGCCGCACCTCGGGCAGGTACCAGGGTGGTCCTGGCGAATCTCCGGATGCATCGGGCAGGTGTAGACCGAGCCCGGCGCTGCGGCGGGCGTTGGCGCGGCCTGCGCCATCGGATCCTTTGCCGTGTGCACGTAGCGCAGCGGCTGCGTGTCGAACTTGTTCTTGCAGCCGGCGCTGCAGAAGAAGTAGGTGCGCTCTTCGCGGCTGGAACGGTGCGGTGACTGCGACGCGACCGCCATGCCGCAGACGGGATCCCGTTCTCCGGCCTCGGGCTTCGAGGCATCCGATGAACTTGCGCCGTCGTTCTTGGGCAGGTCGGCACTGTGCTCGTGGTCCTCGTGGTGCGCATGTGGGCGGGAGCCCGACGCGTCCTTAGGCGCGTCGTGAGGGGGATGTCCATGACCTGACGATGGGAGGGAAGAGTTCATGTTGTGTGCTGGCCTCGCCTAAGTTCAAGCGGCGCGATAAGCGCGAAGGGTTCGTCCGACATCCTCAAATACCGTGGAGCGCCGCACTCACACCTCATAGAAAAGACGCGCGGGCGTGCAGCTTCGCTTCGTTCATCGCTGCTCGCCGCCGGAAGCCGGGACCGCGTTCGACGCTTCCTTGCCTTCCCGCGACGGCTCGGTGTTGTTGTCGTCGGCGCGGTGACCGTGGCCTCGGTGCATGAAGAGGTGCATCAGCGGACATGCCGCAAGCAGCAGGAATGGCAGATAGCCTGCGATATGCGTCAAGTGCCCCTTCAGCAGGAAGTACGCAGCGACGGCCGCGATTGGCACCAAGATCAGGAAAGCCAGGCCGTAGCGCGACCGCCAGAATTGGGGGCGGCCGCTGGGTGTCTGCGTGTGCGCATGGTGCATAAAAAGCTCTCCCGGATCCGTGTTCAGCGATGCGACTGGAAGACCGTGCTCTTGCCGTCCGCCGTCAACAGCAACACGTCGTAGGCGTCCTTGCGGTCACCGTACACGGGACCGTCCATGCCGGGCGAGCCGACCGGCATGCCTGGTGCGGCCAGGCCGATGGCCCGCGGTGCTTCCCGCAGTAGACGACGGATGTCTGCGGCCGGGACATGGCCCTCGATGGCGTATCGCCCGATCTGCGCCGTGTGACAGGAGCCGAACTTCTGCGCGATGCCCAGGCGCGCTCGCGCGGCGTTGTTGCCGCTATCGAAAACCTGCACCTCGAACCCAGCCTGCTCCATGTGCGTGATCCAGTCCTTGCAGCAGCCGCAGCTCGGGTCCTTCCAGACCTTGGCCGTCAGCCGCTCCTGGGCCAGGACGGGGCCCGCCAGCAGCAAGGCAAGGACGCCCGCGATGGCGGCTCGGCGCTTCGCTTCGACCGGACGCTGCGTGTGCTGTGTTGTCGTGTTCATGCTTTGCCCACTCCTCACGTCGACGTGTTACCAACTAAAACCAGAAGCGCACACCGGCCACCCAGCGTGTTTGCAGGGGGCGGCCGCCCGAGGCGCGCACGTAGTCGGCGGTCTGGCCGAAGCTGCCCGCGCGCTCCACGCCGATGTAGGGCGCGAACTGGCGGCTGAACTCGTAGCGCAGTCGCAGGCCCGCGGACGCTTCGGCGAGGCCCTTGCCGATGCGCCGCTCTGGATCGTCCTTGCCGTAGAACTGCAGCTCGGCGCGCGGCTCGAGCACCAAGCGCTGGGTCAGCAGCATCTCGTAGCTGCCCTCCAGGCGCAGCGCGGTCCTGCCGCCGCTGCCCACGTAGGCGGTCGCGTCCAACTCGAACCAGTACGGCGCGAGTCCCTGGATGCCGAAGGCCAGCCACTGGCGGCTTGGTCCCTCGCCGGTGTCCAGGCGGACGCCCAGTTGCGTGTCCCAGAAGGTGGAGACCGCATGGCCCCACAGCAGTTCGGTGCGCGCCTCTTCGAACTTGCCGCCCGCCACGTCGCCCTCGGCCTTGAGCACCGCCCGATTGAAGGCGTTCCCATACCAGGCTTGCAGGCCGTAGGCCGTGTCATTGCCGCCATTGCGCGTGAAGCGACGCTCCAGGGTTTCGGCCCGTAGCGAGAAGAAGGCGTGCTCGTCGGCCAGCATGAGCCGTGGCACGCCCGGCACGGCGTAGTCACCCGATCCCAGCTTGAGGCCATTGGAGTAGGCGTGCGGATCGCGCGCATCGGGCGGGGCCGAGCCGCCTTGCATGCGCATGTTGCCGTGGTCCATGGCCGGTGCGGCGGTCGCGGAGGAGGCGCCACTGGCGGGCGCACCATGCCCGGCATGAGGATCGGTCGCCGCGGCAGCGGCAGGCGTGGCCGGCGCAGAGGGCGAAGACGGCGCGCCGCTGGCGGGAGCCCCGTGTCCGGCATGCGGGTCAGCGGCGGCAGGATTCGCGGTTGCGGCAGGTGCGACTGCTGGCGCGGGTGTGGCGCGGGGAGCGGCTTGACCATGGGCGCTGTGGTCGTTCTGCGCCCGGGCTTGTGTGGCCACGCCGACAAGGGCCATGAGCGCGATGGACAGTGCGCGAAGGGGGAGTGCTTGGGACATTCTGGATCTTCCTTGTGCTGGGCTCAGGACACCACGACTTCGCGGAACATGCCGGCATCCATGTGGAACATCAGATGGCAATGCCAGGCCCAGCGTCCGAGCGCGTCGGCCGTCACAAGGAAACTGATGCGTTGCGCGGGCTGCACCGGCAGGGTGTGCCGGCGGGCGAGGAAGCGGCCATCCGGGCTCTCCAGCTCGCTCCACAAACCGTGCAGGTGCATGGGATGGGTCATCATCGTGTCGTTGTGCAAGATGACCCGCAGGCGCTCGCCGTAGCGAAAATGGACCGGCGTGGACTTGCCGAACTCCAGTCCGTCCAGAGACCAGGAATAGCGCTCCATGTTGCCCGTCAGGTGCAACTCGACCTCACGGCCGGGGCCCCGTTTGTCCAGCGGACCCGATGGCGTGTGCAGATCCGCGAGGGTCAGGACACGCCTCCCGTTGTTGCGCAGGCCGATGCCGGGGTCATCCAGGTTGGTGCGCGCCATGTCGACCCGCATGTCCGTGCTCGCGCCGTATTCGGTGCGCGCGTGGCGCGCCGTGGTGCTTGGCACAGCCAGCGCGCCCGCGGCATGCTGGCTGTGGTCCATGGCCATGCCGCCGTGGTTCATGGCGCCATGGTTCATCCCGCCCATCGCGCCGTGGTTCATGCCAGTCATCGGGGTCGCGGCCATGCCGGCCATGCCGGCCATGCCAGCCATGCCAGCCATTCCCGTCATGCCGGTCATTCCCGTCATGCCGGCATCCTGGCCCGAAGCGCCGTGGTCCATGCCGCCCATCATGTCGCCCATGCCGAGCCATTCCACCGGATCCAAGGCAGGCACCGGCGCCTGCAGGCCCTCGCGCACTGCCAAGGTGGCACGCGCATACCCGGTGCGCTCCATGGCCTGCGCGAAGATCGTGTAGGCGTCGTCGCGTGGCTGAACGATGACGTCGATGGTCTCGCCCGGGCCGAAGCGGAATTCGTCGACCGTCACGGGCTCCACATCCACGCCATCGACGTGCACGACGGTGAGCTTGAGCCCAGGGATGCGTACGTCGTAGAAGGTGTTACCCGCGCCGTTGACCATGCGCAGGCGCACGCGTTCGCCCGGACGGAACAGGCCCGTCCAGTTGCCCGCCGGGGTCGTGCCGTTGGCGAGGTAGGTCAGGGTCGCGGAGGACAGATCGGCGAGATCGGTCGGGTTCATCCGCATTTCGTTCCACATCTTGCGCTTGCCGAGCGCAGCAGCCATGCCATCGCGCGAAACGTCGCGGAAGAAGTCGATGACGGTGGGCTGGTTGAAGTTCAGGTAATCGCTCTGGGACTTGAGCTTGGCGAAGATCCGCATCGGGTCTTCGTCGGTCCAGTCCGAGAACACGAGCACATGCTCGCGGTCGGCGTGGATGGTCTGGGGCCCGGCCGGATCGATGATGATCGCCCCATACATGCCGGTGAGCTCTTGCATGCCGGAGTGCGAGTGGTACCAATACGAACCGCTTTGCTCGACTTTGAATTGGTAGGTGAAGGTCTCGCCCGGCGCAATGCCGTCGAAGCTGATGCCGGGCACGCCGTCCATCTGGTAGGGCAGGATGATGCCGTGCCAGTGGATGGAGGTGGACTCGCGCAGCTTGTTGGTCACGCGGATGGTGACCGTTTCTCCTTCGCGCCAGCGCAGCGTTGGCGCGGGAATAGTGCCGTTGATCGTGGTTGCGATACCGGGCTTGCCTGTGAAATTGACGGGCGACTCAGCCACCACCAAATCGAACTCGTTGCCGCTCAGAACGCGAGGCCCCCCGACCGTTCCAGGGCCCTGCTGCGCAAACGCCTTGAGCGCGGGTGTCGACAGGCCAGCCATGACGCCACCGGCGGCCAAGCCCTGTACGAACCGCCGCCGGGACAAGCCCGGGGGCATGATTAGAAAAGGCGAGCGCGGCATAGGGTGGGATCCTCCAGGGGGTCAACGACAGTCGTCCTTGCCCGGACCCGGCCAGCCCGCTGGTCTCAGGGTCCAACGCACAAGGTTCGACGCATGGAGGACATCCTAAGGAGGGGGCGTTTTCCAACCCATGACCCGTCCATTACTTTCATGTAATGGTTGTGTCATCCTTCGGGAAGGGGCAGAGCGGTACATTGCCCGGTAGTGGGCGCAAAAGTCCCACGCGGCCCCTCTCACCGCAACGATTCTGTAAGGAAAGCCATGAAGATGCTGGTCGTCGAGGACGAAGCCAAGACGGCGGACTATGTGCGCCAAGGCCTGCAGGAGGCAGGCTTCATCGTGGACTTGGCCCGCACCGGCCTGGAGGGCCATCACCTGGCCATGAGCGAGTCCTACGATTTGATCGTTCTGGATGTCATGCTGCCGGACGTCGATGGCTGGCGCATCGTGCGCTCGCTGCGGGCGGCGGGCAAACAGGTCCCGGTGCTGTTCCTGACAGCGCGCGGCAGCGTGGACGATCGGGTCAAGGGCTTGGAACTTGGCGCCGATGACTACCTGGTTAAGCCGTTCGCGTTTTCGGAGTTACTGGCGCGCGTGCGCACGCTGCTGCGACGCGGCACTGCGCCGAGCCAACCCGACCGCATTCAGATTGTCGACCTGGAGCTCGATCTGGCACGCCGACGCGCCACACGGGCCGGCAAGCGTATCGCGCTGACCGTCAAGGAGTTCGCCTTATTGGAGCTGCTGGCACGTCGCCAGGGAGAAGTGCTGCCGCGCTCGCTGATTGCGTCCCAGGTGTGGGACATGAACTATGACAGTGACACCAATGTGATCGACGTGGCGATCCGCCGGCTGCGCGCGAAGATCGACGATGCGTTCAACCCCAAGCTGATCCACACCGTGCGCGGCATGGGCTACACGCTCGACACCGATGACGGCCTCTAAACCTGAGACGTCGGCCATTGGCCACGCCAAGCAGGTCAGGCCGACCCGGCGGCGCAGTCCCGCTTCGCTCGCCCTGCGCGTGACGGCATTGATCGGCGCGGCCATCACCTTGGTGTTCCTCTGTTTCCAGTGGGCCATCGTCCGATCGTTGGAGCATCACTTTGCGCAACAGGACGCGCATGAACTGGACGCGGTCATCTCGGCCCTGGCCGAGCCCTTGCGTCAGGGCGACGACATGGACCGCGACGCGCTGGGGCAGCAACTTGCCAATGCGGTGGCGGGGCACCACGGGATGAGCTACGCCGTCTACGACCAGACAGGCAACACCATCTACGCCACGGCGGGTCCTGACCTGTCCAAGATGAACCTGGCCCCCAAGCCTCTGGCGCAGATCGACGCCGAGGAGTTGGCGGTGTGGCAGGATCGTCAGCGGTCCTACCGGGGCGTTGCGTTCGAATTTGCAGCAGGCCCTACTTCGGATGCGCCACGCTACCGCATCCTCGCTGCCATGGACATCGGCTTCCACCTGGAATTCCTCGGGGAGTTCCAGCGCATGCTGCGTTGGGTGACCTTCATGGTCCTGTGCATTGCGCTGCTGGCCGCTTGGCTGGCGGTCCACTGGGGGCATCTGCCGATCCGCAAGGTCAACGAGAAAATCCGTGCCATCCGTTCGTCCAAACTGGACGTGCGACTCGACCCACGCGACGTGCCGATCGAGCTGTCAGAGTTGGTGTTCGCCTTCAACGACATGCTGGCGCGCATCGAGGAAGGCTTTGCCCGCTTGTCGCACTTCTCTGCCGACATTGCGCATGAGCTGCGCACCCCGGTGACCAACCTCGTGACACAGACCCATGTGGTGTTGGGGCAGCCCCGTAGCGCCGAAGAGTACCGGGAGATCCTGTACTCCCATCTGGAGGAGTTCGATCGCATGAGTCGCATGATCGCGGACATGCTGTTTCTCGCGCAGACCGAGAACGATCCACGCAACATCCGCATGAGCCAGGTCGACCTGAGTGCGCTGGTCCGGGGCTTGTTCGACTACTACGAGGCCCTCGCCGACGATCGACACATCACGCTCAGCCTCAAGGGCGCGGTCGAGCCGGTCCTGGCGGATCGCGAGATGTTGTCGCGGGCCATCGGCAACCTTCTTTCCAATGCCATTCGCTACACGCCGCGCGAGGCTCGGATCATCGTCACGCTCAAACAGGACGACCAGGGAACGGTCATTCGCGTCGAGAACCCGGGTGAGCGGATATCGGACGCCGATCTGCCCAAGCTCTTCGATCGCTTCTACCGCGCCGACCCTGCCCGCCAGCGCAAGTCCGCGGGGGCCGGCCTCGGACTGGCGATCGTCAAATCAATTGCCGAAGCTCATGGTGGACATGTGCAGGCAACGTCCAACGATACAGCGACTAAATTTGATCTAACGCTGCCTCGCATCGCTTAGGTTGGCCTCCCGCCATTGCGGGAGAATGCAGATCGTGGATGGGCGCAGTTTCGGCTCGTCGGAAGCAGGTGCTCGTCAGGTGATGGACATGCCTTTCTGTCGTCCGATCTCCCATGACACGCCACCGCCGCGTACAGTGGCAGCAAGTTGCTGACCTAGCCGTTGCTCGATCACTGGTTTCCACGGCACTAGGCTGAATCCCATGCCGTCATCGAGCATCGCGTAGCGACCGCTGGCCAGCATGACGGAGCGCCGGTAGATGCCGGCCACACGCTGCCCGTCGGCCACCGGGTGATGCTCCAGGCCGGTGTCGGCGGCAATGTCCTTCGCGGCCTGCGCTAGCTCCCGATTGCGCAGTGTGCCCAGCAGGTTCCGGGCGACGATCACGCGCTGCCCGCGCCGCTCGGCCATTCCCTGTTCGGCCAGGAAGTCGGCGCGCTGCTGCATCGCCTGCTTGGCCTCGCCACCAAAGCCCAGGTCGCCCAAGCCCGAGCCACCACCGATCAATTGCTGGTCGAGCCAGGTGGCCCCGATCACGCGAGCCTGCCGCTCGATGGGCAGATGCGATTTCAGTTCCACAGCCACGCCGCCAAGGCGCTGCGCGTCGTGGCGGCGGCCCTGTTCGGCTAGGTCGTCCGGCATCTTCCATAGTCCCTCGGCCACGCGCTCCACGATGCCGGCGCGGCGCAAGGCTTCCAGCCGGCGGACGTGGGCCGCGACGACTTCCTGCGGATCGCGGCCGGGCTTGGCCCGGCCTTGCTCAATCGCAAGGTGATGATCGGTGCGGTACAGGCCATCGCTCGCCAGCGCGGCGATGTTCTTGTCGGCCGCGCGCACATCGGCTGCCCCCTTTACCTCCACCACGGCGCCAATCGGGTAGTTCGCCAGCTCGTCGCGGGCGTTGAGCGCGACGTAGTGGGCCTTGCCGTCCACGCCGTCGATGACCAGATAGCCCCGGTCGCGCAGCTCGTCGGCAAGCCCCTTCGCGGCCACGCGGCCGAGGATGGTTTGGCCATCGTCGCCCGGCTCGAACACCGCCAGCTCGCGCGGCTCGCCGCGCATGGCCCGCTGCATGGTGCGGATGATGTCGCCGCGCTCGCCCAGGGCGCGTAGGGTCTTTTCGGCGTCGGCATGGACAGCCCAGGTGCCCGGCTGTATCTCATCGGCCAAGCCCAGGCGCTGCAAGCGTTGCAGGCGGCCGATCAGCAGCAGGCGCTGGCGTTGCAATCTCGGCTCGTTGAGGCATTCGACATGCACCAGGCCATCGTCGCCCAGCTCGCGCTTGAGCGTGCGATCCAGGCTCGTCCACCGTTCTTGCTCCACCTCGCGCCGCAAGGTCTGCTGGATCTCCAGCTCGGTGCGCGGCCCGAGCCATTCGGTCGCCAGTTCGGCGGCGCGATGGCGGAAGCCATCGGCGATGTAGTTGCCGGCGATGATGAGGTCTTTGCCGGTGTCGTCGCGCCCGCGCACGATCAGGTGGGTATGCGCGTTGTCGGTGTTCCAGTGATCGACGGCCACCCACTCCAGCCGTGTGCCCAGGTCGGCCTCCATTCGGCCCATCAGGTGCCGCGTGTAGGTGCGCAGGTCTTCCAGCTCGGCGCCATCCTCGGGCGAGAGGATGAACCGAAAGTGATGCCGGTCGTCGACGCAGCGTTCCTTGAAGGCGTCGAGGTCGGCGGCATCGGTCTGCGGCCCGTAGGCTTGACCCGGCTCGCCATCGCGGCCCACACCGTCGCGCTCAATGTAGCGCAGGTGCTTGGCGAGCGACTGCGGGCTGGCCCGCTGCTGATTGACCAGCAGCGTCTTGATAGTCACGCGCCGCGACACGGGCGTGAGCTTCGCTCCGACGAAGCGCGCCGCCGTGTGGCCGCGCCCCAGGCGCGAGCCGGGCCGCTGGCCGGTGCCCCTCCCGGAGCCGCTGGCAGCGCCAGGACGACGCACCGACGACTTGCCGCTGCTGGCCTTGCCTGCCTGCTTGAGCACCTTGGAAACGAAGCCCTGGCCCCGGTTCTTCGGGGCGCTGGGGCGGATGCGGAAATCGTCGTCGCGGCGGTCGGTCATGGCTGCGCTCCCTGCAAGCTCTGGCGTGTCCTCTCGTGCGAAGCACACGCACATGCCAGCATTGGCGCGAGCCTCGCGCTCCACGCGGCACGGCGGCGAAGCCGCTCCGTGCTGCGCCAACCCCACGTGCAGACTGGCTTTGCGGGCCGACAGGTGCCGCTCCCTTTTGTCTTGCCTTCCGCATTTGCCTCCCGCATCCGCTCCCGGCAATCGCGGCCCGGTGGCGCTGCTGCACCAGCAGCCAGCGCGCCGGCGAACGCGGATACGGCCGCAGGCCGGGCGCGTTCGAGGCAAGACGCCTGCACGTTGGACGGCTGCGCCGGAGACAGCGCGAAGTGCGGTGCGAATGCACCCGCACTGCACGCGCGACGACACGGCGACGACCAGCAGGACGACACGCCCGATGGCACGATGAGATGCATGGCAACGTGCAGCGAATCGACGGCCATCATGGGCGGGATTCCAGCCAGATCGGATGCGCGACGCCGATCACGGCGGATGCGCTGACCGGCCCGAAATACCGGCTGTCGAACGACGCCGGGTTGGTCACGCTCAAGAGGAACAGTTCGCCAGGCCGAAGCTGGCGGCACTGCCGCCAGGAAGGCAGCGGACGGCCCAGCCGGTCGGCGGGCAGCACGGCGGCCACCGGCACGCCGTCGATCCAGACCAGCGCATCAAACACGCACACCGTTTGCGGCGCGACGGCGCCCACGCGCTTGAGCAGCGGCACGCGCGCCGGCAGGTAGCGGCGCTGCGCGGCCAGCGCGGCGGTGTCTGCCGGCAACGTGGTCAAGACGATGCTGCCAACGGACAAAGGCTGGTGCAGCGAGTCGGTACGCTGGTGGAGCGGTTCCACGCGATACCAGCCGACCGCCACGCTGTCGGACGGGTTGTAGATGATGCGCGGCAGCGGATGCACGAAGGACGCCCAGGCCAGCGCAGCGAGGCCGCAGGCAGACAGGCACGCGAGCACGATGCGAGCGCGCAGGCGTGAGCGAGGACGCGGCGCGGTGCCGACAGTCGAAACGGCGGTCATGGCAGCGCCCTCCCGATGAGCCATCCGGCGTGCCGCTCGGCGGTGTATTCGGGCAGCGGCAGGCGCGCAGCGAGCCGGTTGGCGAGCGTGCGCCAGTACGCGGGTGAAGCGGCGGATGGCGCGATCCCCAGCGCCTCGATGGCGTCGATGCGCTCCAGCACGGCGCGCACCTGGTTCTCGCCCTCGGTGTGCAGCAGCAGGCGTGCGCCCGGCTGCACACCGGGGATGCGCTGCGCCGCGTCCAGCGGCGTGCAAGCCTGCATCACCATGAGCTGCCAGCGAACAGTGCCGTAGTCGGTGGACTGCCAGCGAATGCGGCAGAACATGGCATTCGGCATGAATACGGCGAGACTGCGCCAGCGGTCGAGCCGCAGCGTGCGCGCCGGTTCGCCGAAGCGCAGGTAGAGCTTGAAACGGTGCTCCAGGAAGGCCAGCGAAACGCGCGTTAGCGGCGTTGATGTTGGCCCCGTCGCGTGTGCTAGGAGTGGCGGCGACGGTGCAGCCGTGGCCGCGAAGGCAACAGGCGCGGGGGCAGACGAAGCGGATGCGGTCATGGTGTGTTCTCCCTGCGTTGTTCTGGAAACTCGCGCTCCAGCAGGCCGCGCAGCAGTTCGGCCACCGTCACGCCTTGCGTGAACGCCGACACCTTGATGCGCGCCCGCATTGCGGGCGTGATGTCGAGCGTCAGGCGTGCGGTGTAGAGGTCGCCCTTGCCCAGCGCATCGGCGTCGCCCTGGCGAATCCACGCCTCGGCGTGCGGATTCGCGGGCGGACGCGCGCCGATGCCGACGCGCTTTGTCGTGCGCTTGCTGGCGGGGCTGCTCATGTCGGCCACCGCAGCAGTTCGTCCACCAGTGCGGTGATTTCGCGCGCGGCGACGCTGTCCGGCGCCGTCTCGCGTGCCAGCCGGCCAGCAGCCACGCTGTCGGCGAACACGATGCGTTGATGCACTTCCGCGCGCAGCGCAGGAAGCGGCTGCTCGGCCAGCGCGCCGCGTGCTTCGCGTCCGATCACCGTGGTGCTCACGCGCCGGTTGATGACGAAGGCCGCGCGCAGCGCAGGCCGAAACACCTGCGCCTCGCGGAT